>CALPYF020000024.1 GCA_943327755.2 Deinococcus hopiensis KR-140
CGGCCACTGCGCCGTCAGCCCTTGAGACCTTCGTACAGACCCAGCAGCTGGCGTTCAACGCCGTGGTGCTCGGCCCGGTGAACACGGCGATCTTCCGCAGCAAGGACGGCTACGTGGTCGTCGCCGTCGGGCAGACCCTGCCGGACAGCCAGGTCACCGTGAAGGACGTCACGGCGACCGGCGCCACCCTGAGCCTCGGCAACGATTCCAAGACCCTTGAACTGGACAAAAGGTGAGCCATGACTAACCGCTTCGCTTCTCTGCTGCTGACCGCCGCCCTGAGCATGGCCGCCGCTCAGACCACCCCCGCGACCCCTTCGGTGGCCGACACCAGCCTCACCAACGCGACCGTGTCCATCGAGATCGGCCGCTACGCCGGACCGCTGTCGAGCCTGCTGGCCGCGCTCGCCAAGAGTGCCGGGTACGGCCTGATCCTCGACACGAACGTCGATGCGCTGCCCCAGGCCGCCGGGACGACCGCCACGACCGGCAGCACGACAGCCGGCACCGCCGCCAGCACGGCGGACACGGCCCGGCCGGTCGTGTACTCCTTCCAGAACAAGCCCTTCAACGAGGTCTGGCCTCTGCTGATGGACGTCTACGGCCTGAGCTACGACGTCGTGACGCTGGCCGGACAGCCGGTGCTGCGCGTGAGCAACACGCCCATCCAGCGCACCGTCACCCTGAAGAATGCCGACGCGACGCAGGCCAGCCAGCAGGTCAAACTGTTCTTCGGCACCCCCACCTACAGCGAGACGCCCCAGAAGGACGCGCAGGGCAATACCGTCGGCGTGACCCGCACGCTGGCGGACGTGAAGCTAGACAGCGCGACCCTGCGGATCGTGCCCGACGTGCGCAGCAACGCCGTGATCGTGCGCGGCACGAACAAGGAAGTCGCGGAGGTCACGCGCCTGCTCGCTCAGCTCGACAGCACGCCTGGCACCCAGGCGGGCAGTGCCAGCACCCCCGAGACGCAGACCGTGCAGCGCGTGTACACCGTCAAGGGCGCGCAGGCAGACATCGTGGCGCTGCTGGCCGCGCAGTACCCGGGCCTGAAGGTCACGCCCGTCGGGCAGACCGGGCAGCTGGTCGTGACCGGCCCGCAGAACCAGCTGGACGCCGCACTGACCCTGCTGGGTCAGGTGGACCGCGTGGCGCCGGTCGTGGCAGGTGCGCAGATCACGCAGCGGGTGTTCCAGCTCGTGAACGCCAGCGCCGAAGAAGTCAAGGCCACGCTGGAGGGCACCCTGGCCCGTGAGGTAACCCAGACCAGCCCGACGCTGGCCAACGTTCCTGTGAACGCTACAGACGCCAATGGCAACGCCATCACTGTGACGGTGCCCACTACAAACACTTCGGCCGCCCAGTCCACCACAGGTACGGCCGCCACTACTGCAAAGACGAGTGACGCAGCGACCATCATTGCCGATAAGCGCACCAACACCGTCATCGTGCGCGGTACCGCTGCCCAGGTGGCACAGGTAGCGGAGCTGATCCCCCAGCTGGATCAGCGTGTACCGCAGATCAACGTGCAGGTCCGCATCCAAGAGATTACAGAAACGGCGTCGCGCGCGCTGGGTGTGAACTGGACGGCAGGTTTTGGTGGATTCAATGTAGGGTCCAGCTCCACCACGGGTCTGGGTGTTTCGTTCGACCCCACGCGCAGCGCTCTGGGCTTTAATCTTGGTGCATCGCTGACAGCCTTGCAGAATCAGAACTTGGCCAAGAGCGTATATGACGGCAGCGTCACGATGCAGAGTGGCCAGCGGGCCCTGGGGGCGTCGAGTGATACTCAAAACTCGTCGAGCACGGCTGCCGCGAGCATCAAAAGCGGCGGGCGCCTGGAAATCAACATTCCGTCCAGCGCTGGCAACATCCAGAAACAGGTGGATTACGGTGTGAACCTGGACTTCTTCAATCCTCAAGTGGCGCCGGACGGCACAATCACGCTGCGGGTGCGGGGCCAGATCAACGATCTGACCACGAATCTGGATGCCACTACAGCCAATACGGTCCCGAACCTGCTGCGGTTCACTAATAGTGAGGCTCAAACCACACTGACATTCAAGAGTGGCGAGACCCTGCTGCTGAGTGGTCTGCTCTCAACCAAGGACTCCAATACGAGCAGCGGCACGCCTTTCCTTTCATCTATTCCCATCGTTGGCAGCCTGTTCGGCAACCAGCGCAAGGGCACCGAAAAGACGCAGCTGCTGGTGGTCATTACCGGTACGGTTCTTCAGTAACTCAGTTCCTGCCGCGCCCCCGCCGTTTCGGTCCGGGGGCGCGCTTTGTTTGTGCAGGGGCGTGGGGCCGGTGCAGGGCAGGCGGTACAGTCGGGTGGCATGAGGTACCTGACCGCTGGTGAATCGCACGGGCCGCAACTGACGGCCATCATCGAGGGGCTGCCCTCCCAGTTGCCGCTGGGTAAGGGGGACATTGACCCGTGGCTGCGTAAGCGTCAGGGGGGGTACGGGCGTGGGCGGCGCATGGTGATCGAGACGGACGAAGCCGAGATCCTCTCCGGGGTGCGGGCCGGGCGGACGACGGGCGCGCCGGTCACGCTGGCGATCGCCAACAAGGATCACCGGAACTGGACGGAGATCATGTCGCCCGAGCCGGGCGGCGAGCCGCGCAAGAAGGCCCTGACGGACGCGCGGCCCGGTCACGCGGACCTGACGGGCGGCGTGAAGTACCGCCACAAGGACCTGCGGGACGTGCTGGAGCGGGCCTCGGCGCGGGAGACGGCGGCGCGCGTGGCGGTCGGGAGCATCGCGCTGAAGCTGCTGTCCGAGCTGGGCGTGGAGGGCGCGAACTACGTGTCGAGCCTCGCGGGGATCGAGACGCGGGTGCCGTTCAGCTGGGACGCGCTGGACGCCATCGAGAACAGCGACCTGCGCACCCCGGACGAGGACGCCGCCGCCATGATGCGTGAGCGGATCGATCAGGCGAAGAAGGACGGGGACACGCTGGGCGGCATCCTGGAGGTGCGCTTCCGGGGCCTGCCGGTGGGCCTGGGGTCGTTCGTGCACTACGACCGCAAGCTGGACGGGAAGATCGCGCAGGCGGCCCTGAGCGTGCAGGCGATGAAGGGCGTGGAGATCGGCCGGGCCTTCGAGAACGCCGTTCAACCGGGCAGCCGCGTGCATGACGCCGTGTACTACCGTGAGGGCACGTACGCGCGGGACACGAACGGCGCGGGGGGCCTGGAGGCCGGGATGACGAACGGCGAGGAGCTGATCGTGCGGGTCGCCATGAAGCCGATCGCCACGCTGATGAAGCCGCTGCCGACCGTGAACGTGGTCACGCACGAGGCGTCCGACGCGGCCCGTGAGCGCAGCGACACGACGGCGGTGCCGGCGGCGGGCGTGATCCTGCAGTGCGTGATCGGCTGGGTGCTGGCCGAGGCGATGCTGGAGAAGTTCGGTGGGGACACCCTGCCGGAATTGCAGGAGCGCGTGGCGGCGGCGCGGGCGTTCGCGCAGACGTACTGAGCCGCATGCTGAACGATACCGAGGGGGGCCGAAGCCGAAGCCTGCGGGCATTCCGGGTGGGTCTGGAGGCCGGGCTGACGGCGCACCTGCGTGACGTTCCTGAAGAGCCGATCGGGGGACGCGTCACGCCGCTGCCGGAGGATTCCCGTACACTGTCCCCCATGTTCAGTTCGGGCCTCATTGAGCGTCCGGTGTCGTGGGTGGCGCTGGCGGGCTTCATGGGCACCGGCAAGAGCCGGATCGGCTGGGAGCTGTCGCGGGCGCTGGCGCTGCATTTCGTGGATACCGACAAGCTGATCACGCGCGTGGTCGGCAAGAGCATCCCGGAGGTGTTCGCGCAGGAGGGCGAGGGGTACTTCCGCGCCTGCGAGCACGAGGTCGTGGGCCGCGTGACCCGGCTGGAGCACGCCGTGATCAGCCTGGGCGGCGGGACGTTCATTCAGGAGGACAACCGCCGCTGCCTGCTGGAACGCGGGCCGGTGGTGGTGCTGTGGGCGACGCCAGAGACGGTGTACCAGCGCACGAAGCACAGCGACCGGCCGCTGCTGCGCACCGAGGACCCCCTGGAGCGTATCCGCACGCTGATGGACGAGCGCGCCCCGGTGTACCAGCAGGGCACCATCCACGTGCACAGTGACGGGCGGCCCAGCGAGGAGATCGTCGAGGAGATCATCGACCGGCTGTGGTCGTGGGCGGACGCGCAGCACGCCTGGGCCCTGGATCATGTGGCGCACGATCACACGCCGGACGCGGCGGGCGGCGGGGAGTCGCGTGCGTCGGATTGAGGTGGGCGGCGCCCAGCCGTACGCGGTGGAGGTCGGTGCGGGACTGCTGGACTCGCTGAGCGTTCCCGAGCGGCACGTCGCCCTGATTCATCCGACCGATCTGCCCGCCGAGTTCGTGGCGCGGGTGCAGGCAGCGCTGAAGCCTGTCGTGACGATTCCCGTTGCGGCGCGTGACGACTGCAAGACGCTGGAGGTCCTCTCGGGCGTGCTGTCCCGGCTGGCGGGCGCGAACATCCCGCGCGACGGCGCGGTCGTGGGCCTGGGGGGCGGCGCGGCGACTGACCTGGCAGGCTTCGCGGCAGCCAGTTACCTGCGCGGCGTGGCGTTCTACACGCTGCCGACCACGCTGCTGGGCATGGTGGACGCGGCGGTGGGCGGCAAGACCGGCGTGAACCTCCCCGAGGGAAAGAACCTGGTGGGCGCGTTCTGGCCGCCGCGCGCCGTGTGGTGCGACACGGACACCCTGGGCACCCTGCCCGGCGCGGTGTTCCGCGAGGGCGCCGCCGAGGCGTTCAAGCACGGTCTGATCAGCGACCCCACCCTGCTGAATCGTGTGCTGTCGCCGGAGTTCCGTCCCGGTGGCCCACTGCTGGAAGGCACGCTGGCCGACGCGATCGCCGTAAAGGCGGGCGTCGTCACCCGTGACCTGACCGAACGGGGCGAGCGGGCGTTCCTGAACTTCGGGCACACGCTGGCGCACGCGCTGGAAGCCGTCACGCACCACGGCGTGTCGCACGGGGACGCCGTCGGGTACGGGATGCACTACGCGGCGCGGCTGTCGCGCGCACTGGACGGCGCGGATCTGACCGGGCACACCCGCGCGTTCCTGACGTGGCAGCAGCCTACGCCCCTGCCCCCCGTGACCTTCGAGGACGCCCTGACCTTCATGGCCCGCGACAAGAAGGCGGACGCGGACGGCGTGCGCTTCGTGCTCCTGCGCGACCTCGCTCAGCCCTACCTGACGCGCGTTCCCGACAGCGTGCTGCGCAAGGAATTCAGCGGCTGGCAGGACGACCTGCGCGACCTCAACCTGCTGGCCTGACCGCCCCCATCCATCCGGGCTGCACAATCCGCCCCTGGCCCACACGCCGGGGGCGGTACGCTGCGGGCATGCTGCTCGTGCTGAACGGCCCCAACCTCAACCGACTCGGCCTGCGGGAACCCGGCGTGTACGGCTCCCAGACCCTCGAAGACCTGGAACGGCAGTGCGACGCCTGGGGCGCGGAACTCGGGCAGGCCGTCACCTGCCGCCAGAGCAACTACGAGGGCCAGCTCATCGAATGGATCCACGAGGCCGAGGAGCACGGCTTCACCGGCATCGTCCTGAACCCCGGCGCGCTGACGCACTACTCGTACGCGCTGCGCGACGCCATCGCCGGACAGCGTGTCCCCGTGATCGAGGTGCACATCAGCAACGTGGACGCCCGCGAGGAATTCCGCCACAGGAGCGTCACGGCCGCCGTGTGCCGTGGCAAGATCAGCGGCCTGGGGTTCCTGGGCTACCGCCTGGGCCTGGAGGCGCTGGTCGAGGGGCAGGCGTGACCGGCTGGCGGCCCTACCCGCGCCGGGCGGACAGTACCGTCACCGGGGAACTCTGGCAGCTGGACGGCGTCGGCGACGCGCAGCACGCGCCCCGGCCCGTGCTGGTGTGGCTGCCCCCCTCGTATCACGCGGCCAGCGGGCGGCGGTACCCGGTCGTGTACTTCCACGACGGGCAGAACGTGTTCGACGCCGCCACCAGTTACAGCGGCGAGTGGGGCGCGGACGAGACCCTGAGCGCCCTGGCCGAGCAGGGCACCGAGGCCATCGCCGTCGGCATCCCAAACGGTGGCGACCGCCGCTTCCACGAGTACAGCCCGGTCGAGAACACCGACTACCCGCAGGGCGGCGGGGGCGGCGCGGACGCCTACGTGGCGTTCCTGACCGGCACGGTGAAACCCACCGTGGACGCCGCGTTCCGCACGCGCCTCGGCGCGGACGACACGGTCGTGATCGGCTCCAGCATGGGCGGCGTGATCAGCCTGCACGCCTGGCTGACCTGCCCAGGCGTGTTCGGGCACGCCGGGATCATGAGCCCCGCCTTCTGGACCAACGGCGGCTTCTCGCTGCGGCAGGCGCAGCAGGCCCCCCTCCCGGCCGGGCGCATGTGGGTGGATATCGGCGGGCAGGAAAGCCCGGAATTCCCGGACCGGATGCGCGCCTACTGGGACGAGGCCCACGCCTTCGCGGACACCCTGAGCGCCCGGGGCCTGGGCGAGCGACTGCGCTTCCAGGCCGACCCGGCCGCGCCGCACCACGAGAGCGCCTGGGCGGCCCGGCTACCCGCCGCACTGCGCTTCCTGCTGACCGGCCGGTAGTCCCACATGACTTGCCCCGTCTGCGCTCATCTGGTACCCTTGCGTTTAGTGTCTCGCGCTTGGTAGGGCCGAGATGACCGGGAGGCACCCGGACACGCCAGCAGCCTTCTCCCCCGTCGGCCTGGACCGTGTCGCAGCCAAATCCCCTAACTTCGGAGTTTCACGGTGAAAACCTACATCCCCAAAAATGACGAGCAGAACTGGGTCGTCGTGGACGCCACGAACGTGCCCCTCGGCCGCCTCGCGACGCTGATCGCCAGCCGCATCCGTGGCAAGCACCGCCCCGACTTCACCCCCAACATGATCCAGGGTGACTTCGTGGTCGTCCTGAACGCCGCCCAGGTCGCCCTGACCGGCAACAAGCTGGACGGCAAGGTCTACACCCGTTACACCGGCTACCAGGGCGGCCTGAAGAAGGAAACCGCCCGCGAGGCGCTCAAGAAGCACCCCGAGCGCGTCATCGAGCACGCCGTGTTCGGCATGCTGCCCAAGGGCCGCCAGGGCCGCGCCATGCACAGCCGCCTGAAGGTGTACGCCGGTGAGGCGCACCCCCACGCCGCTCAGAAACCCCAGACGCTCGAGGTCAAATAATGGCGATTCAGCAACCCGAACAGTTCTACGGCACCGGCCGCCGCAAGAGCGCCGTCGCCCGCGTGTTCCTCCGCCCTGGCGAAGGCAAGATCATCGTGAACGGCAAGGAATTCCAGACCTACTTCCGTGGTCTCCTGCGCGCCGTGCACGCCCTGCAGGCCTTCCGTGAAACCGGCACCGCCGGCCGTTACGACGCCGTGATCACGGTCGTCGGCGGCGGCCCCACCGGCCAGGCCGACGCGATCAAGCTGGGCATCTCCCGCGCCCTGCTGAAAGTGAACCCCGACTTCCGCGCGCAGCTCAAGCCCAAGGGCCTGCTGACCCGCGACCCCCGCGAAGTCGAGCGCAAGAAGTACGGCCTCAAGAAGGCCCGCCGCGCCCCCCAGTTCAGCAAGCGCTGATCCCCGCGAGAAAAGCCCCCCGCACCTTCGGATGCGGGGGCTTTTTTGTTGATGGTCGATGGTTGAAAGGTGATGGAGGCTGGCCTGCTCTCCTCCATTAACCATCAACTGTCTTCCATCAACGCCTTGTGTGCGCGGCGTACCGCTCCAGGATGTCCCAGCCCTGCCCGCCGCGCATCACCTCGCGGGCCTGCTCGACGCCCTCGCGGATGCTCGCGGCGCGGCCCGCGGTGCGCAGGGCTGCCCCGGCGTTCAGCGCCACGATGTCCCGCTGTGCTGGGGTGCCACCCCCGGTGAGGAGCGCGCGGGTGATCTCGGCGTTCTCCGCGGGACTGCCGCCCACGATCGCCTCGCGCGGGTGGAGGCTCACGCCGGCCTCCTCGGGGTGGAGGGTGCGGTCGATGATCTCGCCGTCGCGCAGGCCGGAGACGGTGTTCACGCCGCTGACGGTGAACTCGTCCAGGCCGCTGCCGTTCACGACAGTCGCGCCGCGCGCGCCCAGCAGGCGCAGCACCTCCGCCAGGGTGCGGGTCAGTTCCGGTTTGAACACGCCCACGACGAGGTGCGTGGCGCCCGCCGGGTTGCTCAGGGGGCCCAGGATGTTGAACACGGTGCGGGCGGCCAGTTCCGAGCGGACGGGCGCGGCGTGCCGCAGGGCCGGGTGGTAGTTGCGGGCGAACATGAACCCGATGCCCAGGGTGTTCACGGCGTCCGCCACGACGTCCGGCGTGGCGTCCAGGTTCACGCCCAGCGCTTCGAGCACGTCGGCACTCCCGGCGCGGCTGCTCGCGGCGCGGTTGCCGTGCTTCGCGACGGGTACGCCCGCGCCCGCCACCACGAACGCCGTCGTAGTGCTGATGTTGAATGTGTGCGCGCCGTCCCCACCGGTGCCGACCACGTCCAGCAGGACCTCGCGCGGCTGCACGTTCACGCGCACCGCGTGCTCCCGCATGGCCTGCGCGAAGCCCGCGATCTCCTCAGGCGTCTCGCCGCGCACCCGCAGGGCCGCCAGCGCCGCCGCGAGGCGCACGCCGCTCAGTTCGCCCTCCATGACCTCGCGCATGAAGGTCGCCGCCTCCGCCTGCGACAGGCGCTCTCCATTCATCAACCTCGCGTGCATCACTTCACTCCCTCCTGCCGCGCACGGAACGCCTGCACCTCGGCCAGGAAGTTCCGCAGCATCTCCAGTCCGTCCTCGGTGGCAATGCTCTCCGGGTGGAACTGCACGCCAAACACTGGGAACTCCCGATGCCGGAGCGCCATCACGACCTCCTCGCCCGGGTCGGTCGTCCAGGCGGTCGCCACCAGCTCCGGCGGCAGGTCCCGCACCACCAGCGAGTGGTACCGCGTGACCGTCACCCCGTCCCGCAGGCCCGCGAACAGGCCCGAGCCGTCATGCCGCACCGGGCTGGTCTTGCCGTGCACCGGCAGCAGCGCGCGGCCCACCTGCGCCCCGAAGGCCTCCCCGATACTCTGGTGCCCCAGGCACACGCCCAGCACCGGCACCTCTGCCCCCAGCTCGCGGATCACAGCCACGCTCTGCCCTGCCTCGGCGGGCGTACACGGCCCCGGCGACACCACGATCGCATCCGGATTGAGCGCCCGCACGTCATCCAGCGAAAACGCATCATTGCGCCACACCGTCAACTCCGCGCCCAGCGCCCCGAAATACTGCACCAGATTGAAGGTGAACGAGTCGTAGTTGTCGATCAGCAGGAGGCGGAGGGGAGGGAGTGGGGAGTGGGCAGTGGGCAGTGGGTGGGGGGATGTCATGTTCTGGCCTCCTGAACCTGAATGAAACGGGTAATGCGGCGCATCAGGACACCGAGGGTCTGAAACGCGGGGTCGAGTTGATCGGTGCTGGAGAACCGGAGGCGCAGGGCCAGTTCCAGGTGGGTTAAGAGTTCGTAGGCGGACCCCAGCGCCACGCGACAGAAGCGCGCCAGTTCACCCGGCGAGCCGCGCCCGACCCCCTCGGCGATATTGGCCGGAATGGACACCGACGCGCGCCGCGCCTGACTCGTCAGGCCGTACAGTTCCGAACTGGGCCAACCAGCTGACAACGCGTACACGTCCTCGACCAGTTGCATGCCTTCCTGCCAGATGCGCAGGTCACGGACACTGCCGGGCATGGCCGCCGGACCACTCACCACTCACCACTTCCCACTCACAGCCCCCCTGCGGCGAGTTCGACGGCGCGCATGAGGGCGGCGGCCTTGTTGCGGGTTTCCTGTTCCTCGCTGGCGGGGTCGCTGTCGGCGACGACGCCTGCTCCGGCCTGGATGTGGACGCGGCCTTTGGTGATGACCATGGTGCGCAGGGTCAGGGCCATGTCCATGCTGCCGTTCAGGGCGATGTACCCGAAAGATCCGCCGTAGGGGCCGCGGCGGACGGGTTCGAGTTCGTCAATGATCTGCATGGCGCGGATCTTAGGCGCGCCGCTGACGGTGCCCATGGGTTGAACGCTGGCCAGGGCGTGCAGGGGCGTCTGGTCCTCCCGCAGGGTGGCAGTGACGCTGGAGACGATGTGCATGACGTGGCTGTAGCGTTCGATGGTGAAGGCGTCGTGCACGCGGACGCTTCCGTACTCGCTGACCTTTCCGAGGTCGTTGCGGCCCAAGTCCACGAGCATGAGGTGCTCGGCGCGTTCCTTCTCGTCCGCGAGGAGTTCGTCCGCGAGGGCCTGATCGTGCCCCTGGGTGGCACCGCGCGGGCGGGTTCCGGCGATGGGGCGGGTGGTGACGGTGTGGCCGTCGCTGGCGAGGAGGCTCTCGGGACTGCTGGCGACCAGCGTGACCGGCCCGAGTTGCAGGTACCCGAGGTAAGGGCTGGGGTTCACGCGGCGCAGCGCGCGGTACAGCGCGAAGGGGTGCAGGTCGCCCAGGTCGGCGCTGAAGCGCTGGCTGGGCACCACCTGGAAGATGTCCCCAGCGCGGATGTACTCCAGGGCCTCTCTGACGGCGGCCTGGAAGGTGTCCGGGGTGAAGTTGCTGGTGAACTCGGGCGGCGTGTTGGGTGTGCGGCCCGGCACGGTGGGCAGCGGCCCGCGCAGGCGCTGGGTAAGGCGCTGCACCTCCTCCTGCGCATCCGCCTGGGTGTCGGCGGTGGCGACGGTGATCAGGCGGTGTTTGAGGTGGTCGAAGATGACCATGCCGCGCGGCGCGATGAAGCACGCGTCGGGGACGTTCAGTTCGTCGGGGTTCGCGTCGGGGAGGCGTTCGTAGTTGCGGATCAGGTCGTACGCGGCGTACCCGATCGCGCCCCCGATCAGTGCCGGGAGGCCGTCCGGGACGGGGGCGGGGCGAACGGTCGCGTGGTACAGCCGGGCCAGGGGGTCGGTGTCCTGCCCGTCGAAGTCGCCGAAGGTGCCGCTGCTCCTGACGTGCGCGCCGCGCGCCTCGAAGCGGCCCTGCTCACCCACGCCGATGAAGGAGTAGCGGCCCAGTTTCTCCCCGGCCTCCACGCTCTCGAGCAGGAAGGTGACGGTTTCGCCCTGCGCGACTTTCAGGTACGCGGTGACGGGCGTGTCGAGGTCGGCGTTGAGTTCCTGCACGGCGACGGCCAACGGGGAGCGCGGATTCGGTTGCATCATGGGTCTCCTGGGATTCGGGGGCAGGGGGTCAAAAAAACGCCCGGGTGGGAGTTCCACCTGGGCGCGTCTGTGCAGTGTCGGGGCGACAAGCGTGATCAGACCCAGGAGTTACTGGGCCACCACCACGCACCGGACACGGTCATGCGTGGCAGCATAGCGCGCGGCCCGCAGGGTCAGGGGGCGTGTGTAGACAGGTCACCGCTCAGCCGGGCGGGTCACCCAGGCGTGACGGTCACCGTCACCGCCTGCCCCTCCTCCAGCGACTCCGCGCGGCGCACCGCGACCTTCACCGGCAGCAGGTACCCGCCGTCCTTCGGGAAGATCGAGGTGCGGAAGCGGGTCTCCCCCACCACTGCCTCGCAGGGGATCATGCCCCATCGGTACGTCACGAACCGCGCGGCGTCCTTCAGGTCTGGCACGAGGTCCTCTGGCACGCGCAGGAAGTAGTGCGGGGCGGGACCCCGCCAGTGGAACAGCTCGGCGGTGAACGTCAGGGCCATGCGGGCAGCCTAGCGGGTCAGGGGGTGACGGTCAGCGAGAACGCGGTGCGCCCCACCACCTGACCGTCCTTGCGGAACGTGAGGGTCATGGGCGAGTCCCCGGCGGGCACCGTGGCGTCTGCCTGGAAGTTCAGGGTGGTCTGGAGCGCCTGGGCACCCAGGCCCTGGCCGGAGAGGCTGGGCAGGGTCAGCGTGGCGGGGCTGACGGTCACGCCCGGTACGTCCACCGACAGCGTGACGGTTCCGCTGATCGCGCCGCCCTGACGCAGGTCAAATGGCACTGCCGTGGGCTGACCGGTGCGGAGCAGCAGTTCGCTCCCCCAGGCAGGCGAGGCGACGCCGACCCACAGGCCACCCGTCGGGAAGGTCAGTCGGGACCACGTGCCAGCGGGGATAGACGTGCGCTGAATAGTGTACTGGGTGTCCGTGCTGCTGCCCTGCCGCCGGATCAGATTCCAGCCCTTCTTCAGATCCAGTTGATCCACGTACGTGAGCGTCAGATCGAGCGACGTGTCCTCACAGCGGCCCTGCACGCGAATGTCACGGTCGGCGTACAGGCGGATCAGGCTGCTGCCGTCCAGACCAACCGTGTTGAGCACCCCCAACAGATCACCTTCACGGCTGCTGACGCGCAGGCGGGGCGTGGCGATCAGAGCGTCGGGCTGCGAACGGTCCCCGACGAAGTCCGAGCATTCGAACAGGCTGCTCAGCGCCCCGGCGGGCGGGGTACTCAGCGTGAAATCCACCTGCCCGTCGGCGGCCAGCGGGACCCGCTGGGCCACGACCGTCTCGCCTGCGTCCCAGTCCACGTATTCCTCCTCAATCAGGGCACCCTGCCCCAGCGTGGCGGGGTGGAGGGTGCCGACCACCCGCGCGGGGTCGGTGGGGCCGCCCACCTCGCTGCCGGTGGTGTCCTGCGCGGACGTGAACAGCAAGCTGAAGCTGAACACCTGCGTCTCGGGGTGCTGGCGGTCGACTGGGAAGTCCACGGCGAACGTCACGGGCACGCTGGCGCCTGGGGCGAGGGTGCCGGGCACCAGCCAGCCGCCGCTCTGGGTGGTCACGCTCAGGCCGGCGGGTGGGGTGACCTGCACGCCGCGCAGGTCGAGGTCCGTCAGGAAGGGCGTGCCTTGCGGGTGCGGGCGGGCCACGCCGGTCTGGAGGTCGAGGTCCTGGGCGCGGGTGGCACTCAGTTGCGGGGCCTGGGCGGACGCGTCCTGGCCGTCGAAGCGTTGCAGGCGGCGGAACGGCGTTCCCGCGATGGTGGGCGCCATGGCGTTGTTGTTCGGGTCGCCGTCCGTGTCGTTCAGGGCGACGGGCAGCAGCACGAGGTTCGTGATGGGTGCGCCCGTCGGGTTGGTGACCAGGAACGTGGTGTTCACGTGCCGGACGTCCTGGGTGCCGCGCCGACTGATGAACGTGACGGCGCTGACGGCCTGGGCGCCGAGTTGCACGTCACCCGGCGTGGCCTCCAGCCGCTGCGCGCTCAGCTGAGTGGGGCGCAGGGATTGCAGGGTCGCCTGCGCGCCCTGCGGACCGCCCACCCGGATGTCGAGGGCATAGACCTGACCGCCGGACGCCACAGGGTGGGCGGGTGGGGTCGGGGCAGAGCAGGCGAGCAGCAGCAGGGTCAGGGCCGGAATCAGGGGCGCACGCTTGAACATGAAGAACCTCGGGGACAGCTGGACTGGAGGTTCAGCGTAGCGGACGGCAGCGGGCCGCTCTGCCTCACCTGGGTGCGTGACGGCGTCCACGGGATCACCCCGGTCGGGGCCGGCGACGTCACGACTGATCGACGCCCTGACGGACGCTGGTCATCAGCGCCTCGTCGTACAGGCCGGCGTAGTGGTCCCCGAGGGTGATGAGGAACTGCATCTCCTCCCGGGTCGTGCGGGCACTGAGGCGTGTCTCGAAACTCAGCAGGAGCGCGCCGTACGCGAGGGACGCGGCGCCCGCGATGGCCAGGATGACCGGCAGTGGTCCGGCCTGGGCGCCGAGCAGGGCGCTGCCGCCGATCAGGATGCTGGTCAGAACGAGCAGGGCCACCGCGAGATACAGGGCCGTCATGGCGCGCACGATGATGCGGCTGCGCCGCGCCAGCCGGGGGAGCTGCTTGACGATCAGGCGTTTCTCGTCCCGCGCGAGCGCCTCGGCGCGGCCCTCGTCGGTGACGAGCACCTTGAAACGCGCCGTGAGTTGCCGCACGCGGTCCGTCACGCGGCCCAGGCGGCTGCTGGTGCTCATGAGCAGAGTGCCCGCGCCGCTGATCAATACGGCCGGGGTGATCATGGCGGTCAACACCTGCAGGTTCGCGTCAGCCATGCCATGAAGGTACGATAAAACCCCACTGGGACGCCTTCGACAAATCTGCACATTCCCTGCGAAAACCCTGCACGCCCCCCCGTCATCCTTTGACTCAGGAGAAGGGCAGCGGCGAGCGCCGCACCCGGATCGAAAAGGAGACCCACCATGAAAAAGATGCTGCTGACCGTCGCCGCTGCCCTGAGCCTCGCCACCACCGCCACCGCCTTTGCCGCCAGCCCCACGACCGTGTACGCCACCGACGGGAATGGCAACGAGTACCAGGCGCTGACAACCGAGTCGAGCTGGATGGCTATCGAAGTGCCACTGGCACAGCTGGGCGGGATGCTTCCGAGCGACCTGAGCATCGCCGTGAGTGGCCTGCCGGCCGGAACGTACGTGACGCTCGACAGTGTGAGCACTCAGGGCAGCAGCGCCCTGCTGTACGTGTCAGTTACCCGCGACAGCACTGACCGCAACGTGAACGCTCTGGCTCAGATCAACGTGAATTCGGGCAGCAGCACCCTGACCACCGTACAGATCCCGGTGTACGGCGCCGCGTACGGCGAGTAAGAAGCTGGCCAGCCAGGGTGAACGCCTGCCTCCGTCCGGGGCAGGCGTTTTTCGGTGTGGGCCGCGCATGCTCTAGGCTGCGGGGCATGTGGGAGTCACGGCGGGCAGTGGCGGTGCCGGGGAGCGTATTTGCGCTGATGGACGCCGCGAAGGGGCGGGCGCGAGCGGCGGGCCTGGGCATTGTGGATCTGAGTATCGGGAGCAGTGACCTGCCGCCGCCGGACGCGGTGCTGGAGGTGCTACGCGGGGCGACGCGGGACGCGGGGACGTACAGGTACCCGCTGTTCAGTGACACGGCGCCGCTGCGGGAGGCGGCGGCGGGGTATCTGGCGCGGCGCTTCGGGGTGGTGGTGGATCCGGCGCGGGAGGTGCTGCCGCTGATCGGCGCGCAGGAGGGGCTGGCGCACCTGCTGCTGGCGGTGACCGATCCGGGGGATACGCTGCTGCTGCCGGACCCGTGTTACCCGCCGTACCTGGGGGCGGCGGCGGTGGCGGGTCTGAACGTGGTGACGCTCCCCCTGCGGCCGGACGCGGGGTTCCTGCCGGATCTGGATGCGGTGCCGGTGGGGGTGCGGCCGCGCGCGCTGCTGCTGAATTACCCGAACAATCCGACGTCGGCGGTGGCGGACGCGGCGTTCTTCCGACGGGCGGCGGCGTGGTGCCGGGCGCGGGGGACGCTGCTGGTGCATGACCACCCGTACGCGGAACTGACCTTCGGGGCGTACCGCGCGCCGAGTGCGCTGGAGGCCGGGCTGGACGGGGTAGTGGAGCTGCACTCGCTGAGCAAGACGCACCACATGGGCGGCTTCCGGGTGGGCTTTGCGGCGGGGGACGCGGGCGTAATCGCGGCGCTGGCGCGGGTGAAGGGCGCGATTGATTTCCATCCGTACCTGGGTATCCAGCGGGCGGCCGCGCACGCTCTGGCGCTGCCCGATGAGGTGGGCCGGGCGGGCGCGGCGGTGTTCGAGGCGCGGCGGGACGCGCTGATCCCGGCCCTGCGGGCGCTGGGCTGGGAGGTGGCGCTGCCGGAGGCGAGCATGTATGCCTGGGCGCGCGTGCCTGGGCTGGGGGACAGCGTGGCGTTCGCGGTGCGGGCCGCCGAGACGACGGGGGTGGCGGTCAGTCCCGGCGCGGCGTTCGGGGCGGGTGGCGAGGGCTTCGTGCGGTTCGCGCTGGTGCAGCCGCCCGAGGTGCTGCGTGAGGCGGCGCGGCGGCTGGGGACCGTGCCGAAAACCTGAACGGGCGCGGGGCGCGGCCATCTGCCCGCGCCCCGCTGCCTGAGGTCTTTACTTGTCGAACTTGTCGTACCCGGCGGCGCTGCGGCGCTGGGCGCCCCGGGCGTAGTCCATCTGCATCTCGACCGTTTCGTGCTTGCCTTCGGTGAAGGTGCTGTCGTGAATCCAGTAGTTCAGGCGGTCGTCGCCGAGTTGCACCCAGAGTTTGTGCTGGTCTTCGGGGTCGCGCCAGAAGGCGACGTGTTCGAAGGCATTGCGCTGCGCCCAGGTCTGGATGTCCGACAGGACGCGGGCGGCCTTAGGGTGGGTCATCTGGAATTCCTGACCGTCGGCTTCGTTGCGGAACTTGATCTCGACCATGGTGGATTCAGCGTAACAGACGCCGGGTGAACTGCGTACAGAGTTGCGCGAAGGGGTCTTCATGTGTCCTGTCGCGCGTGGAAGCGGTACCGCTCCTGGCGGGGGCAGTGGCCCGTTCACGCTAGGGTGAGGGGTGATGACGGACGGTCTGAAGGTCACCACCCTGAACGTGAATGGACTCCGCAGCGCGCTGCGCAAGGGCCTGCGCGACTGGGCCACGCGGGAACAGCCGGACGTGCTGCTGCTCCAGGAGGTCCGCGCGGACCCCATGCCCGACGCCCTGGCGGACCTGGGCTACGCCGGGGCGTGGTTCCCGGCGCAGAAGGCCGGGTACAGCGGCGTGGCGGTCCTGTCCCGCCGGGCCCTGTCGGATGTCCGCGTGGGCATGCCGCACGCGGAACTGGACGCCGAGGGCCGCGTGCTGAGCGCCGTGGTGGACGGCGTGCGCTTCGTGAGCGTGTACCTGCCCAGCGGCAGCAGCGGCCCGGACCGGCAGGGCTTCAAGGACCGCACGCTGCTGGACTTCCAGGCGTGGACGGACGCCCTGCTGGCCGAGGGGCGGCCCGTGGTAATCGGCGGGGACTACAACATCGCGCATCAGCAGGTGGACCTGAAGAACTGGCGCTCGAATCAGAAGAACAGCGGCTTCCTACCGCACGAGCGCGAGTGGATGACCGCGCACCTCGCGTCTGGCCTGACCGACACGCACCGGGCGTGCCTGGGGGAAGCGGCGGAGTACACGTGGTGGAGCAACCGCGCAAACGCGTACGCGAACAACGTGGGCTGGCGCATCGACTATCTGCTCGCGGCGGGCGTGACCGTGCAGGAGGTCCGCGTGGACCGCGAGGCGCGCCTGAGCGACCACGCGCCCCTGAGCGGCGTGATCCGGCCGGGCGAGCCGCTCGGGGAAGGGTAAAGTTCGCGTCAGATGAGCCCGGAAGGCGCGTGATATGCTGAGCGGGCTGCCGGGTTCAGGACAGCGCCCCCGCCCACTCACCGCTCAGCACCCGCTGACTGACGCTGGACGGAGGGCGCAACCCGAGGATAGCGAACATCTGCTGCCCGTGGGCGGGTCGCGCGCACGCCAGCGTCAGTCTGAGAAGCGCGTCTCACACGAGTTAACCCCCACGGGCGCGTCCTGAGTGACCAGGAACGTACATGCCGAAAACGAAGAAGACGGAAGCGGTGCCCGGCACCGAGAGGACCGGCACCGACATCACCAAGACCACCCCACAGAAGCGCGGCGCGAAGAAGACGGCCGCCCAGACCGAACCGAAAAAGGCTGCCAGCACGTCGGCCCGCCCGGCGAAGAGCAGCGCCAGCAAGGCGCCCGCGAAGACCCCCGCCAGCCCCCGCGCGAAGAAGACCGTGGCGGTCACGCCCGACCCTGTCGCCGAGGCGCCCATCCCCGCCGAAGTCCCCACCCGGGCCGAGCCGGTCACGACTCCCGTGCAGGCCGCGCCGAAGCGTGGCGCCCGCAAGGCGGCCCCAACAGAAGCAGCATCCGCCCAGGCAACCCCAGTCGCGGCAGGTCCTGCCGAGGTGACTGCCGAAGTCGAGGCGACCCCGATGCCCGCGGCCGTGCCGGAGCCCGTGAAGGCCCGCCGTGGCCGTCCGGCGAAGGCGAAGACCGAGCCTGCCGCGCAGCCCGACATTCAGGAGCCCGCAACGGCGCAGCCGGTCCAGGCCACCCGGGGCCGGAAAGGACGCGCGGCGGCGGCGAAAGCGGCCGACACCGAGACGGTCACCGCCGTGGAGGCCACTCAGCCCGTCGAGGTCCTCCCGGCGGAGCAGACGACTCCTGTCCGTGGGAAGGCGGGCCGCCGCTCCAGCAAGGCCGAGGTCGCGCCCCTGCCGGAGGGTGCGCCTGCTCCCGTGGCCACGGCGGAGGTTGCTGAAGAGCCGACCACGCCGAAGCGGAGAGCGGGACGTAGCCGCCAGACCGTCAGTGAGCCCCTGCCCGAGCTGACGGCTGAGTTGCAGCCCGAGGTGCAGGCTGAAACGGCGCAGACCGAGGCGGCTGCGGCCGAGGTTCAGCTGGCTGCCGAACCGGCCCGGGAACCCACGCGTCGGGGCCGCAAGCCCAGGGCGGCGGCCCGGCAGGACACCCCGGCCAGCGAGCCGGTGGCCGAGGCGCAGCCCGCCGCGGCTCCCGTGGATGCCGATCCGGTGATCCTGGAGGTGCCCCGCAAGCGTGGCGGCCGCCGCAAGAGCACGCTCCCGGTCGCGCCACTGGAGGACGTACTGACGGGCGTGGAAGCCGTCACGAGCGAGCCTCAACCGGCTCAGGTGGAAGCCGAGGCCGTCCAATCTGAGCCTGTCACCGCCGACCCCCTGGTCACCGAGGCACCCACGGTCGAGACGAAGGGTCGCCGGGGCCGCAAGAAGAAGTCGGAGACGACGCCTGCGCCCACCCCGGTGGCCGCCGATGAGCCCACGCCGGTCGTGGATCAGGCCGCGGAGTCCGGCGAGGAAGCCGGGGCCGGGGAGCCGCTGCCGGGCCTGGATCCGCTGCGGGATCTCGTCGTGGCGCAGCTGCGCAAGCTGGGCCGCCCGGTGCACGTGCGGGATCTGGAGCGCACCTTCACGCGGCAGACCATGAACCGTCTGGGCGGCTGGCGCGAGCTGACGGACCTGCTCGACACGCTGGTCGAGGACGGGCAGGTCATCCGCACCCGCAAGAAGACGTACGGGCTGCCCGAGGCGATGAGCCTCATCCGTGGGCGCTTCCAGGCGTCGGCGGCGGGCTTCGGCTTCGTGATTCCCGACAGTGGCGGCGAGGACTACTACGTCCCGGCCGAGCAGACGCTGGAGGCCTGGAACGGCGACATCGTCCTGGTGCGGCAGGAGGGGCGTGGCGACAGCCGGGACGACCGGGGCCGGGGCGGGTCGCGCCGCGGGCAGCGGGGGGACGGCAATCCCCGCGCGAGCGTCGTGCGGATCGTGCAGCGCGCCTACCGGCAGCTGGTGGGAACGCTGGAATTCCACCACGGGCACCCGATCCTGAAACCGGACGATCACCGCGCGCGGCACCGCATCCTGCTGCTGCCCGAGGGGCTGGACGGCCTGGAGGCCGGGGCGCGCGTCGTGACCGAGCTGTTCTGGCCCGAGCATACGGGTGAGGACGAGGTGTTCGGGCAGGTGTCGCGCGTGCTGGGCGATCAGGACGATCCGGTCACCGAGACGGAGGCCGTGATCGTGAAGTTCGGCCTGCGCGGCGACTTCCCGCCCGAGGTGCTGGAGCAGGCGAACGCGATTCCCACCCGGATTCCCGAGGAGGCCCTGAAGGGCCGCCTGGACCTGCGGGACTTCAACATCTTCACGGTGGACGGCCGGGACGCGAAGGACTTCGACGACGCGATCCACATCCAGCCGACGCCCGAGGGCACCTTCGTGGTGGGCGTGCACATCGCCGACGTGAGCCACTACGTGCAGGAGGGCTCGCCGCTGGACGAGGAAGCGTACGCGCGGGCGACCAGCGTGTACCTGCCGGGCCGGGTGCTGCCCATGCTACCCGAGCACCTCAGCAACGGCGTGTGCAGCCTCGTGCCGTACGAGGACCGCCTGACCATGACCGCGCTGGTGGAACTGAGTGCCGAGGGCGAGATCCTCAAGGTGCAGCTCGCGCCCAGCGTGATCAACAGCAAGGCCCGCCTGACGTACGACGAGGTGCAGGCGTACAGCGAGGCGACCGCCACGCTGCCCGAACACGCCCGGCACCTCGAGGGCGACCTGCACCTGCTGCTGAAGATCACCACGAAGCTGCGCCAGAAGCGCCTGCGTGAGGGGTCCCTGGACTTCAAGCTGCGCGAGGTGAAGGTGGACGTGGGCCCCGACGGGCGCATGGAACTCATCCCGATCCGCGAGGAGACGGCGCGCGGCATGATCGAGGACCTGATGCTGCTGGCGAACAAGGTCGTCGCGCACGAGCTGATCCAGCGCGAGATCCCGGCCCTGTTCCGCATTCACGAGGAACCCACCCTGCAGCGCTTCCAGGACGTCACGAACGCCATCGGGCGCATGGGGCTGGCCTTCCCCGGCGGGGAACCCACCCCGCAGGCGTACCAGGCGGTCCTCAAGCAGGTGCGCGGCACGCCGCGCGAGAGCGTCGTGAACACGCTGCTGCTGCGCTCCATGCAGCAGGCGAAGTACGCCGGGGAGAACCTGGGGCACTTCGGGCTGGCATTCGACGAGTACCTGCACTTCACCTCGCCGATCCGCCGCTACCCGGACCTGCTCGTGCACCGCGTGCTGCGCGGCATGCTGTCGGGCGAACTGAAGGCCAGTTCACGCGGGGTGGCGCAGCTTCAGGCGCGCCTGCCCGGCATGGGCGAGCACACCAGTGAGCGGGAACGCGCCGCGACGGAAGCGGAGCGGGACCTCACGAAGTACTACCAGGCGAAGTGGGCGCAGGAGCACCTCGGGGAGTCGTTCCCCGGCACGGTGTCCGGCGTGGTGTCGAGCGGGCTGTTCGTGGCGCTGGACAACGGCGTGGAAGGCAAGCTGCACATCTCGCATCTGGACGACGACTACTACGTGTTCATCGAGGACGCGCAGATCCTGCGTGGCCGCAGCCGCGGGCGGTCGTACCGCCTGGGCGATTCGCTTCACGTCACGATTCAGGCCGTGAACCCGCTGGCTCGCCAGACGGACTTCACGCTGGCCGACCCGACCGACCCGGACTACCGCCCGGGCGACCTTCATCAGGAGACCGATATGGATTCACCCGTCAAACCCCGTGCCCGCCGCCGTGACGACCGCGAGCAGGAGAAACGCGAGAAGTTGCAGAGCCTGCCCGTGAGCGAACCGAAGAAGTTCACGCTGGAGGACCCCTCGAACCGGCCCACGCTGTCCCCCTCGGCGGGCGGGCGCACGGGGCGCGGACGCGGCCAGGGCCAGGGGGGCCGCAGCGAGGCTCGCGGTGAGGCCAGGCCCGAGGCGCGTGGCGAGAGCCGCGAGCGGGGCCAGGGCCGCACCTTCGGCGGGGTGAGCATGGGCCGCTCCCGGCGCGTGATCACGCTGGAACGCCCCCGCAACGAGCACCTGCGCCCGGTGAACATCACGGTGCAGCGCATGTACTTCGGCGACTGGACGCTGGAGAACATGCCGCCCGAGGACGGTCAGGGCGGCGGGCGCGGCGGGCGTCCCCCCATGCGCGAGCGCAGCGGCGGGGAGCGCGGGCGGGGCTTCACGCGCGGCGGGAACGACCGGGGCGCGGTGCAGCGCGTGAACGGCCGCCAGCAGGGCCAGGGGCAGGGCCGTCAGCGGGAGGCCGCCCCGCAGGTGCAGGCGCCGCAGCCCGCACCCGCCGCCGCACAGGACGCCGCCGGGGACGACGCCAAGCGTCGCCGTCGCCGCCGGGGTCGCCGAGGCGGCGGGGGCAGCGCGCCCACGCAGAGCTGAGCACAACCCTTGAAAACGGGCCGGTCTCCTGCGGGAGGCTGGCCCATTGACTTGGCCCATTGATACGGGATTCAAGTGATTCCACATCATTCGGAGTCGCCCGGTGGCCCCCTCACCCTTCCGTCGCTTCGCGCCTCCCTCCCTCTCCCACAGGGGGAGAGGGGAAAACGGAACGCGATCACGTTGTAAGCAAGTCAATTTAATCCCGTATGACTTGGCAGAATTCTCATGTTGACAGATTGCCCAGCGAGGACCGTATCTGCCCTTCCAGACGGGTCGAACCGCTGGACACCGGGCGGCGCAGTCGCCTATGCAGGTGCCCGGAAGCCGGGCACGTCTTAGGGTTCCTATCATCGGGCGGGTGGCGGCGCGCCTCTAGGCTGTCCTGATGCGCCCGGACGGGCGTGCAGGAGGGAACAGTCATGACCACGTCGGAACAGCCAGGGACTCAGCGTCAGCGCTCCCGCCTGGGGGCGCAACTCCTGCCGGGGGGCCGGGAGACGCGCTTCCGGGCCTGGAGTACCCGCGCCGGGCGGATGTGCGTGCGGATCGGGGGCGAGTCGCACGTGATGGAGCCGCGGCCCGGCGCGTATTTCGAGACGGTGCTGCCGGTCGGGGCGGGCACCCGCTACTGCTTCGAGCTGGACGGGCAGGCGCTGCCGGACCCGTACGCGCGGTTCATGCCGCACGGCGTGCACGGCGACTCGGAGGTCGTGGATTTCTCCGCGTACGAGTGGCAGCATCCGGACTGGACGGGACGGGCGCTGGCCGAGTGCGTGTTCTACGAGCTGCACGTGGGCACGTTCACGCCGGAGGGCACGTACCGCGCCGCGCAGGAGCGGCTGCCGGAGCTGGTGGAGCTGGGCGTGACCGCGATCCAGATGATGCCGGTCGCGGCCTTCCCCGGCGAGCGGGGCTGGGGGTACGACGGCGTGGCGCTGTTCGCGCCGTTCGCGCCGTACGGCCGCCCCGAGGACCTGATGGCGTTCGTGGACGCCGCGCACGGGCTGGGCCTGGCGGTGTTCCTGGACGTGGTGTACAACCACTTCGGGCCGGACGGGAACTACCTGACGAGCTACAGCCCGTCGTACTTCACGGACCGTTTCCACACGGCGTGGGGGCAGGGCCTGGACTACGCCGAGCCGCACATGCGCCGGTATGTCACCGGGAACGCGCGGATGTGGCTGCAGGACTACCGCTTCGACGGCCTGCGACTGGACGCGACGGCCAGCATGCAGGACGACAGCGAGGAGCACATCCTGCACGAACTGGCGCGCGAGACGCACGCGCTGGGCGGCGGCCACATCCTGCTGGCCGAGGATCACCGCAACCTGCCCGAACTGGTCACCGAGACCGGCCTGGACGGCATCTGGGTGGACGATTTCCATCACGAGGTGCGCGTGACCCTGACCGAGGAGCAGGAGGGCTACTACGGGGGTTTCCGGGGCGGCGCGCGCGAACTGGCGCACGTCATCGGCAGGGGCTGGCAGTACGAGGGGCAGTTCTGGAACGTGACCGGCGAGGAACACAACCGCGGCCGGCCCGCCACCGACCTGGAGGCGCCGAGCTTCGTGTACTGCATCCAGAACCATGATCAGGTGGGCAACCGCGCGCTGGGTGACCGCCTGCATCACTTCGAGTCCGTGACGCTGGCCGAGTACCGCGGGGCGAGCACGCTGCTGCTGTCCCTGCCGATGACGCCGCTGCTGTTCCAGGGGCAGGAGTGGGCGGCGAGCACGCCCTTCCCGTTCTTCAGCGACCACATCGGCGAACTGGGGCAGATGGTGACCGAGGGACGGCAGCGCGAGTTCGCGTACTTCTCGGGCTTCAGCACGCTGAACGTGCCGGACCCGCAAGCCGCCGGGACGTTCGAGAGCGCGAAGCTGAACTGGGCCGAGCGCGGGGAGGGCGAGCACGGGCGCACACTGGCGCTGTACCGCCACCTGCTGCGCCTGCGCCGGGAGGATCCGGTGCTGCGGGAGCGGTCGCGCCGTTTCATCCGGGCGGGCGCGGTGGACACCGGCGCCGGGGAGGCGCTGTGGGTACGCTGGGAGACCCCGCAGGGCGTGCGGGTCCTGCTGTGGAACCTGACGCACACGCCGTTCACGCCGGGGGTGCTGGCGCTGCCGTTCGCGCTGCCGCCGGAGGTGCTGCTGCACTCCGAGGGGGACCTGCACGCGCCCGCCGCGCTGGGCGAGCTGCGCCTGAGTCCGGGTGAGGCCGCGCTGCTGGCCGGGCCGGTGGAGGCGTGACCACGGCTTCCCGAGACGGGGCGTCTCCGGCCGGGGCCGCACGGGCCAGAACCGACGGCGTCCGGACCCACCTGCCGGGCGCGACGTACCGCCTCCAGCTGCACCGGGACTTCGATTTCGCGGCGGCGCGGCGGGTGCTGCCGTACCTCGCGCGGCTGGGCGTGACCGACGTGTACCTCTCCCCCATCTGGACGAGCACGCCGGGCAGCACGCACGGCTACGACGTGACCGACCACGCGCAGGTCAACCCGGAACTGGGCGGCCTGAAGGGCCTGAAGAGCCTGTCCGCGCGGGCCCGCGAGCTGGGCCTGGGCCTGATCGTGGATTTCGTGCCGAACCACATGGGCATCCAGGGCGGCCACAACCCCTACTGGGAGGACGTGCTGGAGCACGGGCAGGCCAGCCGCTACGCGCATTTCTTCGACATCTCCTGGCATCCGCTGAAGCGGGCGCTGGACGGCAAGGTGCTGCTGCCGGTGCTGGGTGACCAGTACGGGCGGGTGCTGGAACGCCGTGAGCTGCGCCTGGAACGGCAGGGCGGCGCGTTCCGGCTGCGCTACTGGGAGCGGCAGCTGCCCCTCTCGCCGCGCAGCGTGGGACAGCTGCTGGCCTGGACGGCAGACGCCCTGCCCGCCGCGACGGACACGGTGACGCTGGGGGAACTGGCGAGCATCCGCCGCTCGGTGGATACGCTGCCGCGCAGCACCTCGGCCGACCTGACCGACACCGACCGCGTGATCCGCGCGCAGGAGGTGCAGGTCATGACCCGCCGCCTGGGCGCGCTGCTGGAGGACTCGCGGGTGGTGCGCAGCGCGCTGGACGCCACGCTGGACGCCGTGAACGCCGACCCGGCGCGGCTGGACCGGGTGATCAGCGAGCAGAACTACCGGCTGGCGTTCTGGAAGGTCGCCGCCGAGGAGATCAACTACCGGCGTTTCTTCGACATCAACGACCTCGCGGCGCTGCGCATGGAGGACCCCCGCGTGTTCGCCTGGGCGCATGGGACACTGTTCGACCTGCTGCGTCAGGGGCTCGTGCAGGGCGTGCGGCTTGATCACACCGACGGGCTGTTCGACCCGGCCGGGTACTTCCAGGCCCTTCAGGAGGGCGCCGCACAGGCCCTGGGCCGCGAGATGGGCGACGGGCTGCCGCTGTACGTGGTGGCCGAGAAGATCCTGGAGCCCGGCGAGACCCTGCCCGAGGCCTGGGCGATTCACGGCACGACCGGGTACGACTTCCTGGCGCAGCTCAGCGGCACCTTCGTGGACGGCGCGAACGAGGAGGAAGTGAGTGCCATCTACCGCCGCTTCAGCGGGGACCGACTGTCGTACGGGGAGCACCTGTACCGCGGCAAGCACCTGATCCAGCGGGTCAGCCTGCCGGGCGAGGTGAACGTCCTGACCGAGCACCTCGAGCGGCTGGCCGAGACGGACCTGAACGCGCGGGACTTCACGCTGAGCACGCTGCGCGCCGCGATCCGCGAGGTCATCGCGACGTTCCCGGTGTACCGCACGTACATCCGTGCCGACGGGCAGCGCGAACCCGGCGACGACGCGAAGATCGCCCACGCCATCCGCGACGCGAAGGCCCACAACCGCCGGGACGGCCTGACCCTGGACCCCAGCGTGTTCGACTACCTGCATGCCGTACTGACCCTGAACGCCCCGGACGGGCGGACGCGCGCGGCGTACGCGGACTTCGCGCTGAAATTCCAGCAGCTGACCGGGCCGGTCACGGCCAAGGGCGCCGAGGACACCGCCTTCTACCGCTACGCGCGGCTGCTGTCGCTGAACGAGGTGGGCGGCGACCCGGCGCTGTTCGGCACGCCGGTCGCGACCTTCCACGAGGCGGCGCAGGCCCGCGCGGCGCGCTGGCCGCACGCGATGCTGGCGGGCAGCACGCACGACACCAAGCGCGGCGAGGACACCCGGGCGCGCATCGGCGTGCTGTCCGAGCTGCCGCAGACGTGGTCGGCGTACCTGAGCCGCTGGTCGCCGCTGATCCGCAGCCTGGAGACCGACCTGGAACTGGGCCGCGCGCCCACCACCCTGGACGGGTACGTGCTCCTGCAGAACGCGCTGGGCGCGTACCCGCTGGACGGCCGCACGGAGGACTTCGCGGACCGCCTGAGTGCGTACATGCTCAAGGCGGCGCGCGAGGCGAAGCTCCGCACGAGCTGGGCCGCGCCCGACGAGGAGTACGAGGCGGCGCTGGACGCCCTAGTGCGCGGCCTGCTGCTCGACCCCGGCTACCGCGAGTCGCTGACCGAACTGCACGGCCGGATCAGCCCGCACGGGGCGCAGAACGGCCTGAGTGCCGCGCTGGTGCGCCTCACCGCGCCCGGCGTGCCCGACACGTACCAGGGCAGCGAGGGCTGGAACCAGAGCCTCGTCGATCCGGACAACCGCCGCCCCGTGGATTACGGCGCGCTGAACCGCACGCTGGGCCGCCTGGAACGCGGGCAGGGCACCCTGGCGCTGGCCCGCAAACTGCTGGACACCTTCGAGGACGGCAGCGTGAAGGTGTTCGTGACCTGGGCGGCCCTGCAGGCCCGCGCCGCGCACCCCGAGCTGTTCCGGGACGGCACGTACCGGCCCCTGGACGGTGGTCGGCACGTCCTGGCGTTCGCGCGGGAACTGGGGACGCAGCGGGCCGTGACGGTCGCGCCGCGCCTGACCTTCACCCTGACCCGCGAGCGGACCCCCTGGGCGACCGGGGCGGCGTGGGGCACGCGACAGCTGACCCTGCCCGCCGGGACGTACACCAACCTCCTGACCGGCGAGCGGCTGCGCGCGCGCGGCGGCAAGACCCCGCTGGCGAAGGTGCTGGAGGACTTCCCGCTGGCCCTGCTGCTGCGCGAATAGGGGTGATCGGGTGGAGGCGGGACGTGAATCCGCCTTCACCACCTGCGGGAACTTCCGGTGTGGTCACCGCGTACTCTGAGGCGTATGCAGACCTATCCCACCACTGCCCGTTCGACCGACATCGTGCGGACGTTCATGGCCCGCACCTATTCCTGGATGGCGGCCGGTCTGGCCCTGACCGCCGGGATCGCGTGGCTGACCGCCAGCAACGAGGCCCTGGCCCTGCAGGTCCTGAACCTGCGCCTGCCGCTGATCATCGCGCAGCTGGCGCTGGTGTTCGTGCTGAGCCTGGGCGCGCAGCGCCTGCCCAGCGCGCTGGCTGGCGTGCTGTTCATCGTGTACGCCGCCCTGACCGGCCTGACGTTCTCGTCGATCCTGCTCGCCTACGACATGAGCGCCGTGACGGCCGCGTTCGCCACGACCGCCGGGACCTTCGGCCTGATGAGCGTGGCGGGCTTCGTGATCAAGAAGGACCTGAGCGCCATGGGCCGCTTCTTCATGTTCGCGGTGATCGGCCTGTTCGTCGCCATGATCGTGAACCTGTTCGTGGCGAGCAGCGCCCTGACGCTGGGCATCAGCATCGTGGGCGTGCTGCTGTTCGCGGGCCTCACCGCCTACGATACGCAGATGCTGCGCAACCTCGCCCTGAGTGGCGTGCAGGGCGAGCAGGCCGAGCGGGCCGCGATCAACGGCGCGCTGGCGCTGTACCTGGACTTCATCAACATGTTCCTGTTCATCCTGCGTCTGTTCGGCATCGGCGGCAGCCGCGACTGACCCATACACAGGAGAACGCCCCCGCCGATGCACTGGCGGGGGCGTTCTCCTGTTCAGGTCATTTCGGGTACAGCGTCTTCACGAGCGGGCTGCCGAGGTTCGCGTCGCCGCGCAGCGTGGCGTACGGCAGCGTGACGGTCTCGGCGCAGGCCGTGACCACGTGCGGCAGGCCGCTGGGCGTCAGGTTCACCCCGGTCGTACTGAGGTGCGCGGTGAACTCGTCGGCGTCCTCTCGCAGGATGTCCAGGCACTCGGCGTCCACCTTCGCCTTCACGGCCGACAGGTACAGCGTCTTCTGCCGCGCGGCGCTCAGTTTCGGGAACAGGGTGGTCAGGGGGACGGCGCGGCCGGTCTCGCGGTCCAGGATGACACCCTCAGTCCAGTTGTCCGGGTGCGCGCCGCCGCAGTAGTAATTCACGTCGTCGCGCAGGCTGAGCAGGCGGGCGTTCGACAGCGTGATGGCGGCATTCAGGGTATACCCATCCTGCGGGTCCTGCTGCGCGGCCTCGGGCAGCAGGGCGCGGCAGTCCAGCGCGTCCGCCGCGTGGCGCAGCTGCCGGTCCTGCAGCGCGGCGTTCAGCGCGCCGCTCGCGCCGGGCACGCGCGGGTACGTCACGCCGGACAGCGGCTCGCGCACCGCTCGCCCCCCGGGCAGCGTCACCCACGGGCGGTTCAGTTTCAGGAAGGCCAGCGGGTCGTCGCGGCGCAGCGCACTCAGACCCGGCGAGAGGGGCAGCCGCAGCGGCAGCCGCGCGGCGTCCAGCGGGGTCAGGGTGACCTCCTGCGGCCGGGCGGCCCCCGGCGCCTGCCACGTCCCCTTCAGGCCGCCCGGAGCGGGCATCAGGCTGAAGCAGCCGGTCACGACCGTTTCGCCGCCCAGTTCACGGCGCACGCGTTCCTCCAGCACCAGCGCGTTCCCGCTGCGGCGTGCCTCCAGGAACAGGTCGAGGCTGCGGCCCTCGTAGAAGTACCGCGACTCGCCCTTCGGGTCCAGACTCAGCGCGACCGGCAGCGTCCCGAGGGTGCCCCGGAACGTTCCGGCGCGCGCCCAGTCGGGCATTCCCTCGGTGCCGCCGCACCCGGCAGCCTGCGCGCCCGCACCGAGAACGAGGGCGGCGGTGAACATCCATCTCATACGACCTCCGGTTGAGAGGTTTGTAAACGCTTTCAACCCGAGCGAAGCGAGCAGGAGAGAAACGGGTTCCGGGCGTGGAGTTGGCAACCCGGTGCCTTCGCGGGTTGTCAACGGAACAGACGGAATCCGTATCAGCATGCTTGCAGCGTACACCGTCAGGGTTGCGGTCCCTCCCACACGCCGTCCCCGCGGGCGTCCATGGTGCCGGTACGCAGCAGTTGCGCCTCGCCGTCCCCGAAGGGCGTGTGGGTGCAGGCCCAGGTCACGGCCGCCTCGATGTCGTAGGGGGTGGCGTGGAAGGTGACGGACCACCGGCCGTTCACGCGGTCCAGCAGCGTCCAGCGGGCGCGGGGGTCGCCGTCCACCTGATCACTGACCGACCCGGCGTTCACGAGCAGCGTATCCCCCACGCGGGTCGTCCCGGCGCGGTGGGTGTGCCCGCACAGCACGACCTCCGCACCCAGCGGGTCCAGTGCCGTGCGCAGCTCACGCGGGTCGCGGGCCCGGTAGAACCCGCCGTGATCCCACACCCACAGCAGGCTGTGCCAGGCGCTGTCCGGCGTGCCATGGCAGGCCAGCAGCCCCTCCGCACGGGCGGTCAGCGGCAGGGCCGCCACGCGCGCCAGCAGGGCCGGATCGGTATTCGCCGTAAGCCACGCCCCGTACGACAGCGACAGAGCCGAGCGGCGCCCGCCGGGCCAGAGTTTCTCCTCGTTGTTGCCCCGAACCTCCAGCGCGCCCGCAGCCGCCAGTTCCGCCTGCATGCTCAGCGCGCGGGCGGGGTCGGCACTGCCCTCGGCCTGATCGCCCAGGTTCACGATCAGGTCCGGTCCGGCGGCGCGCACCACGCGCAGCACCGCGTCCAGCGCGAAGGCGTTCCCGTGCACGTCACTGATCACCGCGACCCTCATCAGGGTGCAGCGTAGCGCGGCGCTACACTCCGCGCATGACCGTCCCGCCGCGCCCCCGCACGCCCGACGACCTGCCCACGCTCGTGGCGGCCCTGCGCGCCGTGCACGAGCAGTCCGGGTACCCGTCGGTATGGCCGGATGATCCGGCGGCGTTCGTGCTGGGCCGCGGCGAGGCCTGGGTGGCGGAACACGCGGGCCGCGCGGCGGGTCAGGTCATGCTGGCGCCCCTGCCCGAACCGCGCCCGGCCTGGGCAGCGCCGCTAGGCCTGCCGGGCGAGATCCTGGAAGTCAAGCGGCTGTTCGTCAGTCCGCACGCGCAGGGGCTGGGGCTCGCGCGGGCGCTGCTGGCCCACGCGCTGCGCGAGTCGCGGGCGCGCGGGGCGTGCAGCGTCCTGCAGGTGAACGAGACCAGCCTGCCCGCCATCCGCCTGTACGAGCGCGAGGGCTGGCGGTTCCTGACGCGCGCGCAGGCCGCGTGGACGGACCCGGACGGCTCGCATCCCTGGGTGCGGGTCTACGCGCAGCCGACGCCTTGAGGCTCGCTTCAGAGATCAAGCGCCGTTCACGTGGCCCTGAGATTTCTCCGCCTCGCGGCTGCCACCCTGGAGGCATGCCAGACAAGGACGACAAGAACAGCGGGCACACCAGCCAGCCTCAGGACTACGACCGCAACAAGAAGGAAGTCCACGAGATCGAGCACGACAACGGGCCGTCCATGAAGAGCGCGAACGACCGCGAGGCCAACGCGCCCCGCAACAACGACGACGGCCTCAGCGACAAGGAACTCAAGGACCGCGAGGAAGCCCGCAGCGTGCCCTCCAGCAACGGCTGACTGCCGACCCACCTGAACCCCCACAGCGAAGAGCGAGCCCCGCAGCGGCTCGCTCTTCGCTGTGGGGGCGTACCCTGTCCGGGTGACTGACTCTCCTGTGCCTGCCCGCCCGAGCGTGGGGACGCTGCTGCTCTCGGCACTGTTCGTCACGGCGGGCACGCTGCACTTCGTGACGCCCGGCTTCTTCGACCGGATCGTGCCGCCCTGGGTCCCCCTGACGGCGCGGCAGGCGACGCTGATCAGCGGCGCGGCGGAACTCCTGGGCGGGCTGGGCCTGCTGCACCCGCGCACCCGCCCCGCCGCCCGCTGGGGCCTGCTGGCGCTGCTGGTGGCGGTCTTCCCCGCGAACGTCTGGATGGCGCAGGACCCCGGGCGGTTCCGGGTCAGTCCGTGGGTGGCGTGGGGGCGCCTGCCGCTGCAACCGCTGCTGATGTGGGCGGTGTGGCGCGCGGGCCGCCCCAGGGGACACGGACCTCGCTGACGCCCGGCGAGGTCCGCGCGCCCCGGTCGCGCTACGACGCCTGCCCGCGCGGGACGCCCACCCGGGGCAGCACCCAGCGGTCCAGGCCCAGCCAGCCCGCGACTCGCCAGCCCAGCACCAGCCATGTCGCCAGGATGAACAGGACCGGGTTGCTGCTGACCGTGCCCGCCAGCAGGAAGTTCGCGTTCAGGAACCCGCCCAGGAACGCGGCGGCGCCCGTGAACAGGCCCAGGATCAGGGCCACGCCGACCGTGAGTTCTCCGAACGTCACGAGGTGCGAGAACAGCGCCGCGTTGGGCAGCGCCACGTGCTCGATGAACCACGCGTAGCCGCCCGTGACGTCCGGGTGATCCCCGGTGGTCTTAGCGAGCGCGCCCTTCAGGAAGCCGCTGACCGCGCCGCCCGCCTCCGCGCCGATCCAGCCTCCACCGGTGGCCTTGTGCCAACCGGCCGTCAGCCACTGCCAGCCCACGTAGATCCGCAGCAGCGCCCACACGGGTGCGAGGCGCGTATCGGCGAACAGCAGGTGCGACCAGCGGGTGTCCGGAACGGTGACGGGTGTGCGGGGCGCGTGGGTGGGGGTTCTCAGGGCAGTGCTCATGGTCTGCCTCCCGGCGGGCCCGTGACGGTGCGGGGAACCGCGCTGCGCTCATGGTGCGCGGCCCGCATTACCGTCCCGTTACCGCGCGGTCCGGTGGGCAGCGCGGGTCAGGGCCGCGCGAACACCTGCGTCCAGTAGTGGGTGAATTTCGTGCCGGGGCGCTGCACGTAGCTCAGGCCGACCAGTGTGAAGTCCCCCATGATGTTGCGGCAGTGGCCGGGGCTGCGCAGCCACGCGTCCACGACCTCCTGCGGCGTCTGCTGCCCGGCGGCGATGTTCTCCGCGACGCTGGTGGGGTTCATTCCGGCGGCCTGCACGCGCCGCATGGGGGTGCTGCCGTCGAGCGCACTGGCGTGGTCGAAGTACCCGTACAGCGCCATGCCGGCCGACTGGGCCTGCGCGGCCACGTCCAGGGTCGCGTCGCCTTTCAGGGGCGGCCGGGCGAGCCCGCCCGGCCGTTTGGTGTCGCAGTTCCAGCCCTGCGCGCGGGCCTGGTTGGTGAGGCGCAGGACCTCGCTATCGAAGGGCAGGCTGGTGGTCAGGGCCGCGCCGGTCAGGGTCAGGGTACGCTGCACGGTCTGCCCGGCGCTGGTCGTGGCCTGCGCGGTGGCGGTGTTCGCGCCGCCGCTCAGGCGCCCCGCGCCGCTGATCTCACGGCCGTTCAGCAGCACCCGGACGGGCTCCGGGCGGTACAGGACGCTGCCCAGGCCGCTCAGGCGCACGGTGCCGTCGGCGGCGTGCAGGACGGTCAGTTCGGCACGCTCGGCGCCGCTGCCGCGCACCTGCATGGGGATCTCGGTGCGGCCCACGGCGCGGCCCTGCGCGTTCAGCAGCGACACCTGAATCTGGTACGTGCCGGGCCGGTAGAACGTGTGGGTCACCTGGGCGCCGCTGCCGGTGGCGCCGTCCCCGTAGGCCCAGGCGACTGTATAGCCGGCGGGGTGCGTGACCTGCAACGTGACGGTCAGCGGCGCGAGGTGGTCCGCGCTGGCGCTGTAGCCCACGCGGAACAGCTCGGTGCTCTGGGACCGGGCGGACTGCCCCAGCGTGAGGAGGGCCAGAACGGTCAGGCAGAGTCGCGCGGCGGGCACCCCGCAAGCTTAAGAGATCCTCAAGACCGCCCGCTGTGAAGTGCCCGTGAAGATCAGCCGGGCGTCAGCTTGCGCACAGGCGGCGCGACCAGCTGCGTGACCGCCTGACCGAACGTCAGGGTGATCAGCAGCCCACCGCCGGGCGCGTGCGTGAGCATGACGTCTCCCCCGTGGGCCTGGGCGTAGCGCCGGACCAGCGGCAGCCCCAGTCCACTGCCCGGGCCGAGGCTCTGCGGACCGCGCTCGTAGGGCAGGAACACCCGCCCGCGCAGCTCGTCACTCATGCCCGGGCCGTGGTCGCGGACCTGCACGCGCGGCTGGCCTCCCGGGGCGTCCAGCGTGAGTTCCACCGTGCCCTGCGTGTACTTCACGGCGTTCTCCACGAGATTTTCCAGCATCTGCCGCACGCGGTTGGCGTCCACGGGCCACAGCAGGTGACCGGGGGCCGTGACGTGCACGCGGCTGGACGAGAACCGCCGCACGAGTTCCGTCAGGTCCACCGGCTGCACGCGCAGGGTCACGTCCAGGTACAGGTCATTCAGGCGGGTCAGGTCGGCGCGGCTGGCCAGCTGCGCGGCGCTGTCCTCGATCTGCGCCAGGAGCCGCTGGCGCAGCGCCTCGTTCGGCGCGGCGCGCAGGGCGTCGGCTGCCAGCAGCAGGGACTGGAGGGGCCGGCGCATCTCGTGACTGGCGAGATTCAGGGCCTCACGCTGCCGCTCCTCGCGCTGCTGGGCGCGGCGCTGCTCGGCACGCCACAGCAGCAGGGAGCGCAGGATCAGCACCAGGCTCAGCAGACCCGAGAAGATCGCGCTGCCGATCAGGGCGCCGCGCATCTCCGTGAAGGCCTTCTCGTAGGCGGCGCTCTGCGCGGTGCTGTAATCCCGCACGAGGTTGTTCAGCCCGATGGCCTCCTTGACGGCCCGTTGCAGGCCCTCGGGCGTGCGCCGCTCCAGGCCGCGCTGCACGTTGAGCAGCCTGAAGTCGTCACTGGCCTCGATGCTGGCCAGAAAGGCGTACTGTTCCCGGTTGATCGCGCTGCTCAGGGCCCGGTCGTAACTGGCGGCCCGCTGCTCCGGGGTGACGGCGGGATCCAGCAGATCCGCGCGGTACAGCAGCAGGTCCTGCACCAGCCCCTGGTACGCGTACGGTTTCAGGCCCTTACCCCGGTGCAGCAGGGCGTCGTAGGCCGGCTGGGTGGCCAGGGCCAGCAGCGTGACCGTGGCCAGCAGCGGCAGCAGCGCCAGCAGCAGTTCCCTGAGCACTTCGGGGCGGGGCCAGGTGGGGCGCGTGGTCATTTCAGCGGGGCGATACGCTCGACGTACCACACCCAGGCGGCGCCGTACTCCGGGCCGTTGAGGCGGGCGGGCTGGGCGGGCAGGACGACGGTCAGCGGCCCCTTCTGCAGGGTCGGGATGGCCTGCCCGTCGGCGCTGTAGGCCAGCATGATCGGTTCGGTCATGTAGTCGTCGGCGCGGATGGTCGTGAAGTAACCGTTCGCGGCGTACACGCGCAGATCCTTGCCCGCGAAGCCGCCCCGCGCGGCCAGGTCGCGCAGCGTGACGCCCTGGTAGGTGAAGGTCTGCTTGAGCTGGCGGTGCAGCGTGGCGTAGCGCATGGCGGGCATGGCCTGCAACTGCCGCAGGGTGAGTTTGAGGGTACCTGTCGTGCCGTCGAGTTCCAGCAGGGTTCTCTCCCCGGGTTTGCGGGCGGGTGTGGGCTGGGCGGCGCGGGCGTACGTGAAGGGCTTCCAGCTGGCAGGGGTCCCCCAGGGCTGGGCCCGGGCGGGCCCGAGCAGCGCGGCGGGCAGTAGCAGGACACTCAGGGCCACGCGGGCGGTGGGCAGCGGGGTCACGTCCCCGATTGTAGGGGTGGCCGCGCGGGCCCTCAACCGGCCGTGAGCAGGCAGGGCGTGAGGACTGCGTGAGCAGCGCCATCCGGTTCTCTGATGCACCCGTCAGGCTCAGGTCACGCAGTAGGGGCAGGCTGGGGGCATGAACACGAAACTCTCCCTGACCCTGCTGAGTGCCGCCCTCGGGCTCGGTGCGCCTGCGCTGGCCGCCCCGACCCTGAGTGCGCAGAGCATCATCGTGAATCCCGTGCAGACGGACCTGAACGTGAAGGTCTGGACCGACCGCGACAGCAGTGGCTCGGGCACGCCCGCCTACCGTCCTGGCGAGAAGATCCGGCTGTTCACCAGCGTGAACCAGGACGCGTACGTGTACCTGTTCAACGTGGACCCGCAGGGGCAGGTGGACCTGATCCTGCCCAACCGCTTCCAGGGGGGCGCGAACTTCCTGAAGGCGAATACGGTCAAGGCGTTTCCCAGCGCGGGGGACCCCTTCACGTTCGACATCGCCGCGCCGTACGGTGTGAACAAGGTGCTGGCGCTGGCCAGCCGCACGCCGCTGAATCTGGATCAGATCGCGTCGTTCAAGTCGCAGAACTCGTTCGCGTCGGTGAGCGTCTCGGGTCAGCAGGGGCTGGCGCAGGCGCTGAGCATCGTGGTGTCGCCGGTACCGCAGACGAGCTGGGTGACGGACACGGCGTTCTACGCGGTGGCGGCCCCTGCGGCGGCGGCGCCCCTGCGGGCACCGACCCCGGCGCCCGCTCCGGTGGCCGCGCAGCCGGCGCCCCGAACCGCTCAGGCGCTGTCCGTGACGGTGCAGCCCAAGAGCCCCTGGGGTGGGGCACGCGAGTGGTCGGCGCTGGTCGAGAACCAGCAGGACCTGCGGGCCGTGCATGACCGGTACGCGGCCTACCTGCGCGCCGAGGGGTACACGCTGACCGAACTGAAGAGCAAGCCCAGCGAGGTCAAGAGCGAGTACCGCCGCGCGAACGGCGGCAAGGCGGAACTGACCGTGAAGCGCAAAGGCAACCGCATTGAGGTGAAGGTCGAGCGGCGCTGATCAGCGCCGGGCAGGGCGGGCCGCCGGGTGACCGGCTGGCCCGCCCGCTTTCTGTGGCGTCCGTGCAAGGCGACCCCGGGCAGTGAATTCTCATGAGGGGACCGGATTTCTTCATCATGCAAGCGAACTTAGACGAGTTGTCTAAGCAGATGCAGTTGTCTGAACTTCCCTCCCCCTTGCTCTTGCAGGCGGGAGGTCGTTTATGATTGGCAGGCACCAAAATTTCTGAAATCGGTTCCACGCCGTTGTGGAACCATTCTATGGAGGTTTCGCATGAAACGTTCTGTTCTGGCCCGCTCTGGCGCGGCCGCGCTTTCGGCTGCTCTTCTTCTTTCCGCCTGCTCCCCGGCTCCGACGCCTGCTCAGAATGGAACCGTTTCCAAATCGAAGCCGGTCAGTGCCCAGGCCATCAGCGGCACCAACATCGACGCCTGGCGGCAGCAGGTGATCTACCTCGTCATGCCCGACCGTTTCTCGAATGGAACTACTTCCAACGACGGTCTCGGCCAGCCCAACTGCCTCGACACTGCCAACGCCACCAAGTTCCACGGCGGCGACATCCAGGGCCTGCGCAACAAGCTGAGCTACATCCGTGACCTGGGCGCCACCACCCTCTGGACCACCCCCGTGTACAAGCAGGTGCCCATCGTCAACGGCAGCCAGTGCGGCTACCACGGCTACTGGCCCGACTACACCAACCCCAACGACACCGCCATCGAACCCAAGTTCGGCACGAGCACCGACCTCACCGGGCTGATCAACGACCTGCACGCGGGCGGGCAGAAGTACATGATGGACATGGTCGTCAACCACGCCGGGTACGGCGCGCGGATCGTCAGCCAGAACCCCTCCTGGTTCCACAGCAACTGCACCGGCGACGAGGTGAACTGCCCCCTGGCCGGTCTCCCCGACTTCCGGCAGGAAGACAGCACCGTCGCCACGTACCTGACCAACCTGTCCAAGACCTGGACGAGCACCTACGCCATTGACGGCATCCGCATGGACACCGTCAAGCACGCCCCCACGAGCTACTGGCAGACCTCCTGGGTGCCCGGCGTGCTCGCCGCGCGGCCCAACACCTTCCTGCTGGGCGAGGTCTTCGATTCCGGCGACCTGAACAAGCTCAAGACCTACCTCGACGCGGGCTTCGACTCCACCTTCAACTTCCCGCTGCGTCAGGCCATGGTGGACTCGGTCGGCAAGGGCGGCAGCCTGGATACCCTGGCGACCCGCATGCAGTCCACGCTGACCACCTTCGGCCTGGACCGCACGCTGCTGCAGGTGAACCTGCTCGACAACCACGACGTGCAGCGCTTCGTGAACGAACCCGGCAGCGCCGTCGCCGAGGCCGAGATCCGCGCCCGCTACAGCAACGCGCTGGGCCTGCTGATGACCATGCCCGGCATCCCGCAGCTGTACTACGGCAACGAACTGGGCATGTACGGCGGCTCCGACCCCGACAACCGCCGCGACATGCCGGGCTGGGCCTGGACCGACACCGGCCGCAACGCCACGCAGGCGAACTTCGTGGCAGGCGGCGCGACCCCCAAGGTCACGTACGACCTCACCAAGAAACTCATCGCCATCCGCAAGGGCAACGAGGCCCTCTGGAAGGGCGGCTACGCCGAGATGTGGCGCCCCAACGGCGGGCAGAACGTGTACGCCTTCTACCGTGGCAGCGGCGCCAACCGCGTCGTCGTGCTCGTGAACACCTCGGCCAGCGCCGCCAGCGTGAACCTGGACATCCAGGGCAACACCGGCATCAGCGCGACCGACAAGAGCGCCCTGACGAACGGCACGGTCTTCAACGACCTGCTCGCCGAGGGGGCGCCCAGCAGCGCGACCGTCACCAACGGCAAACTGCCGGTCACGATCCCGGCCGGGAAGATGGGCATCTACCGCGCCGGAGCGACCGGCACCGGCGGCACGGGCGGCACCGCCGTGCAGGTCACCTTCCAGGTGAGCGCCAGCACCTACTTCGGGCAGGACGTGTATCTCCTGGGGGACCGCGCCGAACTGGGCGCCTGGAACACCGCCTCCGCGCTGGCCATGACACCCAGCGGCTGCTCGGGCAGCACCTGCACCTGGAAGACCACCGTCAGCCTGCCGCCCAGCGTCGCCGCGCAGTTCAAGTTCATCAAGAAACCCGGCGACAGCGGCGCCAGCGTCACCTACGAGGGCGGCAGCAACCGCACCCTGACCACGCCCGCCTCGGGCAGCACCACCTACAACGGCGGCAACTGGCAGTAAGCCCCACCCACACAGAGAGGAGGCGCCCGGGCATGTCCCGTGGCGCCTCCTCTCTGTGTAGCTTCAGCGCGCCTGGAATTCCCAGGTGTCCTCGGCGGTCTTCAGGATCAGGGTGCCGCCCTGCACGCTCAGGGTCGGGCGCTGCTCGAAGAACGACTGGAAGTCCAGGGTGGGCTGATCGGGGCAGGCCATCTTCGTACCCATCAGCCCCCCGCCGAGTTCCACGCGGCCCGCGCGGATCGCGTACGCGCCGCCCACGCTGTTGCAGCCGTCACTGCCGCCCAGCCGACCATCCTTGAAGCTCAGCGTGACCGGACGCAGGGTCTGCGGGGCGGGCTGCCCGTTCAGGCGGGTCAGGGTGTACGTGGCGGCCGGGTCGGGCAGGACGCTGCCGGGGGTGGCCGGGACGGGCGCGCGGGTCAGGGTCAGCTGCCCGCTCTGGCCGCGCAGGACGAGTGTGGCGCCCTGCCGCTCGATGGTCAGGGGCGCGCGCAGCAGCCCCAGGAGGCGGTTCTCGGCCACCCCTGCCGTGCCCGGGCAGAACCTGCGGGTGGAGGCCACCCCGCCGAACACGACCTGCTGCCCGACCACGGCGCCCGAACCGGTCACGGTGTTGCACCCGGCCAGCCCGGCGACCGTGACCTTGGCGCCGCTGAACGTGAAGCGCAGCAGCGCCTGCCCCCGCTCGGAGCCCGCGGGTCCCGGGGTCACGCGCATCTGCCAGGTGCCGTCCAGGGAATCGGTGGGGGTCTGGGTCATCGCGCCTCCGGTGCGGGTGAAGGTCAGGCGGCCCGCCCCGCCACTGAGGATCAGGGCGTCGGCGCTCAGGTCGTAGCGGGTCGTGGCGTTCAGGAGGCGCAGGTAGTCCTCGCGCAGGCTCAGGGCGGCGTCGGTGCAGCGCTCGCTGCCGCCCGCCTGCACGCCGCGCACCACGAGCGCGCTGCCCTTCAGCGCGGCCTGCGCGCTCAGGGGGCTGCACCCGGTGTTCCCCGTGAGTTTCAGGGACGCGCCGCTGCCGTCCAGGCGCAGGGTGGGGCGCGCCAGGGCCGCGCCGGGCGTGATCGCGCCGCGCCCGGCGGGCTGGATGGTCCCCAGCGTCCAGGTGACGCCCGCCGGGCTGGCCGGGGTGGAGGATGGTGCGGCCAGGGCGGCCAGGGTCAGCGAGGTCAGCAGGGCACTCATGAGAGGGTTGTACACCGTGAATCTGACGGGCGGGTGATGACCTGCGTGCCGCAGGGCGGGACGGCCGCGCCGGGCAGCGCGTAGAATGCGCCCAAACGCCCGTTAGGTTCCCTGAGCCCTGCCCCGCGCAGGCGCCGCGGCCCGGCGGGCACCGGAGGAACCATGGAAGACCGCCGAATTCGAGTGCTGATCGCCAAACCCGGCATGGACGGCCATGACCGGGGCGCGAAGGTCGTGGCGCGCGCCCTGCGCGACGCGGGCATGGAAGTCATCTACACCGGCCTGCGCCAGACCGCCGAGATGATCGTGAACGCCGCCGTGCAGGAGGACGTGGACGCCATCGGCCTGAGCGTCCTGTCCGGCGCGCACATGCACTACTTCCGCGAGGTCATGGGCCTGCTGCGTGAAAAGGGCGCGGAGGACATCATCGTGTTCGGGGGCGGCATCATCCCCGATCAGGACCTGCCCACCCTGCAGGAACTGGGCGTGGGGCGCGTGTTCACGCCGGGCGCGAGCACCGAGGACGCCGCGACGTACCTGCGCGGCGCCGTGCAGGCCCGCTGGCAGGCGCAGGGCGAGGCGTGACCCCTCCGGTTGGACGGCATCAGCCGTTCAATCCGAGCGGAGCGAGAAGGAGTCAGGAGGGGGTCCGGGCGTGGAGTGGCCTGCCCGGCGCGGTTCCGGGCAGGCCACGGAGCAGACGGACGCCGTGAGTGACGCCGCCCGCCCCGCCGCGCTGAGCGGGGCCGCGCGGCTGGCGCCGCTGTACGCCGCGCAGGCGCTGGCGACCGGGGCGACGACCGTCAGCACGGTGCTGGCGAGCCTGATCATGTCGGGGCTGGGCAGCGAGGCACTGGCCGGGCTGCCCAGCACGCTGATCCAGGCGGCGGCGGCGACGTCGGCGGGGCTGTTCGGAGCGCTGATGCTGCGCCGGGGCCGCCGCGCGGGCCTGAGTCTGGCGTTCGCGCTGGGCACCGTGGGTTCCCTGGTGGGGTTCCTGGGCGCGCGCGCGGGGGTCACGCCGCTGTTCCTGACCGGCGCGATGCTGATGGGCGCCGCGCAGGGCGGTTACCAGCAGGCCCGTTACGCCGCCGCCGAGAGCGTCCCCGAGGCGCGGCGCGGCACGGCGCTGGGCGCGCTGATGCTCATGAGCGTGCTGGGGTCGTTCGTGATGACCGGGTTCTCGCACCCCATCGAGCGGCTGGGTGCGGCGCTGGGCGCCACGCCGGAGGTCACGGGCTGGCTGGTGGGCGGCGCGCTGCTGGGCGTGGCGGCGCTGCTGATCCTGTCGTGGCAGCCCCTGAGCGGCCCGAGCGTGGTGAGGCGCGAGCGCCTGTCCCTGGCGGCGGCGTTCCGGATTCCCGGCGTGAAGTCCACGGCGCTGGCCGTGGCGACCGCGCAGGGCCTGATGGTCACCCTGATGAGCCTCACGCCGCTGCGGGCGCACCACATGGGGATGGATCACGCGCAGGTGGCCGCGCTGATCAGCGGGCACATCCTGGGCATGTTCGGCTTCGGCTGGCTGACCGGGCCGCTGATCGACCGGCTGGGCCTGCGCTTCGGGTACGTGAGCGGCGCGCTGCTCCTCGCGGCCGCGGCCCTGAGCGCCCTGAACGGCGGTCAGGCGTGGCTGGCGGTCAGCATGTTCCTGCTGGGCCTGGGCTGGAATCTGGCGTTCGTGGCGGGCAGCAAGGCCCTGACGCGCTTCCCGGCCGCGCAGGGCGTGACCGACGCGCTGGGGTACGTCGCGGCCGGGCTGGGCACGCTGCTGGGCGGCGCGGTCATCGCGCGGGCGGGCTTCCCGGCACTGGCGGTCACCTGCGCGGTCCTGGCGGCCCTGCCACTGATCAGCGCGTGGCGCGCCCGCCCCGCACGGGCGTAACGCAGGGCGCAGGGGGCACCGGGGAATCGAATCCCGGTGCCCCCTCCCCTTCCCGGGTTCAGGGGTTCGCGGCGCTCACGAAGGTGTCGTCGCCCGGCGTGGTGCTGCTGCGCCCGCCGTTCTGGTCGTAGCGCACGCCGCTGTTCATGACGGTGGTCGCTCCGCCCAGGGTGTTCGCGGCGCTCACGGCCCCGGCGGGCGCGAAGGACTTGCTCCACAGGTACCAGCGGGGCGCGACGCCGTGCTTGCGGGCCACGCCGCTGGCGGGGTTCAGGTCGAACACATACTCGGGGAAGATCTCGGTGCGGCTGACGAACTTCGCCATGGCCGTATTGTTGTCGCCGCCCAGGTCGTTCACGCGGCTGGACTTGATCCACTCGACCGCCACGCCCTGCCCCTTGAGTGTCTGCGCGATGCGGGCGCTGCGCGCGGCGGGGTTCACGTCGGGGCTCAGGAACGCGTAGCTGTTGCCGTACCCGGCGCTGGCGGGCGTCCAGTACGGGTCGGCCAGCACCACGCGCCTGGGCTTCTTGGCGCTGCTCAGGCCGGTGTCGGCGTAGGCCTTCTCGGTCATGGCGAGGGCCATCTGCGCGCCCAGCGAGTGGCCCATGACGCGCACGCCCTCGGTCCCGGCGTACGTCCACTGGCTCAGGGCGCTCTTGTACGCCGTGTAGAACAGCTGCCCGGCGCTGACGGTGGGCATCCCGGTCGTGGAGTAGGTGCCACTGGGCGTGCGGTAGCGCATGTTGATGCTCTGGGTGCGGCCGTAGGTGTCCTGGTAGGTGTAGCCAGGCGTCCAGATCTTCGCCTGCGAGTGGTACGGCGCGCCCGCCGTGCCCTCGTCGTCGGCGAGCTGCGTCCACTGGTACAGGGCGACGTTCCACCCGGCGTCAATCCAGGCGTCGGCGACGTTGCGGCTGGCCTCGCTGAAGTAGAAGTTGTCGCGCACGCCGGCGACGGTGCTGCCGTTCTGCCAGCCGTGCACGAAGACCATCACGGGCCTAGCGGGGTCGTAGTAGCCGGTCATGGCCGCGCCGTCACTGCGGGCCTTGCAGCCCACGCCACCCAGTGAACCGGTTTCGCCCTTGCTGTACCAGTACAGGCCGGTGTCCAGTCCATTCTGGCCGTACGGGAGGGCCAGCTGGGTGGGGCAGCTGGCGGCCTGGGCGCGCAGCGTGCCGGAGGTGCCCCCCCTGGCCGCCTCGGCGACGAGGGCGGCGCTGAACCCGTCGGGCAGACCGACCTGGGCGGCGTCAGGGCTGGTGGTGGGGACGGTGGGGGTGCCGCAGGCGGCGAGCAGGGCGGGCAGCAGGAACGGCAGGATGGCAAGGCGACGGATCATGATGGGCCTCCGGGCAGGAAAGGGTGCCGGAAACCGGTTTCCGGCGGGACTGGGTTGTTGGTGCGACGCCCACCGTACCCCCCCACCCCCGCAAAAAAAAGTCCTCCCGGTCCAAACTTTGACCCGGTCCAATCAATGCAGCTGTGGCCCCGCCCGCACTCCGCAGCGCGGGAGCAGGCCGGAACAAGAGAACGCCGGGACTCCCTGTCGGAAGTCCCGGCGCATCTGGCGGAACGGGAGGGATTCGAACCCTCGATAAGCTTGCACCTATACACGCTTTCCAGGCGTGCTCCTTCAACCACTCGGACACCGTTCCAGCGCACAGCAGAGTAGCGGAGGATTACAGGAAATGCAACTGGAAAGCAGCGATGTGGACGGCAAAATCGCAGGAGAGCCGACTGAGTCGCATTTTCTCACCTGATGCACCCCGACTCATCAAATTCAAATAATCGATGTAGTCGTGTTTACGGGGCGTGCCGGGAGTTCCATGTCCATCTCACTTGAGACCATCACACAGGAGTATGAGTTCGACTGCACCGCCAGGGGTCATGCCATCACTACGCTCAAGGCTTACCGGACAGCGCTGCGTCAGTTCATCGCGTTTGTGAATCAACACGATGTCAACACCGTGGATGACCTTCGCACCCCCATCGTGAGGGCGTTCGCGGCTCACTGTATGCGAGAACTTTCGCCAGGGGGCGCTCACGCTCGCCTGCGTGTTGTGCGTTCATTCCTTCGCTGGGCTACGCAGGAGGGTTACTTCGCGCAGTCTCCTATGGACCGTGTGCCTATGCCCCGGCTATCACAAAAAATTCTGGATGCCGTTCCACCGCAGGACATGCGCAAGATGATGAATGCAGCCCATGCCAGCGACACTCCGCTTAAGTATCAAGCACTTTTGGCAGTTCTTTACGATACGGGCATACGAGTTTCAGAACTACACAAACTTCAGCTTAAAGACCTTCTCCCTAGCCAGTGCCTTTTCATCAGAGAGGCTAAAGGCGGAAAAGATAGAGTTGTACCAATTTCCAGACCAACTTTTAAACTTTTGAATAACTATATCCGAAACGAGCGTCCAGATAGCGCTCTTCCAGAAATTTTCCTAGTTGACGAAATAAGTCAGTATTCCAACATCAGTATTTACAAACTGCTTGAGAGACTTTGCCGAAGAGCAGGCACAAAGCGATATAGCCCACATACCTTTAGAAGAGGCTTTGCCGTCAATTATCTGCGTAATGGCGGGGATGTTTTTACTCTACAGAGGATTATGGGACATTCTACGCTAACCATGACCAACCGCTACGCAGCTATGGGAACTGACGATATTCAGGACGTTCACCGCCGCGCAAGTCCCATGCAAGCACTGCGGTAGTCAAGAGACTCGAACAATAGCCCTCTACGCCTCTGAGAACCCCGTAGACCCCCCTCCTAACCCAATTACGCCTCTTCCGCCAGCCTGCTTATCGCAGGCTGTTTCACGGGGCTTACAGGAAATAGTAATTCAAATCACTCCGCCATGCGGAGTATTAACATCATTTCTATGTATTATCTTCTATGGGCCGATTATACATCAACCCTCCGCGCCGTCTGAGACAACAGAAAATGCCTGTTTAGTGCGCTCCGATTTTGGAGAATTTTTTCCTCTTTTTTGGAAAATTTTTTCCCAGTTTGCCAAATTTCGCCATCCTAGACAGCATTTTTTGCGCTTGGCGATTTGGCTTTCAAAATCAACATTATGCATCTAATGTATAACAAGCCGGATTACTACCTTTATCCTCCCATTCCAATCTTGATTCGACACCCAATTCATCCGCCGCAGCGTTGACTTCGGCAATGATTTTTCGTTCCCATCTCTCCATTTGACTCCTATCGGAATACCGAATAGTGACTCCATCATGAAGCCACAACACACACTGAGCCTTCTTATTGCCGTCCAGCACGCGAATAATCGATGACATGATTTTAAACTCATAGGAAGATATTTCACGCGAGAGCAGAGTGCGAATGCTCTTCTCAACATGATTCGGGTCTACATAATATTTTCGTCCATAGGCATCTTCCACATACCCCAGCTCTCGGATTTGATTCATTCGATAGTCGCGGGATGTAAGCAAGGTCTGACCGAACTCGCTTTCCATAAATCTTTCAGTGACATCCCGGCCTAAGCTCCGAGTGATGAGCCCTTTCAATGACGATTCAGGCATCCCATACACTGTTGCGTATATCACTCGTTTCAGTGCTGGCTTCTGCTGCTCGTTGAGCTCCAACAGGTTAAGGAGGTACGGCCAGATGGTCTTCTGCTCTTTCAGCAGGCGACGGAGGTCGTGCAAGCCCCAGAGCGTAGCTGTGATGGCAAGGTGAGCGTTGCTGAGGTCGTAGGTTCGGCACCCCTGAAAAATCAACTTCCGAACCGGGGACGAGAGCTGGCTTACAGAAGCTCCGACGGTGTAGAGCCGTTCGGTGTTCTCAACCTGTTGATAATGGGGGTGGAAGAACGTATCCAGATGGCGAAGAATTCTCAAGTGTTGTTCTTGTTTAGGTCCACTGTACTCGTTAATGACGTATACCCGAGCAGTTTTTATGTTCCTCTGGAATTGGCGATACACATTTGACTTAATAGAGTTTAGGTAATCCAGTACGCTAATATTTACCCTACTCCGGTCAGGGTTTTTAGCCCTTGCCGCTGCTAAAGCAAGCTTTTTGTCATGCTGCTTTTGTCTAATGGAACATGGTTTACCCGAAACGAGATAGATTTCTTGTTTATCGCACTCTAATTCTTGTTGATATTGCTGCTGCAATTCGGCATCAAGTTCAAGTCGGGCCTGCGTGGCTCTGCCATGGGAATGCTTATAGGGAACTACCTTCAGCCTAATGCTCGTAAATTCTTGAAAATCATCGAGTATCTTTGCAACTCTGAATTTTCCCTGTTGAACCAGCTTAAACTCGTCTCTTAGAGAGGCAAGAACTTCACGCGATACGATGGGATAATGAGTGTCAGCATCAAGAAAAGACGTAAATAGTAGGTATGCAAAAAGACGAAGATGCTGTTGATTTTGACAGAGATTTGGATATTTTACAGAAATTATATTACGAAACGAACGAGAAACACCTATATCAAAGCTTCTTAAGCTAGATTGGAAGCTATAAAGATAATTGCTTTCATCAAGGGGGAGTACATATGGATATTCAGATAATTCATTCAGGTTCATAGGAGTATTCATCCCATAGGTGAGTACAGGGAAGAATATTATAGTGAGCCATGAGCAGTCAGTCAAGTTTATTGATATTTACAGTGTATCAAAATCCCTCGCCGCTAGATTGAAAAATCAACTGAATATTCACTGCTTTTGCATTACTTATCTGCTCTTTTGGGATATGCCCTCGCATGAAAATCAACAGCAGAACCGCAAGCATCATCGACATAAACTGAAACAGCTTTATAGTGTGTTGATTTCATCTTTCAATATAATGCTTATAGCATATTTTAAATCAAAGGGGGGTTGCGCTTAAAGAAAAATAGGAGTATCATCCCATAGAGGTGCAGAGATGGGAAGATTAAAGGATATAATTATTGGATTGCATGAAGAGGAAAGCAAAGGCAGTGTCGTTGACTGGAAAACCTACACGGTGATTGCTTCACCCTCCGAAGCCCACCTTTACCCCGGATATCCGAATTATCAACAGTCACTTGAGGAAGATTCGCTCGCAGACAAGAACACTAGTGATAGTGAATAGTGGCATTCACTTCTGGCAACGTAGCGCGTGCGCGGCTTAAGACACGCGACACCTGAACGGCATTCCATTCTTTGCCTGTTCTGGTCTTAAACCCACTCTCCGTCAGCTTCCGGGCAATGGCCCGGAGGCTCATTTCTTTGTCGCGCATCAGGGCGATGTAATCCGACACATTGGTGTACGCGTCACGAGCGGCTTCCTGCTGCGTCGCTCGTCCCAAGGCGCGAACCTCTTCCGTCATCGGCTGAGGGCTGCCCAGACGCACCCCTCTCCGCTTGGCAGCGGCCAACGCCTCTTTCGTCCGGGCGCTGGTCGCTCTGGCTTCGTGCTCCGCAAGAACCGCCATCAGTTGGATGGTGAGCCTGTTCGCTTCTGGAATATCTACGGCGATGAAGTCAACCTGCGATTCCAGGAGCCCGGTGACGAAGTGCAGGTTGCGGCTCAGACGGTCGAGCTTGGCAATGAGGAGCACGGCACCCTCCGCTTTAGCCTGAGCGATGGCGCGGTAAATCTCCGTGCGGCGACGCTTCCCAGTTCCAGACTCAAGCTCGGTGTATCTCGCCACGATGTCGAGTCCACGGCTCTGAGCGTATTGGGTAACCGAGTGCTCCTGAGCTTCCAGGCCAAGCCCGGAGTAACCCTGCTTCTGCGTCGAGACTCGGAAGTACGCCACGGCTTTTTCCATGCCTCACTGTAACAGCTTAGAAACGCTCGCATCTAAAATGTTACGTCAAAAAAGCGCACAGGTGCGAGTTTCAGCTGCTATTTTACAGCAGAAAATTTCCAATCTTTAACACAAGGGAGACCTAATGACCGAAAAATCGCCTAATTCAACGATTACAAATACAGAGATTGAAGAGTGGATTGAAGAAGAAGAGGATGAAGTTACTTTATCTACATTTGAAGTGCTAGATGATTCATATTTTAAAAATAAGTATCAAGAATCACAGCTGAAAATCATGAGAAGTTCGATGGATTGGCCGCTGGAATACCTAATTCAGGTCTTGAAAGGCAGTTCTCAGTTAAATTTAAATCCGGACTATCAGAGGCGGTCTCGCTGGGATAACCGAAAAAAGTCATTATTAATAGAATCATTGCTACTCAATATCCCAATCCCCCCTATTTACCTTTATGAAAACGAGTACAATCAATACGAAGTAATGGATGGATTACAAAGAGTAACCGCCGTTTCCGATTACTTCGATGACAAATTTCCTCTCAGAGGACTGGATACTTGGCATGAATTAAATGGAAAAAAATATTCACAATTGCCAAACGTGATTCGATTGGGCTTAAATCGCCGAAATATTACTTCGATTATTCTCTTAGCTGAAACCAGAAGTATAGCTGGCACTGATGAGCCAATAGATGTAAGGAAAGCTCTATTCGAAAGACTAAACACCGGAGGGGAGCCTCTCAATCCTCAAGAGATTAGAAATGCTCTGTATAATAGTAAATTCAACCAAATTCTCCATGAAATATCTCGTGATAGAGTTTTCTGTAAAATCTGGATGATTCCCTGGGAATTAACCGAATCTCAATCAATGCTCAAGCAACTTCATAAAAATGCTTTATATAAATCAATGCTTGACTTAGAGATAGCATTAAGAGTGTTTGCAATCAGGGAAAGCATTCAAATTGGCAAGGGCGGTTCCATGCGCCTCATTTTGGATAGCTGCATGGCACGCCACTTAAAAACAACCGAAGAACAAGCAGAAATTCTTAAGAATGAGTATCTTAGCTGTCTTAATCGTTGGTTTGGGATATTTGAAGAAGACACATTTATTAATATTAGAACCGGCAAACCGAGCAGGCCTCTATATGACGCTCTGATGGTCGCACTCATCAATAATCAAGGAGAAGATATAGAAAGCAGGAAGGAGACCATAAAATATATAGTAAGCGAGTTGATGTTTAATGATGAATATTACGAAATATTAGTTGGCCGAGCTAATACTTTTGATTCAATAAAAGAACGAGTAGAGATAGCAACACAAATTATTAGAAATAATCTTAGCAAAGAAGTTGCCGCGATAATACATAAGGGCGAGGCTCATTGAAGTATGGGAATCGCATTAGATAAATTTCTGGAAGACGTTGAAAAACTACAGAATGGCATAGCTTATCATATTTCTTTAGAGGAGTTTTCAAGAAAAACCCCATTAAACGAAAATGATGGCGATGACCACGGAGACTACATACAGGCAGCAAAAGCATTACATGCACAAGTACATTCTCACAGGCAATCCCTATCTTACTATGCGCCATCGATATTCCTTTATTCTTGTGGAAGATTTGAACATTATGTTAAATCTAGCATAGAAGAATTGGCATCCTATATAGCATCAACCTCACAAAGTTATAGAAAAATGTCAAAAGAAATGAGAGAGAGTATTGTAATATTTACAGCCGAAGTAGTTAAAAATCCGCGAAAATACGGACACGGTGAAGGCGCAGCTGGCGCTTTCGCAAAAACATTGTCAGATAACCTTAATTTAGATTCATCAGAAATTAGCGTTCAGTGCCTTTCAATAACTTCTACGAACATAAGGTCTGAAGTTATTGATGAGTTATTTAAAAGAATAGGATTTAAAGACGTCTGGAAAACCATTGGAGAACAGGTAAGCTGCAAACAAAGGTATATTTCACATGAACAGCCACGAGCAACTTCAGAGGCGCAAAAAGAACTCAGAGAGATTATGGATGAAAGAAACAAAATAGCACACCCGGCCGCTGAAACTGTACTACCCAGTATAAGCAAAACCTCAGCAGCCGTGGAATATTTTAAGATGCTAGCCATCTGCATTGACGCTTTTGTCGAAACATGCAAGATTAAGCACCAAGCTACCATCAATGGTGCATAGCGCTTTTCCCATAATCAAATAAGAAAGCCCTGCCGCATGCATTGCCAATCAATGTTCGGCAGGGCGCAATGTTTCATATAGTCACATAATACACTCGATGAAACAAAAAACAATTTCAGACCAAAACTCATACAATAAGGCAGGCAAGGCTTTAAAAAGTATCACAGATTCAAAGATTTTACCTCTCGATAATTTAACAAGACACTTTATAGCCCAAATCCGATACTCAAAACATGAGAACAAACCTACTAGTCGCAATCACGCCTGTCGGGAAAAGTATTAAGGAAGCATTAATCTCAATTTTAGTAAAATAAAAAACGCCCTTTACAGGCGTGCATACGGGTAATCAGAAAATTGTGTCCTGGCGCGAACCCTCGATAAGCTTGCACCTATACCTGCTTTCCAGGCGTGCTCCTTCAACCACTCGGACACCGTTCCAGCGCACAGCAGAGTAGCGGCTTCCGGGGGGAAGTGCAAGCCACACCCGCTGCGGCCGGGAACACCACCCCCGACCGCACTGCTGACCGGCGGCTCAGCGGGCGAGGCCGACGGTCAGGGTGGCCGAGTAGCCCTTGGTGGCGTTCCCGGTGATGGCGGGCAACTGGGCGGCGTATCCGTCGCTGAAGATGTTGTCGCGGCTCAGGCTGGTCTGCGCCAGGAAGCGGGCGCTGCTGCCGTACGCCGCCTGGGTGTAGGTCTGCTGGCACATGGCCTGCGGGAGGGCCAGCTGTGACGTCTGGATCCTGCTTCGGGCGTTCGTGGCGCTGGCGAGGGTGGGGTACACCTCGAAGTGGATGTGGGGCCAGCGGCCGGGGTAGCACCCCGGGACGATGGTCTGGAAGGTGACGTTACCGCCCGCGTCGCTGGCCTGCACGCCGCGCAGGTAGTCCTCGCCGACGATGGGGGCGCTGTACATGCTGTAGTTGCCGTCGGCGGTGCAGTGCCACGCGTACACGGCGTACCCGCGCAGGGGCGCGCAGCTTCCGTTGGTGTTCACGAGTTTCAGCGTGAGGGCCAGGGGCACGCCGGGCGCCACGTTGCCGGTCCCGAGGCTGCGGCGCAGGTCGCGGCGGACGACGCCGCTGCGCGTCAGGACGTTCAGGCTCTGGCCGCTGGCGACCGACCCGTCGGCGGGGTACGGCCCGGCGGTCTCGCTGGGGATGGGGGTGCAGGCGGCACTGGTCCCGGTGGCGGCCCCGGTGGCGGCGCTGACGCGGTTGCTGGCCAGCAGGCCGATGCCGAGCAGGCCCAGGCCCAGCACGTGGCGGCGGTCGAGGACGCTGCGCGCGAGCATGTTCGTGTCGGCCTGCAGGCCCAGGTTGTTCAGGTCGTCGTGGTGGTCGTGGTCGTCGGCGGGGTACGGGCGGATGGGCTGGGTCATGTGGGGGCTCCTCTGCGCGCCCAGGTCAAGCTCCGGCGCTGCACCGTGAGGGTAGTCACGGTTGGTTAATCCACCGGGTAAGGCCTCATGCGGGCCGGGTAGCGTCTGGGGGATGCCCGCCTCTTCCCTGTTCCGCTCCCCCCTTCGCCTGATGCGTGGTCTCACGCCGGTGGTGTTGACTGCGCTTATGTCTGCTTCTGCTGCGCTGGCTGCTCCTGCTCCCTCGACGGTCACGGTGCCGGTGTCGGTGCCGCTCGCGGGGGTGCAGGGAGCGGCGAACGCGCGGGTGCCGCTGGAGTTCGCGCGGGTGGACGAGGACCGGTCGTTCCTGGGGGGCCTGCTGCGGGTGACGCTGTCGGGAACGGTGACGCGGGCGGGGCACGTGCAGGTACAGGCGCTGCCGGACGGTTCGGGGCTGCGGGTCAGCGTGCCGATCCGCGCGGCGTTCCGCGCCGAGCCGGGCGGGGTGGGGGCGTTCCTGGCGCGGGACTTCGGGGGTGAGGCGACCGTGGCGCTGACGGTGGTGCCGACCGTGACGCCGGACTGGGAGGCGGACGTGACCGTGAAAGGGGACTACACCTGGACCGACCCGCTGAGTGTGGAGCTGGCGCAGGGCGTGCGGGTCAGCGTGCAGTCGCTGGTGGACACGCAGGTGCGGGCGCAGCTGGACGCGCTGGCGGCGCAGGTGCGCGCGGCGGTGCGGGAGCAGGCGCGGCTGCGCGAGCGGGCGGGGACGCTGTGGGCGCGGGCGCAGCAGCCGTGGGCGCTGCCCACCCCGGACGCCGCGTACGCGCGGGTGACGCCGCTGAACCTGAGCGTGTCGCCGCTGCGGTTCACGCCGGACGCCCTGAAGCTCACGCTGGGCGCGCAGCTGCGCCTGGACGCCGGGCTGGGCCGCGCGCCCACGCAGGCGGCGCTGCCGCTCCCGGCCCTGCGCCGCAGCGACACGCTCACCCCGGACGTGAACCTCAGCGTGCCGGTGCGTCTCCCCTACCCGGAACTCTCGGCGGCCGCCACGCGCGAGGCGGCGCGGCGCACGCTGACGCTTCCGGTGCCGACCTCGCCGACGCTGCGGGTCACGGGCGTGACGCTGACGCCGCAGGGGGCGCAGCTGAACGCCGCCGTGCAGCTTCAGATCAGCGGGCCGCTGGGCCTGCGGCTCAGCGCCACGACGGACGTGCGCGGCACGCCCACCCTGGACGCGGCGGGGCAGGTGCTGACGCTGCGGAACGTGACGGTCACGACGCGCCGCGCGGGCCTGACCGGACGGGTGCTGGCGTGGCTGGCGGACGCCCGCGCGCAGGCGTACGTGACGCAGGCGGCCCGTTTCGACCTGCGGCCCCGCCTGGACGCGGTGCGGGCGCAGGTTCAGGGTCGGCTGCCGTTCTCGCCGGCGCCCGGCGTGACCCTGGGCGGCACGCTGCGCGCCCTGAAGGTCACGGACGTGCGCGTCACGCCGGACGCCCTGGTCGTGACCGGCGAGGCGCTGGGGACCCTGGACGCCCGCGTGGACGTGGGCCGCGCCGTCCGGTAGCAGCGGCTCAGGTGCGTTCGATCAGCATCAGGGCGTTCCCGTCCGGGTCGCGCACGGTCATGGCGCGCAGGCCCGGGTGAACCTCGCGGATCTCGCCGGTCCAGGGCGTGCCCAGCGTCCGCAGGTGCGTGCGGGCAGCCTCCAGGTCAGCGGTCAGGAACGAGCAGATGGGATGCGGGGCGGGGCAGAATTCGAAGTCCGGGTCGGCGGCGTGGTCGTCCAGCGTGATCCAGGGGCGCTCGCGCGGCGCGTTCAGGGTGTAGTAGTGGCGGGCCAGTTCGTCCTCTTTCAGCGGCAGTCCGAGGAGGGCGCTGTACCACCGGGCCGCGCGGCGCAGGTCGCGCACATGGATGAAGACGCCGTCCAGGACGTTGCGGATGACAGGTGAGGTCACCGGGTTACCCTACAGGGCCGGACAGTCTGCTGCACGCGGCGCCCGGTTGAGGTATACTCGATCCTGTAGTTTTCCAAGTTCGCATGCTATGTACGCGCACGAGGCAAGAGCTCGTGCGCGTTTTGCGTCTTCTGGAGAACAAGGAGTTGAGACTATGGCAGTAGGCATCGTGAAATGGTTTAACGCGGAAAAAGGCTTCGGTTTCATTCAGTCCGAGGGCAGCCCCGACATCTTCGCGCACTTCAGCGCGATCCAGGGCAGCGGCTTCAAGAAGCTGAACGAAGGCGACGAAGTCGAATTCGACATCGAAGACGGCCAGCGCGGCAAGGGCCCCCAGGCCAAGAACATCGTCGTGACGAAGGCCGCTCCCGTGAGCGACTTCGGCGGCCGCCGCAACGACCGCTGGTAAGACCCACCCGGGTCTGAAGGGAGTCCCCGCATGGGGGCTCCTTTTTTCATGCCGTGCGCAGCCTGTTCCCGGTGCAGGCACGCCCGGCGCCGCTTCTGGGGGCGCCCTGTACACTGGCAAGGTTGACGTGCCCCCACACGGGCGGCGCGGGGAGGACGCTATGGACGAGACGATGAAGGCGCCGCGCAGCCGGGCGCGCATGCTGGAACTGGTGTTCCCGAAGGACACGAACTACCACGGGACTGCGTTCGGCGGGTGGGTACTGTCCCTGATGGACAAGGCGGCGAGCATCGCGGCGGTGCGGCACGCCGGGGGGAACGTCGTGACGGCCCGCATGGACGGCGTGGATTTCCACGTGCCGATCCGAGTGGGGGACGCCGTGGCGCTGGACGCGCAGGTGGTGCGGGTGGGCCGCACGAGCATGACGATCCGCGTGGACGTGTACCGCGAGCACATGCCAACCGGAGACCAGGAACTCGCCACGACGGGCTTTTTCGTGTTCGTGGCCCTCGATGAACACGGCAGGCCCCGCCCGGTGCCGCCCCTCCCGGAGGGACAGGACACGAGTGCCGCCGAGCCGGACTTCGAGGCACGCCCGTGACCGAGGGCACCGCGCCTGACGGTGCCGTGCCTGACGGTGCCGTGACCGGCGCGCCGCTGCACCTGACGCTGGTGAGGCACGGCGCGACCGACTGGAACGGCGCGGGACGCTGGCAGGGCTGGTCGGACACGCCGCTGGGCGCGGTCGGGGAGGCTCAGGCGGCGCGGTTGCGACCCCGGCTGGCGGGCCGCCCGTTCGACCGGGCCTTCAGCAGTGATCTGGCGCGCGCGGCCCGCACGGCGGAACTGAGCCTCCCGGCGGGCACGCCGCTGACGCTGGATGTCCGGCTACGGGAACTGCACTTCGGGGTGTTCGAGGGCGTCACGACCGACGAGGTCCTGGGCGACGACCGCTACGCGCAGTGGCAGCTGGACCCGTGGGGCACGCCCGCCCCGGATGGCGAGAGCCTGTCGCAGGTGGGCGCCCGCCTGCGCGACTGGGCCGGGGAACTGCCGGGCGGGCGCGTGATCGCGTTCACGCACGGCGCGGCGATCCGGGCGCTGCTGTGCGACCTGTTCGCGTGGCCTGCCCGGCCGCAGCCCGGCTACGTCCTGCCGTTTCCGTACCAGCTGTCCCACACCAGCCTCACCACCCTGACCCGCACCGGGCGGGGGGCAGGGGCACGCTGGGCGCTCGTGACGTACAACGACCACGCGCACCTGGAGTGAGCGGTTGACAGTTGATGGTTGATAGAAAGCGACCTCTATCAACCATCAACCGTTCATCATCAACGCTCCCGTGGGGGCGCGATTTCGAGTTCGCTGGCGAGTTCGGCGAGGAAGGCGCGCATGGTCAGGGTGCGGCGTCTGGCCTCGGCCTGTCCGGCAGGGGTCAGGAACGTGCCGTCCAGGCGCAGCAGTTTGGTGAAGAAGTGGTCGATGGTGTACGCGAGGTCGTCGGGGGCACGCGTCTCGGCCCAGGGGTCGTCCGGGTGCAGCAGGGCGCGGCCCAGCTGCCCGCCGACGCCCGCGACGCGCAGGACACCCAGCGCGCCCAACGCGTCAAGCCGGTCGGCGTCCTGTAGGGCGCGGCCCAGCGGGGTGGTGGGGGTCGCGCCGCGCGAGTAGCTGTGGTCGCGCACGGCGTCTGCAATGCAGCGGGCGTCGTCCGGGGTGAAGCCCAGCCTGGGCAGCTGGATCAGGACCGCCTGGGCGCTCAGGTCGCTGGCGTGGGCGCGGTCCGGGTGGTTCTTGGGGAGGTTCACGACGTCGTGCGTCAGGGCGGCGGCGACCGCCAGCGCAGGGGGCTGGTCGGGGGCGCAGCGGATGGTCCAGCGGGCCACGCGGGCCAGGTGCGCGTCGTCATGCGCGGCGTCCGGCTGCATCTGCGCCTGCACCCAGGCCCACACCTGGGGCAGGCGGGCGTCGAGGCCCAGCAGTGAGGTCAGAGGGGTCATGCGGGCAGCATACTGGCGGGCAGGACGTGAGGGTATCGTGTGAAATCTCACAACCTCCTGGGCTTTTGTACGGGCCCTGAGACACCCGCCCCGTTACCGTTAATGCATGACCAGCGCCGCCCCCCACCGCCCCACGGTCCTGATCGTGGACGACAGTCCGGGCGTGCTCCAGAACCTCGAATACCTGCTCGCGCCGCACCTGAACGTCCGGCTGGCCGACAGTGGGGCGGCGGCCCTGGAGGCCCTCGCGCCCGACACGGCGCTCCTCCTGACGGACGTCCGCATGCCCGGCCTGGACGGCGTGGAGCTGACCCGTCAGGTGCGCCGCACGCACCCCCAGCTGCCCGTCGTGTTCATGACCGGCATCATCGAACCGGAACTGCGCGCGCAGGCCGATGAACTGGACGTGCTGGACGTGTTGCGTAAACCCCTGCGGCCCGGCGTGCTGTTCCCGGCCCTCCAGGGCTGGCTGGGCCAGCGCCACCCCATCCCGGCCATCGACCCGGCCTCCACGCCCGCCAGCGCCGCCGCTCCTCTGAGCCGACCGTCCCCCGGTGGCGCGGCCCCGGCGGCGCAGCGGCACACAGCTCCGGCACGCCCCGGTGGGAGCGGGACGGCCACGGCCGCTCCCGTCCCGGCCGCACGGCCCCCGGCGGCGCTGACACCCGAACGGGTCCGGCAGCAGGCGCAGATGTTCGTGGCAGGCCTGAGCGTCCTGCCCGGTGTGATCGCGGCGGGCGCGTTCGACCCGCAGGGGCTGCCCCTCACTCCGGCGGGCCCCCTGGGCGAACAGGTCGGTCCGTACGTGCGGTTTCTGCTGACGTCTGCGCAGACGCTCGCGCCGCACCTGCACGCCCGCGTCCCCCTGAAGGCCGCGCAGCTGGAATTTCAGGACCGGGTGCTCGTCCTGTGCCCCTTCGACGGGGGAGTCGCGGCGGTGCTCGTGCGGGACACGCCCGGCGCGAGCAGCGTCAAGGCCTGGATGCGCACCCGCCTGACCTGAGCCGCCCACACCACGCCGCCGAGCAACTGGCCGGTCGCCGGGGAGGCTTGCCCCGTATGCTGCGGACATGCTGACCTTCGCAGACACCGACGCCCGGCGCACGCTGCACCCGGAGGAACAGGCGGAGGTCGCGCGCCTGTGGGCCCACGGCACGCCCGGCGTGATCGTGCCGCCCGCCTTCGAGGAGGCGTTCTACCAGGGCGGGAACCTGCCCGAACAGCTGGTGCGACTGTTCGCCCCGATCCGCCCGGCCCGCATCGACGAGGACGCCCTGGAACCCCTGGCCGCGCAGGCCCAGGCGCTGATCCGCACGTCGTACCTGATGGACGACGCGGTGCAGGTCTTCTACCGCACGGTCGCCCGGGTGGGTCTCCCCGCAGGTGGGCCCGTGCACGTTCGCCGCGCCGCCGCGGCGCCCACCGGACCCGCCACCGAGACGGTCACCTTCCTGCCCCCCGGCACGGCGGCACTCCAGGCGGTCAAGCGCGTGTGGGCGCAGGACTGGACGTTCGACGCTGTCCTGCACCGCCTGGACGCGACCGGCAGTGTGGCACTGAACGCCCGCGCGACCCTGCTCCACCCCTTGCCGGACGAACCGCGCCGCGACTGACCCGGCCAGTCCGGCGGCGCGGCACACCGTGGACCCCGTGACCGTCCGGGGCGGGCGCGGGCTCTATACTCCGGCGCATGACAGCATCCCAGTCGGAACTGCAGCGGATCATGGCGGCGCTGCAACAGAGCGGCCTGACTGTCGAGGCGGTCGAGGACGGCGCGCTGATCCAGGACGGTGAGACGCGCGTGGCGATGTTCGCCGAGGCCGATCCGCAGGGCGGGGTGATCGTGCGCCTGCACCTGGACCTGGACCTGTACGTCGAGGAGGACAGCCTGCCGGACATCCTGATGGGCATGAACCTGATGAATCAGGGCCTGGACTACGGGATGTTGAACCTCGACCCGGTGGACCCGGACGAGGACGCGGATGAGGACGCACCCCTGACGTTCGCGGTGCTGGGCCGCAGCGTGCTGTGGCTGGCGGATCTGGGCGTGGCGGAACTGGACCGCCTGCGCGAGCACCTGCGCCGCTTCGAGCAGGAGGTCACCGAGACGGTGGAGCGCACCCTGCACGGCAGCAAGGGCCTGAGCGCGTAACACTTCGTCGGGGTCACGGGCGCGCCGGTGCCCGTGGCTCTTTCCGTATGCTCGGGCCTATTCCGCGTGGTCCGGGCGGCGTACGGTGGGGGCCTGAACTGACGGTTGGCGCGGTGGGTGGTCGCCGGAACGTGGTGTTGCCCGGGTGGGCAGCGGCAGTCATGAGGTGATGGGCATGACCAGAGGCGTGCAGGGTCGAGGTCGGGTGGCGCGGGCGGGCGCGATGCATTTCACGATGCTCAGCCGGGGCCGGGTGTACGGACTATTCCGGTCGCTGGAGGACGTGCAGGCCTGCACGTCGCGCCTGCTGACGCTGGGGCTGGGGGATCAGTCGGTGCAGCTGCTGATAGGTGAGGACGGCGTGGCGGCGCTGGACGCCGACGGGCGGCGACATGGACTGTGGGCGCAGCTGCTGCGGTTGATGCAGGGTGCGACCGACGAGCGCGTGCACGTGGAGCGTTACGTGGAGGCGCTCGGCTGGGGCGAGATCCTGCTGAGTGTGGATGTGTCTGACCAGCCAGGTCGCCTGCCCGACGTGGCGCAGGCGTTCCGGGGGGCCGGGGCGCACTTCGTGAATCATTACGGGGCGTGGGTGGTCGAACCGATCTGCGCGTAGGTGGCGGGAACGGCACAGGAAGAGGGGCAGGCTGACCCGTGCGGGTCGCCTGCCCCTTCCGTCCTGCCGGTTACTGGCGGTCTTGCAGTTTCACATAGTGCGCGTCGGTGGCGCCGGTGTACACGGCGTCGGGGCGCAGCAGGCGGTTGTTGCCGGTGTACTCGATCAGGCTGGCGCACCAGCCGCTGATGCGGGCCAGCGCGAAGATGGGCGTGAAGAACTCCTTGCGGATGCCCAGGTCGCTGTACACGGTGCCGCTGTAGAAGTCCACGTTCGGGTAGATGCCCTTGCTGCCGATGCGGTCCACGACGACCTTCTCGATGGTCTCCAGGATCTGGTAGTAGTTGCTCTTGCCTTCCTTGCTGGCGACCACCTCGGCGTAGTCGCGCAGGACGCGACTGCGGGGGTCGAAGTACTTGTACACGCGGTGCCCGACGCCCATGATCTTCTCTTTGTTGTCGAGCTTCTTCGTGATGTAGGCTTCGGCCTTGTCGGGCGTGCCGACCTCGTCGAGCATGTCCATCACGGCCTCGTTCGCGCCGCCGTGCAGGGGGCCCTTCAGGGCGCCGATGGCGCTCGTGATGCAGGAGTACATGTCGCTCAGCGTGCTGCCGGTGGCGATGGCGGTGAAGGTGCTGGCGTTCATGCCGTGGTCCACGTGCAGCACGAGGGCGATGTCGAACAGGCGGGCCTGCTCGGCGGTGGGTTCCTTGCCGCTGAGCATGTACAGGTAGTTCCCGGCGTGCGTCAGGTCCATGCGGGGCGCGATGATGTCCTGCCCTTCCTGCGAGCGGTTGATCGCGGCGATGATCGTGGAGAACTGCGCGATCATGCGCGTGGCGATGGCGCGCCGGGCCTCGGCGCTGGTGTCCTCGGCCTGCGGGTCCAGCAGGCCCAGGTAGGACACGGCGGTGCGCAGCGCCTGCATGGGGTGCACGCCGCGCGGCATGCCCCTGATGATCTCGGTCAGCGCCTCGGGAATAGCGCGGTTGGCTTTCAGGTCCGCGTCGAACTGCGCGAGCTCGGCGGCGGTGGGCAGCTGGCCGTTCAGGAGGGCCAGGGACAGTTCCTCGAAGGTGCTGTTTTCCGCCCATTCCTGGATCGGAATGCCCAGGTGGGTGAGGATGCCTTCGGTGCCGTTGATGAACGTGAGTTTGCTCTCGGTGAAGAGAACGCCTTCGAGTCCTTTGGCGATACTGGCGGTGTTCGTCATGATGATCGAGCATACCACCGGGCCGCTTTCCGCCGCCCCCCGATCACGTTCCCGGCGGGGTGACAAACGCGGTTGCAAAGGGCGGGTGAACGCCGCGCGTCAGGACGCCGCGGGACGGGCGCACCGGGCGGGCTGCCCTACAATGCCCGGCGATGACTGAGTACGCTGCCCCTGCCTCCCTGAAGCCGGACGTGACCCTGGCGCTGGACACGGCCACGCCGTGGCTGACGCTGGCGCTGGCGTGGCCGGGCGGGTCGGCGCAGGTGTCGCGTGAGGTGGGCCGCGCGCACGCGGAGCTGCTGCCGGGCGCTGTTCAGGCGCTATTCTCCGAGGCGGGGCTGCCGCTGCGGGCGGACGCGGTCGTGATCGGCACGGGGCCCGGGTCGTACACGGGCGTGCGGGTGGGCGCGAGTTACGCGCTGGGCCTGGGGCGGGTGTGGGGTGCGCCGGTGCTGGGGGTCAGTACGCTGGAGGCGCTCGTGGGCGGGGACGGCGTGCAGGGCGTGTCGCTGGACGCCCGCAAGGGGAACGTGTACGCCGCGCGCTACGACGTGCGGGGCGGCGTGGTCCGCGCGACCCTGCTGGCACCCACGCGCCTGCCGCTCGAAGAGTTCCAGGCGGCCCTGGACGGCGCGCCGCACCGGGCGGACGCCGCGCCGGACGGCCTCGCGCTGCTGCGGGCGGGGCTGGATCACGGCGCGCGGGACTGGGCGCTGGCATACCTGTAACGGCAGCCGGGCGAGGTGGGGCGTAGGGAGCGGTGAAGCCTGCGCCCCGCCTCCTGTGTGTAACCGGCGTGTGACGCCCGGCACGTAGGGTGGGCAGGTCAACCTTCAATCCGTTCTCCCGGCGGCCCGCGTCGGAACTGCTGTCGTTCCGCTGCCGGGGCGCGCCGCGCCCACTTCCCGTGAGGTCCGTCATGAATCGCGCCGCCCTGATGTCTCTGCCGCTCCTGCTGGCTGCCTGTGCGCAGGCTCCGTCCTCTCCCCTGTCGTCCCCGCATCCGTCCTCTCCTCTGCACGCTCAGGCGACCGGTACCACGACCACCGGCAGCGCGACCGGGGCGGGCGTGACCCGCAACTACACGCTGTACACGCCCACGGCTGGGGCGGGCGCGGCGCGGCCCCTGGTGGTCATGCTGCACGGCTGCACGCAGTCCCCGGCGGATTTCGCGGCGGGGACGCGCATGAACGACCTCGCGGACACGCAGGGCTTCCTGGTCGTGTACCCGGAGCAGCCGTCGAGCGCCAATCAGAACAAGTGCTGGAACTGGTTCGATCCGGCGCATCAGGCGCGCGGGCAGGGGGAACCGGCGGCGATCAGGGCGGTCGTGGACGCCGTGAAGGGGAAGATGAACGTGGACGCCGCGCGGGTGTACGTGGCGGGCCTGTCGGCGGGCGCGGCCATGAGCGTGATCATGGGGGCCACGTACCCGGACGTGTTCAGCGGCGTGGGGGTCGCGTCGGGACTGGAGTTCAAGGCGGCCACGAGTTCCTCGGCGGCGTTCACGGCCATGAACAGCGGCGGGCCCAATCCGGACGCGCAGGGCACGGCGGCCTACAACGCGATGGGGACGTTCAAACGGACGGTGCGGACCATCGTGTTCCACGGCAGCAGCGACTACACGGTGTACCCGGTGAACGGGGATCAGGTGGCGGCGCAGTGGGTGCAGACGAACGACCTCGCGGACGACGGGCAGGACAACGGCAGTCGCAGCACGGCGCAGGTGACGACGCGTTCGGGCACGGTCAGCGGGGGCCGGGCGTACAGCGTGAAGACCTTCGCGGGGGGCGTGGTCGAGCAGTGGTCGGTGACGGGCATGGGGCACGCCTGGAGCGGTGGGAATACCGCCGGGTCGTACACGGACCCAAAGGGGCCGGACGCCAGCGCGGAAATGTGGCGTTTCTTCAGCGCCGGAACGTGGGGTGGGGGCGGCACGACGCCGGACACGACCGCGCCGGTCGTGAGCGTGTCGCCCGCGCCGGGCACGTACGTGGGGCCGCTGACCGTCACGCTGGCCCTGAACGAGCCGGGCACGGTGTACGCCACCACGGACGGCAGCGATCCGGTCAGCAGTGCCACGCGGGTCGCGCTGGCGGGAGGGGGCAGCGTCACGCTGAGCAGCAGCGGCACGGTGCGGGCGTACGCGGTGGACACGGCGGGGAACGCGTCGGCCCCGCAGACGTACGCGTACACGCTGACGGCCGCGCCGGACACGGCGGTGGCGTTCAGTTCGGTGGGGACGCAGGACGGGTACGTGGCGGCGAACACGCCGTCCGCCACGACCGGCGGGTACGTCGTCGCGTCGGGTGGGATCGGCGTGGGGGATAACGCGGACGCCCCGTGGAAGGGCGTGCTGTCGTTCGACACGTCCAGCCTGCCGGACGGCGCGACCGTCACCGGCGCGACCCTGACGGTGCGCTACAGCCTCGCGCCGAACGGCAATCCCTGGGCGGGCGGCGCGACGCTGGGGGTCGACGTGCGGAGCGGCTGTCTGGGCGCCACCTGCGCGCTGGGCACGGACGACTTCGCGGCGGCTGTCACGGCGGCCGGTGTCGCCTCCTTCGCGGCCCCTGCGGGCACGGCGGCGGGCACCACCCTCAGCGCGCCGCTGAACGCCTCTGGCCTCGCGGCGATCAACCGGGCGGGCAGCACGCAGCTGCGTCTGGCCTTCACGGGCGGCACGGCGCGCAGCAACGGCCTGAGCGACTACCTCACGCTGGGCGAGGGCACGCAGGTCACGCTGAACGTCACGTACCGCTGAGCTCCACGGGAAAGGGGCGCCGGTGCGGTTCAGTCCGCGGCCGGCGCCCCTCTGCGGTGCCGGTTCAGTCGGCGGCGTCGCCCTGCGCGTACTGGAGGCGGTGCAGGCGGGCGTAGTAGCCGCCCTTGTCGAGCAGCTGGCGGTGGCTGCCCTGCTCGACGATGCGGCCCTTACGCATCACGACAATGCGGTCGCAGTGTTCGATGGTGCTGAGGCGGTGGGCGATGATGATGCTGGTGCGGCCGCGCATGACGCGTTCCAGCGCGGCCTGGATGCGCAGTTCGGTCTCGGTGTCCACGTTGGCGGTGGCCTCGTCGAGCACGAGCAGGATGTCCGGGTTCTGGATGAGCGCGCGGGCGAAGGCCAGCAGCTGCTTCTGCCCGGTGCTCAGGGTCGCGCCGCGTTCGCGGACCTCGGTCTGGTAGCCGTTCTCCAGGCTGAGGATGTAGTCGTGTACGCCGACGTACCGGCAGGCTTCCACGACGCGCTCGTGGGGAATGGCGGGGTTGTTCAGGGTGAGGTTGCTCTCGATGGTGCCCGCGAACAGGAACACGTCCTGTAGCACCACGCCCACGTGTTTGCGCAGGTCGTGCTGCTGCAGGTCGCGGACGTTCACGCCGTCCACCTTCACCGCGCCGCGCTGCACGTCGTAGAAGCGGCTGACCAGGGCGGTGACGCTGGTCTTGCCCGCGCCGGTCGCGCCGACCAGGGCGACGCTCTCGCCGGGCTGGATGTCGAGGTCGATGCCGCGCAGGATCCAGCGGTCGTCGGTGTCGGGGGTGGTCTCGGTGACGCTCTGGTCGTACGCGAACCAGACCTTGTCGAAGGTGACGCGGCCCTGGAAGTCCGGCAGCGTCTTGGCGCCGGGTTTGTCCTGGATGGCTTCCTCGGTGTCGAGCACGCCGAAGATGCGTTCGCTGCTGGCCATGGCCGCCTGGAGGTTGTTGAACACGTCCGCGAGATCCTGGATGGGCTGGAACAGCTGCTGCGAGAGCTGCACGAACGCGAACAGCGTCCCGACCGTGATGGCCCCGGCGACCACGCCGTCCACGCCGAGGATCTGCCGGGCGGCGAAGTACAGGATCAGCGCCACGGCGACCTGGCCGAGCACGGCCACGACGGGCATGAACAGCGAGAACCACTTGACGCTGTTCTCGTTGGCGCTCAGCAGGGCGCGGTTGCTGAGGTTGAAGTCCAGCGCGCTGCGTTTCTGCCGGGCGAACAGCTGCACGGTGAGCATGCCGGTGATGTTCTCGTTCAGTTTGCTGTTCACGATGGCCTGCTGGGTGCGGGTCACGCGGAACGAGTCGCGCAGGCGGGTCTGGAAGAAGCGGGTGGCGAGGAACAGGACGGGCAGCACCGTGAACGAGATCAGCGCCAGGCGCCAGTTCACGCTGAGCATGATCACGACGTACACGACGATGATGAAGGTGCTCTGGATCAGGCTGACGAGGCCGCCGGTGATGAACTGGTTGATGGCGTCCACGTCGCTGGTCACGCGGGTGATCAGGCGCCCGACGGGGTTCTGGTCGAAGTACGCGAGGTGCAGCCGCTGGAGCTTGCCGAACACGTCGGCGCGGATGTCGCGCAGGACGTTCTGGCCCAGGTAGCCGATGGTGAGGATGAAGCCGTACTGCAGCGCGAATTCCACGACCTTCAGGCCCATGTAGGCCAGGGCGGTGGTGGTCAGGCCGCTGATCAGGGCGTCGCGGCTGGTGGCCTGTCCCTGCGCCAGTGGGGAGAGGTAGGAATCGATGGCGTGCCGCTGGATGAGCGCGAACAGCGGCGATGCCAGCGAGATCAGCAGGGCCAGCAGCACCCCGCCGATCACGAGCGGCAGGTACGGGCGGACGTAGTGCAGGATGCGCCGCACGAGGTGGGCGTCGAAGCCCTTCTGGTAGGCGTCGGTATCGGGGCGGGTCATCGGTTCACCTTCTGGGGCTGAGTCAGGTGTTCAAGCTGGTCGGCGGCCGTTTCGGGGTCGGTCACGGGGTCGTCGTCGCCGTCCAGGTCACTGGCGAGGCGCTGGAGGCGCTCAAGCTGGGCGTAGTGGCCGCCCTGCGCCAGCAAGTCGTCGTGGCTGCCCTGTTCGGTCAGGCGGCCGTCCTCGAGGACGATGATCTGGTCGGCGTGGCGCAGGGTGCTGACGCGGTGGGCGATCAGGATGACGGTGCGGCCCCGGCTGACCTCGCGCAGGCCGTCCACGATGCGGCGTTCGGTCTCGGTGTCCACGGCGCTCAGCGAGTCGTCGAGGATCAGGATGGCGGGTTCACGCACGATCGCGCGGGCGATGGCGGTGCGCTGGCGCTGGCCGCCGCTCAGGGTGACGCCGCGCTCGCCGAGCATGGTGTCGAAGCCCTGCGGGAAGTCCTCCACGTCGCCGAGCAGGCCGGCCAGCCGCGCGGCGTCGCGCACGCGGGCCGGGTCGGGCGTCTGGGGGATGTCGTCGGGTGGGGGCGCGCCGACCACGCTGACGCCGGTGGGCACGGCCGGCAGGTCGCGGGCCTCGATGCCGAAGCCGATGTTGTTGGCGATGCTGTCCCCGAACAGGAAGGGTTCCTGCGGCACCACGCTGATCGCGCCGCGCAGGGTGCTCAGCGGGATGGTGCGCAGGTCGTGCCCGTCGATGCGCACGGTGCCGCTCGTGGGGTCCATGGCGCGGGTCAGCAGCTGCCCCAGGACGGTCTTGCCGCTGCCGGTGGGGCCGGTCACGCCCAGGAACGTCCCGGCGGGCACGTTCAGGGTCACGTCGTCCAGCACGGTGGTCTGGCCGTAGCGCAGCGTGACGCGCTCCAGGCTGATGTCGCCGCGCAGGGTCTGCAGGCGGGTGTCGGCGCGCCCCGGCTCGTCACGCACGAGGGGCTGGGCGTCGAAGATCTCCTTGAGGCGCAGCCAGGAGGCCAGGCCGCGCTGCGCGATGCTGGTGATCCAGCCGATCATCAGCATGGGGAAGGTCAGGCGTTCCAGGGTGCCGACGAACTGCACGAACATGCCGACCGTGAAGGTGCTGCCGGGTTCCAGGATCAGGCGTCCGCCCACGAGCAGGATCAGCCCGAACGCGAGGCCCAGCAGCAGGCTCATGAAGGAGCGCAGCGGGCCGTCCACCTTGGTCAGGGCGATGTTGCGGCGCAGGAGTTCGAGGTTCATGGCGCGGTAGTCCTCGATCTCGCGGTCCTCGATGGCGTAGCCCTTGACGACGCGCGCGCCGCTGAAGTTCTCCTGCGCCCGGGCGGAGATCAGCGAGTTCTGTTCCTGCGCGAGGCGGTGGCGGACGTTGATCTGCCGCGCGAGGTAAGACAGGACGCCCACGATGACCGGCACGATCGCCACGACGATCAGCGTGAGCTGCCAGCTGAGGCTGAACATGACCGCGAACGCCGAGATGAACCCCGAGACGATGTTCACGATCTGCCACGCACCGAAGCCCAGCATCTCGCGCACGGCGCTCAGGTCGCCGGTCAGGCGGTTCATCAGGTCGCCGGTGCGGGCGCGGTCGTAGTAGTGCTTGTCGAGGGTCTGCAGGTGGGCGAACAGGTCGCGGCGGATCTCGTACTCGGACTGCCGGGACGCCACGACGATGTTGCGGCGCATGACCAGCATGAAAAAGCCCGCGGTGACGGCGGCCGCCACGACGCCCAGCGCGTACATGCCGGCGGTGGCGACGGTCAGGCCGGGCGTGGCGGGGTTGCCGTCCACCTGCCCGGTCAGGCCGTCGATGGTCAGGCGGATGAGGTAGAAGGGAATCAGGTTCACGGCGGTGGCGATGGCCACGGCGATGAGCCCGATCACGTACTGGCGCGTGTGCAGGCGCAGGTACGGGAGCAGGGTGCGGAAACTGTCCAAGGGTGGTGCCTCCTGGGGCGGGGGGAGGGCGGAGCTGGTGGGGTGGTCCAGCGGCCGGAAAATGGCCGGTGCGCAGGCGAGGATACGCCCGCAGCGGCCGGGCCGAATGCGCCACATGGCGCATACCTGTGCCTGCCTGAGCGAACGCTCAAGGAGACAGCGCCGGGTTGGTCCGACGAGGTGGTCCGGGTGGGAGCGGCGTGGCCGGTTCAGGAGTTGAACGGTGAGGTGATTGACACCCTGGGGGGTGACTGCTACTATTCACAGCCGGAAGTGAACGCGCCGAAAAGCGCCGCAGCGACCGCATCCAGAGGCCGGAATTCGTTCCAGCGCTTTCGAGAGGAACGGTGCCACCCTAGCTCAACTGGTAGAGCACCCGACTTGTAATCGGAAGGTTGGGAGTTCGATTCTCCTGGGTGGCTTCATACACGATCATCCGCACCACACGGCTGAACGTGCGCTTTGAGAAAGGCGAAACAGTGGGTACAATACGGGTAGGTGGCCGAGTGGTTAAAGGCGACAGACTGTAAATCTGTTCACGTAAGTGTACGGCGGTTCGAATCCGCCCCTGCCCACCACGATCACGCGGGAATAGCTCAGTTGGTAGAGCGTCAGCTTCCCAAGCTGAATGTCGCGAGTTCGAGTCTCGTTTCCCGCTTTCTCACCCCCCAACGCTTCTGTAGCTCAGTGGTAGAGCACTCCCTTGGTAAGGGAGAGGTCGTCGGTTCAATCCCGACCAGAAGCTCCAACACGGCGCGGCCTCTTGTGGGTCGCGCTTCTTCTCTAGGCCCCCATTCCCTGGCAGCCCGCTGAAAGCCGAAGAACCCCTCTTTGCGTTCACGCGGCGGCCCTGTACACTGTCAAGGCTTGCCTGCACAGCGGGCAGTCCACTCTCAGGAGGACACACTCATGGCTAAAGGAACGTTCGAGCGCACGAAGCCCCACGTGAACGTGGGCACCATCGGTCACGTCGACCACGGCAAGACCACCCTGACCGCCGCGATCACCTTCACGGCCGCCGCGATGGACCCCACCATCGAAAAACTGGCCTACGACC
>CALPYF020000025.1 GCA_943327755.2 Deinococcus hopiensis KR-140
GTAAATTGCAGCTGAAACCGCCGGGAGCCTCACGGCAGGCGTCTAGGCTGTGGTTCATGACTGGGGTGAAGTCGTAACAAGGTAACTGTACCGGAAGGTGCGGTTGGATCACCTCCTTTCTACAGGTTCCTCATCTCTTCCCACACCAGCCCCCCTGGGGCTGACTGCAACTCTGCTCTCCTCGTCCCCGACGCCTCCAGCGTCGGGGACGCGCTTTGTTTTGCCCCGACCTCAGGTGCTTTCTGGACCGGGTACAATTCCTGACATGATCACTCCCTTCGAGCAGGCCCAGCAGGACGTGCAGACCCTCAGCCGCAAACCCGGCAACGACACCCTCCTGAAGCTGTACGCGCTGTACAAGCAGGGCAGCGCCGGTGACGTCAGCGGCAAACGCCCCGGCGGCTTCGACTTCGTGGGCGGCGCCAAGTACGACGCCTGGGAAGCCCTGAAAGGCAGGACCCAGGACGAGGCGCAGGCGGAGTACGTCGCGCTGGTGCAGACGCTCAAGGCGCAGGACTGACCAGCCGAATGCGGGGTCGCGTGAACCGGCGGGGCAGCCGGGCGCGCGGCCCCGCCCGCGTTCACGGTAAGCTGCACTCCGTGAGCGACGCGCCCCCCACCCTGACGCCGGACATCCTGAGCGGCGCGAAGGCCCGCATGCGCGACCTGGCCGCCGGGTACGGTGCAGCGCTGCCCGGCCTGGACACGCACAGCCTCATGGCTGGGCTGGACGGCGTGCAGCTGACGTTCATGCCGATGGGCGACCGGGACGGCGCGTACGACCCGGAACATCAGGTCATCCTGATCAACAGTAAGGTCCGCCCGGAACGGCAGCGCTTCACGCTGGCGCACGAGATCAGCCACGCGCTGCTGCTGGGCGACGACGACCTCCTGAGCGACCTGCATGACGAGTTCGAGGGCGACCGGCTGGAACATGTCATCGAGACGCTGTGCAACGTCGGCGCGGCCGCGCTGCTGATGCCCCGGCCCCTGATCGAGGAGATGCTGTCGCGCTTCGGGCCCACTGGCCGGGCACTGGGTGAACTGGCCCGCCGCGCGGACGTGAGTGCCAGCACCGCGCTGTACACCCTGGCCGAGCACACGACCGCGCCTGTGCTGTACGCCGTGTGCGCCGTGACTCGCCAGGGCGACGACGACGAGGAGGGCGGTGGCAAGGCCCTGACCGTCCGCGTGAGCAGCGCCGCGCCCGGCGTGAAGTACAGCCTGCGCGTCGGTACGCCCATCCCCGACGACCACCCGGCGGCGGTGGCGCTGGATACCCGGCTGCCCATTGCCGCGGACAGCTTCATCCCGTTCCGTTCGGGCCGCAAGATGCCCGCCCGCGTGGACGCCTTCCCGGACCGGCACCGCGTGATGGTCAGCTTCGGCCTGCGCGAGAAGGGCCGGGACGAGGCTTGAGGCACGCGCTGACCTTCCGCCGCCCGGTGCCCGGCGCGGAGCGACATGCGGACGGCTGGACGCTCGGCTGGGCGGGCACGGCCGTGATGGGCATCCTGAACGTCACGCCGGACAGCTTCAGCGACGGGGGACGGCACGCGGCCCTGAACGCCGCCGTGGCCTCAGCGCGCGCCATGTGTGACGCGGGCGTGCTGTTCGTGGATATCGGCGGCGAGAGCACCCGCCCCGGCGCGGCGCCCGTGCCCGCCCATGAGGAACTCGACCGCGTGCTGCCCGTCATCCGCGCCCTGAGCGGCGAGGGGATCGTCCTGAGCGTGGACACCATGAAACCCGAGGTGGCCGCCGCCGCCCTGGCCGCCGGGGCGCACCTGATCAACGACGTGACCGGCCTGCGCGACCCGCAGATGCGCGCCGTGTGCGCCGACGCCGGAGCGCCCGCCTGCGTGATGCACATGCAGGGCGAACCGCGCACCATGCAGCGCGACCCGCACTACGTCGACGTGGTACGCGAGGTGCACGGGTACCTGCACGCCCAGGCGCGCGAGGCCCTGGCCGCCGGGGTGCCGGACGTGATCCTCGACCCGGGCATCGGCTTCGGAAAGACGCTGGAACACAACCTCGCGCTGTTGCGGGCCCTGCCCGACCTGACGGGCGGGCCTCACCCCGTCCTGATCGGCGCGAGCCGCAAACGCCTGATCGACTTCATCGCGGACGTCCCCGAGGCGCCGGACCGTGATCCGGGCAGCCTCGCGCTGCATCTGCACGCCGCACGGCACGGCGCGGCCATCGTGCGCGCCCACGCCGCCGCCGCGCACGTGCAGGCGCTGCGGGTCCAGACCGCACTGAACGCCGGCTGACCCGCACCCACTACACTCGGGAGATGACGACCCCCACCCCCCCGCACAGCCGCGTCGTGCTGCAGGGCCTGGAATTCCACGCCCGGCACGGCGTGTTCGACACCGAGGCCGTCCTGGGCGCGCGCTTCATCGTGGACGCCGAACTGCACTACCCCTTCGCGGGCCTGCAAGACGACCTGGACGAGGCCGTGAACTACGCGGCCGTGTACGCCGCCATCCAGGAAGAGGTCACGGTGCCACGCCATCAGCTGATCGAAGTGCTGACCGACCGGATCGCGCGGCGCGTCCTGCGGGACCAGCCGCGCCTGACTCACGTCACCGTGCGCGTACACAAACCCTTCGCGCCGCTGCCCGGCGTGTTCCGCGACGTGTACGCCGAACTGACCCTGCGCCGCGAGGACCTGTGAGCACCCCGCAGACCGCCGCGTTCATCGCGCTGGGCGCGAACCTGGGCAACCCCCTGACCACCCTGCGCTGGGCCGTGACCGAACTGCGGACCCTGGGCACCGTGAAGGCCCTGTCCCGGCTGTACCGCACCGCTCCCGTCGGCGGGCCCGCCGGGCAGCCTGAGTACCTGAACGCCGCGACCTGCCTGCACACCTCCCTGAGCGCCCCGGACCTGCTGGCGGGCCTGCACGACATCGAGGCCCGCGCCGGACGCACCCGGACCGAACGCTGGGAGGCCCGTACCCTCGACCTCGACCTGATCCTGTACGGCCAGCTGACCAGCGACGCGCCAGACCTGCACCTGCCCCACCCGCGCGCGTGGGACCGGGCGTTCGTGCTGGCGCCCCTGTGCGACCTGCACCCGCACCTGACGCACCCCACGACCGGCGAGACTGTCAGCGCCGCGCTGGCCCGCACCGACCGCCAGGGTGTGGAAGCCCACTTCGACGACTGGTACAACGACTGGCACTGACCCGCGCCCGACCGGGTTCCCCACCCGGTGACCACACTGCGGCGCCGCCCGCCATTCCCAGGCGGCGCGGGACGCTATGCTGGGCGGTGACATGAGCAAGCACACCACATCCACCAGCCACGGAGGCGCTGGCCGCGCGCTGCTGTGGGTTGCCATCCTGCTGACCGTGGCCCTCCTGGGCTTCGTGACCGCCACCGCCGTCCGCGCCAACCCCATCTACAGTGACCGCGAGGCGAACGGCATCAGCAAGTACCGCTTCATCGAAGAGTGCAAGGAAATCGCCGAGGACAGCGAGCAGCTCACCGTGGGCGCGATGGGCCAGACCATCCCCCTGAAGACCCTGGTCGAGCAGAGCAGCCCCCTGAAAGCCGGGGACGAGATCCACGCCACGCTCGACGCCACGTCCGCCGAGATCGTCAAGGCCACCCAGACCGTCGAGGGCGGCGGCTGGACCCTCACCGCGCCGGCCACCATCGCCGTGCACAACGGCGCGAACGTGAAGACCCTGGGGCAGCTGCCCCTGGCCTGCACGCACGACAAGAAGAGCGACAAGACCACCGCGACCCTGAACCTCCCCGGTCAGTAAGACGCGCGATCAGCAGGCCCCGGCGGACGCATCTGCCGGGGCCTTCGCCTGTCTCCGGGACAGCCGGTCTCCCCTACAGCACGACGTCCAGGCCGCTCAGGCACTCCTCGGCAATCGCGCGCGCCAGCGGATCGCGCGTGCTGCGGGCGTAGCTGACGCCCAGCTGCAGGTGCCGCTGCCCGTCCGGGCCTCCCAACAGTTCCAGCGTCTGGAAGAACGCCAGGTGGGTGTGCGCCAGAAGCACGTCCCGCGTCCGCTCGGGCGGCAGGACGCTCAGGAGGTCCAGCGCCTCGCGGTACAGGCGCAGCGCCCGCGCCTGATCGCCCTCCACGGCACTCTCCCGCCCCAGCTGCAGGGCGCGGGCGGCCGACAGGTAATCACTGCGCATGCCGCGGATTCTACCGTGCGGGCCGGTCATTCGACCGCGTGCAGGCTCAGCGTGCCGTCCCTGGCACTCCCGTCGATGGTCAGCACCTCCAGGCGGCACGGCAGGTCGTCGCGGCCCAGTTCGCGCGTCAGGTATGTCAGCGCGGCGCGCTGCATCAGCGCCAGCTTGCGCGGCGTGACGGACTCCGCCGCGCTGCCGAAACGTGCCGAGCGGCGCTGGCGGACCTCCGTGAACACCAGCGTCCCGCCCGGCTCGCGCGAGATCACGTCGATCTCCCCGCCGGGAATGCGGTAGTTGCGGGCCAGCACTACCCGCCCCAGCCCGCTCAGGAACGCGGCGGCGCGGTCCTCGGCCTGCGCGCCCTTCATGCCAGCCAGTCGGGCCAGGACGTGAAGTCCGCTGCGGCCAGCGCCGCGCCCGCCGCCAGCAGGGCCGAGGCCGGCGCGGTGGTCGTCAGGGCCACCACCCGGCAGCCCGCCCCGGCCGCGCTGCGCACCCCGTTCACGGCGTCCTCGTGCGCGAGGCAGTCGGCGGCGTTCAGGCCCAGCCGCTGCGCGCCCAGCAGGAACGGCTCCGGGTGAGGTTTGCCGCGCGTGACGTCCTCGCCCAGCACCCGCGTCACGAAGCGCGGCCCGAAACCCAGCTGCTCCATGCCGAACGCCACGTTCACCGCGTCGGCACTCGTGACCAGCGCGAACGGAATCCCCCGCGCGTCCAGCGCGTCCAGGTACGCGCTCAGGCCCGCCACCTCGCGCAGGGCGCCCGACGCCAGGGACCGGTAGCGGCCCTCCTTCGCGTTGTGAAAGCGGGCGGCCAGCACCTCGTCCGGGTACGAACCGGTCAGGCGCTCGATGATCTCCGGGTTGCGGCCCCCATCCACCTTGTGATCCAAGTCCTCCTCCGACAGGGTCAGGCCCAGCACCTCTGAGGCCACCTCCTGCCACGCCTGCCGGTGAAAGGCGTTGTTCGCGGTCAGGACACCGTCCATGTCGAACAGCACCCCGGCGGGCCGCCACGGCCATGCGCCACTCACTGCGCCGCCCTCACAGCGGGTCTGGCCCGTGCCCGAGATCGAGCAGCAGCTCGCGGTACAGGCGCCCCGCGTCACGGCGCACGTCGTCCAGCGAGGCATCCTCGTCCGCGAACTCCGTGGCGGTCTCCAGCGCGGCCTCCAGCACCCCGGCGTAGATCGGCCAGCGCCCCGCAGGGGCCTCGTCGAGCACCTCCTCGGTGTCCGCCATCGGCTCGCCATCCAGCACGCGCAGCGCCGAATCCGCCGCCGCCCGCTCGGCGTCCTTGCGGCTGCGGCCCGACCCGCCCTCGCCCAGCGCCTCCCCGCCGATCCGCACCGTCACGTGGAACGTCCGCTGGTGGGGCGGACCGTCGGACGACACCTCGAATTCCGGCGCGCCCAGGCCCAGACTCAGGGCGCGCGCGATCAGGTCACCTTTCGCGTTCATGCACCCCAGCCTACCCGCTACGCTGAGGGTATGCGCCTCCCGACCCTCCTGCTGCCCCTGCTGCTCGGCGCGGCTCTCGCCGCCCCGGCCCCCGCGTCCGTCCAGCCGGGGCAGACCTGGACGCTCAGCGCCACCACCTTCGACGGCGAGGTGCTGAGCACGGCCCTGCGCCTGACCGCTGCGCCGCCCACCCCCACCGCGCCCGGCACCTACCGCGCCGACCGCGGCAGCCTGCTGCTCGATGCGACCGCCGATACGCTGATCGCCCTGGACCTGAAAGACGCCCGCGAGGGCGGCCTGGGCCTCGCCTGCGCGCTGCGTCTGAGCACCCTGGGCCAGCCCGGCGCGACCGGCGTGCTCGCCAGCGGCCCCCTGAGCGACCTGCCCGCCGCGCTGGAACGTGCCCTGGCCGTTCTGGACGTCACCCGCACGCCGCAGGAACAGGCCGACGCCGCCCGCGAACTGCGCCTGGGCCAGTGCACCCTGACGCTGGCCCCCACGCCCTGACCGGTTGCCCACCCGCCGCACGGCAGGTGCGCTACCCTGAACCCCCGGAGCAACGCCGCCCCCACCCGCCCCCTGCGCGGGTGCCGACCCATGCCCTCCGGAGGCCCCCGCCGTGACCCTGAACCCCACCCGCCCCAGCGCCCGCCAGATCGTGCTGGGCCTGCAACACTCCATCGCCATGTTCGGCGCGACCGTCCTGGTCCCCATCCTGGTCGGCCTGTCCCCCAGCGTCGCGCTGTTCGGCGCGGGCGTCGCCACGCTGCTGTTCCACCTGCTCACCCGCGGTCAGGTCCCGATCTTCCTGGGCAGCTCCTTCGCGTTCATCGCGCCCACCGCGCTGGTCGTCAAGGAATTCGGCCCTGCCGCCGCCGGGGGCGGCCTGATCGCCGCCGGGGCCATGTACCTGCTGTTCAGCGGCCTCGTGAAACTCCTCGGCACGGACAGGCTGCTGCGGGTGTTCCCGCCCGTCGTGACCGGCCCCGTCATCATCGTGATCGGCCTGGGCCTGAGCAGCGTCGCCGTGAATCAGGCCAAGACGAACTGGTGGCTGGCCCTCGTCACGCTGGCCGCCGCCGTCATCGCCAGCATCTACGGGAAGGGCCTGTTCCGCATGATCCCCATCCTGATCGGCGTCGTCACCGGGTACGTCGTGTCCCTCCTGACCGGGCAGGTGACCCAGGACGGCCTGAACGCCATCGCCGCCGCGCCCCTGCTGGGCCTCCCGGACTTCCACGCGCCCACCCTGGACTGGCGGGCCGTGGCGATCATCGCGCCCGTCGCGGTCGTCACGTTCATCGAACACGTCGGGGACGTCATCGTGAACGGCCGCGTCGTCGGAAAGAACTTCCTAGAGAAACCCGGCCTGAGTCGCACCCTCCTCGCCGACGGCCTGGCGAACATGAGCAGCGCCGCGCTCGGCGGACCCGCCGCCACCACCTACGCCGAGAACACCGGCGTCCTCGCCCTCACCCGCGTGTACGACCCGCGCGTCCTCCAGATCGGCGCCGTATTCGCTGTCCTGTTCGGCTGCTCCCCTAAACTCGCCGCGGTGCTCAAGAGCCTCCCGCAGGGCGTGCTGGGCGGCGTGAGCATCCTGCTGTTCGGCATGATCGCCTCGGTCGGCATCCGCACCCTCAGTGAGGCGCGGATCGACTTCGCGCACAGCCGCAACCTCATCATCGTGTCCCTGATCCTCGTGCTGGGCCTGGGCGGCGCCGCGTTCCCCATCAGCGTCGCGGGCACCAGCCTCGAACTGCACGGCATGGCCCTCGCCGCACTGGTCGGCATCGTCGCGAACCTGATCCTGCCCGCGCAGACACCCGAGACGGACGAACCCGAACGCACCCTGCACTGAAGATGGCCCGCGCACCGGCCCGGCCTGTCACCTGAGGCAGCGGGCCGGTGCGCGCGTTGTTAGGCTCGGGAGTGTGAAGAGACCCCTCGTGCTGGCCACCCTGCTGACCCTCATGCCCCTCGCCCACGCCGGCAGCGGCAACGCCGCCCCGCGCGCGGTGACGCCCTTCGGCGTACCGGCCAACGCCCTCATCCGGCCCGGACAGACCTGGGTGCTGAGCGGCACCACGGTCAGCGGTGAGCGTCTCCGCCGCGAAACGACACTCGGCGCCTACGCCCGGCCGCAGGGAGCCGGCTGGGATTTCGGATCGCCGCTCGGCATCTTCAGCTGGCAGCCCAAGATCCGCACCGTCGTCGTCGAGGACATGACCGACAAGAATGACATTCAGCTGTGCTTTGCCATCGAGGAGCAACGGGGTGCGCGCGGCATCCTCATCAGCGGCACCGACGAGCAGATCGATCTGCTGATCGGGCGCATCAACGCGGCGATCATGAACCCCGGCACGCCCGACCAGCTCATTCAGGACGTCCGCACCGCTGGCGTGGACGCCGGCACCTGCACCCTGACGCGCCTGCGCTGAACCGGCGGGAAAAGCGGCGGGCCACCCCGGACTGGAGGGTGGCCCGCCTGCTGTGTCGCGCTGGTCAGCGTCTGCCCTTGCGGCGGACCTTCTGCCCCGGCACGGTGGCCTGCTGGAATTCCTTGCCCTGCAATTTCGCCTCAATGGCGCGGATCTGGTCGCGCAGGGACGCGGCGCGTTCGAAGTCGAGGTCCTCGGAGGCCTGCCACATGTCGAGTTCCAGGTCGGTAAGCTGCGCGGACAGGGTGTCGCGGTCGTTGCCGACGGTGGCGGAGCTGATCTCGCCCGGCTGCTCCTCGCCGCGGATGACGTCGCGGACGCCCTTGATGACGGTGGTGGGGGTGATGCCGTGGGTCTCGTTGTACGCCATCTGTTTCTCGCGGCGGCGGGCGGTCTCGTCCATGGCGAACTGCATGGCGGGCGTGACCGTGTCGGCGTACAGGATGACCTCGCCGTTCACGTTGCGGGCGGCGCGGCCGATGGTCTGGATCAGGGCGCGTTCACTGCGCAGGAAGCCGGGCTTGTCCGCGTCGAGGATGGCGACCAGCGACACTTCCGGCAGGTCAAGGCCCTCGCGCAGCAGGTTGATGCCGACCAGCACGTCGTAATGCCCCAACCTCAGGTCGCGGATGATCACCTGACGCTCGACGCTGTCGATGTCGCTGTGCATGTAGCGCGCCTTCACACCCTTCTCGAGCAGGTACTCGGTGAGGTCCTCGGACATCCGCTTCGTGAGAGTCGTGACCAGGGTGCGTTCGCCCTTCGCGCTGCGTTCGCGGACGCGGCCCAGCAGGTCCTCGATCTGCCCCTGGATGGGCCGGATGCCCACGGGTGGGTCGATCAGGCCGGTCGGGCGGATGATCTGATCCGCCACCGAGTCGCTGTGCTCGCGCTCGTAAGGGCCGGGCGTGGCGGACACGAACACCAGCTGCCCGGTCTTGCTCATGAACTCGTCGAAGTTGAGCGGGCGGTTGTCCATCGCCGACGGCAGGCGGAAGCCGTAGTCCACCAGCGTCTGCTTGCGCGCCCGGTCGCCGTTCGCCATCCCGCCGATCTGCGGGACCGTCACGTGCGACTCGTCGATGAACGTCACGAAGTCATCCGGGAAGTAGTCCAGCATGGTGTACGGCGTGTGGCCCGCCGCGCGCCCGTCGATGTGCCGCGAGTAGTTCTCGATGCCCGAGCAGTACCCCAGGACCTTCAGCATCTCCAGGTCGTACAGGGTGCGTTCCTTCAGGCGCTGCGCCTCCAGCAGCTTCCCGGTCGACCTGAAGTACTCCAGTCGCTCGTCCAGTTCCTGCTGGATGGTCACGATGGCCCGCTCGATGTTCCCCGCGCTGCTCACGTAGTGCTTGGCGGGGTACACCACGGTCGCGTCCAGATCCGCCAGCCGGTCCCCGGTCAAGGGGTGCACCACGCTGATGCGCTCCACGTCGTCGCCCCACAGCTCGATCCGCAGCGGCTGCTCGTCGTACGCGGGCCACACCGTGACCACCTCGCCCTTCACCGCGAAACGGCCCGGCATCAGCTCGATGTCGTTCCGCTCGTACTGCATGTTCACCAGCCGCCCCAGCAGCTCGTCACGCGGCATCTGCCCGCCCTTCTTCAGGACCGCGTTCAGCGCCGTGTACTCCTTCGGGTCGCCCAGGCCGTAGATGCAGCTGACACTGGCGACCACGATCGTGTCGCGCCGCGTCAGCAGGCTGCGCGTGGTCGAGTGCCGCAGCCGCTCGATCTCCTGGTTGATGCTGGCGTCCTTCTCGATGAACAGGTCCTTGCCGGGCACGTACGCCTCGGGCTGGTAGTAGTCGTAGTAGCTGATGAAGAACTCCACCGCCGCGTCCGGGAAGAACTCCCGGAACTCGGATGCCAGCTGCGCGGTGAGGATCTTGTTCGGCGCCATGATCAGCGCGGGCCGCTGGGTCTCCTCGATGACCTTCGCCATTGAGTACGTCTTGCCGGTGCCGGTCGCGCCGAGCAGTGTCTGGAAGCGCAGGCCGGAATCCAGGCCGTCCACCAGGGAGCGGATGGCGGTGGGTTGATCCCCTGAGGGCTGGAACGCGGACTTGACCTTGAGCATGGGACCTCCGGGGGTGGGGGAGAGGGGAGGGGGCGGGCGCAGCCCGAACGAATCTCCGTATTTTACGCCCCGGACGTAAGCGGATGGTAAGCGAGATGGCTGAAGGGAACCTTGACCTGCGCGCCGTACACTGCCCGTCATGCGCGCCCGTCCTGCCGCCCTGATCTTCATTCTGCTGACCGCCCTGATCGACATCATCGGGATCGGGCTGATCATCCCGGTGCTGCCGGGACTGGTGAAGGAACTGGCCGGGTCGGAGGTGGCGGGCGCGCGGACGATCGGGCTGCTGACGGCAGCGTACGCGGTGATGCAGTTCATCTTCGCGCCGATCCTGGGGGTGCTGAGTGACCGCTTCGGGCGGCGGCCGGTGCTGCTGTTCGCCCTGAGCGGCATGGCGCTGGATTACCTGCTGCTGGCGTTCGCGCCGAACCTCGCTTGGCTGTTCGTGGGGCGCATCCTGGCGGGCATCACCGGGGCGAGCCTGACGGTCGCGAACGCGTACATCGCGGACGTGTCCCCGCCGGAGGACCGCGCGAAGAACTTCGGGCTGCTGGGCGCGACGTTCGGGGTGGGGTTCATCCTGGGTCCGGCGCTGGGTGGCCTGCTGGGCGAGTACGGGCTGCGCGTGCCGTTCATGGTCGCGGCGGCCCTGACGGGCCTGAACGTCCTGTACGGGCTGTTCGTGCTGCCCGAGTCGCTGCCCGAGAGCAGCCGCGCGCGTGGCCTGCGCCGCGCGGACCTGAATCCGCTGCTGCCGCTGCGGGCGCTGGGCGAGTACCCGATCCTGCGGTCCCTGACGCTGACGTTCGTGCTGCTGGGCCTCGCGGGGCAGGTGATTTTCAGCACGTGGGTGCTGTACACCGAGGGCGTGCTCCGCTGGACGCCAGGGCAGAACGGCGTGGCGCTGGCGTTCTTCGGCCTGCTGACCGCCGCCGTGCAGGGCGGCCTGATCGGGCCGTTCATCGCGCGCTTCGGCGAGCGGCGCACCATCATGACCGGACTGGTCAGCAGCATCCTGGAATTCACGGTGCTCAGCGTGGCCCGCAGCGGCGCGCTGCTGTACGCCTCGCTGGTCGTGGGCGCGCTGGGCGGCCTCGCGAACCCGGCCCTGCAGGGCCTGATCTCCCGTCAGGTCAGCGAGACCGAGCAGGGCCGCGTGCAGGGCGCGATCACCAGCCTGAACAGCCTCGTAGCGGTCGTCGGTCCCGTCGTGGCGACCAGCGTGTACGCGTTCGGCGTCACGCACGACTTCCCCGGCGCGGCCTTCACCCTCGGCGCCCTGCTGTCCGTCGCGGGCACACTGCTGATCCTGGGTGTCCTGCGCGGCATGCCCGACACTGGGAAGCCGGTCACGGCAGATCGGTAACCTGTACCAGCCGCAGATCCGGGGCAAGTGACGCGAGAGCCCGCGCCACCGGGCGGGCGTGCGAGGCGCCGAGCAGACACAGGACGCGCCCGCCGGGCACCTCGCCAGTCACGAGCCGCAACCGCGCGGCGATCAGGAGATTCCGGGCGTCCCACTGCGCCACGCGCGTATGGGCTGCCCCGCCCGGCAGGGAGGCGTGCAGGTAGGACCCCACCTCCAGATCCTGAAGGGCCTCCTGGTGGGCGTCCCCATTCACGACACGCAGGTACGTCCAGTAGTCCTGAGTGTCCAGCGCGTCACGCAGCGCCGCCTGACTGGCGAGGATAGCAGGGTGCTCCCGCAGGATCGCCTGCCCTGTGGGCGCAGACCAGAAGGCGTTCAGGTGCGGCTCTGCCCGCGCGTAAAGGTGCAGCCCCGTGTGATCGTCCACGTGATGCAGGCGCGGCAGGTTCAGCGTGCGCGCCAGTGGGAGTGCCAGTCGGTGTGTCTCGCCAGGATCGGCGTTCAGTTCGTGCAGGAATGCGTGAATGGCGTCCGGCAGGAGCAGGTCGGGCGTCCAGTGCCGCAGGGCGTTGACGGGCTCCCACGCAGCCAGCCAGGCGAGCACCCGCTCCGCTGCCGGGGTGTCCGGGTGCAGGGCGCGCGCCTCGGCGGACGCTGTGGGCTCGGGGGGCACCAGCGCCGCTCCCCGTCTGGCCCAGGGCAGACCGCCTACCGTCAGGTCCGCGTGAGGGCTGCCCTGCGCCGTGAACGATGCAGCCAGCGGGCCGGAGAGAAGTTCCACCGTCACGGCGTCCGGTGACCACGCCCGGAGGCGCGCCAGGGTGCTGCTCAGGGTCGCGTCGGTCCAGTGGGCGTTCAGGTGCGCCCCACCCAGGATCAGCAGCTCGGTGGTCATCCACTCAGGCTAGCCGTGGAGTGCCGGTCTGCGTATCTCAGGTGAGGGTGGAGCCTGCCGAGCACGCGGCCTGATCGCTCACCCCGTCCCGCCCACTTCCCACTGCCTACTTCCCACTGCCCCCCTACTTCCCACTGCCTTCCCGCAGCACTTCCTCCGCGACGGTCAGGAACGCGCGGAGGATGGGGTTCTTGCCGTCGCCGCGCGGCCATACGGCGACGATGTCCACGGTGGGGGCGTCCTCGATGGGGCGGTAGGCGACGCCGGGCAGGGACAGGCGGCTGAAGAATTCGATGGGGAGGAACACGCCGACGCCCGCCGCGACCAGGGACAGGAGGGTGGGCACCTCGATGGCTTCCTGCACGACGTGGGGGGTAAATCCGGCGCCGGCGCACCAGCGCATGACCTGATCGAAGTACGTGGCGCGGATCTGGCGGGGGAAGAACACGAAGGCTTCCGCACGCAGGTCGCTGATCTTCAGCTTGCGTTTGCGGGCGAGGGGGTGCGCGGCGGGCAGCGCGGCGACCAGGGGTTGTCGCCACAGGGCGCGCGAGTCGAGGTTGGGGTCGCGGACGGGCAGCAGCATCAGGCCGATGTTCACCTGCCCGCCGCGCAGCGCGGCTTCCTGCTCCTGCGCCGTCAGTTCCCGCAGGTCCACGCTGACGTTCGGGTACAGCTCCCGGAAGCGCCGCACGATCTCCGGCAGGCCGCCAAACGCGAGGCCGCTGACGAAGCCCACGCTCAGGCGGCCCACCTCTCCGCGGGCGGCGCGGCGGGCGCGCTCGACGGTCTGTCCGGCCAGGGCGAGCGTCTCGCGCGCGCCGATCAGGAACTCCTGCCCGGCGGGGGTGAGCTGCACGCGGCGGGTGGTGCGTAGCACCAGGGGCACCCCGACCTCCTCTTCCAGGTTGCGGATGGAGTTGCTGAGGGCCTGCTGGACGACGAACACGCGTTCGGCGGCCCGCCCGAAGTGTTCCTCCTCGGCCAGGGCCACGAAGTGCCGCAGGTGACGCAGTTCGATCGACATGCCTGAGCGGCAGCGTAGCGCGCGCCACCCACCAGTGACAGTGGTGAATCCCATGAGAATTCCCTGTTGGAAGTGTGGACTGGAACGGGCCTATGCTGGGCAGCATGACGCAGTCTCCCCAGAAGTCGGCACCGCCGAACCGGCCCGCGCGCGCCGGGATGAACGCGCAGGAACGCCAGCAGCTCAACGCGGTCGAGACGCAGGAGTGGCTGGACTCCCTGGCGTACGTGTTCGCCGACGCCGGGGACAACCGCGCGGCGGAACTGCTGGAGGAACTCGATCACTACGCGTACTTCCACGGCGCGCCGATCACGTTCAAGCAGAACACCCCCTACATCAACACCATCGACGTCGAGGCGCAGCCCGAGTACCCCGGCGACCCCGAGATCGAACGCCGCATCCGCAACATTATCCGCTGGAACGCCGTCGCGATGGTCATCAAGGCGAACAAGAACAGCGACGGGATCGGCGGGCACCTCAGCACGTACGCCAGCGCCGCCGAGCTGCTGGAGGTGGGCTTCAACCACTTCTTCCGCGGCCACGGCGCCGGGCAGGACCGCGACCTGATCTTCTACCAGGGCCACGCCAGCCCCGGCGTGTACGCCCGCTCCTTCCTGGAGGGCCGTTTCGACGAGGCCCGCATGAACCGCTTCCGCCGCGAACTGCAACCCGACGGCGCGGGCCTGAGCAGCTACCCGCACCCGTGGCTGATGCCCGACTACTGGGAGTTCCCGACCGTCAGCATGGGCCTGGGCCCCATCCAGGCGATCTACCAGGCGCGCTTCATCAAGTACCTTGAAAACCGCAGTCTGAAACCCAAGGGCGACGCGAAGGTCTGGGCGTTCCTCGGGGACGGCGAGATGGACGAGCCGCAGAGCATCGGCGCGATCCGTTTCGCCGCGTACGAGAACCTCGACAACCTGATCTTCGTGCTGAACGCCAACCTCCAGCGCCTCGACGGGCCGGTGCGCGCCAACAGCAAGGTCATCCAGGAGTTCGAGGCGCTGTTCCGCGGCGCCGGCTGGAACGTCATCAAGGTCATCTGGGACAGCAAGTGGGACGAACTGCTCTCCCGGGACTACAACGGCCACATCGTCAAGCGCTTCGAACTGCTCGTGGACGGCGAATCGCAGCGCTACGCGGCGTTCGGCGGGAAGGAACTGCGCGAGAAGTTCTTCAACACCCCCGAACTCAAGGCCCTGATCGAGGGCTGGAGCGACGCGGACCTGGAACTCCTGAACCGCGGCGGGCACGACATCAACAAGATCTACGCCGCGTACGCCTCGGCCGTGAAGCACCAGGGCAGCCCCACCATCATCATCCCGCGCACCATCAAGGGCTACGGCCTGGGCGAGAGCGCGCAGGCCCGCAACGTCGCCCACCAGGTGAAGAAGCTCGACTTCCACACCCTCAAGGACCTGCGCGACACGCTGGAACTCCCCCTGACCGACGAGCAGGTCGAGCACCTCGAGTACTACCACCCCGGCCCCGACAGCCCCGAGGTGAAGTACGCGCTGGAACGCCGCGCCGCACTGGGCGGGCCGATTCCCGCCCGCAAGGTCGAGTACCCGCACCCCACCATCCCCAACGGCGAGTTCTACGAGGAGTTCGCCAAGGGCAGCGGCGACCGCCAGGTGAGCACCACCATGGCCGCCGTGCAGATCATCAGTAAACTCCTGCGCGACAAGGAGATCGGCAAACTCGTCGTGCCCATCGTGCCCGACGAGGCCCGCACCTTCGGCATGGACGCCCTGGTGCCCCGCATCGGCATCTACAGCCCGCGCGGCCAGACGTACACCCCGGTCGACAGCGGCTCGCTGATGGCTTACAAGGAAAGCGTGGACGGCCAGATGCTCGAGGAAGGCATCACCGAGGACGGCGCGATGGCCTCCTGGATCGCGGCGGGCACCGCGTACGCCAACCACGGCGTGCCGACCATCCCGTTCTTCGTGCTGTACTCCATGTTCGGCATGCAGCGCGTCGGTGACCTCGTCTGGGCCGCCGCCGACCAGCGCGCCCGCGGCTTCATCCTCGGCGCGACCGCCGGCCGCACCACCCTGGCGGGCGAGGGCCTCCAGCACCAGGACGGCAACAGCCACCTCCAGGCGTACGTCGTCCCGAACCTCAAGACCTACGACCCGGCCTTCGCGTACGAACTGGCCGTGATCATCGAGAGCGGCATCCAGCGCATGTACGTGGACGGCATCGACGAGTTCTACTACGTCACCATCGACAACGAGAACGAGGTCCAGCCCGCCATGCCCAGTGACGGCCGCAGCCACGAGGAGATCCGCGAGGGCATCGTCCGCGGCCTCTACCGCCTGAACCGCAGCCAGCTGAAGAAACCCAAACTCCAGGCGCAGATCCTCGCCGGGGGCCCCGCCATGGGCGCCGCGCAGGAAGCCGTCACCATGCTCGAGAAGTACGGCGTGGCCGCCGACCTGTGGAGCGTCACGAGCTACAAGGAACTCCACCAGGACGCCCTGCTCGCCCAGCGCCACAACATGCTCCACCCCACCGCCGAACCCCGCGTGCCGTACGTGGCGCAGCAGCTGAGCCGCGAGAACGCCCCCGGCGTCCTGATCTCGGTCAGCGACTACATCAAGCTCGGCGCGGACGGCCTGAACGGCCACCTCGACCGCAAACTCTGGACGCTCGGCACCGACGGCTTCGGCCGCAGCGAAGCGAGAGCGGAACTCCGCGACTTCTTCGAAGTGGACGCCAAGCACGTCGTCCTCGCCACCCTCTACGCCCTCCAGCGCGACGGCAAGATCAAGGGTGAAATCGTCGCCCAGGCCATCGCGGACCTCGGCATCGACACGGAACGCGACGCGCCTGTACTGCGTTAAAGGGAGATAGTTGATGGTTGATAGAGCCCAGCTCTTCACCATCAACCTTCTCCTATCAACCATCAACCCCTCTCCGAAGGAGAACCAATCATGGCGACTGAACTGAAACTGCCCGACGTGGGCGACAACATTGAGCAGGGCACGGTCGTGACGGTGCTCGTGAAGGCCGGGGACAGCGTGAGCGCGGGCCAGCCGATCATCGAGATCGAGACCGACAAGGCCGTCATCGAGGTGCCCGCCGAGGCAGCCGGGACCGTGGAGGCCGTGAACGTGACCGTGGGCGACACCGTGAAGGTCGGCGGCGTGATCGCCACCCTGAGCGGCGGCAGCGCCCCGGCCGCCCCCGCCGCTCAGGCCAGCGGCCCGGTCGACGAGGCCGAGGTCGGCAGCAGCAAGGCGGTCGCGCAGGCGCAGCAGGACGCGCAGAAGGAACAGGCCGGTGAAGCGGCCGCGCCCGCCGCCTCCGCTCCGGCCGCCAGCGCGGGCGGGCAGATCACCCTGCCGGACGTGGGCGACAACATCGAGCAGGGCACCGTCGTCAGCGTCCTCGTGAAGGAAGGCGACACCGTCAGCGAGGGCCAGCCCGTCATCGAGATCGAGACGGACAAGGCCGTCGTGGAAGTCCCCGCCAACGCGGGCGGCACCGTGACCGGCGTGAACGTGAAGGTCGGGGACACCGTCAAGGTGGGCGGCGTGATCGCCACCCTGGGCGGTGCCAGCGCCCCCGCCGCACCGGCCAGCGCGCCCGCCCCGGCGGCTGCCCCTGCGGCGGCTCCGGCCAGCGCCCCCAGCGTCGTGAAGGTGAACATCAGCGGCGGCGAGCAGCCCGCCGCGCAGTTCCCCAAATCGCAGGGCACCCAGAACCCCCAGACCTTCGACGGCCGCACCGTCGTGGCCGCCGCGCCCAGCGTCCGCCGCCTCGCGCGGGAACTCGGCGTGGACATCCACGCCGTCCACGGCACCGGCATCGCCGGACGCATCAGCGAGGAGGACGTGCGCCGCACCGGCGGCAACCCCACCGTCACCACGCCCGCCGCCGCCCCGGCTGCCAGCGCCCCCGCACCTGCCGTGGCCGCCGCGCCGCTCCCCGACTTCACGAAGTGGGGCAGCGTCACCCGCGAGGACATGAGCGGCATCCGCAAGGCCACCGTCCGCAGCATGACCGCCAGCACCGCCATCCCCATGGTCACGCACTTCGACAAGGCCGACGTGACCGTCATGGAAGAAGTCCGTAAACGCTTCGGCGCGCGCGTGGAAAAGGCGGGCGGGAAGCTCACCATGACCCACATCCTCATGAAGGTCGTCGCGAACGCCCTGCGCAAATTCCCCAAGTTCGGCGCGAGCCTCGACCTGGACGCCCAGCAGGTCATCTACAAGGACTTCGTGAACATCGGCGTCGCCGTCGACACGCCCGTCGGCCTGCTCGTGCCCGTCGTCAAGGACGCCGACCGCAAGAGCATCACCGACCTCGTCCTCGAACTCAGCGAGCTGGCCGGGAAGGCCCGCGACCGCAAACTGAAACCCGACGAGATGCAGGGCGCCACCTTCACGATCAGCAACCTCGGCGGGATCGGCGGGCACGCCTTCACGCCCATCGTGAACAGCCCCGAAGTCGCCATCCTCGGCGTCAGCCGCGGCGGCATGGAACCCGTCTGGAACAAGGAGAAAGGCGAGTTCGAACCCCGCAACATGCTCCCCATCAGCCTCACCTACGATCACCGCCTGATCGACGGCGCCGACGCCGCCCGCTTCGTCCGCTTCATCTGCGAGTCGCTGGAAGACCCCTTCCTGATCTCGCTGTAACGCAGGCCGATGGCAGAAGGCTGAAGGCAACAGAAAAGACCCCCGTCCGAGTGGCGGGGGTCTTCTGTCTCTCGTGTGTCTGCGGGCTACTTGTCTTCGCTGAGGGCGAAGCCGCGGCTGAACTGTTCCTGCAGGGCGGTGAACACGATCAGGGGTGGGAGCATGGTGATGACGGCGCCTGCCATGACGGCGCCCCAGTCGGTCTGGCCGCCCACCTCGATGAGTTTGCGCAGGCCGACCTGGACGACCTGGTGGTCGTCGCGCTGCATGATGACCAGGGGCCAGAGGTACTGGTCCCAGGCGTACACGAACTGGATGACGGCCAGCGCGCCGATGGTGTTCCAGCTCATGGGGATGAGGATGCGGGTGAGGTAGCGCAGGGGGCCGCAGCCGTCGATGCGGGCGGCGTCGGCGAGGCTGGCGGGGATGTTCAGGAAGTGCTGGCGGAACAGGAACGTGCCGGTGGCGCTGGCGAGGAACGGCACGATGATCGCGGCGAACGAGTCGGCCCACTTCAGGTCGCGGCTGACTAGGTCGAACAGCGCGACGATGAGGACCTCGGTGGGCAGCATCAGGGACACGAGGACGAGCGCGAACGCCGCGCCCTTGAGGGGGAAGCGGAAGTGCACGAAGGCCAGTGCGGCGAGCAGGGCCAGGATGGTCTTGCCGGTGGTGACGGTGACGGCCACGATGAGGCTGTTGAGCATGGAGCGGCCCAGGTGGGCGTCCACCCACACGCGCTCGAGGTTGCTCAGGAATGCGCCGCCGGGCAGCAGGGAGGGGCTCAGGACAGCGCTGGAGGGCTGGGTGGCCTTGATCAGCGCCAGGAGGAGTGGGGCGCTGATGAGCAGCGCGGCCAGGATCAGCGCGGCGTGGGTGCCCCAGTCGCCCCGCCGGGCGCGCGGGGGCGTGGCGGTGCGGGTGCGGGGCAGGTGGCGGTCACGCACCATAGTGCACCCTGCGTTCGCCCAGCCGGAACTGCATGAACGTCACGAACGCCACGAGGGCCAGCATCAGCGCGCCCTGCGCGGCGGCCGCGCCCGTCCTGAAGTTCACGAAGCCGTCCTGGTACAGCTGGTACACCAGGAAGGTCGTGATGCCCGCGTGGCCCACGTACGGTCCGCCGCGCGTGAGCAGGTCGGTCAGCGCGAACGAGTCGAACAGTGCGGCGACGATGTTCGTGAACACCAGGAAGAACGTGACCGGGCTCAATAGTGGGAACGCCACGCGCCAGAACACCTGTGCGGGGGTCGCCCCGTCGATCTGCGCGGCCTCCATGACGTCGGTCGGGAGGTTGCGGATGCTCGCCAGGTAGAACACGATGTTGTACGCGAGGCCCTTCCAGATGGCCGCGACCGTCACCAGCGCGAAGGCCAGCAGCGGCGTGTCCAGCCAGCGTGGGCGCACGCCCGCCAGTTCGCCCAGGATCTGGTTCACCACGCCGATCTCCGGGTTGAACAGGAACAGCCACAGCGTCCCGGCAATGGCGGGGCTCAGCGCATACGGGTAGATCAGCAGCAGCCGGTACGCCCGTGACCCCCGGACGGGACGGCTGGCCAGCCACGCCAGCCCCAGCGACAGCAGCAGCCCACCCGTGACGCTCAGCAGCGTGAACACCAGCGTCTGCAGCGCCACCTGCCGGTACGTGGCGCTGCCCAGCAGGTCCGTGATGTTCCCCAGGCCCACCCACTGCTCGGTGCCCAGGATCAGGTTCGCGCGGTACCCTGCCAGCCGCAGCGTGCGCAGGGTCGGCAGGTAGATGAACACCGCCAGGATCAGCAGGCTGGGCAGCAGGAACAGCCACGGGAGCGCCGCGCCCCGGAACACCGCCCGGTCCTCCCGCCCGCCCGCGTCCCTTTTCGGGCGGACGCTCAGCACGCCGCGCCCCTCGAATCGTCGGTCATACCCTCTCCTTCAACGCTGGGCGCGACCCACCCCCGGTCGGGGCAGGTCGCGCGGGGAGCGCTGTTATTTGAAGTTCGCGTTGTACTCGCCCAGCGCGGCGTCGGCGCGGGCCTTGGTGTCCTTCAGCGCGGCGTCCACGCCCTGGCCGCCCAGCACCTTCTGGAGGCCTTCCTCGATGATGCGGCGCGTCTGGATGGCCGCGCCGTTCAGGCCGCCGGCCGTGGCGGGGCTGGGCACGGTGCGGGTCAGCTGGTTGAACGCCACGAGTTGCAGCGGCGTCTGGCTGAACCAGCCCTGCTTGCGCAGCAGGTCGATGCTGCTCTGGCGCACGGGGTAGTACCCGGTGAGTTTGTGCCACTCGGCCATGTTCTGCGTGTTCGTCATGAACAGCGCGAAGTCCAGCGCGCCCTCGGCCTGGGCCTTGCTGACACCTTTGCTGATCCACAGGCTGGCCCCGCCGATCACGACGCCGTTGCGTTTGCTGCCGTCCGGGATGGGCAGCGCGCCCACGCCGACCGTGAAGCCGTTTTTCTTCGCCGCGTCGCGGATGTTGCCGATGTCGGCGGTGGACGTGATGTGGAACGCGGCCTTCTGGTTCGTGAAGATGGCGTCGCTGCCGTCCCAGTCTTCCAGTTTGCCGGTGTAGGTGTAGTAGCCGCGGTCCTGCATGGTCTTGAAGAAGCTGAAGATGTTCTGCGCGGCACGGCTGTCCAGGGTGGTGCTCGTGGCGCGGCCCTGGCGGCCGTTGCCGTTGTTCAGGAGGGTCTGGCCCTGCTGCGCCATCCACTGCTCGACGAACCAGCCGTTCAGGCTCATGCCGAAGCACCTGGCGTCCAGTTTCGCGGCCTCGATCTTCTGGCAGGCCTTCATCAGCGCGCCGAAGGTGGTAGGCGGCGTCTTGGGGTCTAGGCCCGCTTTCTTCAGCAGCTCCTGGTTGAAGTACAGGACCGGGCTGCTGGAGTTGAACGGCAGGCTGTTCACCTTCCCGCCGATCGTGTAGTAGTTGATGACCGGCTTGATGTAGTCGCTGAAGTCCACGTTCTTCACACTGCTGACGGGCTGGAACGCGCCGCTGTCCAGCGCGAGCTGGCTGCCCACCTCGAAGATCTGCACGAGGGCCGGGGCCTTGCCCTGCCGCGCGGCCAGGATGGTCGCCTGGAGGCTGTCGTTGTAGCTGCCCTTGTAGCTGGGCACGACCTTCACGCCGGGGTTGGCCTTGTTGAACGCGTCGGCGCGCGCCTGGATCCAGCCGCTGCGTTTGGCGTCCCCGAAGGAATGCCAGAATTCGATGGTGGTCTGGGCCTGGGCGGCGGAGGCGGCGGGCCCGACCAGGGCCAGCGTCAGCAGGAATTTCTTCACGTTCCGGAGGCTAGGCTCTCATGTTCAGGTGACCATCAGCGGCGCGTGACGGCGCGGTCAGCGCAGCGTCGGCTCCCGGTCAGCTGGGGCCGCGGCGACATGAGGCGCAGGTCAGGGGACCTTCAGGGCGAATCCTGCGGGATGATACGCACGCCGCCGGGCGCGGGGCGTACCGTCAGGGCATGATTCTCGTGACTGCCGCGACCGGAAACGTGGGCCGTGAACTCGTGCCCCAGCTGCTCAGGGCCGGGCAGCCCGTCCGCGCCGGGAGCCGCCACCCCGACCCGGCCCGCTGGCCGGACGCCGAGGCGATCCCCCTCGACCTGACCGATCAGGACAGCGTGCGGGCCGCCGCGCAGGGCGTCACGGCCGTGTACCTGATCGTCCCGGAGACGCTGGAGGCTGCGGACGTGCAGGCCACGCTGCGGACCCTGCGGGACGCGGGCGTGGCGCGCGTGGTCCTCCAGAGCGGGTTCGGCGTGCAGGGCGAGGGCAACCTGCTCGGTGACGCCGAGGCCGCCGTGCGCGCCAGTGGCCTGGAGTGGACGATCCTGCAACCGAACTGGTTCATGCAGAACTACAACCAGATGTTCCGCCGCGGCGTCCGTGACCGCTACGAGTTCGCCGAGCCCGCCGGGACGCACCGCACGAGTTTCATCGACACGCGCGACATCGCCGCGGCCGCCGTGACGGTCCTCACGGGGGACGGGCACGCGGGGCGCGTGTACCCGCTGACCGGCCCGGCTGCCCTCGACCGGCACGAGGTGGCGGCCGCCCTGAGCCGCGCGCTGGGCCATGAGGTCACGTACCGCCCGGTGGACGACGACGGCTTCGTGGACTTCCTGGTGTCCACCGGCGAGAGCGACGAGGAGGAGGCGCGCGCCATCGCCTCGATCTACCCGCCCATCCGCGCGGACGCCACGGCGCCCGTCACGGACGACCTGCCGCGCCTGATCGGCCGCGCCGGGCCCACCATCGACGACTTCGCGCGGCACTACCGGGCCGACTGGCAGGCCTGACCGAAGACAGGCTGACCCGCTCAGCGCACGGTCAGGAGCACGTCCGGGTGATCGCCAATCAGGGCATGCACGCCCAGCGCGCTCAGACGGGCGGCCTCGGCGGGGTCGTTCACGGTCCAGGTGTTCACCTGCCAGCCCCGTCGGCGCGCGGTGGTCATCAGGGCCGCGTCGATCAGGGCGTGGTGGGGGTGCAGGGCGGCGCTGCCGGTCCAGGCCATCACGGCGCGCACCAGCAGTGGCGGGTAGGGCCTGTGGGTCAGGAGGCCGCGTTCGATGTCGGGGGCGGCCTCGCGCGCGGCGCGCAGCAGGGTCGGCATGAAGGAACTCACGATCACGCGCCGGGTCAGGCCGTGCGCGCGGATGGCGTCCAGCGTGCGGCCCACCCGGTCGTCGGGCCGGGCGGCCTCGTGCTTGAGTTCCACGTTCACGAACGCCCCGGTGTCCGCCGCCCAGGCCAGCACGGCATCCAGTGTGGGGACGAAGGCGGGCAGCTCGGCGGCGCGCAGCGTGGGCAGGGAGCGCCCGTCCTCCAGCTGCGCGTCGTGATGTACGACCAGCGTGCCGTCGCCCAGGCGGCGCACGTCCAGTTCCACGCCGTCCAGGCCAGCGTCCAGCGCGGCCTGGAAGCCGGTCAGGGTGTTCTCGCGGTGCAGGGCAGGCGTGCCCCGGTGGCCCAGCAGGAGTGGCGTCATCCCCGCCACGCTACCGCCCCCGCGTCAGGGGTGTGCCCTCCCCCTTGACCTTCCCCCAGGGGCAGGGCGCACGCTGGAGGCACCTCCGGAGGTTTCGCCCGCCCATGACACCATCCCTCATGACCATCGGCACGTTCGCGCAGGCGGCAGGGCTGAGCCCCAAGGCGCTGCGCCTGTACGACGACCTGGGCCTGCTGCGCCCCGCGCAGGTGGACCCCGACAGCGGGTACCGCCGCTACGACCCGTCGCAGGTCGCGGACGCCCGACTGATCGGTCTGCTGCGTCGCGCCGACCTGCCCCTGAACGACATCCGCTCGCTGCTGGACACGCCCACCCCGGAGCGCCCGGCCGCGCTGCGCGCCCACCTCGCCCGGCTGGACCGCCTGCACCGCGAGCGGCGCGACCTGACCCTGTACCTCATCGCCCACCTGCAAGGAGAGACCCCCATGACCCTGCCCCCCGTCCAGACCCGCTTCCAGCCCGAGCAGCCTGTCGCCACCCTGACCCGTCACGTGTTCGTCGCGGACCTGCCCGCCGCCATCCAGGGCGGCATGCAGACCCTGCTGGACCACGTCGCCGCGCAGGGCACGGTGGCGGGCGCGCCGTTCGTGATCTTTCACGGCGAGGTGAACGCCGACAGCGACGGCCCCATCGAGATCTGCGTGCCGTACAGCGGACCGGTGACGCCCGGCGGGGACGTCGCCCTGCGCGTCGAACCCGCCCATCACGAGGCGTTCCTGGCCCTGCCCCGCGAGCAGTTCGAGTTCCCGCAGATTCTCGCCGCGTACGACGCCACCTGCGCCCACGCGACCGCGCACGGCACCTGCACGCTGCGCCCCCGCGAGGTCTACGGCTACGACTGGGACGGCGCCGCGCCCGGCGAACCGGTCGGGGACGTCGTGTGGCCGTACGAACCGGCCCCGGTGACCTCGTGACTGCATGACCGCGACCACCTGACCCGGTAACACCTGGGATGCTCTTCACGTCCCTGTCACGCCCCACTGAGGCGCGTGCGGGACGCTGGAGGGCATGAGCGACCAGAAGTCCAGCGACCAGCAGCCGGAGCAGTCCGGGCCGATCACGCCCAGCGCGAACCAGTTCGGGATGCAGGACCCGCGCGCGCAGTACCCCGCGCCGCCCTTCCCGCGCCAGCCGCAGGAGGCCCCGGGCACGGTGGGGACCATGCAGCCCCGCCCGGATCACGGCGAGGAGAGTTACGTGGGCTTCGGTCGCCTCAGGGGCCGCCGGGCGCTGATCACGGGCGCGGACTCCGGCATCGGCCGCGCCGCCGCGATCGCCTTCGCCCGCGAGGGCGCGGACGTGGCCCTGAACTACCTGCCCGAGGAGGAGGAGGACGCGCGGGAGGTCGTGGCGCTCATCGAGGCGGCGGGCCAGCGCGCCGTGGCGATCCCCGGCGACCTGAAGGACGAGGCGTTCTGCCGTGACCTCGTGCAGCGCGCCGTGCAGGAACTGGGCGGGCTGGACATCCTGGTGAACAACGCCGGGAAGCAGGTCAGCCAGGAGCGCATCGAGGACATCACCACCGAGCAGTTCGATGGGACGTTCCGCACGAACGTGTACGCCATGTTCTGGATCACGCAGGAGGCCGCGCGGCACCTGGGGCCCGGCGCGAGCATCATCAACACCAGCAGCATCCAGGCGTACCGGCCCAGCCCGAACCTGCTGGACTACGCGAGCACGAAGGCGGCGATCGTGGCGTTCACGCAGGCGCTCGCGCAGCAGCTTGGGCCGCGCGGCATCCGCGTGAACGCCGTCGCGCCCGGCCCCTTCTGGACGCCGCTGCAACCCAGCGGCGGGCAGCCGCAGGAGAAGGTGCAGCAGTTCGGGGCGTCCACGCCGCTGGGCCGCCCGGGTCAACCGGCGGAACTCGCGCCGCTGTACGTGTTCCTGGCGTCGCAGGAGAGCAGTTACAGCAGCGGCGGCACGTTCGGCGCGACCGGCGGACAGGTCCTGTTCTAGGCGGCGAACGTCAGCGAAGAGCAAAGGAGCCCCTCGCCCCGGGGGCTGGGGGGCCGCTTAGACTGGGCGGGTGTTCAAGACCGCTTTCAAGGCCCTGCTGCCTCTGCTGGAGCGCGGCGCGCTGACCGCCGACCGCGCCTTCAGCGGGTACGTGCAGCCCCGCCGGGCGCGCGGGAAGCTGCTGCTCCAGCCGTACGTGGGCTGGGGCACTCCGGGCCGCGTGGAACTGCGCGGCCGGGTGCTGCTGCCCCGCACCGTCGCGCCCGCGCGCCGCACCGACCCCCGCCTGCGCAACGCGCAGAACGTCCTGCGCCGCCTGTTCTCCCGCGAGGTGGGCGGCGTGACCGTCAGCGGTGTCCTGAACGGCCAGCGGGCCGCGGCGGTCAGTGACAGCGACGGGTACTTCACGCTGGAGTTCACGCCACCCAGCCCGCTGCCCGGCGGGTGGCATCAGGTGCCGCTGCAACTCGACGGGCGCGAGGTGCAGGCCAGTGCCCGCGTGCAGGTCGTCGCGGACGCCCGCTTCGGCGTGATCAGCGACCTGGACGACACCGTCATCCAGTCGGACGTGACCAGCGTGCCGCGCATGCTCAGCACCGTCCTGACCGGCAACGCCCGTACCCGCCTGCCCTTCCCGGGCGTGGGTGCCCTGTACCGCGCCCTGACCCGCGACGGCGAGGCCCGCAACCCGATCTTCTACGTTTCCAGCAGTCCCTGGAACTTCTTCGACCTGCTGTGGCAGTTCCTGGATTACCGCCGCATTCCGCTGGGCCCGCTGTTCCTGCGCAACTGGGGGATGGATCTGCTCGGCGGACACGGTGGGTACAAGCACGGCGTGATCGAGCAGATCTTCCAGCGCTTCCCGGATCTGAAGTTCGTGCTCGTGGGGGACAGCGGTGAGAAGGATCCGGAAATCTACGCCGAGGTCGTGCACCGCCACCCGGGCCGCGTGCTCGCCGTGTACATCCGCGACGTGACCGAGGCGCACCGCGACGAGGGCGTCCTGAAACTCCGCGAGGAGGTGCGCAAGGCCGGCGTGGACCTCGTGCTGGCCGCCGACAGCCTGAACGCCGCGAGTCACGCCATGGCCATGGGCCTGATCACGCCCGGCGAGTACCGCAGCGTCCTGACCAGTGTGGCGCGCAGCTACGAGACGTGAGGGGGGGAGTGGGTAGTAGGGAGTAGGCAGTGGAAACAGAGGAGAGGCGGCCCGCACACTGGGGCCGCCTCTCTCTGATCTGCGTTACTGGCGGGGGCAGCGGTACAGCTTCACGCTGCGGGCCGCGAGGTTGGTCTCCTCGCCGGCCTTCACGGCGCCGCTGGCGTGATCGTCGGTGGTGTCGAGTTGCAGGTCCCACTCCTGGCACCCGGCCAGGTCCGGCAGGCGGAAGGGGAGATCCACGTGCGAGGCGTTCAGCAGCAGCAGCAGGTGGTCGTCCAGCAGCGGCTCGCCGCGCTCGTCCACGTCGTCCAGGCCATTGCCGTCCAGGAAGATGCCCATGCTCTGCGTCTGGGGGTTGTTCCAGTCCTCGTCGCTCAGTTCGGCCCCGTCGAAGCGCAGCCACACGATGTCGCGCACGTCCTCACCGCGGATGGTGCGGCCACTGAAGAACTTGCGGCGGTGCAGCGCCGGGTGGGACTTGCGCAGCCCGATAACCTTCTTCGTGAACGCCAGCAGGTCCTCGTCGAGGTTCGCCCAGTCGTACCAGCTGATCTCGTTGTCCTGGCAGTAGGCGTTGTTGTTCCCGCCCTGCGTGCGGCCGATCTCGTCGCCGCCCAGCAGCATCGGCGTGCCCTGACCCAGGAGCAGGGTCGCCAGGAAGTTGCGCTGCTGCTGGCGTCTCAGGGCGTTGATGGCGGGGTCGTCCGTCTCGCCTTCCGCGCCGCAGTTCCAGGTGATGTTGTGGTTGTGGCCGTCGTTGCCGCCTTCCTGGTTGGCGTCGTTGTGTTTCTGCTCGTACGTGACGGTATCGCGCAGCGTGAAGCCGTCGTGGGCGGTCACGAAGTTGATGCTCGCATAGGGTTTCCGCCCGTCGTTCTGGTACAGGTCACTGCTGCCCGTCAGGCGGTAGCCGATCTCGGAGGCCAGGCCGCCGTCACCCTTCCAGAAGGCGCGCATGTCGTCGCGGTAGATGCCGTTCCACTCGGCCCAGTTCACGGGGAAGTTCCCGACCTGGTAGCCGCCCTCGCCGACGTCCCAGGGTTCGGCGATCAGTTTGACCTGCCCGATGATGGGGTCCTGGTGGATGATCGTGAAGAAGCCCGACAGCTGATCCACCTCGTGCAGGCCGCGCGCCAGCGTACTGGCCAGATCGAAGCGGAAGCCGTCCACGTGCATGTCCGTCACCCAGTAGCGCAAGCTGTCCATGATCAGTTGCAGGGTTTGCGGGTGGCGGACGTTCAGGCTGTTGCCGGTGCCGGTGTAGTCGAAGTAGAAGCGGGGGTCCTCGGCGACCAGCCGGTAGTACGTGGGGTTGTCGATGCCCTTGAAGGACATGGTGGGGCCCATGTGGTTCCCTTCGGCGGTGTGGTTGTACACCACGTCCAGGATGACCTCGATGCCGCTGGCGTGCAGGGCCTTGACCATCTGCTTGAACTCGTCCACGGCCCCGGCGGGGTTCCCTTTGCGGGCCTCGGCGCTGTAGCGGACGTCCGGCGCGAAGAACGACAGGGTGCTGTAGCCCCAGTAGTTCGTCAGGCCCTTGTCGAGCAGGAAGGGGTCGTCCACGTGCTGGTGCACGGGCATCAGTTCGATGCTGGTGATGCCCAGTTCCCGCAGGTAGAAGAGGATCGGTTCGGTGGCGATTCCGGCGTACGTGCCGCGCAGCTCGTCCGGCACGTCCGGGTGGGTCATGGTGAGGCCCTTGACGTGCGCCTCGTAGATCACGGACTGGTGGAAGGGCACGTCGGGTTTCTGGCTGTCGCCCCAGTCGAAGCGGGGGTCCACGACGATGCCCAGGGGCGCGCCGCGCTGCTCCTCTTCCTGCATGACGCTGTCCTCGCCGCCGGGCACGTAGCCGAACACGCCCCGGTCGAACTGTTCGGTGCCGTCCAGGGCCTTGGCGTAGGGGTCGAGCAGCACCACGTTCGGGTTGAAGCGCAGGCCGCGTTCCGGGGCGTACTCGCCGTGCACGCGGTAGCCGTAGCGCTGACCCGGCTTCACGCTGGGCAGGTAGCCGTGCCACACGAAGGCGGTCTGTTCGCGCAGCGGCACGCGGGTTTCCACGCCCTGCTCGTCGAAGAGGCACAGCTCGATGCCGGTGGCGTTCTCGGAGTACAGGGCGAAGTTGGTGCCTTTGCCGTCCCAGGTGGCTCCCAGGGGGTAGGGTCGGCCGGGTCGGAGGATGGGGGGGGTGGTCATCAGGCTGCGCTCTCCTTTCGTGGCGGGGCAGGCGCGGGAGCGCCGCCCGGAACGTGGAAACGGTACCAGACCACCCCGCGCAGACCACAGTCACGGGCACAAACCCAAGCGATGCCCAAGAGGGCTCTCATGCGGCTCACGGGATCCCGACCGCCGCCTGGACGCCGATTGACAGACGAAAAAGCCTCCACGCAGGTGCCGGAGGCTCTCAGATGAGGGACTTTTTAGTGGGGCGTCAAGCTGGCCTGAATCAGAACTCCAGACGGCCGCGCGGCCCGCTCAGGCGGTACAGCTTCTCCGGCGTCCACAGCTCGTAGGCGTACATCGGGTACTGGCGCTTGAAGCGGCCCACCCGGTCCCAGACCTCGCGCGATTCGAACGGCACGACCAGGATCAGGCGGATCACGCTGTCCTCGTAGTCGTAGATGTAGAAGTCGAAGTGGAAGGTCTGCTCGCCGCCGCGGTCCGTGAACAGCGGGAACGAGAACGGCCGGTACCGCCACGCCTTGTTCTTCTCCGTCAGGATCTTCGCGGCGACGCGCTTGAGGTTGCTGTCCGGGAAGGTCATCTTCTCGCCGTCCCGGTCCGTGAAGACCGTGTCGGGTGCGGGCGCGTCGAGCTGCACGCGCTTGAGTTCCGGCAGGGCCTTCTTCACCTTGGGCGGCGCAGCGCGGCGCGGCCCGCTCCCGGGGCGACCGCCCGCGCGGCCCTCCGAGGTGCGGCCCTCACCGCTGCCCTGGGCGGCCTCGCCGGGCTTGCGGCGGGCGGGGTTCGTGCCGCCACGCGCGCCACTGCCGCCGCTCTTGGACCCGCCGGTCCGCGTGCCGCCGAACGGACCGCCGGACTTCGCCCCGCCCGTGCGGGCGTCGCCACCGCGGGCCGGGCTGCGGCGCGGTCCGCCGGTGCCGCTCAGCTCGGTGCGGACCGGACGCCCCTCACCGCGCGAGTCACGGCCCGCCCCGGTCCCCTCGCTGCGTTCGCGCGCCGGACGGGTCGTTTCGCGGGTCGCGCCGCCCCGGCCCTGCGCAGTGTTTCGTTTGGGGGCACGGCCCCGTGAACCTTTCTTTGGCCCCGTCATAGCGTCCCAGTGTAGTGCACCCGCACCAGAAAGGGCGAACGCCGCCTCCGGTGACGTCATACGAACTCCGATTGAATGGCTGACGAAGCCGTTCAATCCGAGCGGACTCGTAGAGCTACGCAGCAGAGCGAGTAGGAGCCGAAGCGGGTTCCGGACGTGGAGTTGGCAACCCGGCGCTGTTCCGGGTTGTCAACGAAACAAACGGAATCCGTATCAGGGGGCGGCGCGGACGAAGCCTGTTTACTTGGCGAGGTTGCGGATCAGGTCGAGGTTCACGAAGCGGTTCAGGTCCGGCACGTCCCGCGCGAAGCCCGCCTCCTTGTTCAGCTGCGCGTACTCCGCGAGGGTCTTGAGGTTGATGTCCCACGTGACGCGCGTGCGGGCCAGCGCCTTGAACAGCTCGTTGGTGTTGGGGCGCTTGCCGGTGAAGGCGTAGATCTGCTCGGCGATGGCTTTCTGCGCGCCCGCGTTGCTGCTCTTGATGTAGGTGATCGCGGCGAGATGCCCCTTCAGGAGGCCCTTGACGGTGTCGGCGTTCGCGGCAGCGTACTTCGTGTTCACGGTCAGGACGGTAGTGGTGTAGTTGCCGCCCTCCCAGATGCCCTTCTCGTTCACGATCAGCTTCGCGCCCTGCGTCTCCATGACGGCGCCCCAGGGTTCCTGCACGAGCGCGGCGTCCACCTGTTTCGCGGCGAACGCGGCGGGCATGTTCGCCGGGTCGATCGGGACGATGCTGACGGTGCCGCCCTCGTCGGTGGCTTTCAGGCCGTTCTCATGCAGCAGGTGCCGCAGGCTGATGTCCTGCGTGCTGCCGCGCGTGGGCACGGCGACCTTCTTCCCGCTCAGGCCCTTGACGTTCCGCACGCCGCTGTCCTTGCGGGCGACCAGCACCGCCCCGGCGTTCGCGGCGCCCGCGTATACCTGGATGGGCACGCCGCGCATGAAGGCGTTCATGGCCGGGCCGGGGCCGACGTACGCGGCGTCGATGGCGCCCGCCGCGAAGGCCTCGTTGATCTGGCTGCCGTTGGCGAATTCCTTGACGACCAGTTTCACGCCGTCCGGGAGGTTCTTCTGGATCAGGCCGCGCTGCACGCCGACCAGTCCGGCAGCGTGGGTGACGTTCGGGAAGACGCCCAGGCGCAGTTCTTTCGCCTGCTGCGCGCTGGCGCTGGCGATCAGGCTGAGGGTCAGGAGGGGAAGCAGGGCACGGGTCATATCACCCCAGGATACCAGACCAGTTGAGTAAACTTGTCAACTGGATTGGATTTGGCGATAGGCCAGTCCAGTCAGGGGCCCTGATGATCCGGCGGCAAACACCGTAGCCTTCCTGAGCCCACCCCTGACCCCGCCCTGACTGCCCGCGCACACCCCCCTGACCGCCGGGCGCGAGGGTGGACGGCACATGCGACCCCTGAAGACCGCCCTGCTGGCCCTGACCCTCTCGCTGGGATGCTCGCACGCCGCCACCCTGCCGGCCGTCACCCTGACCGGCTTCGCGCAGCTGCCCGCCGACACCCTCGCCGACGGACTGGCCAGCGGCGCCTGGAACGGCGGCCTGCGCGGCCAGACCCGCTTCCAGGGGCAACCGGTGCAGGGCTTCAGCGGCGTGCAGTTCACGGCAGGCGGCGAGTACCTGTTCCTGAGCGATAACGGCTTCGGCGCGAAGAACAACAGCGCCGATTACCTCCTGCGCCTGTACCGCCTGAGCGTCGCGCCCAACACCGCCGCGAAGGCCGGGACCGGGCAGGTCGGCGTGCGCGGCTTCATCAATCTGCGCGACCCGGACCGCCGCGTGCCGTGGCAGATCGTGAACGAGGCCACCCCCGACCGCCTGCTGACCGGCGCGGACTTCGACCCGGAAGGCTTTGTGATCGCCCCCGACGGCACCCTGTGGGTCGGGGACGAGTTCGGCCCGTACCTGCTGCACTTCAGCGCCGACGGCCGCCTGCTGGACGCCCCCACCCCCACCCCGAACCTGCACGGGCGGCCCACCCTGCGCGGTCAGAACCCCATCGTGGTCGCGCACCGCGGCAGCAGCGGCACCCGCCCCGAACACACCCTGGAAAGCTACCGGGTCGCCATCGAGGGCGGCGCGGACTTCATCGAACCCGACCTCGTCGTCACGAAGGACGGCGTGCTCGTCGCCCGGCACGAACCCGTCATGGTCGTCCTCGACAAGGACGGCAAGGTCACGGAAGCCACCACCGACGTCGCCACCCGCCCCGAGTTCAAAGACCGCGTGCGGACCAAGACGCTCGACGGCACCAGCGTCACCGGGTACTGGGTGGAGGACTTCACCCTGGCGGAACTCAAGACCCTGCGCGCCGTGGAACGCCTCCCCGCGCTGCGCGGCCGCGCCTTCGACGGCCGCTTCGAGGTGCCCACCCTCGCCGAGATCATCGCGCTCGTCCGCGACACGGAAGCCCGCACCGGCCGCAAGGTCGGTCTCTACCCCGAAACGAAACACCCCACCTACATGAAAGCCTCCGGGTTCGACACGGGCCAGCTGCTGATCGACACGCTGACCCGCGAGAAGTTCACCGACCCCGCCCGCGTGTTCATCCAGTCGTTCGAGACCGCCAACCTCCGCGACCTGAGGACCCGCATCATGCCCGCCGCGGGCGTCACCCTGCCGCTCGTGCAGCTCGTCAGCGGCCCCACCGAGGCCCCCTACGACTGGACTGCCAGCGGCGACACCCGCCGGTACGACGCCCTGACTACCCCCGAGGGCCTGCGTGACCTCGCCACGTACGCCAGCGGCGTCGGCCCCACCAAACGCTGGATCATCACCGACAGGGGCGACACCACCGACTTCGTCAGCCGCGCGCACGCCGCCGGACTGCTCGTGCACCCCTGGACGCTGCGCAGCGAACCCACCTACCTGCTGCCCACGTACGCCGGGAACCCCGAAGAGGAAATGCGTCAGCTGCTGCGCGCCGGCGTGGACGGCTTCTTCACCGACTTCCCCGCCACCGGCGCGCGCGTCGTGGCGCAGGTCAGCGCCCCCGAGGTCCGCAGCCCCCAGCACCCCGCCTTCACGCAGGGCACCAGCAGCGCCGACGCCACCCTGGGCGCCAGCGGCGGCTTCGAGGGCCTCGCCCTGAGCGCCGACGGCACCATCCTGTACGGCCTGCTGGAAAAGACCGTCACCGGCGACCTGCCCGGCCAGCTGCGCCTGAACGCCCTGAACCTCGCCACCCGCCAGTGGAGCCTCGCGGGCCGCTACGCGCTCGACGCGGGCAGCGACGCCATCGGCGACCTCGCCACCGTCAACGACACCCAGTACCTCGTGCTGGAACGAGACAACAAGGTCCACACCGACGCCCGCAACAAACGCGTGTACCTGATCGACCTCAAACGCCTGAACGCCGACGGCACCTTCCAGAAGACCCTGATCGCGGACCTGATGAACATCGCCGATCCGCAGGGCCTCGCGCCCGACACGCGCGGCGGCACCCTGACCTTCCCGTACGTCACCATCGAGAACGTCATCGTCCTGAACCCCACCACCCTCCTGATCGCCAACGACAACAACTACCCCGCCACCGGCGGCCGCGGCCCCGGCGTGAAGGACGACACGCAGTTCCTGTGGCTGCGCCTGGACGAGCCCCTGAACCTCGCCCCGAAGCTCGGCGGACGCTGAACCCACAGAAAAAGGAGGCCACCCAGACCGACGGGGTGGCCTCCTCCTTGTGCTGGTCAGTACTGACGGCCGAAGATCACGCGTTTGCCGTACGCGGCGGGGCGGCCGGTGTGGACGCACACGCCCTCCTCGGCCTCGTTGAAGAATTCCGCGTCGTCCAGGGGGACGTTGCGGGCGGTGGCCTTGGTGTCCTCCTTGATCTGCCGTTCGCTCTCGGGGTCGCCGCAGTGGAAGGCGCGCACCCACTTGCCCGCCTCGATGGCGGCCTTGAACTCTTCGTAGGTGTCCACCGTGACGGTGTTCTCCAGCATGAAGCTCGTGGCGCGTTCCAGCAGCCAGTCGTGAATGCCGTCCAGGCGCGCGGTCATGCCGCTCACGGCCTCGGCGCGGGGCAGGGTTTCCTTCTCGTCGCCGTTGCGGTTCTTCACGACGACCACGCCGCTCTCCAGGTCGCGGGGGCCGAGTTCGATGCGGACCGGCACGCCCTTGAGTTCCCAGTCGTTGTACTTGAAGCCGTTCGTCACGCCGTCACGCCTGTCCACCTTCACGCGGACGCCCTGGGCGCGCAGTTCGGCGGCCAGCTTCTCGCTTTCTTCCACCATCTGGTCGAAGTTGTCCTTGCGGCCCACCGGAATCACGACCACCTGAATGGGCGCGATGCGGGGCGGCATGATCAGCCCGAAGTCGTCCCCGTGCGTCATGATGATCGCCCCGATGATGCGGCTGGAAATGGCCCAGGAGGTCGTGTGCGCGAACTCCTCGCGCTGCTCGCGCGTCTGGAACTTCACGTCGAACGCTTTGCTGAAGTTCTGCCCCAGGTAGTGGCTCGTGCCGCTCTGGAGGGCCTTCCCGTCACGCATCATGCCCTCGATGGAGTACGTGGCGACCGCCCCGGCGAAGCGCTCGCTGGCGGTCTTCTCGCCGCGCACCACCGGCAGGGCCAGCACGTCCCGGCAGAACTCGTGGTAGATGTCCAGCATCTGCCGCACCTCGCCGCGCGCCTCGGGCTCGTCGGCGTGCGCGGTGTGGCCCTCGTGCCAGAAGAACTCACTGGTGCGCAGGAACGCCTTCGTGCGCAGCTCCGCGCGGAACACGCTGCCCCACTGGTAGTGCAGGAACGGCAGGTCACGGTAACTGTTCAGCCAGCCGCTCCACATGTGCCCGATGATTGTCTCGGACGTGGGCCGCATCACGTACGGCTCGGCCAGTTCCTCCGTGCCGATCTTGTTCACCGTGAACAGCTCCGGCGCGAAGCCCTCCACGTGATCCGCTTCCTTGGTTATAAAGCCCATGGGGATCAGCGTGGGGAAGATCAGCGACTCGTGCCCGGTCGCCTTGAACTTGTCGTCCAGCCAGCGCTGAATGTTCTCCCACAGCGCGCTGCCGTAGGGGCGCACGACCATCGCCCCCGCCACCGGGCTGTTGTCGGCCAGGTCGGCCTTCTTCACGACCTCGTTGTACCAGTCGTTGAAATCCACGCTCTGGGGCGTCACGCCGTACTGCTGCGCCTTCCTGTCCTGTTTGCCGCCGTCTTTCGTCATCGCCCCGCATGATACCGGGCGCAGGCAAAGCGCCGCGCCGGACCGGGCACACCCCCGATGCGCCACCCTGCGGATGCCGGGTCAGGCCGGGCGGGCGAGACTGAGCCCATGAGTCCCGAGCCCGTGTTCTTCTACCGCACCGCGCACCCGTTCTCGAACTTCCACCCCAGCGTGTTCACGGAAGGCGGCGTCACATATCAGTGGGCGGAGCAGTACCTGATGGCCCGCAAGGCCGCGCTGTTCGGGGATGAGGTGACCCGGCAGGCGATTCTGGCGGCCGGCACGCCCGGCGAATGCAAGGCGCTAGGCCGCCGCGTGAGCCCGTACGACGATGCCCGCTGGGCGGAGGAACGGTTCGGGGTGGCGTTGGACACGCTGCGTCTGAAGTTCGGTCAGAACGCGCGGCTGAGGGCGGCGCTGCTGGGCACTGGCGAGGCAGAGCTGGTGGAGGCCGCCCCGAACGACCGGATCTGGGGTGTGGGGTTCAGCGAGCAGGACGCGCCGGGCGCGCGGCAGGCGTGGGGGGCGAACCTGCTGGGCCGCGCGCTGATGGCGGTGCGTGCGGAGCTGACGGCGGATGACGGTTCCCTCAAGGTCGGGTCAGGCTGACCTGAATGATCCTGTCATGGGGCGGCCATCTGGCAGGGCGACACTGCTCGCATGACGAAGATGAATGCCGGCGAGATCAGTGAGCACATCGCGCAGTCCGTGAAGGCCCGCCTGGAGCAGGGCGGCGAGCATCTTCAGGTGAAGGACGTGAACGGTGAGCACGTGGGGACCGTGGATCACATGGACGGGGACCGCGTGAAGCTCACGAAGACCGACAGCGCGGACGGTCAGCACCACTACCTGAGTCTCGATCAGGTGGAAAGCGTGGATGATGTGGCGGTCTACCTGAACGTGGAGCGCAGCGCCATCGCGTAACCCCGACTGTTGAACCCCTGGCGGCGTGACGAGCAGGTCACGCCGCTTTTTTCGTGCCCGTCCGGAACGTTCAGGTGGCCTCAAGTGTTCCTGAGGGGGCGTGAAGGTGCGCCTCAGGGAGCGGCCCGGGCAGGCGCTTAGGGTGATGGGCGGAACGGTTCAACGTCATACGACCTCATTCACGCGACCCCTCCCGGAGGTTCCCATGCCCACGATTCAGACCAAGCACGCCCACGCCCCGCAGACCGAGCTGTACTACGAGTCCTACGGCCAGGGCCGCCCGGTCGTGCTCATTCACGGCTGGCCGCTGTCGGGCCGCATGTGGGAAGGGCAGATCGACGCGCTGCGCCACGCCGGTTATCAGGTCGTGTCATACGATCGCCGCGGCTTCGGCCAGAGCGGCAAGACGGCCACCGGCTACAACTACGACGTGTTCGCCAGCGACCTGAAGGACCTGCTGGAAGCCCTGAACCTGACCGACGTGACGCTGGTGGGCTTCAGCATGGGCGGGGGCGAGGTCAGCCGCTACGCCGGGCTGTACGGCACGGACCGCGTGCGCAGCGCGATGCTCGTGGCGTCCGTCGCGCCGTACCTGCTCAAGACCGTCGACAACCCGGACGGCGGCATGAGCGTGGAGGACATTGAGGGCATGGTGAAGCAGGTGGCGCAGAACCGCCCGCAGTTCCTGGCCGGATTCACGAAGAAGTTCCTGAACTGGGACGAGAACGGCGCGAAGCTGGGCGACGAGTTCCTGGATTTCGCCGCCATGATGTACCTGCAGGCGTCCCCGGTGGCGACGCAGGAGTGCGTGCGGGCCTTCGGCGAGACGGACTTCCGCGCCGATCTGGCGAAGCTGAGCGTGCCGACGCTCGTCGTGCACGGCGACCAGGACCAGATCGTGCCGCTGGAGGCGAGTGGGCAGCGCGTGCCGCAGTACGCGCCGAACGCCGAACTGCACGTGATGAAGGGCGCGCCGCATGGCCTGAACGCCACGCACAACGACGAGTTCAATAAGATCCTGCTGGACTTCGTGGCCCGCTGACGCAGGCCTGATCTGGGGGCGGTCTGGCCGGGTGCCGGGCCGCCCTTTGCGTTGGTGGGGGAGGGGGGGACCCCCCGTCTTGGAAACAGTTCCAAAATCTGGGTATGCTGGGGGGGCCATGCCTCAACCTGCCCTTTCCCGGACGCTGATGACCGGGGCGCTGCGTGCCGCCTTCGACGACGACCGCGACGCCGACACCTTCGCGCTGCGCCTGGACCGCTACGGCCCGGAACTGCTCGCCAGCCTCCAGGCCGCCTACGGCGAACAGGCCGAGCCCCTGCTGGCACAGCTGCTGGAAGTCATGCTGCACGCCTACCACACCCGCCCCGCCGACCTGAAACGGCTGGACGAGGCGCGGCTGCTGACCCCCGACTGGCTCCAGCAGCCGGACACGGTGGGGTACGTGGCTTACACCGACCGCTTCGCGGGCACCCTGAAGGGCGTGCAGGGCCACCTCCCGTACCTGGAGGACCTGGGGGTCACGTACCTGCACCTCATGCCCCTGCTGAAACCCCGGCCCGGCGAGAACGACGGCGGGTACGCCGTCCAGGACTACCGCGCCGTGCGGGACGACCTGGGCAGCATGGACGACCTCTCGGCGCTGGCCGCCGACCTCCGGGCGCGCGGCATGAGCCTCGTGCTCGACCTGGTGCTGAACCACGTGGCGCAGGAGCATGAGTGGGCGGCGAAGGCCCGCGCGGGCGACCCCACCTACCGCGCGTACTTCCACATCTTCCCGGACCGCACCGAGCCCGAAGCCTACGAGCGCACGCTGCCGGAGGTCTTCCCGGACTTCGCGCCCGGGAACTTCACCTGGGACGACGCCGCGCAGGGCTGGGTGTGGACGACCTTCAACACGTACCAGTGGGACCTGAACTGGGCCAACCCCGACGTGCTGCGCGAGTTCGTGGACATCATCCTGCACCTCGCCAACCGGGGCGTGGAGGTCTTCCGGCTCGACGCCATCGCGTTCCTGTGGAAACGCCTGGGCACCGACTGTCAGAACCAGCCCGAGGTGCACCACCTGACCCGCGCGCTGCGCGCCTGCGCCCGCATCGTCGCGCCCGCCGTGGCCTTCAAGGCCGAGGCGATCGTCGCGCCCGCCGACCTGATCCACTACCTGGGCACCCGGGATCACCACGGGAAGGTCAGTGACATGGCGTACCACAACTCGCTGATGGTGCAGCTCTGGAGCAGCCTCGCCAGCCGCGACACGCGCCTGTTCACGCAGGCCCTGTCGGCCTTCCCGCCCAAACCCACGAACACCACCTGGGGCGTGTACGTTCGCTGCCACGACGACATCGGCTGGGCGATCAGCGACGCGGACACGAACGCCGTGGGCCTCAGCGGGCCCGGGCACCGGCACTTCCTGTCGGACTTCTACAGCGGCGAGTATCCGGGGACCTTCGCGCGGGGGCTGGTCTTCCAGTTCAACCCGCAGACCGGGGACCGCCGCATCAGCGGCACGCTCGCCAGCCTCGCGGGCCTGGAGGCCGCGCTGGACGGCGGCCAGCCGCAGGCCGTGGACCACGCGGTGCGGCGCATCCTGCTGCTGCACGCCGTGATCCTGGCATTCGGCGGCGTGCCGCTGCTGTACATGGGCGACGAACTGGCCCTGCTGAACGACCACGCCTTCGGCGACACGCCCGAGCACGCCGCCGACAACCGCTGGGTGCACCGCCCCCGCATGGACTGGACCCGCGCACAGGCCGCCGTCCGCGACGCGGGCACCCCGCACGGCCGCGTGAACGCCGGACTGCGCCACCTGATCCACGCGCGCCGGGCGCTACCGCACCTGCACGCCAGCATCGAGAGCCGCCCCCTGCCCAGCCCCGACCCGTGCGTGCTGCTGCTGCGCCGCGACCACCCGCAGGGTACGTTCCTGGGCGTGTACAACTTCAGCGAGCACACCATCCAGTTCCCCGCCCACGTCCTGCGGGACGTGCTGGGCGAGCACGCCGTGGACCACGTCGCCGGGAGTGCCTTCAGTTTCGGCGCTCAGCCGGTCGTGCTGGACCCCTACCGGGCGCTGTGGCTGACCGCCGCCGGACACGGCCCGCTGGGCTGACCGGCGCACGGGGCGGTCACTCTGGCGTGGCCGTCCCGTCGCCCGGCCGGGCGGGCAGCGTGAAGTGCACCTGCACGCCCTCGGGGCGCGACTCGATCCAGATGCGGCCCCCGTGACGTTCCACCACGCGGCGGCACACCGCCAGGCCGATCCCGTTCCCACCCGCCGCCGCGCGCGAATGCAGCCGCTGGAACATCCCGAACACCTGCTCGGCGTGCTTCTGCGCGATCCCGATCCCGTTGTCCGTCACCGTGAACTGCACCCAATCGCCCTGCTCCTGCGCGGACAGGTGAACCCGCAGGGGCCGGTCCGCGCGGAACTTCAGCGCGTTCCCCAGCAGGTTCGTCAGCAGCTGCCGCACCTGCGGCGCGTTCGCGTGCACCTCCGGCAGGTCGTCCCGCGACACCCGCGCGCCCTCCGGCCAGGGCAGCGCCCGGCACGCCTCGTCCCACAGCGGCCCCAGGTTCAGCGGGCTCAGGGGCGGCTGGGTGGCCACGTTCGACAGCGTCAGGATGTCGCGCACGAGCTGACGCGCCCGGAACGCCTGCTCGGTGATGCGCTGCAGGTACGTGTCGGCCCGCTCGTCCAGCACCTTCCCGGCGTAGCGGTGGCGCAGGATGTCCGCGTACGCCCCCAGCGTCCGCAGCGGCTCCTGCAGGTCGTGACTGGCCACGTACGCGAACTGCGCCAGCGCCTGGTTGCGGTCCTCCAGCTCGGCATTCTGCCGCTCCAGTTTCGCCTGACTGGCCGCCAGCGCCCGCGTGCGCTCCTGAATGCGGCTTTCCAGCTCCAGGGTCAGCTCCGCGGCCTCCAGTTCGGCCAGTTTGCGGCGCGTGATGTTCTCGTGCGCCACCAGCGCGAACTGCGCGCCGTCCTGCGTGAACGCCGTGACGCGCGCCACGAAGAACCGCTGTTCGGTCGGCGAGTGGCAGGGGTACTCCAGTTCGAACAGGGATTCACGCCCGGCCAGCACGTCCCGGATGCCCGCCGCGATCCGCTGCGCGTCCCCCTGATCGGCCCCCATAGCCGCCTCGCACACCGACAGGTAGTTCACGCCCAGCTCGTCCCCACCGCCGTTTTCCTGCGCGAAGGCCCGCCACGCGGCGTTCACGGCCAGGATCACGCCCCGGTCGTCCACGATGGCGATGTTCGCGGACAGGGCGTCGAACGCCGCGCCCGCAAAGCGCTGCGGCACCGTCGTCACACCCGGCCCGGGGCCACGGGGCAGGCGCGGCGGCCGGCGCAGGCAGTCATGATCTCACCCTAGCACCTTCCCGACAGGCGCGTCCCCCACCCCGCCCCATGCGCTAAGGTGAGGCGATGTCCAGACCCTTCACCGTCCTGCTGGTCGAGGACGAACTCGCCGACGCCGAACTGTTCCAGGATCTGCTGTCCGAAGTGGCCGCCGATATTCACGTGGAACACGTCGAGAACGGCCAGGCTGCGCTGGAACTCCTGCAGCGTCCCCAGACCCCGCGCCCGGACCTGATCGTGCTCGACCTGAACATGCCGGTCATGAACGGCCACGACTTCCTCGTGCAGGCCAAGACCGTGCCGGAACTGCGCGCCATTCCGGTGATGGTCCTGTCCACCAGTGACCACCCCGACGACATTCACCGCGCGTACGACGGGTACGCCAGCGGGTACGTCGTCAAGCCGGGCAGCTACCAGGAGTACACCCAGGTGCTCGACACCGTGCAGGCCTACTGGCGCGGCCTCGTGCGGCTGCCGCGCCTGGAGGACCTGGCCCGCTGACCGGAAAGGGCATAAAGGCAGGAGGGGCACCTGACTGTGGGTACCCCTCCTGCTTGTTGCCTTCTGTGCGTCGCCGGCTCAGATGAAGGCCAGGATCGCCTTGTGCACCAGCCAGCCCAGCGCGATGCACACCGGGATGGTGTAGATCCACGCCTGCACGATCCGCCCGGCAACCTGCCACTTGACCTTCCTGAAGCCCTTGGTGGTGCCGACGCCCATGATCGCGGTGCTGATGGTGTGCGTGGTGCTGACCGGGATGCCCAGCCGGCTCGCGCCGTCGATGATCAGCGCCGCGCCGGTCTCGGCGATGAAGCCGTCCACGGGTTTGAGGTCCACGACCTTAAAGCCCATGGTCTTGATGATGCGCCAGCCGCCCACGGCGGTGCCCGCCCCCATGGCGCTCGCGGCGGCCAGGATGACCCACAGCGGCACGTTCTCCATCTGCGTGCCGGTGTACGCGGCCAGCGCGAAGGTGATGATCCCCATGGTCTTCTGCGCGTCGTTCCCGCCGTGACTGAAGGCCATGAACGCGGCGCTGAAGATCTGCAGCGTGCGGAACGTGCGGGTCACCACGCGCGGTTTCATCCAGCGCAGCACCAGCCAGGAGATCAGGAAGAACAGGATGATCGGGACGATGAACCCCAGCGCCGGGGAGTACACCAGCCCCATCAGGGTCTTCTTGACCCCTTTGGGGATGATGATGCCCCAGCCGCCCGCCGCGACGCCCGCGCCCACCATGCTGAACACCAGCGCGTGGCTGGAGCTGCTGGGCAGGCCCTTCCACCACGTGAAGAGGTTCCAGACGATCGCGCTGACCAGCGTGGCCCCCACGAGGTGCAGCGTGGCGTAGTCCTGCGGGATGATGTCCTTGCTGATCGTCTTGGCGACCGCCGTACCCGCCAGCGCGCCCACCACGTTCAGCACGGCCGCCATGGCGATGGCCTGCGCGGGCGTAAGGACCTTGGTGGCGACCGACGTGGCGATGGCGTTGGCGGTGTCGTGGAAGCCGTTGATGAAGTCGAAGATCAGCGCCAGCGCCACGATGACGATCAGGCTGAGAAGTGCAGTGTCCACAGCAGTCCTCAGGCGTTCTTCAGCAGGATGCTTTCGACGGTCTTCGCGACCCGCTGCGCCTGATCGCTCGCGTTCTCGATGAGATTCACGATCTCCCCGCCCCGCATGGCGCGGATCATGCCCTGCACGTCGTTCACGCCGTGGTACAGGGTGCGCTGCACCTCGTCGCTGATCGTGTCGCCCTGATCCTCCAGCGCGCGGATCTCATTGGCGATGCGGGCCAGTTCACCGACCTTGTTGTTCTGTTCGATCATGGGCATGCCCTGCGCCAGCAGCGCGCACTGCTGCTCGACCACGCGCGCCAGGCGCGCCATGGCGGGCAGCGGGGCCTCCACGCCGTACAGGCTGAGCTTGCGCGCGGCGTCCTCCATGTCGTCGACCAGATCGTCCAGTTCGTCGTTCAGGGCGATGATGTCCTCACGGTCGAAGGGCACGATGAACGACTCGGCCAGCAGGCTGGTGACCTCGCCGCTCAGGCGGTCGCCCTCGTGCTCCAGGTCACGCACGCGCTGGACCTTGGCGTTGACGTCGGTGTAGTTCTCCAGCAGATCCACCAGGGCCTGCGCGGTTGCGTGCGCGTTGCGGGCGGCGGCCGTGAACTTCTCACTGAACTTGGGGTTGCTGGGCATGAATTTAGACAGAACCATGACAATCCTCCCGATTCTCCACCCGAATGTCATGGGAATGTCAGCCCGGGCGGTCAAGGTGAGGCGGGAGGGCCAGTCTGGTCGCCTCCCGCCGTTGAAGCCTCAGTGTACCGGGTTCAGGGCAGTTTGAGGGGCTCCGTGAACGTCGCGCGGCAGGAGGCGAAGCAGTCGGTGATGGTGTTCGCGCCCGCCGGGGTGCTCTTGGCGTCGGGGATGATGTCGCCCGCGCCGTAGCCGTCCCCGCCGAAGATGCCGCCCATCAGGCCGGTCCCGGCGGCGGGTCTGCCGCTCAGGCCCAGCGCCGTCCAGGGAATCGCGAGTTCCACGGTCTGATCGGGGGCCGCGCCGCTGCTGGCCTGCAGGTAGTCGGCGGCGTTCACCTCGGGCGTGGCCGTGTCGCTCTGCACGAGGCGCAGCTGGGCCTTCTCGGTGCCGTAGCGGGCGATAAAGGCGTTCACGCCGTCCACCTGCCCGCCGAAGGTCGCGGCGCGTTTCCAGGCCTCGAACTGATCGGCCTGTTTCGCGCCGCCGGGCGCGGTGTCGAGGTACAGGATCGCGCTGTTGCCGTCCACCCGGTACGTGTACGCGAGGTACAGGTACTGGGCGTCACTGTCGGCCCGCAGGCTCAGCCAGTTGTTGTTCGCGCCGAAGGTTCCCTCGGCCGGGCTCTGCACGCTGACGGTGGGAGCGGTCCAGTCGCTCAGGTCGCCGTCGATGGTGTACTTCGTGCGCAGGTCGCGCGCCAGGGTGATGTTGGCGTTCTGCGCGGGCGCCGTGACGCTCAGGGTGCCGTCCACGTACCCGCCCGCGCTGGCCTTCAGGGTCTGCGCCCCGGCGGGCACGCGCAGGGTGTAGGTGCCGTCCGGGAAGGTGACCGCGTAGTTCAGGCTGGGGTTGGCGCTCGTGGCTTCCACCAGGGCCCCGCCCAGGTTCTGCCCGCCGCCCGTGACGCGCCCGGTGATCGTGGCGGCCGGGACGGGCTGCTCGGTGAAGTCGTACGTGCCGCTGTAGGCGTTGCCGTTCGTGCCGACCACGTAGGCGCGGTCGCCCTGGCCCGGGGCCTCGTAGCCGCCGTTCTTCGCGCTGGCGCTGTCGTTGCCGAACTTGAACTTCACCTCGCGGAACAGCGGCAGGTCGATGCTGGTCTTCCACACGCCCGGCGTGTCCTGGGTCATGGGGTACTCGATCTGGCTGCCGGTGTCGAAGCGGCGCAGTTCGATGGGCCCGTTGCCCTGGGTGCGGGCGTCCACGGTAAACGTCACCTTCGCGGTGTTCTTGCTGCTCGGCGTGCCGCTGGCCGTCACGCCCTTGCTCTCGGCCCCGGCGCTGTCCACGGTGACCACACGGAAGTTGGTGTTGACGTCGTTCGTCAGGCCGCGCACCAGGAAGCTGCCCTGCGTGGCGGGAATGGGCGCGAAGTTCACGAGGCGCTCGGTGCCGCCCGCGGGCGTCACGTACACGCGGTACCCGGCGACCTTCGCGTCCGTGCCCGGCGTCCAGGCGAGCTGCGCGGCGCTGTCCCCGGCCTTCACGGTCAGCCCCGCGACCTCCGGCAGCGCCGGGTTCACGGTGCCCGCCGCGCCGGAGCCGCCCGGCGCGGTGACGGCCAGCACGCTGCGGGCGGGCACGCGGCCGACCAGCTTGCCGCCGCTGACGCTGAGGGTCATGGCGCGGCCCGTCACTTCGGTCAGCGTGGTTCCGGAGAAGGTGCCCAGCAGCGGAATCCCGCCGCTACTCAGGCTGCCCAGATCGAGTTCCGTGTCGCCGTTGTTCACGACGAACACCACCGGCTGCCCGGCCACGCCCTGCACACCGCTGATCACGCGGCGGTAGGCCAGAACGGGCGCGCCGCCGTTCGGGCGCCAGAGTTCCTGCTGCGCGCCGCGCGTCAGGGCGCGGTACTTCGCGCGGGCGGCGGCCAGGGCCCCGAGGCGCTCGTCCAGCGTGCTGCTCCCCAGGCGGGTGAAGTCCATGTCCTCGCGGTTGCCCTGTCCCAGCGGGTAGTCGTAGGGATCACCCTTGCCGGGCTGCGCGTACTCGGTGCCCTGCCAGACGCTGGGCGTGCCGCGCGAGAAGTACATGGTGGACAGCGCCAGGTCCAGGCGCTCGGCGGCCTGCGCGGCGCTGCCGCCCCGTTCGGTGACCTCGCTGACGAAGCGGCGCACGTCGTGGTTGTCCACGAAGGTCGTCAGGCGGGTGGGGTCGCGGTACACGCCGTCCTGCGCGAACACGTCCGCCATGCGGTCGAGGTTGCCGCCCGCGCTGCTCATCTGGTCCTTGAAGGCGTAGTACAGCGCGAAGTCGAACACGCTGGGCGCGCCCAGGTCGTTCATGAAGCGCGCGAGGTACGCGGGGTTGCCGTCGAACACCTCACCCACCGACCAGATCTTGTTCGCGTCGCCCGCGCCGCCCGCCTTGAAGAACTGCGTCCAGTAGGCGTCGGGCACGTGCTTCATGGTGTCGATGCGCAGGCCGTCGATGCTGGTCGCACCGCGCCAGTACGTCACGAAGTCGTTCAGGTACGCCGTGACGGCCGGGAGTTCCTGCTTGAAGTCCGGCAGGCCCGCCAGATCGCAGTCGGTGGTCTTGTTCGTGGAGGCGTCGCAGTCGGCCTTGGTGTGGAACCAGTCGGGGTTCGTCTTCGTGAGGGTCGCGCCGTACCCGGCGTGGTTGACCACGATGTCCTGAATGACCTTGATCCCGTTCCTGTGCGCCGTGTCGATCAGCGCCTTGTACTCGTCGAGGGTCCCGAAGTGCGGATCGACCTTCTTGAAGTCCTCGGCCCAGTACCCGTGGTAGCCGGCGAACGGCTTGCCCTGGCTGGGGCCACTGCCGGTGTTGATCGCCGGGACCTGCAACACGACCGGGCTGACCCAGATGGCCGTGAAGCCCATCTTCTTGAAGTAGCCCTCGTCGATCTTGGCCTTCAGGCCCGCGAAGTCCCCGCCGTGCCACGCCAGGGGGTTGGTGCGGTCGGCGCGGTCTCCGGCGTCGCGGCCCGGGCCGTTGTCGTTGGCCGGGTTGCCGTTGGCGAAGCGGTCGGTCATCGCGAAGTAGATGACCTCGTCCTGCCAGGCGCGCGGCGCGCTGGGAGTGGGAGCTTTGAACAGGCTACAGGCCGACAGGGACAGCGTGAGGGCCGCCAGGGCGCCCGCGCGCCCGACCATATGGAAGCGTTTCATGTTAGGTCTCTATTCAAATGTGAAGCGCTTCCGAAAGTCAACCTTCACCGTTCGCTCACGCGGGGGGCGTGCTGACAGTCGCCGCCCCCACCAGCCCGTAGGTTGACCCCTATGAAAGCCACCTGGAACGGCGCGACCATCGCCCAGTCCGACGACACCGTGGTCGTCGAGGGCAACCACTACTTTCCGGCGGACAGCGTGAACCCCGAGTACCTGCGCCCCAGCACCACCCACACCACCTGCCCCTGGAAGGGCGAGGCCAGCTACCACAGCCTCCACGTGAACGGGCAGGAGAACCCCGATGCCGCGTGGTACTACCCCACGCCCAAGGACGCCGCGCGGCAGATCGCGGGCCGCGTCGCCTTCTGGAAGGGCGTGCAGGTCACCCAGGACTGACCGCCCCCGGCGAGCGGTTCAGCCCACCAGGATGTCCCGCTCCGGCGGGTACTTGATCACGCCGCGCGACGTCTCGCGCAGGTTCAGCGCCAGCGCGAACGTCACCGGCCCGATGCGGCCCAGGTACATCAGCGCGCACAGCACGGTCAGGCCCGCGTCGTTCAGGCGGTGCGTCACGTCCAGGCTCAGGCCCACGGTCGCGGCGGCACTGACCGTCTCGAACAGCAGCGGCGTGAACCCCAGCGCGGGGTTCGTGACGAGCATCAGGAAGAAGCCCGTGAACACCAGCAGCGTGTAGATGGTCGTGATCGTCCCGGCCCGCACCACGTTCTCGGGCACGATCTGCCGCCCGAACGCGATCAGTTCCGTGCGGCCCCGGATCAGGTTCCAGGCGCTCACGAGCAGGATCGCGAAGGTACTCGTCTTGATCCCGCCCCCGGTGGAACCGCTGTTCGCGCCGATGAACATCAGCGCGATCATCACGAAGACGCTGCCCGGCGCCAGGGCCGTCATGTCCACCGTGGCGAACCCCCCGGAGCGCGGCGTGACGCTCTGGAAGAACGCGGCCAGCAGCTTCCCGCCCGTCCCCAGACCCTTCAGGGCCCCGGTCCACTCCAGCCCGAGCAGCACGGCCGTGCCCAGCACCAGCAGCGCCCCGGTCGTCACCAGCGTCAGGCGGCTGTACACCATCAGGCGGTTGCGCCGCGGGTTGGCCAGGTGCGTCAGGACGTTCAGCTGCACCAGGAAGCCCAGGCCGCCCAGCACGATCAGCAGCGCGATCACCCCGCTGACCAGCGGGTCCTGCACGTACGGTGTCATGCCGCCAGGCAGCACCACGAACCCCGCGTTGTTGTACGCGCTGACCGCGTGGAACACCGACTGGTACAGGCCCTCGCCCAGCCCGAACTGCGGTACGAAGCGCAGCGCCAGCAGCAGCGTTCCCACGCCCTGCGCCGCGAAGGTGTACAGGAAGATGATCCGCACCAGCCCCAGCACGCCGCCCACGTCCAGCGCGTTCACCTGCTGCGCCAGCTGCTGACGCTCGCTGAAGTTCACGCGCCGCCCGGTCAGCAGCGCGAACAGCGTCCCGAACGTGATGATCCCCAGGCCGCCCACCTGCGCCAGCAGCAGGATCACGACCTGCCCCAGCCGCGTGAACGCCTCGCCCGTATCCGCCACGACCAGTCCCGTGATGCAGGTGGCGCTGGTCGCCGTGAACAGCAGGTCCACGCTGCTGAGCGCCGCGCCGGGCCGGGTCATGCCCGGCAGGTGCAGCGCCGCCGCACCCAGCGCGATGCCCAGCAGGTACACCAGCGCGATCAGCTGCGGGGGATTCAGGCGTCGCCGCCGCAGCCGGCGGCTCATCCGATCAGGATGTCCTTGTCGGCCGGGTAGCGGATCAGCGCGCGGCTGTCCGGGCGGTTGAACGCCACGGCGAACGTCAGCGGCCCGATGCGGCCCAGGAACATCAGCAGGATCAGGACGATGTGCTGATCGGGGTTCAGCAGCGGCGTGGTGTTCATGCTCAGGCCCACCGTGCCGAACGCGCTGACCGCCTCGAAGAACAGGTTCACGAACAGCACGTCCCCGCGCGTGTTGAACACCAGCAGCAGCAGGAACATCCCGTTCACCAGCCCGATGCTCAGCAGGCCGACCGTCATGGCCCGCAGGATCGTGTCCGTGTCGATGCGCCGCCGGAACAGCGTCGTGTCGCGCCGCCCGCGCACCATGCTCCAGGCCGAGGCCATCATCACGTAGAAGGTGCTCGTTTTGATGCCGCCGCCCGTCCCGCCGGGGTTCGCCCCGATGAACATCAGGATGATCGACATGAACAGCGTCGAGAGGTGCATCGCGCCGTAATCCAGCGTGTTGAAGCCCGCCGTGCGCGTCGTGACGCTCTGGAAGAAGCTCGCCAGCAGCTTCTCCCCGAAGCCCAGCGGCGCCAGCGTCTTCGGATTGCTCCACTCGAACACGAGGTACACCAGCGTGCCGATCACCAGCAGCGCCGCCATCATGGTCAGCACCAGTTTGCTGTGCACCATCAGGCGGTTGCGGCGCGGGTTCATCAGGTGCGCGACCACGTTCAGCTGCACCAGGAAGCCCGTGCCGCCCAGGATGATCAGCAGCGCGATCACCACGCTCACCAGCGGGTCGTCCACGAAGCCCATCAGGTTGTCGCTGTACAGCGCGAAGCCCGCGTTGTTGAAGGCGCTCACCGAGTGGAACAGCGCGTAGAAGATGCCCCGGCCCCAGCCTTCCAGCGGCACGAACCGGAACGCCAGGAGGGCCGCGCCGACCAGTTCGATCACGAAGGTGTACAGGAAGATGCTGCGGATCAATCCCAGCACGCCCCCGGCGTTCAGCGCGCCCACCTGCTGCGCCACCCGCAGGCGCTCGGTGAAGTTCACGCGGCGGCGCGACAGCAGCGCGAACGACGTCCCGAACGTGATGATCCCCAGGCCCCCCAGCTGGATGAGCAGCATGATCACCAGCTGCCCCGCCCGGTTGAAGTCCCGGCTGGGGTCGATGACGTTCAGGCCCGTCACGCACAGCGCGCTCGTGGACGTGAACAGCGCCTGGAGGAAGTTCACGCTGCGGCGCGTGCCGTCCTCGTTCACGCCGTGCAGGCCCGGCAGGGTCAGGATCAGGCCGCCCAGCAGGATCGCTGCGGCGAACGACAGCGCGATCAGCTGCGGCGGACTCAGGCGGGCCAGCAGGGACTTGCGGCGACTGGCGCGGCCCAGTTCCGGCGCGCGGGGTGGGGGAGAGGCGCTCATAGGTGCGGCCCGGATTCTACGCCCCGCCGCGCAGCCCGTATACTGATCTGCTATGCCGCGCCCCGCCCGCTCCGACCGAAACGCGCCCAAGGGCCGCCCCCGACCCAAAGTCGATCACCGCACCCGCCAGCCCGCCCGCGAGTACGAACTGGACGTCCTGGCCGGACTGGAAGACGTCGCCGCGACCGAACTGAGCGGCGTGCCGCTGGCCCGCGACGTGCGCGGCCTGCGCTTCTGGTTCCCTGGGAGCCCCGAACGCCTGACCCGCCTGCGCAGCGTCGTCGCCGTGTACCGCATCCAGACCTGGGACGTGCCCCGCCCGCGCGGCCTGCTGGGCAACCAGCAGCTCTCCGAACTCACCGCGTACCTGCGCGAGGTCATCGAGGTCGGCGGGCACCAGTCCTTCCGTTTCGGGGCCGCCGGGAAGGACAGCCCCGTCATGCAGCGCCTCGCCGAGGAACTCCAGGGGACCCTGAACCTCCCACACGACCCCGAGGCAGGTGAACTGCTGATCCGCCTGCGTCCCAGCGACGACGGGCAGGGCTGGGACGTCCTGGCCCGCATCACCCCCAGGCCCCTCAGCGCCCGCCCGTGGCGCGTGTGCAACATGGCGGGCGGCCTGAACGCCACCATCGCCTACGCCGCGCACAAACTCGCCGGGCAGCGCGACAACGACCGCATCTTCAACCCCATGAGCGGCAGCGGCACCCTGTTGATCGAACGCGACCTGATGGGCCCCAGCGCCGCCCTCGTCGGTGTAGACATCAACCCCGAAGCGGTCCGCTGCGCGCAGGAGAACATCCGCGCCGCAAAGCGCCAGATCGAGGTCGCCCACCGCGACGCCCTGCACACCGACCTCCCCGCCCGGTCCTTCGACCTGATCATGGCCGACCTCCCCTGGGGCGACGCCATCAGCAGCCACGGCGCGAACGAGACCCTCTACCCCGCCTTCCTGACCGAGATGCACCGCCTGACCAGCCAGCGCGGCCGCCTGTGCGTCATCACCCACGAGATCCGCCTGTTCGAACGGGTGCTGCAGAACCAGCAGAAATGGCATGCCCACGAACTCTTCCAGGTCGCCAGCGGCGGCCACCACCCCAAGGCGTACCTGCTCAGCAAGAGGTGAGTGGGGAGTGGGGAGTGGGGAGCCCTTGACGCGGGCGGGTTCGCCACGCACCCGCTGTTGACCATCCGCCATCCGCCATCCGCCATCCGCCATCCGCCATCCGCCATCCGCCATCCGCCTGTTACGCTGCTCGCATGACCGACCGACCGTTCCGCTGGGGGCTGCTGGGTGCCGCCCGCATTGCCCGCGCCCTGATTCCCGCGATCCGCGAGGCGGGCGGCGAGGTCGTGGGCTTCGGCGCGCGGGACCCGCACTCCGCGCGGGCGCAGGCCTTTGCCGAGCAGTGGGACGTGCCGGTGCTCGGCACCTACGAGGACGTGATCGCGGCCGATGTGGACGCCGTGTACAACCCCCTGCCGAACGACGCGCACCTGCCCTGGAGCGTGGCAGCCATGCGTGCCGGTAAGCACGCCCTGACCGAGAAGCCCGTCGCGCTGAACGCCGCGCAGGCGCAGGCCATCGCGGACGCCGCGCGCGACACCGGGCGGCTGCACCTCGAAGCCTTCGCGTACCGCTTCCAGCCGCACGTGGACCGCGTGCGCGAGATCGCCGCGCAGGACCTCGGGGAGATCCGTGCGGTGCGGGGCATGTTCGGGTTCCACATGACCAACCTCGACGACTTCCGCTGGAACGCCGACCAGGGCGGCGGCGCGCTGCTGGACGTCGGCACGTACCCCGTGAACCTCATCCGGCTGCTGCTGGGTGAACCCGGCGCCGTGACCGCCCAGGCCCGCTGGACGCCCGGCGGGGTGGACCTGGGCCTGAGCGGCACCCTGGAGTACCCGCACGCGCTGGCCAGCGTGGACTGCGCCGTGGACTGGCTGCACGACCGCAGCGCCCAGCGCCTGACCGTGATCGGCACGCGCGGCGTGCTGGACGTGGACGGCGTGTTCCACAGCCACACGCAGGAGCCCACCACCCTGCGCGTGGAGGTCGAGGGACAGGCCCGCACCGAGCAGATCGGCCCCGGCAACGGCTATGCGCGGATGGTCGCGCACTTCCAGCGCGCCGCGCGCGGTCAGGAGACGCTGCGCTTCACGCCGGACGACGCGGTCGCGCAGGCCCACGTCCTCGACGCTCTGCTGCAGGCCGCCCACACCGGGCAGCGCGTCCCCCTGGCCCCCTGACGGGGGAGGGGAGGCCCGCAGGCCCGTAGAATGCCGCTCATGACCGACATCCTCCAGGGCTGGCAGCCCGCGCCCGCCGGGCACAAGCACGTCGTGAGCGTCAGCCTGGGCAGCAGCGCCCGCAACGCCCGCGAAAGCGTCACCGTGCTGGGCCAGCCGTTCATCATCGAACGCCTCGGTACCGACGGCGACCCGAAGAAGATGGCGGCGCTGTTCCAGGCCCTTGACGGCAAGGTGGACGCGTTCGGGCTGGGCGGCGCGGACCTGTACGTCATCGCGGACGAGAAGCGCTACACCTTCCGCAACGTCCGCGCCCTCGTGAAGAACGCCGTGCAGACCCCCGTCCTGGACGGCTCGGGCCTGAAGAACACCCTGGAACGCGACGCCATCGCGCAGCTCGACCCGGTCCTGAACTGGCGCACGCAGAAGGTGCTGATGGTGTCCGCCGTGGACCGCTTCGGCATGGCCGAGGCCCTCGCGCAGCACCACGCGGACATCGTGTTCGGGGACATCGTGTTCGGCCTGAACCTCGACCGGCCCCTGCGCAGCATCACTTCCCTGCGCCGCGTCGCCAAGCTCGTGCTGCCCGTCATCACGCAGCTCCCGCAGGACTGGTTCTACCCCACGGGCGCCAAGCAGGAAAGCAGCGTGCAGGGCAGCGGCACGAAGTACTACGCCTGGGCGGACGTGATCGCCGGGGACACCCACTACGCCAAACGCTACGCCCCGCAGGACCTTAGCGGGAAGACGATCCTCACGCAGACCATCACCGCCGCCGACCGCGACTGGATGAAGGCGCGCGGCGTGAAACGCCTGATCACCACCACGCCCCGCATGGGCAGCCGCAACTTCGCCACGAACGTCCTGGAAGCCATGTTCGTCGCCCTGAGCGGCAAACGCGAGGCCCTGACCGGCCCCGAGTACCTGGAGTTCATCCGGCAGGTGGGGTTCAAGCCTGAGGTCAACGAGCTGTAAGGGACGGGGAACTCAGCGCCCCAGTGCCTCCTGCCACTGCGGCACGCGCGGGCTGACCCGCAGCAACTGCATGAGGGCGGTGGCGGGGCGGGTGTACCACAGGTCGCCGTTCTCATGCGTCTCCGGCTGCCGGGTGAGGTAGCGGGCAGCGTTGTCCAGCGTGTAGGCCAGCACCCGCAGGGTCAGCGCGTCGTCGGCGTGCCCGCTGGCCTCGTGGTATCCGGCGAGCAGGTGCGGCACGGCCAGCGGCCCGGAGTAACTGAGGTCCAGGGCCGGGTCGCCCCACCCGGCGTCGCCCCAGTCGATCAGGGCGGTGACCGCGCCTTCAGTGGTGAGCATCAGGTTCCCGGCGTGCAGGTCGTTGTGCAGGAACGCGGGGCGTGCGGGCGGCGGGTTCTCGCTCAGGAGGCGCGCGGTGAGGCCAGTGGCCCAGTCGGCCTCGGCAGTGCCCAGCCGCTCGGCGGTCAGGACGCGCGCGCGGGTGCGGGCCGGGTCGGGCAGCGTGATGGTCTTCAGGTGCCCGTGCGGGTCGGGTGCGCCTTCCACACCCGCGTGCAGGGCGGCCAGCGCGCGGCCCGCCCCCCGCCACGCGCGGGACAGGCGCGGGTCGCCGTGCGCCCAGCCCAGGACGTCCAGGCTGCGGCCCGGCGCGAAGGCGTACACGCTGACCGGCGCATCCAGCACCGCCCGTGAATCGTCGAACACCAGCAGTTCCGGCGTCGGAGTGCCCGCCCGGACCGCCGCGGGCACGGCCACACTCTCGGTCAGGGCGTCCGCGTCGTCGCCGGGCAGCGGCACGCGCAGCACCACGTCCTGCCCGGCGCGGCGGGCGCGGTACACGCGGTTCACGATGCCCACGCTGGGCAGGCGCGTCAGGGGCCCCTCCAGCGCGAACTGCCACGCGAAGGCCGACAGTTCGGCAGGGGTCAGGTCAGGGAGAGGGGGCACGCCCGCAGTCTGCCGCACCGGCTGCGTCGCCCGGAGGAACCGAGCTTTGGTTCAGTGTGCCCGCCTGTGGCAGACAGGCAGGTGTCCGGCGTTCCAGGTCAGACAAGCTGCTGGTGAAGTAGGTCACCCGGTACCCCGTGGCGTCGGGATTTCTGGCATCCACCCGGTAACTGCATTCCGCCCGGCCCTGTCTGGTGGGGCTCGCCCGACTGAACACGGAGTACCGGAAATTCGGGAAGCGCGACAGGGCCAGCCAGTTCCTCGAACCGGAGCGTTCCAGGCGGTACTGGCCAGACGCGATGATCCTGGGATATAGCTTCCCGATAGCCTGATCGCAGGCCTGAACGGCGGCGGCCATCGTCGGAGGCGGAGGGTTCAGCAGGTTGCTGACGCCCAACAGGATCGCCACGCAGCACAGACTCCAGGCGAGACGCCGTCCGAAGTGGAGTCTATCGATCACGTCCATCCCTGCGGCATCATGCCCCGCAGGCTAGCGTGCCTGGGGCGCGTTGCTGCACTCCAGTCGGTACACTCCGGGGCATGCAGGCACTCGTGGACGCCATTCGGCAGCAGGGCGAGATTCTCCCCGGCGGCATTCTCAAGGTGGACGGACTGGTCAACCACCAGCTCCTCCCGCACCTGACGCGCGAGATGGGGGAGACCTTCGCGCGGCACTTCGCGCCGCTGAACCCCAACAAGATCGTGACCATTGAGGTCAGCGGCATCGCGCCCGCCATCGCCACGGCCATGGTGCTGGGCGTGCCCATGGTGTACGCCCGCAAGAAGAAACCCGTGACCATGAAGGAACCCGCGTTCACCGCGCAGTCCGTCAGTCGCACCAAGGGCGGCGTGGTGGACCTGTACGTCAGCAGCGAGTTCCTGGGCGCAGACGACCGCGTGGTCGTGATCGACGACTTCCTCGCGTCGGGCGGCACACTGCGCGCCCTGGCGGGCATGATCGGCGTCAGCGGCGCGCAGCTGCTCGGCATCGGCTGCGTGGTGGAAAAGCAGTTCGAATCGGGGCGCGAGAAACTCGCCGACCTGAACGTCCCCATCCACACCCTGGCGAACATCGTCCGCATGAGCGAGGCCGAGGGGATCCTGGTCGAGGCCGGACGCTGATCCGGGGGTGGGGGTACAATGCCCCCCATGAGTGACCACTACCAGCAGGATGGCTTCACCGTCACCCCCGAACTGAGCACCGAGCGCCAGACCCGCTTCAACGCGGCCCCCGAACTCGGGGACGGCATCGAACCCGGCAAGAGCTACCGCGCCGTGCTGGAAACCAGCAAGGGCCGTATCGTCGTCGAACTGTTCGCGGACGACGCGCCCGTCACCGTGAACAGCTTCGCGTACCTGCTGCGTCACCACTACTACGACGGCATCAAGTTCCACCGCGTGATCGACGGCTTCATGGCGCAGGCCGGTGACCCCACCGGCACCGGCGCCGGCGGCCCCGGCTACGACTTCGAGGACGAACCCAACGACCACCGCCACCGCGGCAAGGGCATCCTGAGCATGGCGAACCGCGGCCCGAACACCAACGGCAGCCAGTTCTTCATCACCTTCGTGGACACCCCCCACCTCGACGGCCGCCACACCGTGTTCGGCAAGGTCGTCGAGGGTCTGGACGTGCTCGACCGCCTCACCCGCATCGAGCCGGGCCGCATGGGCACCGCCGACGTGATCGAAACCGCGTACCTCGTCGAGAAATAAAGAAGTAGAAGGTCAACAGTTGATGGTTGATGGACTGGGGGGTGCCCCGATCCATCAACCATCAACTTTCGACCATCAACCCTCGTCGGGTGTGGCGTCCACCGCGCGGCGTACGAGCGGCATGATCGTGAGGCCCTGCACGGCGATGGTGAACAGCACGATGGCGTACGTGACGGTCACGAGGTGCGTGCGGTACGGGCTGTCCGGCAGGCCCAGCGCGAGGCTGATGGCGATCCCGCCGCGCAGGCCGCCCCAGGTCAGCAGGCGCACCGTGTACGCCCCGTAGCCCTCGCGGGCGCGCACGAGGGCGAACGGCACGGCCACGCTGATCCAGCGGGCGGCGAGCGCCACGCCGATCAGCAGGACGCTCGCGAGGATCTGCGCGCCGGTCGTCTCGGTCAGGAGCACGTCCAGGCCGATGAACGCGAACAGGACGATGTTCAGCACCTGATCGATGGTCTCCCAGAAGCCCTCCACGAGTTCCTGGGTGTCCGGCGTGAACAGCGTGTGCTTGTACGCGGAGATCACCAGCCCGGCCACGACCATCGCCAGCGGCCCGCTGATGCCCAGCGCCGCGGCCGCCACGTACCCGCCCACGACCAGCGCCAGCGTCAGCAGGATCTCCACGGTGTGCTCCTTCACGCCGCGCAGCAGCACGAAACCCAGGCCGCCCAGCAGCGCCCCGAACGCCAGCCCGCCCAGCGCCTCCTGCGCGAACAGGCCCGCCACGCCCGCCGCGCTGACCTCCGCGCCGTGCCCGCCCAGGCCCGCCGCGCCCGCCAGCGCCAGGAAGATCACCACGCCCACCCCGTCGTTGAACAGGCTCTCCCCGGCGATCAACGTCTCGATCTTCACCGGCACCCGCGCCCGCTTGAGCAGATCCAGCACCGCCACTGGATCCGTCGGGCTGATCAGCGCGCCGAACAGCAGCGCCCACATCAGCGGCACGTCCAGCCCCACCAGCGCGAACACCCCGTACGCCGCGAAGCCGATCAGCGCCGTGCTGATCAGCGTACTCAGGAACGCCAGCAGCAGGATGCTGCGCCGCTGCCGCAGCATCTGCCGCGCATTCAGGCTCAGCGCCCCCGCGAACAGCAGCACACTCAGAATCCCGTTCAGCACGAACTCCGTGAAATCCAGCGTCTCCAGCACCCCCGCCGCCCACCCCCGCAGGCCCGGCAGGCCCAGCGCGTCCAGCACGATCAGCAGGATGCTCGCCAGCGCCCCCGCCAGCGTCACCCCCACCGTCGTCGGAAAATGCAGGAACCGGTCGTTCAGGTACGCCAGCAGCGCGGTCACGCACAGCAGCACGGCAAAAGCACTCAGCATCCCCCACACCATACCCCCCGCTGCAGGGCACGAAAAAACGCCCCACGGGGGGGCGCTTTCCGGCACGGAAGGCTCAGTCCCGTTCGCGTTCGCGTTCGGCGTTCAGCTGCGCCTGCAGCTGCGCCTGACGCTGCCGCACGTAATCCTGATGGAACCGCTGCTCGTCGATCATGTTCGTGCCGACCGTGAGTTTCCCGGTCGCCAGTTCCCGCATCGCCTGCGTGACCAGATTCCGCGTGCGGACGCGCTGCTCGACCGGCAGCACGCTCGGCGCGCCACTGCGCAGCTGCAGCGCCCGCTTGGCGGTCACGACACTCAGTCGGTACTTGCTGTCGGTCAGTGACAGCAGCTTGTCAATATCTCGTTCTGCCATGATGCACAACCTCCCTGGAAGCCACCGGACCCTGCACCGGTATCAGCCCCCCACTCTAGCCCACGCGCCGCGCCCCGGCCAACCCCCGCCCGCACAGTTGCGCGCAGGGGCGCGATGGGCTCAGGCGTTGTACGTCGTGCTGGCCGTGTCCCCGCCGCGCCCGGTCCAGTTCGTGTGGAAGAACTCGCCGCGCGCGCGGTCCGTGCGTTCGTAGGTGTGCGCCCCGAAGTAGTCCCGCTGCGCCTGGATGAGGTTCGCGGGCAGTACCGCCGAGCGGTACCCGTCGAAGTACGCCAGGGCGCTGCTGAACGCCGGAACGGGTACTCCCCCGCGCACGGCGGCCGCCAGGGTGTCGCGCCACGCGCCCTGCGCGTCCTGCACCGCGTCACGGAAGTACGGCGCGACGAGCAGGTTCGCGAGGTCCGGCTGCGCGTCGTACGCCTCCTTGATGCGGTCCAGGAACGCCGCGCGGATGATGCACCCGCCGCGCCACATCTGCGCGATCCGCCCGTAATCCAGCGTCCACCCGGCGTCCTGCGCGCTCAGGTGCAGCAGCTGGAAGCCCTGCGCGTACGCGGCGATCTTGCTGGCGTACAGCGCCTGCCGGACGCCCTCCACGAACGCGTCACGGTCGGCGGGCGCGGCGAAGGTCGGGCCGCTCAGCACCGCGCTGGCGGCCACGCGCTCGGCCTTCAGGGCACTCATGGCCCGCGCATACACCGCCTCGGTGATCGTCGCGGCGGGACTCCCGGCGTCCAGCGCCGCGACCGACGTCCACTTCCCGGTGCCCTTCTGCCCGGCGGCGTCCAGGATCACGTCCACCAGGGGCTGCCCGGTCTCGTCGTCGGTCTTGCGCAGGATGTCGGCCGTGATCTCGATCAGGTAACTGTCCAGTTCGCCCTCGTTCCAGCGGGCGAAGACCTCCCCGGCCTCGGGGGCGGTCAGGCCGGCGGCGCGCAGGAGCTGGTAGCTCTCGGCGATCATCTGCATGTCGGCGTACTCGATGCCGTTGTGCACCATCTTCACGAAATGCCCCGCGCCGTCCGGCCCGACCCAGTCGCAGCAGGGCGTGCCGTCCGCCACGCGCGCCGCGATCCCCTGGAAGATGGGCCTCACGGCCTCCCAGGCCTGCTCGTTCCCGCCGGGCATGATGCTCGGGCCGGTCAGGGCGCCCTCCTCGCCGCCGGAGACGCCGGTGCCGATGAACAGCAGGCCTTTCTCGGCCAGTTCGCGAGTGCGGCGCGTGGAGTCCGCCGGGTGGCTGTTCCCCCCGTCGATGATGATGTCGCCCCCCGACAGCAGCGGCGTCAGGTGCCCGATGAACTCGTCAACGGCGGCCCCCGCCTTGACCATCAGCATCACGCGGCGCGGCGGTTTGAGCAGCGCCACGAAGCCCTCCAGGCTGTCGGCCCCCAGGATGCGTTTCCCCTGCGCGCGGCCCTGCGTGAAGGCCGTTACCTTGCTCACCGTGCGGTTGAACGCCGCGACCGTGAAGCCCCGGCTCTCCATGTTCAGGATGAGGTTCTCGCCCATCACCGCCAGTCCGATCACGCCGATGTCCGCCTGCCCGCCTGTCGCCTGCCCGTCCGAGGTCATGCCGCAAGTGTACGGCGGACACCAACGCCGTCATGGGGGCGCTGTCCGCACAGCCCCGCCCCCTCCGGCCCCCCCGCGCCCGGCACCCAGCTCACCCTTCGCGCGGCGGGGTGCGCTAGCCTCCCGGCACCCATGCCCCGCCCCCCGCTGCGCGCCCTGCTCCTGCCCCGCCTGCTGGGCGTTCCCGTTCCCGCCGCAGCCCAGAGCGCGGCCCCGGGCACCCCGGCACCCAGCACCCCCGCACCAAGTACACCGGCGCCCGCCGCACCAGACCCCGTCCCGACGGCCGCGCCCGCTCCGACCCCTGCGCCCACAGCGTCTGCCCCGACCGCTGCTGCCCCGGCCCCGGAGGCCCAGCCCGGCTCGGCGCTGCGCGGCCTGTGGATTGACGCCTTCGGCCCCGGCCTGAAGACGCCGGCGCAGGTGAAGCAGACCGTGCAGGACGCCGCGCGGCTGGGCGTCAACACCCTGTTCGTGCAGGCCATCCGCCGCGCCGACTGCCTGTGCCTGAAGGCCAGCGTGCCGCCCATCAGCGACGCCGACCTGGCCCCCGGCTTCGACCCGCTGGACGCCATCACGGCCCAGGCCCACGCGCGCGGCATGCGGGTCATCGCGTGGCTCAGCGTGACCGGCGTGGCGAACACCACCGTCCCGAACACCAGCGCCGACCACCTCATGCGCGCCCACGGCCCCGACGCGGGCCGCGCGTCCTGGCTGGCCCGCCGCCCCGACGGCACCTGGCTGGAAGGCAAGGACGCCTGGCTGGACGCCGCCATTCCCGACGCCGCCGAGTACATGACCCAGGCCGTCGTGAGCCTCGTGCGGCACTACCCCGTAGACGGCATCCAGCTCGACCGGATCCGCTACCCGGACGGCGGCGCGTGGGGCTACGACCCCAAGACGCTCGCCCGCTACCGCGCCGAGAGCGGCCGCCCCGGCACACCCGCCGCCACCGACCCCACGTGGCAGGCCTGGAAACGCGAGCAGGTCACCAATCTCGTGCGGCGCATCGCGCTGGAGGTCAAGGCGGTGCGCCCGGACGCCTGGATCAGCGCCGCCACCATCACCTACAACGACGCGCCCGCCGACCTGAGCGGCTTCCGCAAGACCCGCACGTACACCGACGTGATGCAGGACTGGCCCACCTGGATGCAGACCGGCCTGCTCGACCTGAACGTCCTCATGAACTACAAGCGTGACGCCGCGCCGCCCCAGGGCGCGTGGTTCGACCGCTGGAACGCGTTCGCGCAGCAGGTCCAGACCCGCACCGACGGGCAGCGCGTCGCCCTCGCGTCGGGCACCGCCATGTACCTCAACGCCCCGAAGGTCACCGCCGCGCAGGCCGCCCGCAGCGTCAGGGCGGGCCTCGGCTGGGTCGGGTACTCCTACCGCACCCCCACCGCCGACGTGTATGGCCAGCGGCAGGACACGCCCGCCGGACTGGGCGCCGTGCAGGCCGCCCTGACCGCCCCCGGCGGCGTCCTGAACACCCCCCGCCCCTGGACGGAATCCCCCGTCACCACGCGCGGGTTGCTGGGCCGCATCACCGGCGCGGGCACGCCCGGCGGCCAGACCGTGCAGGTCCTGCGTGACGGCAAGCCCATCGCGCAGGCGCAGACCGACGCGCTGGGCTACTACGGCTTCGCCACCCTGACCCCCGGCCCGGTCGAGGTGCGCGTCAGCGGGCAGCGCTGGCTCGACCGCGTGCCCGAACGCGGCGTGGTGCGCCTGCCGGACCTGCTCGTGCGGTCCGTGCAGATCATCCCCAGCCTGCCCCCCGCCAGACCCTGACGGCAGCCCGCCCCGCGTTCATCCGGCCCCGATGTCCGGGGCAGCCGACCCGCCCAGCCGGCCCGCCGGGTACACTCCCGGCATGACCGACACCGGCCTCTCCCCGCAGGAATTCCGTCAGACGCTGGGCCGCTTCGCGAGCGGCGTGACCATCATCACCGCCAAGGGAGACGAGCGGCGCGGCATGACCGCCAGCGCCTTCGTGTCCGTCAGCCTCCAGCCGCCCCTGATCCTCGTCAGCGTGGACACGCGCGCCCACATGCACGCCCTGCTCCTCCAGGACGACGTGACGCACTTCGGCGTGAACGTCCTGTCCGCCACGCAGCGCCACCTCAGCGATCACTTCGCGGGCCGCCCCGGCCCCGAGGATCAGGTGCCGTGGTTCGAGCACGAGGGCCTGCCCCTCATCGGCGGCAGCGTCGCGCAGCTCGTGTGCCGCAAGGACCGCGTCATCGAGGCCGGGGACCACACGCTGTTCCTGGGCTTTGTCGAGTACAGCCGCTACACCGATGACGACCCGCTGGTGTACTTCCGCGGGCAGTACCACGAACTGGGGTAACACGAACCGGGGTCAGCGGCCAGGGTGCACACCGGCGGCCCGTGCCCGCCGCCCATAATGGCCCCGTGCCCCCCTACGCGCTGCAACTGCTGATCGCGCTCGTGCTCGTCGGCGTCACCCGCCTCGTCGCGTACCCGCTGACCGTGGGGAGCGGCGTGGTGGACGCCCTGGACGCCGTGCTGATGATGCTGGCCCTCGTGAACCTGCGCCTCGCCTGGACGGGCGCGAACGCCTCGGGCGGCGGACGCGCCCCGGCGTGGTTCGTCGTGGCGGGCCTCGTCACGGCGGGCCTGATCACCCTGACGATGGTCGCGGCCCTCACGCCCCGCGCCGCCTGACCCGGAATGCGCCTGAGACGCCTGCCGGGTTTGCGCGGGGCGCGCCCCAGCGCTGGGCTAGACTCCGGGGCATGATTCGCCTTGCCATTCTCGCGGACCTGCACGCCAACCTGGCGGCGACCCTCGCGGTCCACGCAGACATTCAGCGGCGCGGCCTGACGGACATCTGGGTGCTGGGCGACCTGGTCGGCAAGGGACCACGCCCGCGTGAAGTGCTGGACTGGACGCAGGCGCACGCCACCCGCGTCATCCAGGGCAACTGGGACGCCCGCGTCGCCGGCGCCACGCACCGCCCGCAGGACCTCTGGCCGCGCAGCAAACTCAGCCCGGAAGGGCTCGCGTACCTCGGCGCCCTCCCGTACGGCATCGAGGAACAGTTCGGCGGCGCGTGGTGGCGGTTCGTGCACGCCAGCAGCCGCGGCCTCTTCCACCGCCTGTACCCGCACAGCAGCCTGCACGACCAGCTCGAGGCGTTCGCGCCCAACGCGCAGTTCGGCCTGACCGCCCATGCGGACGCCCTCGTGTACGCCGACATGCACGAGGCACTGATGCTGGACGTCGAGGGCCGCCCCCTGATCAACTGCGGCAGCGTCGGCAACCCGCTGGACTCCACGCTGCCGTGCTACCTGGTGCTGGAATTCGACCCGCACGGCCCGTCGCACAGCGCCACGTACGTCCGCCTGACGTACGACCGCGACGAGGAGATCAGCGCCGCCGAGGCCAGCGGCATGCCGTTCACCCGCGAGTACGTCGCGGAACTCCTGACCGGCGCGTACCAGAAACGCCGCGCCCGCACCGGCGAGTAGGACGGATACCGCCGGACTGGCGGGCCCCATCAGCGCTGTCCGGGAAGCTGCGAGCAGGAGCTGGACGGGCGCCGCCGCGCCCTCACGTTCTGCCCTTATCCTGGGCGGCATGCGCCGCGCCTTCCTGATTGCCGCCCTGCTGGGTCTGACCGGGGCGGCGCAGGTGGCCGCGCCCGCCTCGGGGGAGGCGGTGACGCTGCACCTGTCGCGCGAGCCGGGCCTGAGCGCGGAGGTGCGCGCGGCGCTGCGGGCGCTGCCAGGGGATGTGGAGACGACGCTGCTCGTGCAGGATCTGCGCACACGGGCGGTACTGGAGACGCAGCAGCCGGATCAGGCGCTGATCCCCGCAAGTACCACGAAACTGGTGACGGCGGCGGGCGTGCTGGACGAGCGGGGCGGGGCGGGAGGCTGGTGGAGTGCCGAGCTGACCGTCCCGGCGGCGCAGGTGGGCCGGGCGTCGGTGAAGGCGGTGACGCTGCGGGGCAGTGGCGACCCGACCCTGAGCGTGGCCGACGGCGCGTACAGCCTGCGGGCGCTGGCGCGGCAGGCGTACGCGCGGGGGCTGCGCGAGGTGGGCGAGGTGCGCGTGGACGACCTGGGGTTCGACTCGGCGGCGTGGGAGGTGCCGCTGGGGGTGCCCATGACGGCGCTGCGGCTCGCGGAGTGGCACGACGATCCGCCCGTCTCGGCGCAGGCGGCGCGCGAGCGGCTGGGCGCGGCGCTGACCGCGCAGCTGCGCGCGGCGGGCGTGCGGGTCACGCGGGAGGACGTGGGGCGCGCCGCCCCGTGGCAGGCGTGGGTGCCGCCCGCCCGGACGGACGAGCAGGGGCGGGTGCTGCCGCCGGATCCGGTGACGCCCGCCGCTGCCCGCCCGGAGCAGGGGATCGCCAGTGTGCGCAGCGCGTCGCCGTTCCGGGTGCTGGCGGCCACGCTGCGGCCCAGCGACAACCTGCGTGCCGAGGAACTGCTGGGCACCCTGGCGCACGGCGCGAACGGCACGCTGCGTGGGGCGCTGGCGCGCGAACGGGCGTACCTGCGCCGCATCGGCGCGGACCTCAGCGGCGTGGAACTGCGTGACGGCAGCGGCCTGAGCCGCGAGAACCGCCTGAGTCCGCGCGTGCTGGTGGCCGTGCTGCGCGAGCAGTTCGACCTGCCCGCGCCGCTGCCCGGGAAGGCGGGGCTGCCGGAGGCGCTGTACCGGGCGCGCGGCAACGCGTTCGCCGAGGCCCTCCCGCAGGCGGGCACGGGCGAGAACGTGCCCGAGCACGACGGGCGCGGCGGGACGATGGCGCTGCGGCTGCGCGGCGCGGGCCTGGACGTGCGCGCCAAGACCGGCACGTTGCCCGGCGTGAGTGCCCTGGCCGGGTACGTGACGGGCCGCAGCGGGCACGTGCTGGCCTTCGCGGTGATCATGAACGGCCCCGACGAGACGCCGATCCTGACCCTGCGAGCCGTGCAGGACGACGTGGTGCGCGCGGTCGCGGCGGCGCACTGACCCCGAGCCCCCCACCGGAGGGGGCGCGGCCGGCGGGCCGCGCTTCATGCAGGAGTTCAGTCCGATCACCTAGACTGCGGGGCGTGACGACTCAAGCGGGCATGAATGTAGTGGTGGCGACCAGCAACGCCGGAAAGATCCGGGAGATCGAGGAGGCCATGCAGGGCCTGGGCTGGACGCTCAGCCCGCTGGGCGGTCTGCCCCTGCCGGAGGAGACCGGCACCACCTACGAGGAGAACGCGGCCCTGAAGGCCTGCGCGGCCGCCGTCATGCTGGGCCGCCCCGCGCTGGCGGACGACAGCGGCATCGAGGTCGAGGCGCTGGGCGGCGAGCCCGGCGTGTACTCCGCCCGCTACGGCAACCGCGACAACGACGTGGAACGCAACGTGTACCTGCTGGAGAAACTGCGCGGTCAGACCAACCGCCGCGCGAAGTTCGTGTCCGTCGTGATCCTGGCGTACCCGGACGGGCACCTAGAAACGTACCGGGGCGAGCTGCCCGGTACGCTGCTGGAAGGTCCGCGCGGCGCGAACGGCTTCGGGTACGACCCGCTGTTCGTCCCGGACGGCGACACCCGCACCCTGGCCGAGATGACCGTCCCCGAGAAACGTGCCATCAGCCACCGGGGCCGGGCGCTGGCGGCGCTGCGTGAGGCGCACCGCGGCGGCCCGCCTGCACGGGAGACCACCCCGATCGGCTGATCGGCGTGGGAACGCGGGGCCACCTCTGACCGGGGCGGCCCCGCGTTCATGCTTCCCTGACAGCGCGTGCAGCCTTCCTTCACCCGGGGCGCCGCATTCCAGTTGCCGCCCCGGACGGCTGGGTACGGTGGGGGCATGAGTGCATACCGGAGCGTGCTGGCAGGACTGATCGGGGGGGCCGTGGGCACACTGGCCATGGGGCAGTACTGGACGCGAGTGGCGCCGCTGCTTGAGGGCGACAGCGGCAGCGGTGGTGGGGGCAGCGGGCAGCCGAAGAAGGACGAGCATTCCATCTCGGTGATCGGGCAGCAGCACCAGCCGGGCGAGAGCAGCACCGCCGCCATCGGCCGGGTCGCGTACGAGAAGACCGAGGGGCACGCGCCGGGCAGGCAGACCCGCGCGGCCCTCAGCGAGGCGGTCCACTGGGGCATGGGCATCGGCAGCGGCGCGCTGTACGGCGCCCTGGCGGGCCGGGGCAATCCGGTCAAGGGCGCGGCGTTCGGCGTGGGCCTCTGGGCGCTGGTGGACGAGGGGATCGTGCCGCTGCTGGGCCTGCAGGACGGCCCGGCGGGGACGCCCGCGAAGGGTCACGCGAACCGCCTGGGCGCGCACCTGACGTACGGGCTGGCGCTGGGGGTGACCGCGCTGCTCATCGACGCGCTGCTGCCCGAGGACTGATACGGGATTAAATTGACTTGCTTCCGACTTGAACACATTCTGTTTTCCCCTCTCCCCCTGTGGGACTCGGAGAGCTGCGCAGCAGAGAGGGAGGGAGGAGCGAAGCGACGGAAGGGTGAGGGGGCCACCGGGCGACTCCGAATGA
>CALPYF020000026.1 GCA_943327755.2 Deinococcus hopiensis KR-140
CCGGAATCGCCCCCGCCTGGTGTTCGGTCTTGTTCCGCACGTCCAGAATCAGCGCCCCGGCGTGCCGGGGCAGCTCCGCCGCTGGGAACGGCTGCGCGGCCGTGCTCTCCAGCCCCTCCGTGGACGTCACGAATCCCGTCACCTGATCCAGGCCCACCATCCACAGGCGGCGGCGCAGCGTCTCGGCGTGCGCGGCGTCGCGGGCCAGCAGGACGTACGCGGCGTCCTCGGGGCGCAGCAGCCACCCCGACCACGTCTCGAAGGTATTCCCGTCCGGAATATTCACGCTGCCGGGCACCGCGTCGGCCTGATGCGCGCTCCGGGCGCGGGTGTCGATCAGGACCGTACCGGCGGCCATCCGGGCCTTCAGGTCGGCCGCGCTGAGCGGCGCGAGCGGCGTGACGTCCCCGAGCAGGGCCGGACCCGCTTTGTTCTGCATCTTCATGCGGCCGTAGTACAGCGGCGCGTCGGGCTGGCCGCTGAGCAGTTCGGCCGTGAAGCCCGCCTCGTCCCCGGCGGCCACGTACGGCGCCCACCAGGCCAGGGCGCGTTCGTAGCCGACGGTGGTGGTGGGCACGGCGCCCAGGGCCTTGCCGCAGGCGCTGCCCGCGCCGTGGGCGGGCCAGACCTGCACGCCGTCGGGCAGGGTCAGGAACTGGTCGCGCAGGCTGGCGAACATCTGCTGGGCCCCCGCAAAGCGGGTGTCCACACCTCCGGCGGCCTCGTCGAGCAGGTCGGGGCGGCCGATGTCGCCGACGAACACGAAGTCGCCGGTGAAGTACAGGCTGGGGGTCTCACCCCGGGGGGTATCGGTCACGAGGAACGAGACGCTCTCGGGGGTGTGGCCGGGCGTGTGGCGCACCTCGATGCGGAGGTTGCCGACCATGAAGGTGTCACCGTGGTGGAGCGGGGTTGCGGGGAAGGCGTATTTCCAGTCGGCGTTCCCTTCGTCGGAGAGGAGGAGCTGGGCGCCGGTGCGGGCGGCGAGTTCGCGGCTGCCGGAGAGGTAGTCGGCGTGGATGTGGGTTTCGGTGACGTGGGTGACGCGCAGGCCCTCGCGGGCGGCGCGGCCCAGGTAGGTCTGGATGTCGCGGATGGGGTCGATGACGAGGCTCTCGCCGGTCTTCTGGCAGCCGATGAGGTAGGACGCCTGGGCGAGGTCGGTGTCGTAGAAGCGTTCGAAGAACATAGGGGCCCTCCTTGGAGGCAGATAACTGCCCGGAGCGTATACCCCAGTGAGGTATAGGACAAGGTCAGGTGCCGCCCAGATTGCCTCCGCCGATGGGGAGTATTGCCAGAGCTGATACCAATCAGCCAGCGGAGGCCGTGCGGGCCTCGGCCGGGCGAGGCGCGGCTCATCTCAAATCCCGGCGCTCTGGCAGCGCCACCCGACCTGCGCGCCGACCTATCATCGGCAGCAGACCGGCCGTGCGGTCAGGGGTCCCATGCGCATGAATCCAGAACACCTGATCACGTTCAGCGTGGTCGCCGAACTCGCCAGTGTCAGCCGCGCCGCGCAGGCCCTCCATCTCAGCCAGCCGGCGGTCAGCGGCCAGTTGCGCGCCTTGCATGAGCGCGTCGGCGCGCCGCTGTACGAACGGCAGGGCCGCGGCGTGCGCCTCACGCCGGACGGCGAGCGGCTGCTGCCCTACGCGCAGGCGGTCGCGCGCAACATTCAGGACGCTGCGGATCTGGTGGGGGGCCTGCGGGCGCGCACCGCGGCCACCCTGCGCGTGGGGTTCTCCGTGGCGCTGACCCCGGCGGTGAGCAGCGTCGTTCGCCTGGGCGCCGAGCATGGGCTTCAGATCCAGGCGGACACCCGACCGGCGGCAGATCTCACCGATGAGGTCCGCGCCGGGACGCTGGCCGCCGCCCTGATCGTGTCGCCCCCGCAGCGACCCTCCGGCGACCTCGACCGGCATCACCTGGGAGAGGACACGCTGCGCATCGCCGTTCCACCGGGCCACCCGCTCGCCGATCAGGGGTACGTGCCGCCGCACGCCCTGCACGGCGAGACGCTGCTGTGGGCCGCGCGGGGCAGCGGCATCCGCCTGCAGGCCGAGCGGCTTCTCGAGGGCACGGGCCTGGCCGCCCATCAGGGCGCTGAACTCGGCAGTCTCTGGGCGGTGCTTGAAGGCGTGCGCCGCGGTCACGGGATCGGCATCCTGCCCGCCTCGTTCCTCGGCGGGGACCTGCGGGACGGCCGCGTGGTCTCGCTGGGCCTCGAGGCGCCGAACGTCACAGTGGCTCACACCCTGATCACGCGCCCGGCGGCCGTGGTGCCCGCGGCCACCCGGACGCTGATCGAAGTGCTGGCGCGCCACCCGCTGCGGAGTCTGCTCACGTCTCCACCCGCGTACCAGCCGACCCGGTCCTGAGCCGGCCTCGCGGGGGCCGCAGATCCGGAGGCTCGGGGGCTCAGAGGCCGAAGACGGCGCGCTGCTGGGGGTGAATGAGGTCGTTGTACTCGGGGTGACGGCGGATGTACGCGGCGATGAAGGGGCACATCGGCAGCACCAGTTTGTCCTGCGCGCGGATATCGTCCAGCGCCGCGCGGGCGAGCTGGCTGCCCAGTCCCTCTCCCTCGTGGCCTTCTTCGACCTCGGTGTGGGGGAGCATGATGGCGTTGCCGACCGGGCGGAATTCCGCGTAGCCCAGCGTGCGGTCTCCGTCGGTGAGTTCGTAGCGTTGCGTGTCGTCGTTGCGGCGCACCTGGGGGGTCATGCCGGTCATCCTGCGCGTCCCGCCCGGCCGGGCGCCTTGAGGGGATCTTCATGTGCGGGGCGGGCACGGGATACGCCGGGGCGGTATGCTGCACCCCAGGTACGCCGATGCCCGACGCCCCACCTGCCCTGACCGAGACCGACACCCGCGTCCTGATGCGCCTGCGCCGCATCGAGGGACAGGTGCGCGGCCTGCAACGCATGATCGAGGAGGGCCGGGACTGTCACGACGTCCTGACCCAGCTGTCAGGGGTGCGCAGCGCCCTGGACGCGGCCGGAGAGCAGATTCTCGAGCAGTACGCGTCGGGCTGCCGCGCCCGCCCGGGCGAGCCCATCACGCCGCAGGACGTCGTGCGGGCCGTGAAGCTCCTGCGGCGGTGAGGCTTGGTCTGGTCACCCGGGCCAGCTGGTGGACGCCGGACAGCTGTGGCCTGCTGGGCACCCGACCCTGTCGGCGCTCCGGTCAGGGCGACTCGGCGTCAGCTGGGCTGAGCAGTTCGTTGCGCCGCACGAACGCGCGCATGAAGCGGCCCAGCACCTCGGTCTGGGTGCGGTAGGTGTCGACCGCCGCCGCCTTGACCTGCTGATCCGTTGCGCTGAGCGGGACCCGCTGCCAGGGCAGGCGCCGCGCCAGCGGCGGTGGCGCCAGCGGCTGCGCCGGGTGGAGGCCCTTGGGCAGCGGCCATTCCAGGCCGCCGTGCACCACCCAGTACCGCAGGCGTCCGGTCAGGGCCAGTCGGGTGGCGAGCCGCTGGGCGATCAGGGTCAGGGTGTGGTGGTCCGGGTGGAAGTCCTCGTGCGCGGGAATCAGGATCACGTCCGGCTGCACGCGGCGCAGTACCCGCTCCAGGTCGGCGTCCAGGGCCTGTCCGGTGAAGGGCGCGCCGGGCGTCTGGGCTTCCCGCAGGTACACCGCCGACGCCCCGGTGCGCGGTGATGTGTAGGGACGGGCGTAGTTGCGGCCATTCAGGGCGCGCAGCCCCCCGTCCGGGTAACCCAGGAACACCTGATGGTCGGCAGGGACGCCTAGGACCTGCGCCGCGGCGCGGGCCTCCTGCACGCGGCGTTCACCCAGGGCGCGCAGGGCCCGCCCGCGCGGGTGCAGGGTGCGCTCGGTGAGGGCCGCGTCGAACTCGAAGCCGTCCCCAGCCGTGATCCAGGTGACGTACGCCTGCGCGCCGGCTGCGCGGGCCTGGGTGAGCAGACCCGCGCAGCACAGCGTCTCGTCGTCGGGGTGGGGGGAGAGCAGCAGCACCCGCTGCCCGGTCCGGAAGGCCGGAGCGGCAGGCAGGGCGGCCACGGCGCGCGCCTCGCGGCCGGTGACGCCCGGAATCGGTTCGTTGATCCACGCGGCCAGTGCCAGCAGACCCAGCAGCGCGGCAGGTAACGTCCAGCGGGGCAGGGGGCGGCGCAGGAGCCTCATCGGCTCTGGATTGTAGCGGGTGGCTGCGCCGCCCACCCGGGCCGGGCGCAGGTCAGGGGCGGCGGTACAGGCGGCTGGGGTAGTAGTACTCGTGAAGCAGCAGCTTCGCCAGGGCCGTGAGGGGAACGGCCACCAGTGCGCCGAGAATGCCGTACAGCGTCAGGCCGCACAGGATCGCCAAGATCACGGTGGCGGGATGCAGGTCGGTGGAGCGGCCCAGCACGACCGGGGAGAGCACGTGGCCCTCGATCTGGTTGGCGGCCACGAACACCCCCACGACCGCCAGCATCTTCAGCAGGGCGGCGCTGGTCGTGGCGGCGAGCAGCAGCGCCGGGACGAGACTGATCACGACGCCCAGGTACGGCACGATGTTGAACAGCGCCGCGAGAAACCCGATGGCCGGAGCGCTGGGGATGCCGAAGAGGGTCAGGCCGAGCGCGACGAACACCCCCACAAACGCCGCGATGAGCAGCTGGCCCTTCAGGTACCCGCCCACCGCGACGCTGACGTTGCGCGACAGGTCGGCCGCAAGCGGCTGCCAGGGTTCCGGGAAGGCCCGCAGCAGGGTCTGCCCGATGCGTTCGTAGTCGAGCATCATGTACACCGCGAGGATCAGCGTGGCGACGCCCTCGGCCAGCCCACTGGCCACGCCGAACACGCCGCCCAGCAGGTTGCCCTCGTAGCGCTTCAGGTAGGGCAGGACGTACGTCTGGAGGGTCTCGGCGCTGTTGGTGCTCAGGCTGCGCACCTGGGCCGACACGGACTTCAGGGCGGGCAGACGCTCGCCCAGCGTGTCCAGCCAGCTCAGGAGATTCTGCGTCAGGAGCGGCAGCTTCTGAACCAGATCGGACACCTGCGTGACCACCGTGACGAGCAGGCCCGACGCCAGCGCCACGAAGCCCAGGGCCACCACGACGACGAGCAGCACCCCGACCGACCGCGCGATCCGCCGGCGTTCCAGCCACGCCAGCAGCGGGTGCGCGAGGTACGCCACGATGTACGCGACGACCCCCAGGGTCAGCACGTGCTGAAGGCCGTGAAGGAACCGCCACGCGAGGACCATGAGCAGCAGAAACACCGGCACACGCACGTAGGGGTTGCGCCACACGAGCTGGAAGGCGTTGGGGCCGGCCGGGTTCAGCGGTGAGAGCGAGGGCAGGCGGTCCGGGCCGCCCGGCGGCGTGGCCGGGGAGACAGTGGACTGGGGGTCGGGCTGGGTCATGGGGCCTCCGGGTGGTGCGGTTCAGGCTACGGCGACGGGCGGGCCGGCGAAATGGCCGCCGCGTGAGAGGCCGGGGCGGGCGACCTTGGACGTCGGGTGGGGTGGGTGTTCCTGCCCTGGAAACAGGGCCAGACTGGCCTCCCTCGCCGACTTTCCGTAGAATGAAATTCAAGTTCATCCAGTAAAAAACCCCTGAGCTGTCCCCCCTGTCCCCTCAAGGAGTGCCCGCATGACCCAGACCCTGCCCGCCGGCCTGACCATCACCGCCCCCATCACGGACGCGCAGCGCGAGATCCTCACGCCCGAGGCGCTGGCCTTCGTTGCCGACCTGCACCGCCGCTTCGAGGGCCACCGCCGCGACCTGATGGCCGCCCGCGAGACCCGTCAGGCGGCGCTGGACGCCGGGGCGCTGCCGGACTTCCTGCCGGAGACCCAGGCAATTCGGGACGGGGACTGGCGCATCAACCCGCTGCCGGACGACCTGAAAGACCGCCGGGTGGAGATCACCGGCCCCGTCGACCGGAAGATGATCATCAATGCGCTGAACAGCGGCGCGCGGGTGTTCATGGCCGACTTCGAGGACGCGAGCAGCCCCACCTGGGAGAACTGCGTGGACGGGCAGATCAACCTCCGCGACGCGGTGCGCCGCACCATCCGCCTCGAGACGAACGGGAAGACCTACCAGCTGAACGAGAAGACGGCCGTGCTGCTCGTGCGCCCACGCGGCTGGCACCTCCCGGAGAAGCACGTGCAGGTGGACGGCGAGACCGTGTACGGGGCATTCTTCGACTTCGGCCTGTACGTGTGGCACAACGCGCACGAACTCCTGTCGCGCGGCTCGGGGCCGTACTTCTACCTGCCGAAGATGGAGTCGCACCTCGAAGCGCGGCTGTGGAACGACGTGTTCAATCACGCCGAGGAGACACTGGGCCTCACGCGCGGCACGATCAAGGGCACGGTGCTGATCGAGACGATCCTCGCCGCGTTCGAGATGGACGAGATCCTGTACGAGCTGCGCGAGCACTCGGCGGGCCTGAACTGCGGGCGCTGGGACTACATCTTCAGCTACATCAAGAAGCTCCGCACCCACCCGGACCGGATTCTCCCCGACCGCGCGAAGGTCAGCATGGCCGTGCCGATGATGCAGGCGTACAGCAAGCTCGCCGTCCAGACCTGCCACAAGCGCGGCGCGCCCGCCATCGGCGGCATGAGCGCCTTCATCCCGGTCAAGGGCGACGAGGCGAAGAACGCCGCCGCGTTCGAACAGGTGCGCCTCGACAAGGAACGCGAGGCCCTGAACGGCCACGACGGCACCTGGGTCGCGCACCCCGGCATGGTGGAACTCGCCACGGAGGTCTTCGACCGGCTGATGCCCGACCCCAACCAGATCGGCAGCGGCAAGCAGGCCGACCTGACCGTCACCGCCGCCGACCTCCTCACCCCGCCCGACGGGACCGTGACCGAGGCGGGCGTGCGGATGAACGTGAACGTCGGCATCCAGTACCTCGCGGCGTGGCTGCGCGGCTCGGGCGCCGTGCCCATCCACAACCTGATGGAGGACGCCGCGACCGCCGAGATCAGCCGCGCGCAGCTGTGGCAGTGGCGGCACCACGGCGTGACGCTGGAGGACGGCCGCCCCCTGACGCCGGAACTGTGGGACGAGCTGTTCGACGACGAGGCCGCCAAGCTCGGCGAGGCCTTTGCGGACGCCGCGCGGCTGTTCCGCACCACCGCGACCGGCACGCCCCTGATGGACTTCCTGACGCTGCCCGGCTACGAGGCGCTGGCCTGAGCGTGAGTGAACCCAATGGCCGTGGGGGCCGCCCGCGCGGCGCGGATGCACCGGGCGGCGTGCGCACCCTGGAACGCGGCCTGAGCGTCCTGTGGGCGCTCGCCACGCTGCGCGAGGCGCCCCTGTCGCAGGTGGCGCGCGCGGCCGGGCTGTCGGCGAGCACCGCTTACCGCCTGCTGGAGACACTGCGCCAGCAGGGCTTCGTGGAATGGGAGGAGGCCTCGGGCCTGTTCCGGGTGGGCCTGCGGGCCTATCAGGTCGGCGCGGCGTTCGACGCGGCGCACGCCCTGACGGCCGCCGCCGCGCCGGAGATGCGCGCCCTGGTCGCCGAGCTGGGCGAGAGTGCGAACCTCGCGGTGCTGCGCCCGCACGGGGTGGGCCTGGAAGCCGCGTACGTGCATCAGGTCGAGGGCCCGCAGCTGGTGCGGATGTTTACCCAGACCGGCGCGAGCGCGCCCCTGCACGCCTCCGGGGTGGGCAAGGTGCTGCTGGCCGCGCGGCCCGAGGCGGACGCGCGACGGGCGCTGGAGGCCACCACCCTGACCGCATACACGCCACATACGCTAACCACGGTGGACGCCGCACTGGCCGCCGTCGCCCGCGTGCGCGGAGACGGCTTCGCGCTGGACGACCAGGAACGTGAACTGGGCGTGCGCTGCGTGGCGGTGCCGGTGCCCGGCGCGGACGGGCAGGTCGCGGCGGCACTGAGCGTCTCGGCGCCCACGTCGCGGCTGACGCCCGAGCAGGTGCCGCGCTTCCTGGCGGCGGCACAGGCGGCCGCCGGACGAATCTCGTCCCGCCTGGGCCACCGGGACGCCTGAGCGGCACTATGCTGCCGCATGCTCAATCCGTGCCGGTGGTGTCCGTGAACCCGCCCGATCTCCCCTCCCCCGCCGCCCGCGCGCTGGCCGAGGCGCTGCACGCCGCGCTGGCCGACACCTGGGCGGCCGTGGACGCACCCGGCCCGCTGGACGCCGCGCCGCCCGCCACGGACTACCGCGCCGCTCCCGTCCCGGACGACCTGAGGGCGGGCCGTGCGGAACTGATCGTGGAGGCCAGCGACCTGCCCGCGCTGCGCGCCGCACTGAACAGCGGCGCGGACGCCGTCGTGATCGACTTCGACGACACCTTCGCCCCCACCCCAGCGAATGTCGCGGCGGCCTGGGCGGCCCTACCCGAGTGGCTCGCGGCGGACGTGCCGCTGCTCGCCCGGCCCCGCGCGCTGTACGCCCCGCAGCCGGGCCTGAGCTTCGCGGGACAGCCCGCGCGCGGGGCGCTGTGCGATCTGGCAGCGCTGCTGACCGCGCGGCCAGGGCGGGTGCCGCACCTGTACCTGCCGAAACTCGAATCCATCGCGCAGGCCCGCGCGTGGGCGACCGCGCTGCGCGTCGCAGAGTCGCACCTGGGCCTGAAGCCCGGCACGCTGCGGGTGTGCCTGCAGATCGAGACGCTGCCGGGCCTGCTGCACATGGACGCCCTGCTGGCCGAACTGCGCGAGTGGGCGTTCGGGCTGAATGCGGGCCGCTGGGATTACGTGTTCAGCCTCGTGAAGACCACCGGGGCCACCCGGACGATGCCTGTCCCACCGCGCGCCGGACTGGGGATGGACGTGGACGCCATGCAGGCCTACGCGCAGGCGCTCGTGGACGTGTGCCGCGCCCGCGGCGCGCAGGCGGTCGGCGGCACGGCAGCGGTCAGCCCCGATCCCCTCGACCCCACCCCGGCGCTGGACGCCGTGCGGGCCGACAAGGCCCGCGAGGCCGCGCAGGGCTTCCAGGGCGCGTGGGCGGGCCTGCCGGGGCTGCTGGACGCCGTGCGGGAGGGACTGGCGACCCCCGCGCCCACCCGTGCCCCGACCACCCCCGTGACGCGCGAGCGGGTGCTGGCCCTCCCGAATCCCGGCCCGCTCCCCGCCGCCGAGGTGCAGGACACCCTGGGCCTCGCGCTGGACGTGTTCGGCGCGTGGTTCGCCGGGCGGGGCGTGATCACGCGGAACGGACGGATCGAGGACACCGCCACGGCGGAACTCGCCCGCGCGCTGCTGTGGCAGTGGGTGCGCGTGGGGGCGCCGCTGGACAACGGCAGCGTCTTCAACCGGACCGCGTACCGCACGCTGCGCCGCGCCCTGCGCCCCGACGACACGCCCGAAGCGCGCCTGCTTGATCATGTCGTCCTGGCCGACGCGGCCCCGGCGTATGTTCCCCTGGAAGCCCACCGACTGACCCTCACCCCGACCGGCCCCGCATGATCGCCCCGTCCCGCTGGTCTCGACGCCCCCTCACCCTTCCGTCGCTCCGCTCCACTGGTGCGCAGCTCTCCGAGTCCCTCCCTGCACCACCAGGGGAGAGGGGAATACGGACCGAGTTTCCGTTGGCTCCAGGCCCTGCCCTTTCACCTTCAAGGATCTTCCATGACTGACCTGACCCTTCTGTCGCGCCGCGCGCTTGACGCCTGCGCGACCCTGGCCGCCCATACCGAGGTGCCGGGCGAGATTACCCGCACGTTCCTCAGCGCGCCCAGCCGCGACGTGACGGCCTTCCTGACCGCCTGGGCGGACGAGCTGGGCCTGGAGGTGCGGGTGGACGCCGCCGGGAACCTGCGCGCGCGCCGGGCCGGGCCGACGCCGGACGCGCCCACGCTGTTCCTGGGGTCGCACGTGGACACCGTGCCGGACGCCGGGGCCTTCGACGGCGTGCTGGGCGTGACGCTGGCCTTCGCGGTGGCGGAGGCGCTGCGGGGTGAGGCGCTGCCGTTCGCTCTGGAACTGCTGGCGTTCAGCGAGGAGGAGGGGGTGCGGTTCGGCGTGCCGTTCATCGGCAGCCGCGCGCTGACCGGCACGCTGGAGCCGCTGCTGACCCTGCGGGACGCGCGGGGTGTGAGCGTGCTGGACGCCATCCGCGCGTACGGGCTGGACGACGCGGCCCTGCCGGACGCCGCCGTGCAGGGCGGGGCGCTGGGCTTCCTGGAGTTCCACATCGAGCAGGGGCCGGTGTTGCAGGCGGCGGGCGCGGCGGTGGGGGTGGTGAGTGCCATCGTGGGGCAGGACCGCGTGCTGCTGGACTTCACGGGGCAGGCGGCGCACGCGGGAACCACGCCGATGGGGCACCGCCGGGACGCGCTGGCGGCGGCGGCGCGCTTCGCGGTGGCGGCCGAGGAGCTGGCGCGCGCCACGCCGGGGCTGGTGGCGACGGTGGGCGTGATGACCGCGCGGCCCGGCGCGATCAACGTGATTCCGGGCGCGGCGCACTGCACGCTGGACCTGCGGCACGAGGACGACGCCGTGCGGGCCGGGGCGCTGGAGGCGCTGCTGAGTGCGGCGCGGACCTTCGCGGAGGAACGGGGCGTGACCCTGGACGTCACGCACAAGATGGCGCAGCCCGCCATCCCGATGGACGCCGCCTTCCGTGACCTGCTGCGCGGCGCGGCCGCGCAGGAGGGCCTCCTGGCCCCCGATCTGGTGAGCGGCGCGGGGCACGACGCGATGATCCTCGCGGAGACGATGCCCGCCGCGATGCTGTTCCTGCGCTCGCCGAACGCGCTGAGTCACCACCCGGACGAGATGGTGAACCCGGAGGACGTGGACGCTGCGCTGCGGGTGGGCGTCGCGTTCGTCCGCGCGCTGGCCCGGCGCGAGGGGGCGCGCTGATGGCGCTCGACCTGCTCGTCCGGGGCGGGACGCTGGTCACCCCGCATGGACCGATCCGCGCCGATCTGGCCGTGGAGGACGGGCGGATCGTGAGTCTCGCGCTGGACGTGTTCGCGCCCGCCCGCGAGGAGATCGACGCGACCGGGCTGCACGTCTTCCCCGGCGTGGTGGACGCCCACGTGCACCTGAACGAACCGGGCCGCACCCACTGGGAGGGCTTCGACACCGGCACGCGCGCGCTGGCGGCGGGCGGCGCGACGAGTTTCCTGGACATGCCGCTGAATTCCTCGCCGCCGCTGCTGGACGCGCGGGCCTTCGAAGCGAAACGTGTACTGGGCGAGGCGAAGTCGCGCCTGGATTTCGGTCTGTGGGGCGGCCTGACGCCGCTGAACCTCCCGGAACTGGACGAGCTGGCGGCGTGCGGCGTGATCGGCTTCAAGGCGTTCATGAGTCACAGCGGCCTGGACGAGTTCCCCGCCGTGGACGACGTGACGCTGTTCGAGGGGATGCGCGCCGCGCGCCGGGCCGGGCTGGTCGTCGCCACGCACGCCGAGAGCGACGCGTTCACCCGCACGCTGTCGCAGGCGGCCCGTGAGCAGGGCCGGGCGGGCGTGCGGGACTACCTCGCGTCGCGCCCGCCGGTCACGGAGGCCGAGGCGGTGGGCCGCGCGATCCTCTTCGCCGAGGAGACCGGCGCGGCCCTGCACCTCGTGCACCTCAGCACCGCGCGCGGCGTCGCCCTGGCCGCCGAGGCCCGCGCGCGCGGTGTGGACGTCACCGCTGAGACCTGCCCGCACTACCTCCACTGGACCGGGGAGGACGTTGAGCGCGTCGGTGCGCTCCTCAAGTGCGCGCCGCCCATCCGGGACGCGGGCACCCGCGAGGCGCTGTGGGCGGCGCTGAAGGCCGGGCGGATCGACACGGTCGGCAGTGACCACTCCCCCGCCCCGCCCGACCTGAAAACCGGGGACGACTTCTTTGCCATCTGGGGCGGCATCAGCGGCGCGCAGTCCACCCTGAACGTCCTGCTCGAGGGCGGGTACTGGCAGCGGAACGTGCCGCTGGAATTGATCGCGGCCGCCTCGTCGCTGAATCCCGCGCGGCGCTTCCGGCTGGGCAGCAAGGGCGCGCTGCGGCTGGGCGCGGACGCCGACCTGGCCCTGGTGCGGCTGGACGAGACGTTCACCCTGACCGAGCTGCACGACCGCCACCACGGCAACCCGTACCGCGGGCAGAGCTTCCGGGGGCGGGTGCAGGCCACGTACCTGCGCGGGCAGCGGGTGTTCGCGCAGCTGCCCGGCGGGGCGATATTCGACGAGTCCGTGCGGGGGCAGCTGCTGCGCCCGGCGAAGGAGACCGCATGAAACACCTGGGAGTCACCCGTTCCGCGTTGCGTGAGGCGCACGCGGTGATCACGCCCGATACGTTCGTCCGCACGGCGCTGGCCGAGTGGCCCGGCAGCGCGGTGGTACTGCACATCGCGCCGGTGATCGGTCTGGGGGCGAGGTTCGTGCAGTTCACGGCCGAGATGACGGCCGGGGCGCGGGCGCGCGAGTCGGCGCTGGGCTACCAGCGGTTCGTGTTCGTGCTGAGCGGCGAGGTTCAGGTGGAGGTGGACGGCGAATCCCGCCTGCTAGGCGAGTCGGATCACGTGTTCTTCCCGGCGGGCGCAGCGCACACGCTGGAGGCGCGGGGCGCGGCGCGGGTGGCGGTGTTCGAGAAGCCGTACCAGGGCGCGCCGGGCGTGGACGCCCCGCCGGTGTGCTGGGGGAACGAGCGGGAGAATCCGGGCGCGCCGTTCGAGGGCGACGAGCGGCTGATCGCCCGCAAGCTGCTGCCGGACGATCCGCGCTTCGATTTCATGATGAGCACCATGAGTTTCGCGCCGGGCGCGACCCTGCCGTACACGGAAGTGCACTACATGGAGCACGGCCTGCTGATGCTCTCGGGCGAGGGCCTGTACAAGCTTCAGGAGGCGTACTACCCGGTGCAGACCGGTGACGTGATCTGGATGGGGGCGCACTGCCCGCAGTGGTACGGCGCGCTGGGCCGCGACTGGAGCAAGTACCTGCTGTTCAAGGACATGAACCGCCATCCCCTCACCCTGACCGGAGGCCAGCCGTGACCCGCCGCACCCTGCCCCTGACCGACCATTACGACGTCCGCCGCGGCGAGGACGGCCACCGCTACCTCCACCCGCTGGTGCGCGGCTTTCCGCTGCTGCGCTTCCCGCTGCTGAACAAGGGCACGGCGTTCACCGAGGCCGAGCGGGAGGCGCTGGGCCTGGACGGCCTGCTGGCCCCGCAGGTGGACACCCTGGACGCGCTGGTCGAGCGGCAGTACGCGGAGTATGTGCAGATCACGGAGCCGCTGGACCGGCACGTGTTCCTGCGCAACCTGCAGGACCGCAACGAGGTGCTGTTCTACGCGCTGCTCTCCGCGCATGTCGAGGAGATGCTGCCCGTGGTGTACACGCCGACGGTGGGACTGGCGGTGCAGAAGTTCAGTCAGATCTACCGCTATCCGCGCGGCCTGACCCTGAGCACCCGGAACATCGAGCGGGCCGGGGCGGCGCTGGCGAACGTGCCGCTGAACGACGTGCGGATCATCGTGGCGACCGACAGCAGCGCGATCCTGGGTATCGGGGATCAGGGTTTCGGAGGCATGGCGATCAGCATCGGGAAACTCTCGCTGTACACCGTGGCGGGCGGCGTGGGTCCGGACAAGACCCTCCCGGTGGAACTGGACGTCGGCACCGGGCGCGCGGACCTGCGGGACGACCCGGCGTACCTGGGCGTGAAGCACGAGCGGCTGGCCGGGGACGAGTACCTGCGCTTCGTGGACCGCTTCGTGGAGGCCACGTTGCAGCGGTACCCGAAGGCGATCATCCAGTGGGAGGATTTCAGCAAGGACGCGGCGTTCGAGGTGCTGCGCCGCTACCGCCGGGTGGTGCCGAGCTTCAACGACGACATCCAGGGCACGGGCGCGGTGGTGCTGGCCGGGGTGCTGAATGCCTGCCGCCTGAAGGGAGAGGCGCTGCGTGATCAGGTGGTCGTCGTGCACGGCGCGGGCGCGGGCGGGGCGGGGGTGGCCCTGGCGATCCGCGAGGGGATGCGCCGCGAGGGCCTGAGCGAAGCCGAGATCGCGGGGCGGGTGTTCGTGCTCGATTCGCGCGGCCTGCTGACCGACGACCGCCACATGGAGGACTACAAGCGCGACCTCGCCACGCCGAAGGCCCTGACGGACGGCTGGGCGGGCACCGACCTCGAAAGCGTGATCCGGGAGGCGAAGGCGACCGTGCTGCTGGGCCTCAGCGGTCAGGCGGGCATCTTCAGCGAGGGGGTGGTGCGGGCCGCACACGCCAACACGCCCCGCCCGCTGGTGTTCCCGCTGAGCAACCCCACCGCGAACACGGAGGCCCTCCCGGCGGACATCCTGGCCTGGACCGGTGGGCAGGCGATCGTGGCGACCGGCAGTCCCTTCGACCCGGTCACGTTGAACGGCGAGACGCACGAGATCGGGCAGGGGAACAACGCGTTCATCTTCCCCGGGCTGGGCTTCGGCGCGATCCTCGCGCGCGTGCGCGAGGTCACCGACGAGATGGTCACCGCCGCCGCGTACGCCCTGGCGGAGTACACGCAGACGAACCACCCGGGCCGCACCTACCCGCCGGTCGATGAACTGAGTCACGCCAGCATTCACGTGGCGGTCGCCGTGATCCGGCAGGCCCTCGCGGACGGCGTCGCCACCGAGTTCACGCTGCGCGGCCAGAGCGACGCGGCGCTGCTGGATACCGTCCGGCGCAAGTTCTGGCAGCCGAAGTACCTGCCGTTCCGGCCGCGCGAGTAACGCGGGGCGGCCCGGACGGGTGGGGCCACCAGCGGGGGTAGGGCGCCGCCCCGCGCGTGCCCTACAGTGGCGGCCATGCGCCTGCGCCACCTGCTCCTGCTGTCCCAGCTGCCGTTCTGGGCGCTGCTGCTGGCGTCGTTCCTGACCCTCCAGAGCAGCCTGGACCGGCGCGTCCAGACCCTGGCGCAGTCCACGCAGATCCGCACGCAGCTGGAGCAGGTGAACGCGCTGCTCACCCACGTCGTGGACATGGAGACCGGGGTCCGCGGGTACGTCATCGCCGGACAGCCCACCTTTCTGGAACCGTACTACCGCGGCGAGACCGGGTACGCCGTCACGCTCGGGGAGCTCAAGAGCCGGGGGCTGGACGGCACGGGCGGGGCGCACCTCGCCAGGATCACGGCCCTGATCTCGCAGTGGCAGACGGAAGTCGCGCAGCCCGAGATCCGCCTGCGTTCCCAGGCGCCCGGGCAGGCCGAGTCGCTCGTGCGCAGCGGACGCGGCAAGCGCCTGCTCGATCAGGTGCGGGGCGAGATGGACCGGCTCGCACAGACGCTCGGCACGCAGCTTCAGGTCGTCAATGCCGCCGCCGAGCGGCAACTCGCGCTGCTGCGCCGCGAGCTGGCGCTGGCCGCCGCCCTGCTGCTGCTCCTGAGTGTCGGGACGGTCCTCGGCGCCGCGCGGCTCCTCACGCACCCGCTGGAGGCCCTGGGGCGCGGCACGCGGCGCGTGACCGACCAGGAGGCCACACCCGTGGAGGAACGCGGCCCGCGCGAGTACCGCGACCTGGCGCGCGCATTCAACCACATGACGCGGGGCGTGCAGGACGCCCGTCAGGCCTCCGCGGACGCCGCTGCGCAGCTGGCCGCCCGCAACGCGTGGCTGAGCGAGCTCGCGCGGCTCAGTGACGCGCTGCAGGCGGCGCGAAGCGTGGACGAGGCCTCGCAGCTCCTCACGCGGGCGCTGCCGCACCTGCTTCCCGGCACCAGTGGGCAGCTGCTGCAGCACAACGCGTCCCGCAACCTGCTCGTTCCGGCCGCCCAGTGGGGCGAGGCGGCGCCGCTCCCCTCGCCCGACACCTGCTGGGCCCTGCGGCGCGGCGAACTGCAGGGAGACCCGACGCAGCGTCCGTTCATGCCCGGCTGCGCCGGACAGCCCCAGCCGTACCTGTGCGCGCCACTGTTCTCGCACGGCGAGACGCTGGGCCTGCTGCGCGTTCAGCCGGGCCCCTCCACGCCGCCGGACGCCGTGACCGATGTCGCGCGGCAGGTGGCGCTCGCCCTGGCCGGCCTGCGCCTGCAAGACCGGCTGCTGCAGCAGTCCATCCGGGACCCCCTGACAGGCCTGTTCAACCGCCGCCACCTGGAAACGCAGCTGGCTGCCGGGGTGGCCGCCGCGCACACCCTGGGCACGCCGCTGCACCTGATCACGCTGGACATTGACCACTTCAAGCGGCTGAACGACACCTTCGGCCACGACGCCGGGGACGCCGCGCTCGTGCGGGTCAGTGCGGCGCTGCGCGAGCTCGCGCCGCCTGGCAGCACCCCCGCCCGGCCGGGCGGCGAGGAGTTCACGCTGCTGCTGCCCCAGGGGGACGCGCCGGAGGCCGCCGCGCTGGCCGAGCAGGTGCGGGCCGCCGTGGCCGGCCTGACCCTGACGCACGACGGCATCTCGCTGGGGCAGGTCACCGTGTCGCTGGGCGTGGCGACCCTGCCGGCCGGCGGGACGGGCGCGGGATTGACGGCGGCGGCCGATCAGGCGCTGTACCAGTCCAAACGGACGGGCCGCAACCGCGTGACCCTGGCGGGCGAACTGCAGGCGGTCTCGCCAGGACGCTGAGTCCGCCGCCCCTCCCCCACGGTCCCCGGCTCAGCGGGGGGGGCGGTGGTCGGTCACGCGGCGCAGCTTGCCGCCCTCGCTGCGCGGCAGTCCGCCGGGTTCGTGAAGGTCGCAGCGGATCGTGACGCCCACCTGCGCTTTCACCTGCCGCTCGATCTCGTCGCGCAGCCCGGCGCTGGCCTGCGGGACTTCCAGTTGCAGGGTCAGTTCGTCCAGGGTGCCGGTGCGGGTCAGCACGACGTGGTAGTGCGGGCTGACGTGGCCCAGGCCGAGCAGGACCGCCTCCAGCTGGGTGGGGTACACGTTCACGCCGCGCAGGATGATCAGGTCGTCGCTGCGGCCCCGGACCCCGTCCATGCGGCGCACGGTGCGGCCGGTGCTGTTCGGTTCGGGCAGCAGGCGCGTGATGTCGCCCGTCCAGTAGCGCAGCAGCGGCAGCGCGGTGCGGGTCATGGAGGTCAGCACCAGCACGCCCCACTCGCCGTCCGGGAGGGGCGCGCCAGTGTCCGGATGCACGATCTCGGGGTAGAAGTGATCCTCCCAGACGTAGCTGCCGCGCCGCTCGCGGGCGTCCTCGCCACTCACGCCGGGCCCGATGATCTCCGACAGGCCGTAGATGTTGGTGGCGGTGACGCCCAGTCCGGCCTGCACGCCCTCGCGCGTCTTCTCGGCCCAGGGTTCGGCCCCCAGCACCGCGTAGCGCAGGCTCAGGTCCGCCGGGGGCACGCCGCGCCGGCGGAAGCCCTCGGCGAGCACCAGCGCGTAACTGGGCGTGCAGGCGATCACCTCGGGCTGCAGATCCAGGATCAGGTCCAGCTGGCGTTCCGTGCCGCCCCCGGAGACCGGCACGGTGCACAGGCCCAGCCGCTCGGCACCGGCGTGCGTGCCCAGCCCGCCGGTGAACAGGCCGTAGCCGTAGGCGTTGTGGAAGGTCATGCCCGGCCGGGCACCCGCGGCGTACAGGCTGCGGGCCACGACCTCCGCGAAGACGTTCAGGTCGTTCTGGTCGTAGGCCACCACGGTCGCCTTGCCGCTGGTGCCGCTGCTGGCGTGCACGCGGCGCAGCTCATGGCGGGGCGCGGCGACCAGCCCCAGCGGGTAGTGGGCGCGCAGATCGGCCTTGCGGGTGAAGGGAAACGCGGCCAGATCCTCCAGGGTGCGCAGGTCGTCCGGGTGCAGCCCGGCCTCCTCCAGTCGGGCGCGCATGGGGGGCACGCGGTCCCACTGCCGCGCCAGCGTCGCGCGCAGCCGCTCGAGTTGCAGGGCGCGCAGGCGCGGGACGGGAAGGCACTCGAATTCCGGCTGAAAGACGTCGGGGTGGGGGGCGGTCATGGGTCCTCCGGTGAGGCTGGGGCAGATCGGGGGCGGCGGTCAGGGAACGCGGGGCAGACTGAACGAGAACGTCGCGCCCTGACCCGGGTCGCTGCTGGCGTGCACGCTGCCGCCGTGCCGCTGCACGATGCGCCGCACGTTGGCGAGTCCCACCCCGGTTCCCGAGAAGTCCTCGGCGCGGTGAAGGCGCTGGAACACGCCGAACAGCTTGTGCGCGTAGGCCGGGTCGAAGCCCACGCCGTTGTCCTGCACGAAGACCGTCCAGGTCTGTTCGGTCGTCTCGGCCCACACGCGCACGAGCGCGTCGCTGCGGGTGGCGCTGTACTTCACGGCGTTCGACAGCAGGTTCGTGAGGACCTGGCGGATCAGCGCCGTGTCGGCGCGGACGGTGGGCAGCGGCGCCACCTGGATGGTCACGCGGCGGCCCTCGAGTTCCGGCGCGAGCGTGGCGCGCGCCGCGGCCGTCACGGCGTTCAGGTCCACGTCGGTCAGGTGCACCTCCTGCCGGGTCACGCGGGAGAGGACCAGCATCGCGTCGATCAGGGCGTTCATCTGCGCGGCGGACTCCGCGATGATGTTGAGGTACCGCGCCGCCTTGGGCTGGGCCTCCAGGTCGCCCAGGCTGCGGCGCAACAGGTCCGTGAAGCCCGCGATGTGCCGCACCGGGGCGCGCAGGTCGTGGCTGACCGAGTACGCGAAGGCCTCGAGTTCCTCGTTCGCGGCCTGCAGCGCGGCGTTGCTGCGGGCGGTGTCCTGCGAGGTGCGCCGCAGTTCGCCCAGGCTCGCGGCGCGGTCGAGCGCCAGCTGCAGGCTGCGGGTCACGCCTTCGAGCAGCGCGCGGTCCGCCGGTGTCCAGGGGTGCGGCTCGTACTGCCCGATGGCGAATACGCCGATGGCTTCGCCCGCCTGCCGCAGCGCAATGGTGGCCGAGGCCCCCACGACGTCGCGGGTGCTCTCGAGCCGGTCGGTGCCCGGGTCGTACTGCGACTGGTAGTGGGGCTGCCCGGTCTCCCAGGGGATGAGCAGGTTGCGGGTGTCGTGAAAATCCAGTCCGGCGTCCACGGCTACCTGCAGCGCCGCGTTGCGCAGGCTGCCCACCTGCGAGCGCAGGCGCCACAGGCCGCCTTCGGGTTCGTAGTACACCGCGAAGCCGCCGGGCAGCAGACTCAGGGCCACCTCCTGCGCGCGGCGGATCAGGGCCAGGCGGTCTTCCTGAGCGCCCAGGTCCGCGCTGAGCTGCGCGAAGGCCTGCAGCGACCGGGCCTGCGCCTGCAGCTCCGCGTGCTGCTGCGCCAGCCGCCGCTCGCGGACCTCGCGGTCGACCGCCTGCGCCAGACTGCGTCCCACGGCCTGAAAGACGCGCCGCTCGCGGTCACTCCAGTCCGGGGCGCGCTGCGTGCCCATCACGAGCAGCCCGACGGGGCGGCGCTGCTCGGTCACCGGGTACACCGCGAGCGCGCCGAAGGCGTCCACGCCGGGTACGATCACCAGTTCGTCGTGGCGGCGCGGCACGAACTGCGCCTCGCCCGTGTCGAATGCGGCGCGCAGCACCTCGTGTTCCAGCGGGGTGCCGCCGCGCAGGCGCGCGGAGAGGCGCGCGGGCAGGTCGCCCAGCAGCGTGGTGGCCCGCCACAGCTCCTGGTCGCGCGTCAGGTACGCGACCGACACGTGGCCCAGCATGTCCTGCAGGACCAGCGCCGCCTGCCCGCTCAGGTCGCTGACGTTCATGGCGTGCGCGGCCCGTTCCTTGAAGTCCACCAGCGCGCGCAGCGTGGCGCGTTCCACCGCCAGCTGGTGCGCGCGGGCCACCCGGTCGAGCGCCTGCCCGTACGCGCGGGCCACGCCGGTAAACACGCCGCGCTCGGCGGGCGTCCAGCCGCTCCGCTCGCGGCACCCGGCGGCCAGCACGGTCTGCGGCCAGTCGGGCACCGTGAACGCCTGGAAGGCCGCCACGTGATACCCGGCGCTTTCCGGCAGGTGCTGCTCGAACGGCTGCCAGTTGTCGATGAACAGCGGGTCCCGGCGGTCCTCGGCCTCCCGCAGCGCCGGGACGTCGGCCAGCAGGCCCTGGGGGGCGGGCGTGAGCAGGGCCGGCCCGGCGTGGCTGGACACGAACCGCACCGCCCAGCGCTCCCCGACGCATTCCAGGACGCTCATGGTCACGCCGGGGAGCAGCTCGCGCAGCAGCTCGTCGGCGCGGCGGTTCAGCGAGGAGAATTCCAGTTCCGACCCGAGCTGCTGCGTGGCCAGCACGGTGGCCTGCAGGGCGCTGTCCTGCTCCTGGGTCGCGGCGCGCTGCTGGCGGGTCAGGTGATCGTCGAGCAGGTGCGTCAGCGCGAGGCCCTGCCGGTCCGGCGTGCCGCCCAGGTGCAGGCTGACCAGCGCCGCGCCCTGCCGGGGCAGCGGGACGCCCCCGGCGCGGGGCGGGGCGTGCAGGGTGGCCTGCACGCCGGCGCGGGCGGCGCCGGGGCCACTCACGGCCGCCTGCACGTCGCTGATCGTCGTGGCCTGCGTCAGGGCCAGCGTGAAGTCCAGCCAGGCGTCCTCTGGCGCGCGCTCGTGGGTCACGGTGTCACGATAGCGCGCTGGACCGGCCGGGCGGCGCAGGTCAATCCCCCGGCGGCGGCATGCAGATGCGGCGCGGCCAGCGTGGTGCCCGTGAGATACTGCGTGCAGTTCCCCCCACACTGCTTTCAGGACGGTTGTGTACATGGCCTCGTTTCCGATTCCGTTTGTTCTGTGTTTCCTGGCCATCCTGGTGGCGGGCGTGCTGGTGCGCGTGCAGGCGCGGGAGGCGCTGCTGGGCGGGCAGGTGCGGCGCGCGGCGCTGCTGCTCGCCGGCGTGATCCTCGGCAGCGGCCTGTGGGGCGCGCAGGCGGTCGTCTTCGCCACGCGCGGCCTGCACGTCACGCTCCTGAGCGGCGCGCTGCACTGGGCCGTGCACGCCGCGCTCGCCACCGGGTTTCTGCTGTGGTACCGGCATCACGCCGGCGACGGCGCCGCGCGCGTGACCGGCGCGCTGCTGCTGACCGTCACGGCCATGCAGCTCTCGGGGCTGAGTGGTCACGTCTCCCGGCTGAGCCTGACGCATGGGCTGGCGGCGGCCACACTGCTGGTGCTGGGCGCCGTGAGTGCCTGGAGTGCCACGCGGCTGGTGCGCCGCCCCGGCCTGCCGCCCGGCGCGCAGCTGCTGGCGGTGGCAACCGGGCAGAGCGCGATGGTCACCCTGTTCACGCTGGCGGCAGCGGCGCTGCTGGTGGGCGCGCCGGGCGCGCAGGCCACCCTGCCGGTGGCGCTGGGCACGGCCGGGGCGCTGCTGCTGACCGTCCTGGCGGGCGTCGTGGGGGACGCGCAGCAGCGCCGCGTGCGCCGCTTCGAGCAGCTGGTGACCCAGCGCACCACCGAGCTGGCGCAGGAGCGTGACTTTCACGTGGCGCTGCTCGACAGCCTGAACGATCAGGTGGTCATCTGCGACGCCCAGGGGCAGCTCGTGCAGCACAACGAGGCCGCCGCCCGCCTGCACGCGCGGACCCTGCGGGGCACGCTGGCGCCGGACTGGGCCGCCACGTACGGCCTGCACACGCCGGACTTCGCGCGGCTGCTGCGGCGCGAGGAGATCCCGCTGTACCGCGCGCTGCAGGGGCAGCCCGTGCGGGGCGAACTGATCGGGATTGAGGCCGGCGGGACGCAGCGGATCGTGGCCTGCAACGCCACCCCGATCCGCGCGGCGCAGGGTGGGCTGGCGGGCGCGGTGGTCGCCATGACCGACGTGACCGAGCGGGAACGCGCGCGGCAGGAACTGTCCCGTACCGCCGTGCAGCACGCCGAGATCATCGAGTCGCTGGACGAGGCGCTGCTGCTGCTGCACCCGGACGGGCAGATCCTGTCCCGCAACGGCCGGGTGCAGGAACTGCTCGGCCCGCAGGCCGGTCAGGCCGGCACGCTGGAGGACCTGCTGCGGCCCCTCGTCGTGCGGGACGCCCAGGGGCAGGTGATGGCGGGGACCAGTCCGAATTTCCGGGCGCTGCTGGGCGGCGCGGCGCACTTCACACAGTCGGTCGTGCAGATCGAGCGGCCGGACGGGCAGCGCCGGTGGCTGCACAGCCGCGCGCAGGCCACCTTCCAGGGGGGCGAGATGAGCGGCGTGCTGTACCTGTTCCGCGACGTCACGCACCAGCAGGAACTCCACGAGCAGCTCGCCCGCGTGACGCGCTTCGCGCCGGTCACGGCGCTGCCCAACCGCGCGCACTTCGAGACGCTGGCGGCGGCCCTGCCGGTCACGGCGCAGCAGACGGTGCTGCTGGCGCAGTGCCTGAGCGTCACGGATCTGCGGGCGCTGCCGGGCGGACAGGCCGACGAGCTGACCCTGGCGTTCGTGCGGGCCCTGCGCGTGGCGTACCCCGAGGCGCTGCTGACCGGCCAGCTCGACGAGCGCACCTTCGCGCTGGTGTTGCCGTCGCGGCCCGCGCACCTGCCGGGGGCGCTGGTGGCGCCGGTGCCGGTCCAGGGGGAGACGGTCTTTCCCCGGGTGCGGGCCTGCGCGCGGCAGTGGGCCCCGCACGAGGCCGTGCAGCGGGCCGTTCACGAGGCGGAGTCCAGTCTGCCGCTGGCGGCCGAGGGGACCCTGCTGCCCTTCGAGGAACGCCACCTGGATGACCGCCGCCGCCGCCTGCACCTCGAAGGCGCGCTGCGCCGCGCCCTGCAGCGAGAGTCCTTCACGGTGCAGTACCAGCCGATCATTCACCTGGGCACCGGGCAGGTCGTGAAGGCCGAGGCGCTGGTGCGCTGGCACGACGAGGAACTGGGGGCCGTGTCGCCCGCGCAGTTCATTCCGCTGGCCGAGCAGATGGGGCAGATTCAGGTGATCACGGCGTTCGTGACCCGCGCGGCGCTGCTGGAGGCCCGGCGGGCCAGCGCGGCCCTCGGGCGGGACGTGCGGGTGGCGGTGAACCTCTCCCCGTCGGAACTCAACGCGGCGGATTTCATGCCGCGCATGCAGCGGCTCGTGGCGCAGGAACCGGACGCGGCCCGCTTCCTGGTGTTCGAGGTCACGGAGAGCGGCGCGCTGCTGAACCTGGAGCAGGTCACGCGGCACCTGACGACCCTGCGCGAGTGGGGCTTCGGGCTGGCCCTCGACGATTTCGGCACGGGGCACTCGGCGCTGAGCGTGCTGCAGCACCTGCCCATCCAGCACCTGAAACTCGACCGGACGTTCGTGTGGGGCATCGAGGGCAACGAGCGCCTGCAGGTCCTGACCGGCGCGGTCATGGAACTCGCCTCGCGCCTGCACTTCGAGGTGGTGGCCGAGGGCATCGAGACCCTCAGTCACGAGGCCATCCTGCGGGAGATGGGCTGCACGCTGGGGCAGGGGTACCTGTACAGCCGGCCGCAGACGAACCCGGACTGGGCGGCGCTGGACGGCTGGTCGACCGCACCGTCCCTGGGTACCCCCTGACGGGGGATGCAGCGGGTCCCGCCGTGCGTCCGGCCGAACAGTTCGCGCCCGCCCAGACGACCTATACTGGTCGGCATGACCGCGTCCGACCCGGCACCTGCGCGGCCCGTGGTGGCCACCGCTCCACTGTTCAGTGGGGATGGACTCGACGATCTGCACGACGCCTACCTGCACCAGGTGCATGACCTGAGCCTGGACTGCATCAAGATGGTGGGCCGGGACGGCACGCTGCTCAGCATGAACCGCAACGGCCAGGAGGCCATGCAGGTGGACGATTTCAGCGCCTGCCAGGGTGCCGACTGGCTGAGCTTCTGGCAGGGCGAGGCGCGCGCGGCCATGCTGCAGGCCTTCGGGCGCGCGCAGGAGGGTCAGCCCGCACACTTCACGGGGTTCTGCCCGACCATGAAGGGCGAGCCGCGCTGGTGGGACGTGACGATCGCGCCCCTGCCGAACCAGCCGGGGCGGCCGCTGCTGGTGATCTCGCGGGACATCACGGCGCAGCATCTGGCGCAGCAGGCCCTGAACGACCTGACCGCCCGCCTGCACGAGGAGGTCGAGCAGCAGACCGAGACGCTGCGCCGCGAGCGCAAGGCGCTGCTGAACACCAACGAGGAACTGGACAGCATCGCGTACTCCATGTCGCACGACCTGCTGACCCCGGTGCGGCACATGCTGAGTTTCGCCCGGCTGGCCCGCACGGCCGACGGTGAGAAGCGCGAGCGTTACCTGGGCATCATCGAGCGCAGCGCCGAGCACCTGAGCGTGATGATCGACGGGGTGCTGCGCTACAGCCGCGCGGGCCGGCAGGCCCTGACCGTCGGTCCGGTGCCGCTGGGCCCGGTGGCGCGGGAGATCCAGGCCGAACTGGCCGCCCAGCCGGACGCCGCCGTGATCCGCTGGGAGATCGGCGAGCTGCCCAGCGTCAGCGGGGACGCGGCGCAGCTGAGGCAGGTCCTGCGGGCGCTGTGCCACAACGCCGTGAAGTACAGCCGCGAGCGGCCGGACGCCGCCGTGCGGGTGCAGGCGCGCCAGCAGGATGCCGAGTGGCACATCGAGGTGCAGGACAACGGCGTGGGCTTCGACCCGCAGTACGGACACAAACTATTCAGTCTGTTCCAGCGGCTCCATCATCAGAACGAGTACCCGGGGGCCGGCACGGCGCTGGCCACGATCCGGCGGATCGTGGACCGGCACGGGGGGCGCGTGTACGCCATGAGTCAGCCCGGTCAGGGCGCCACCTTCGGCTTCACGCTGCCTGTCCCGCCCGAGGCGGAGGTGCCGCTCAGCTGAGTGCACCCCGCGTCCGGTTCCGGGTACCGCAGCGCCCCTCGCCGGACGGTCCGGCGGGCCGGCCGCACGGCACTTCATGACACGGCACCTCACGACACGTAATGACTCAGCCAAGTCCCGGCTCACCGCACGGGCCAGCCGGTAGAGTGTACTGAGCCCAGGATGCCCGAGACCACGACCACCGCCATGCGCCTGCCCGCACAGGCCGTCCAGGCTGCCCTGGACGCCCTGGAGGACACGGTCGCCATCGTGGACGGACACGGGGTGATCGTCGCCGTGAATGCCGCCTGGACGCAGTTCATGGTCGACAACGGCGGGCAGCCGGACTCGTGCGGCGTGGGTTCCAACTACCTGGGCATCTGCGATAAAGCGCAGGGGCCGTCCTCGGAGGAAGGGCCGCTGGTGGCGCAGGGCCTGCGGGACGTGCTGGGCGGGCACCGGCCCCGCTTCTCGCTGGAGTACCCCTGCCACAGCCCGACCGAGCAGCGCTGGTACCGGGTGCAGATCCGGCCCTTCACGGCCGACGGGGCGGCGTACGCGACGGTGCTGCACGAGGACGTCACCGAGCGGCGCCTCACGGAAATCCGCTCGGGCGATCTCGATCAGGAGGTCGCGCAGGGGGTCCGGCAGCAGACGGCCGGGCTGAGACAGGAGAACAGCGAACTGGACGCCTTCATCGGCGCGGTCTCCCATGACCTCCAGGCTCCAGTGCGGCACCTGAAGGGGTTTCTGAGCGTGCTCCGGCAGCGCGCCGCGCCGCGTCTGATCGACGACGACCGGCGCCTGCTGGACGTCCTGGACGCCTCGGCCACCCGCCTGGGCAGCATGATCCAGGAGCTTCTGAGCCTGTCGCGCGCCTCGCACGGCGCCATGCGGATCCGCCCGGTCAGCCTGACGGACGTGGTGCGCCGCGCCTGGGCGAACATGTCCCCCGAGACGCAGGGCCGCTCGATCGACTGGATCGAGGGGGCACTCCCGACCGTGACCGGTGATCCTGAACTGCTGCGCCTCGCCTTCGAGAACCTCCTGAGCAACGCCATCAAGTACACGGCGGGGCGCACCGCTGCCCGGGTCGAGATCGGCGCGCGGGACGAGGGTGGCAGCTGGGTGGTGTTCGTGCAGGACGACGGGGTGGGCTTCGATCCACGTTACACGCACCGGCTGTTCGGGGCGTTCCAGCGCCTGCACGACCAGAAGGAGTTCCAGGGCGTCGGGATGGGGCTCGTGAACGTCAAACGCATCATCGAGCGGCATGGCGGAGAGGTGTGGGCCGAGGGTCATCCGGGAGACGGCGCCACGTTCTACCTGCGGTTCCCGAAGTCGTACGACTTCCAGAACGTCAATCCCATGCCCAGCAGGCGGGAGAGCCGCTAGACGGTGGGGCTTGGCCGCGCGCCGATCAGGATCACCCGCAGGTCGTTGAGATTCTGCCCGCTGGGCCGCGCGGGCATCAGGTCGCCCAGCGTGGCGAAGAGGGTCGCGCTGTCGTTGCCGTCCAGCGCCGCGTGGGCGTCCAGTCCGGCCGCACGCGCCCGGCGCAGGGTGTCCGGCGTGAGCAGCGCCCCTGCTCCGCCGGAGGTGCCGTCCACGCCGTCCGATCCGGCCGACAGGGCGTAGACGCCGGCGTCCCCTCCCAGCGCGAGCGCTAGGGCCAGCGCGAATTCCGTGTTGCGCCCCCCCCGCCCGGCACCCCGGACGGTGACGGTGGCTTCCCCACCCGAGAGCAGGACGACCGGCGCCGGGTGGAGGCCCCCGCCGGTCTGCACGGCGCGGATCAGGGCGGCGTGAAAGGCCGCCAGGTCCCGGGCCTCTCCGGTGAAAGTGTCCCCTAGGAGCACGGTGGGCCAGCCCCGCACCCGGAGGTGGGCAGCGGCCGCCGCCAGCAGGTCGCGGCCCCCGCCGATCACCCGGTTGTGGGTGGGCGCCGTGCGGGCAGGCGGGGGTCCCGCGAGGCTCAGAGCGGCGCGGACCTCCGGCGCAGGAACAACGAAGCGGTCCAGCACCGCCAGCGCGTCGGCGGGCGTGGTGGTGGACGGCACGGTGGGGCCACTGGCGATGACCGCCGGATCGTCGCCCACCACGTCGCTGAGCAGCAGGGCGTGCACCCGCGCCCGGGTCGCGGCGGCCAGCTGCCCGCCCTTCACGTCCGACAGGGCGCGGCGCACGGTGTTCAGCGCGTGGATGTCCGCACCCGCCCGCATCAGGTCAGTCGTGACCGCCGCCTTCTGCGCCAGCGTCACCCCGCGCGGGGCGCACAGCAGCGCCGATCCGCCCCCGGACAGCAGCACCAGGGCGTCCTGCTCTGGCGTCAGTGTCCCCAGGAGGCTCAGGGCGCGGCGGGCCGCTGCCACACTGCGCGCGTCCGGGGTGGGATGCCCGGCCTCATGGACCTCCACCCCGGCCGGCCAGGGGCCACCGGCCGCGCCGTCCGGCACGACCAGCAGCGCCGGCACGCCCGGAAAGCGGGCCAGGGCGGCGCGCAACATGCCGGCGCCCGCCTTGCCGACGCTCAGGATGAAGGCGGGCGCCGGGCTGAGGCTATCCAGGTGCGGGGCGGTCAGCCGACCGGCCTCGGTGCCCGCCAGCGCGGCGCGGTAGGTCTCGAGCAGCAGGTCGCGCATTCCACTCCCCATTCTGACGCGGACCTCAGCGTCCACCGGGCCGGTCGTCCGTGGGAGGCTGGGGCTGGGCGCGCGTCAGGTTCTGCCGCCGACGGATGACTTCCGCGAGGTCCTGCACGGCGGCGTTCGTGGCCTGCTGCCCCTGCACGACGCTGGCCAGCGCGGTGAGCAGGGGCGTGACGACTCCGGTCAGCGGGTCGGGGTCGCCCGTGACGGGTGCGGGTGCCGGGCGGTCGCGCAGCGCGGCCAGGAGTGGAGCGAGCAGAGGTTCGAGTTGCGCGGCCAGCGGCTCTGCCGGGGCGGTAGGCGCCGCCGCCTGGGGGGCCGGTGAGGCTTGCGGCAGACTCAGGCGGTCCAGGCCGCCCGCGATGTCCGCGAGCTGCGCGACCATCCGCGCGCCGGTGTCGCCGTCGGCAGCACCCATGCGGCGTTCGCGGGCGTAGTTCTCGCGGATCTGCGCCCAGCGCGCGGCCTGCTCGGCGGTCAGGGTGCCGCGCAGTTCGGCGAGTTTCAGGAGGTTCTCCTCGGCGCCGGTCGTGAGGAGCTGCGCCTCGCCGCGGTAGTGGTCGCTGATCACGCCGTCGAGTTCCGCGTCGTTCATGACGGGGCTGAGTTTCTCGGCCACCTTGTTCATGTTGCGGTAGCTGCCCTGGAGCTTGAAGGGCGGTTCGGTCCGGTCGCGGTCGGCCTGGGCGGCGCTGGCGATGTACGCGGCGTTCACGCGGGCCAGCGTGTCGCGGGCGCGCAGCAGCAGGCGCAGCGTGGCGAGGATCTCCGTGAGTTCCGCCTCGCTGTAGGGGTGCGACAGCTCACCGGGGTCCTCGTGGCCCTGGGCCCGCGCGACGAGTTTCGGAATGTCGGTCAGGTCCCGTCCGGCCAGCGGCGCGAGCACGGCGTTGCTGGTGAGGCTGTTCTCCACGTAGGAGAGCAGGAAGGCGTCCTGCATGCCGCCCAGCACGTCGCCGAGGTTGTACACGTCGGCGCGGTTGGCGAGCATGTCGGGGATGCGGAACACCTCGCCGGTCTCGGTGTAGGGGTTCCCGGCCATGACGACCGCGAACCGCCGCCCGCGCAGGTCGTAGGTGCGCGGCTCGCCGTTCCAGACGCCCTCGATGCGGCGGGTGCCGTCGGTCAGGGCGATGAATTTCTGCAGGAATTCCGGGTGGGTGTGCTGGATGTCGTCCACGTACAGCATGACGTTCCCGCCCATCTCCAGCGCGAGGTTGAGTTTCTCCAGTTCCTGGCGGCTGGCGGCGTCCGGGGCCTGCGCCGGGTCGAGGGAGCGCACGGCGTGGCCGAGGCTGGGGCCGTTGACGCGCACAAACACGAGGCCCAGGCGATGCGCGACGTATTCCATCAGGGTGGTCTTGCCGTAGCCGGGCGGGGAGATCAGCAGCAGCAGGCCCATCAGGTCGCTGCGTTTGCCGTCCCCGGCCGCGCCGATCTGCTTGGCGAGGTTGTCCCCGATCAGGGGGAGGTACACGTCGGTGATCAGGCGGTTGCGCACGAAGGACGTCAGCGGGCGCGGCTGGAATTCCGCGAGGCGCAGCCGGGCCCGTTCGCGCGTCAGCACCGCCTGCCGCTGCGCCTGGAAGGCCTGCAGGCCCGGCAGGAAGGTGCGGGCGTGCGCGGCGAGGCGGGCGAGCAGGTCGTCCGCGGCGAGGTGCAGAGTGCCGCCCTGGAGGCGCGGGTGGTCGCTCAGGAGGCCCGTGACGGTCGCGTCCAGCGTGACCGCGCGCGGCTGAGCGCGCAGGGCGTCCCCGTACAGGCGCAGAGCGACCGCCTCGGGCACGAAGCGGGCTTGGGCGCGGGTGTCGTCCCGGGCGGTCAGGGCGTCCAGCCACGCGCGCGTGAGGGTCCAGGCCTGCGCCGGATCGGCGCTCAGGGCGTCCAGGCTGACGCGCAGGGCGTCGGGCTGCCCGGCGGCGCGCAGGTGCCCGTCCAGCGCGGCGTTCAGGTCGGCGGCGGCCTGCGTGAACGGGAACGGGCCGCCCACGTCCGGTGCCGCCTCGGTCAGGAACGCGGCGGCCTCCGGGATCACCGTGTCAGGGACGGGCAGCGGCACGCGGGTCAGGAAGTCACGCAGCGCGCCCTCCAGCGCCGTGCGGGCGTCCGCGAGGGCCGCGCCGCTGCCCAGCAGGGCCTGCACCGCCCGCGCGGAGGTCAGGCGCGCCGTCCAGGTCGCGTCGGCCTGCGCCCAGAATGCGGCGGCCAGCGCGCGCGCCTCCGGCGGGGCGACGAGCGGCCCCGCGGCGTCCAGCAGCGGCAGCAGCGCGTTCAGGATCAGCGCCGCGTCGTGGTCGTGCACGCCCCGCTGGAAGCCCTGGCGGTAGCGGGCGGCGGCGAAGGTGGCGACCGTCCCGGCCCGCGCGTCCGGCGTCGAGCCGCGTAGGGCGTCCAGGGTCAGGCCCTCCTGCCCCGCCCGCGCGGCGGCCAGGACCTCGCCCGCCAGGAATTCCGCGCGGGACAGGTCCGGCGATTCGCTCTCCAGCGTCACGTCCCAGTACGCACGGGCCGCGTCGAGGACCGGGTCGCGCAGCGGTTCCATGAACTGCGTGCCGGTCAGGTGCAGCGCGAGGTGATCCCCGCGCGGCAGCAGCGTCAGGTCCAGCGCCTGGGTGTTCACGCTGAAGCGGTGGCGGCCCAGGCGGATCAGCGCGCCGCCGTCCCCTTCCAGGTCGGCGCGGTCACGCAGGGTCCGCAGCGCCTGATCGCGCGCGGCCTTCAGGCGGGCCTCGATGTCCCCGGCGCGGACGCTGTCGCCCAGTTCGGTCAGCTTCTGGGTGAGGTCGCGCAGTTTCAGCACGAGCGCGTCCCCGGCGAAGAAGCCGTTCAGGGCGTCCTGATCGGTCAGGCGTGCCGCGCGGGCCGGGAGGCCCGAGAGGATGCGGTCGGCGGCGTCCGCGACGCCCTGCGCGCGGCGCTGCCGCTCGTCGAGCAGCGCCTGACGGCGCGACTCGAAGGCCTCCACGGTCTCCTCGCGCCGGGCGAGGATATCCGGCAGGAACGCCTCGTGCTCCCCGAACTGCCCTTCGAGTTCCTCCAGGGCCAGCAGCGCGCGGGACAGGCCCTCCTCGGCCTTCTCGGGCGTGTCGGCGGTGCCCAGCGCGCCCGTGACGGTCTGCGCGAGCAGCGCCAGCTGCGCCGCGAAGCGCGCGGTGAGTTCCCCGCTTCCCAGGCTGCGGCGCTGTCCCTCGGCGCGGGCGCGCACGCCGTTCAGGCGGCCGTACAGCGCCGAGACCCCCTCGACGACCTGGGTGCGCTGCACCGGGTCCTCGGCGGGCAGCGAGCCCAGCAGGTCCGACAGGACGTCCAGTTCGGTCGCCAGGGTGCCCAGCGCCTCCAGCGCCGCGGCGAGCTCGCGGGTGGTCCCTGCCGCCTCCACCTGCGTGTTCAGCGTGTCCAGCTGCGCGTGGAACGGGGCCAGGGCGGCCGGGTCGGCCAGGTAGCTGCCGGTCGCGCCGCCCACCCGCGCGTGCGCGGCCTGCACCTCCGCGAGCAGGGCGTCCACGGCGACCACGTCGATGGAACGGGTCTCGCGCACCGTCAGCAGCCGGGCGCGCAGCGCGGTCAGTTCCGCTAGGGCGGTCACGAACTCCGGCAGGCTGCGCCACCCCTCCGGGTCGAGGGTCGTCAGGCGGCGGCGGACCGCGCCCTGCACGTCCGCGAGGGTCTGGGCCGCCTGGGCGCGCAGGGCCTGCACCTTCTCGAACTCGTCGAGCACCGCCTCGGCGGCGGCCGTGACGTCGCGCAGCAGCGTGCGTGCGCCGCCCGTGTGCTCGTCGTCCAGCCAGTGGTGCGTGTCCGGCAGGCGGCGGGCCTGTTCGGCCAGCGCCGCGTACTGCGCGGCCGTGACCTCCGGCGTCTGGGCCGCCCGGGCCAGGGCGAGGAGGTTCGACACGCCCCGCACGAGTTCCGCGTTCCCCAGTCGGCCCAGGAACGACGTGCCGGGCGGGCGCTGCGCGGCGAACACGTCGCTCGTGAAGGGCGTCTGCCACACCTGCACCGCGTGCACCTGCGTGGGCTCGGCTTCCGCCTGGAACAGCACCATGCGCCCGTCGGGCAGCGCGGCGTCCCCGTGGGCGCTGATGGGCGTCTGCACCTCGCGGCGGATCAGGTTGTACACGAGAAACGCGCTGCGGCCCGAGTCCTGATCGTAGAAGACGAACAGCACGTCCTCGCCGTTCGGGCTGCGCACGACCCGGTCGAGCGCCATGCCGGGCGTGAAGCCCTCGAACGCGCGGTGCTCGCCTCCCGGCAGGTAATACCCGCCGGGGAAGACGATGCCGTGCTCCTCGGGCAGCTGCACGCAGCCGCGCGTGACCGCGTCCTCACGCGTGACCCGCCCGGTCAGCGTGTCGAAGATCAGGCCGCGCCACGTCTTCTCGCGGTACGGCAGGACGCGCAGCAGGATCAGGCGGCCCACCCGCGCGAACTCGAAGGTCGCGTCGTCCAGACCCTGGGTGCGCTCCTCCACCGGCTCGCTGTAGATGCCTTCACCGGTCTCGGTGTTGTTCTCGACCTTCACGGTCAGCGTGCCGCCCGCCGTCTCCACGAACAACGTGTCCAGGATGTTCAGGTGCGGGAACCGCCCACTGACCTCCTGGTCGCGCCCGGCGCGGGTCCACTCGAAATCGAAGGGCGGCAGCGGACTGAGGTCCCGTTCGCCGCGCGCGTCGAGGTAGCGCGCGCCCTCCCCAGTCAGGTCCCATCGGAACACCCGCCGGTCGGTCAGGCGCTCCCCGATCTGGAAGGCCGCCAGCAGCCGCCCGCCGCGGATTTCCAGTTGCAGCAGCCGCGCGTGCCGGTAGTAGGCGTACAGTTCCTCGAAATCCCGCACGAACGCCGGATCGGTCAGGAACGACCCCTCCAGCGCGGCAGGCTGCACGTCGAACGCGCCCCCTTCGTGCGTCAGGCGGTACAGCGCGAACACGTCCGCCAGTTCCGTGCGGGCCTTCAGGCCGTGCGAGACGTTGAAGCCGAACAGCATCACGTCCCCGACCTGCACCAGATCCCGGCCCACGCTGGCCTGCGCGGTGCGGATGTGCGCGCGGCCCAGCAGACTCAGGCGGCTGTCGCCGTACTCCGCGATCCGCGCGGCGTTCAGCTCCTCGGCGGCCGCGCGGACCTGCGCGCCCAGCGCGTCCAGGCGGCGGCGCAGCACCTCGAAACTGCCGCCCGTCTCGTTGCCGGGCGTGCCCGCCCCGGCCAGTGGTTCCTGCGTCATCCTCTCCCCCATTCACTCCGGCGCGTTCGCCCTTCTCCCACGCCCGGTCTCCCGTCGGCGTGAGCCTGCCACGGTCCTTTCCTGCGCTCACTCAGCGGGGAGGCAGGAGAGTGGCCTGCCCCCGTCCCCCCATTCAGTTGGGGCGGTTTTCGCGCTGGACGTTCACGCCGAAGCGGCCGAGGACACTCTGGAACAGCGGGCTCTTCTGCGTGAAGCCCTCGACGGCCTTGCCGAGGCTCAGGGCCTTGGTGAGCGCCTCGAACATGCCGCCCTCGCCGCCCACGAGGTCGATCTTCGCGTTCTTCAGGGCGGCGGCGATGACCTCGGCGTTCTCGCGGCTGATCTCCTTGCCGGCCTCGATGGACGCCAGGGCCTGCTGGAGGCTGGTTTCCAGTGCCATGCGGTACTCCTCGTGGCTGCGGGCGTCGGCGCTCATGCGGTCCATCGCGCCGAACTTGGCGGTCAGGCCCTCGGCCTCGGCGTTCATGCGGTCGCGGGTGGCACTCGCCTCGGCGGCACCCAGCGCCTCTGTGGCCGTGGCCTTCGCCTGACCGAGGCGGGTTTCGCCCTCGGCCTGCGCGCCCAGCCGCTCGGCGAGGACGCGGGCCTCGTTCTGCCCGAGCTTGAGGTTCGCGTCGGCCTTGACCTCGATCACGCGGGCCTCGGCCACGCCGGTCTTCTCCAGGGCGCTGGCGTTCGCTTCCTGCACCATGACCTGCGCGAGCCCGGGGGCGGCCTGCTCGACCTTGACAGCGTCCGCGAGGATCTTCTTCGCCTCGGCCTGACGGGAGGCGGCGTCGAATTCCGCCTGCGCGATGGTGGTCAGCTCTGCGGCGCGGTGGCGGGCGGCGGTCTCGGCGGCTTCGGCGGCCTTGACCTCCTGCACGAGCTGTTCCTGCGCCTGCGCCTCGGCCTGCATGACGCGCACCTGCTTGGCGCGCTCGGCGGCGCTCACCTCGCGCACCTCGTTGATGCGCTCCTCCTCCACGGCGACCGTCTTGTCGATGGCGATGCGTTCGCGGGTGATGTTCGCGACGTCCATGACGCCCTGCTCGACGTTCTTGTCGCGTTCGATCTCCTGGAGTTTCACCTCGCGGTCGGTGGTGACAGCCTCCATCTTCGCGGCGCGGGCGACGCGCTCGGCCTCGATGGCGATGGCGCGGAGCCTCGCCTGCTCGGCGATCTCGACCTGCCGCTGGCGTTCCTGCTCGCGGATCTCGACCTGCTCGGTCGTCTGGATGCGGGCCTGTTCGGAGATGAGGCGCTGCTCCTCGCGCACACGCTGCGTCTCGGCGTTCTCGCGGGCCTGGATGGTCTCGATCTCGCGTTTCTGCCGCGCCTCGGCCTCGGCCTGCTGGCGCTCGAGGGCCAGGGTGGCCTCGCGGGTCTCGACGTTCTTCTTGGTGACGGCGAGGTGCTCGTTCTGCGAGAGTTCGTTCGTGACGATGTTCTGCGCGGCGGTCAGCTGCGTGATCTTGCGGATGCCCTCGGCGTCCATGATGTTGTTCTGGTCGAGCATGCTCTTGGGCGTCTGCTCGAGGTAGTCGATGGCGACGTCCTCGAGCACGTAGCCGTTCAGGTCACGGCCGATCACGGCGACGACCGCGTCGCGGAACTCCTCGCGCTTCTCGAACAGCTCGATGAAGTCGAACTTCTTGCCGACCGTCTTCAGCGCCTCGCTGAACTTGGCGTTGAACAGTTCGTCCACGGCGTTCAGGTCGCTCGCGCGGCTCGCGCCGATGGACTTGGCGACCTTCAGGACATCCTCGGTGGTCTCATTGACGCGCAGGTAGTACGCGACCGTGATGTCCGCGCGGATGTTGTCCTTGCAGATCAGTCCCTCCTTGCCGCGCCGGTCGACCTGGAGGGTGATCAGGCTGATGCGCATGATCTCGGCCTTGTACAGCACGGGCACCACCAGCGCGCCGGTGAAGCGCACCTTGGGCCGCGCGGAGAGGTCGTTCACGATCAGCGCGGTGCCCTGCTCGACCTTCACGTAGAAGGCGCGCACGAGGGCCACGAGAATCATCAGGGCGATCAGGACGATCACGACGCCGATCAGGAAGGGCAGAACTACGGACAGGTCGGGCATACGGCCTCCAGGCAGGACAGGGGGAATTCGGGGGTCAGGTGTCGGTCGGGTCGGCGCGGCGGACGGTGAAGACGTGGGTGGCCGGGTCGTGCGCCACGAGAATCACCCGTTCGCCGCGCAGCAGGGGCTCGCCGTCGGTGCGGGCGTCGAGCATCAGGCCCGCCCCGCCGTCCTGCACGCTGACGCGGCCGGCCGAGGCGAGGGTGCCGGACTCGACGATGGCCTCGCGGCCCAGCAGCTCCGAGCGGGCCAGGGCGTCCTGCCCCTGCACGAAGCGCCGCAGCGGGCGGGCCACCGCTCTGCCCGCCAGCGCGCCCAGCGCCAGGGAGCCCGGCAGCAGCAGGGCCGAGGCCACGCCGCGCCACGCGGGCACCACGAGCGGCAGGAGCAGCAGCTGGCCCAGGTAGCAGCTCAGCCAGCCGGTCAGGGTCAGGGCCAGCGCGACGGGCAGCAGCGGCACGCCGTTCAGGCCGACGCGCACGAGCAGGCTGTCGAGCAGCCCCTCGCCGCCACCGGAGATGCCGTCGATGGCGCCCAGCAGGGCCAGCAGCGCCGCCGCCGCGATGAGCGTCAGCGCAGCGGACCACAGCGCGGTCGGGAACGACAGCGCCACGTGCAGGAACTCGGTCACGCCGGGTGGCCAGGGGGAGCCATGCCGGGCACCCTAGCGCCCGGCACGGCGCGGCGTTGCCACATCTGAGCACCCGCCAGGGGCGGGTCCGTGGCCAGGGAGGGCCAGAACTTCAGGAACCGCCACCGTGAGATGCTCATGCAGCTCAGTACGGTCTCATGGGGCGCGGGGTTCCCGGCTCAGGCCGGCGCCCGGCCAGGTGGGGGGCGGCGACTGGCCTTCTGGCGGTACATGCGCTCGTCGGCCAGCTGCCACAGCGCCTCGGGGTCCGGGGCGTCCTGCGGCGCGAACGCCACGCCGGCGCTGGCCCCAGCGTCCGGAAACCCGTCGTCCGGAAGTCCGGCCAGCGCCCGGTCCACCCCGGTCAGCACCTCCGCCCGCGTTCCGCGCAGCAGGAGACAGAACTCGTCCCCGCCCACCCGGTAGGCGTCGCTGTCGGGCACCGCCCTGAGGGCCCGGCCCACCGCGCGCAGCAGCGCGTCGCCGCGCGCGTGCCCGTCACGGTCATTCACGGTCTTCAGACCGTCGACGTCCAGCGTCACCAGCGTGACGGGACCGCTGGCCAGCGCCTCACGGATCTCGGTCTCGAAGGCGCGGCGGTTGCCCAGGCCCGTCAGCGGATCGGTGCTCGCCGCCGCCCGCAGCTGCTGCATCGCGGTATGCCGCTCCAGACTGACCTGCAGCACCCGCGCGGCCAGGGTCAGCAGTTCCCGTTCCGGCGGCGTCCAGATGCCACGGCCGTCCTGATAGGCCGCCAGGACGAACGTCGCTCCGGCCGCCTGCACCGGGATGAGCAGCGCGGCGCGCAGCCCCGCCGCCACGACAGCGGGCGGCAGCTGTGCCTCGTGAATCTGCACCGTCTGCCCGGCCAGCAGGCGCTGCGCGAAGGGATCGGCGTCGCTGAAGCCCCGCGTCTGCGCGGCGGCCACACCGGGCGGCACCGCCCCGCAGGTCACGAGGGGCCGCAGTCGCGCCTCGCCCGGCACGTGTTCCCAGAAGACCAGCCAGCTGCCCTTCAGGGCAGGCAGCAGGACGTTCAGCGCCTGCGCGCCCAGGTGCCGCAGCTGTCCGGAGGCGGGCAGTACCCGCGTGAGCTCCAGCAGGGTCTCGGCGTACTGCTGGGCCTGCCGGGCCGCCGCGCGCGACTCGGTCAGTTCGGTCACGTCGAAGGCCACGCCCAGCTGCCCGCCGTCCGGCAGCGTCACCTGATGCGTGTCGTACACCCGGCCGTCCAGCGTGACGCTGCGGCGCGGCCCCCCACTGTTCGGCGCCCCGGCGCTGTCCGGCAGTCCAGCCTCCTCCTCGCCGCGCAGCAGGCTCAGCACCGGCTGGCCCGACAGGGGCCCGCGCAGCGCGCTGCCCTCCGCCGCGACGAGCTCCCCGGCGGCGTCGGTGACCCACAGCAGCATGGGAAAGCTGCGCAGCGCGAACTGCAGCTGGCCTTCCAGGCCGTGCAGGGCGCTGCGCTGCGCCGTGAAGGCCAGCAGGTGCCGCAGCGCCCACACGAGGTCACGCAGCACCTGACGGTCGGCGGAACTCCAGCGGGCGTGACGGCCGAAGCGCACGAAGAGCAGCCGCGCGTCCTCGCCTGGCGCCGCGACCCAGGCCAGCGCCGCCGGCTGGCCGTCCGCGAGCGTCCAGCCGGCCTCGCCGTCCACGGTGCACAGCGGACCGCTGCCCGGCAGGTCCGGCGGCAGCGGCGAGGTGTCCCGGCGGAACCGGATGGGCCAGACCGTCTCGGGTGCGGCAGGGCCGCGCTGCACGCCGCTCCAGTCCACACCGATCAGCGCGGCGGTCAGGCGGGCCGCGCGGCGCAGGCCCTCGCGCCCGTCGAGCGGCAGGGCCGTGAGATCCGCGATGGCCTGAAAGGTGCGGGCCGTGAGGGTGGCGCGGTCCAGGCGGCGGCGCAGCGCCGCGTTGTCCTGCTGCACCTGCGTGACCTGGCAGCGGGCCGCGTGGTGGTCGAGCCCCTGGACGATCAGGTGCGCGCTGCGTTCCAGCCGCGTCTGGTGGGCGGCGGTCCAGCGGCGCGGGCGCCCGCGGCACGCGGCGAACAGCAGACCGAAGGTCACCCCGTCCGGGCTGGTGAGCGGCGTGCCCGCCGCCCAGTGCCAGACGTCGTCGCCCAGCAGCGCCTGGCAGGGGGCGACTTCCGGGGCGCGGCCCGGCCCGTGAAACGTCCGGTCGGGGAGGACCGTGGGCGCAGGGAGCGCCTGGGCGACCCAGCCGCTGGCCACGGGTGCCCAGCAGTGTCCCTCCGTGACGAGGATCACCGCGAGGTGGGTGGCGGGCAGGGCGGCAGCGGTCAGCTGGAACAGGTGCAGCAGGTCCTGTGGCGGGCGGTCACCGAGCAGTCCGTACCGTGCGCAGACCTGCACCTGCGGCCCCGGCCCGGTCACCGCGACTCCGCCGGGCGGCTGGCCCGGGCCCAGCGCGCGGCAGACACCTCGGATGGAGCGCGAGGTGTCAACGCAACGGGCGGGAACCGGGTCACCTGACCTGCAGTGTAGTCCAGGCCCCGGCGGCCCGTCGAGACGCCCGAACGGCCCTGGCCACCTCCAGACCACTGCTATTCTGGCTGGCTGAAAAACCAAAAAACTGGTTCTACCTTTCAACCAGTTGACTGGGTACTGTGATGGCATGATCGTCCTCGATTCCCCCACCGATCTGATCCGGCGCGAAGACCGACTCGGCGCCCACAACTACAAGCCCCTGGACGTCGTGATCCACCGCGCGCAGGGCGCGTGGGTGTGGGACACGCAGGGCCGGCAGTACCTGGACTGTCTCTCGGCCTACAGCGCGGTCAACCAGGGCCACTGCCACCCGCGCATCATCGGCGCGCTGACCGAGCAGGCGCAGCAGGTCACCCTGACCTCCCGCGCGTTCCGCAACGACCGCCTCGCCGAGTTCTACGAGACCGTCACGCGCGTGCTGGGCTTCGAGGCCGTGATTCCCATGAACACCGGCGCGGAAGCCGTGGAAACCGCGATCAAACTGGCCCGCAAGTGGGCCTACCGCGCGCGGAACGTCCCGGAGAACCGCGCGGAACTGATCGTCATGGACGGCAACTTCCACGGGCGCACCACCACCCTGGTGTCCTTCAGCAGCGAGGCGCAGTACCGTGACGGTTTCGGGCCGTTCACGCCGGGTTTCGTCAGCGTCCCGTACGGCGACGTCGCGGCCATCGAGGCGGCCATCACGCCCCACACCGCCGGGGTGCTGTTCGAACCCATCCAGGGCGAAGCGGGCGTCATCACGCCTCCCGAGGGATTCCTGCGGGCCCTGCGCGAGGTCTGTGACCGGCACGGCGTCCTGATGATCGCCGACGAGATCCAGACCGGTCTGGGCCGCACCGGTCACTGGCTCGCCTGCGACCACGAGGGCGTGAAGCCCGACGTGGTGATCCTCGGCAAGGCGCTCGGCGGGGGCGTGTACCCGGTCAGCGCCGTGCTGGCCAGCCGCGAGCTGATGGACCTGTTCCGGCCCGGCGACCACGGCAGCACGTTCGGCGGAAACCCGCTGGCCGCCGCCGTCGCGCAGGCCAGCCTGCAGGTCCTTGAGGACGAGGCGCTGCCGGCCCGCGCGCTGGAACTCGGCGCGTACCTGCGTGCCCGGCTGGAGGCCATGAACAGTCCGCACGTCCGCGAGGTGCGCGGCCGGGGCCTCCTGATCGGTGTGGAGCTGCGCAGTCCCGCCCGCCCGTTCTGTGAGGCGCTGCGTGACCTGGGCGTGCTGTGCAAGGAGACGCACGAGACCACCATGCGTCTGGCGCCGCCCCTGGTCACCCGGCGGGAGGATCTGGACTGGGCGCTGGAGCGTATTGAGCAGGTCCTCGGCGCCCGCCAGGGCAGCTGATCACGCGGCGCGACGGGCACCCTGAGCGGTGTCCACTGTGCCCGGTAGGGCACAGACCTGCAGGGGCCGGGTCCCGGGAAGCAGTTCCTGGGGCCCGGCTCTGGTCACGTCGGGCCTGCCCGGCCGGTTCAATCCTGCGCCGCAGCCTGCGCAATTGAACCGCTGGTCAGGCGCTGCGGTCGAGCTGGCCGTGACGGCCGGAGGTCCGGGTGTCGTCCATGGCGCGGGCCAGCTGGCGCTGGTGCACGGCGAGGCGCAGGTGCCGGTCGGCGAGGGCCAGCATGGCGTCGCGGACGGCGGGGGTGGGGGCGGCGTCGGCCTGGGCGCGCAGGGTGTAGGCGGTGGAGTCGTTGAGGCGGGCGGCCGTCCGCAGAGCTTGTGCCGCGTCGGGTGACAGGTCGAGCATGCGTCATGGTGTGCCGCGCGGTCCGTGCTGCACGATAAGAAACCTCACAACGCGGACGTACCCCGTCGGGGGTATAAAACTTGACTATTCCGCTCGGATTAACTAGGGTGAGCCGCATGTTCCGCCGGATTCTCCTCGCCACCCTGGCCCTGGGCAGCGCCGCCCTGGCCGCCCCCGCCACCCTGACCCTCAAGCACGACGAGGGCGCGGCCACCGTGCCGCTCAACCCCACCCGCATCGTCGCGCTGGACGAGGAAGCCCTGGGCTGGATCTACGCGCTGGGCGTCAGCAGCCGCCTCGTGGGCGTCGGCAGCGCCATGCTCGGTCCCGGCGACCTCACCACCGACGGGAAGATCAAACCCGAACGCATCCGGGGCACCTTCCTCGCGCGCGGCGACCTGAGCGGCGCGACATTCGTGGGCAACTGGACGCAACCCAACCTGGAAACGATCCTGAAACTGAAACCCGACCTGATCGTCCGCGCCACCTGGGCGGGCAACGGCAACTACCCCCAGCTCAGCCGCATCGCGCCCACCGTGGGGTACAGCGAACAGGGCAGCGGCTACTGGAAGAAGGGCCTGCGCGACCTCGCCCGCGTGTTCGGGAAGCAGGAACAGGCCGAGAAGCTCATCAAGCAGGTCGCCGACACCAACCGCGCCGGGGCCCGCGCCCTCCAGGCCGCCGGGGTGTTTCGGAAATACCCGAAGGCCGTGGTCGTCTCGCCCTTCAAGGGCGGCGGCACGTACCTGTACACCAAGACCCGCCTGATCGACGACGTGCGCGCCCTGGGCTTCAGGGACGGCCTGAAAGGCGACGCGAACGTGCTGGGCGTCGGCGGCGTGGTCAGCGACGAGGCGCTGCTGGCCCTGAGCAGGGACACGCTGGTCATCGTCTTCCCGCCCGGCGGGCAGTACAACGGCGCGCAGGACTTCCTGCAGAGCGCCGTGGGGCAGCGCCTGAAAGGCCAGACGGTCGTGTACACCCAGGAGGCGAACAGCCCCTGGGCCGGACCGCTGGTGTCGCTGCGCGACAGCCCCGCCCTGACGAAACTCATCCTGGACAAGGTGAAGTGATCCGGATTCCGTTTGTTCCATTGACCGCTCGGACTGAATGGTCTTTACACACCATTCAGTCGGAGTCCAGATGACGGCCCGCCTGACCCTGTGCGCCGACGAGTCCCGCGCGGCGGGCGAGGACCCCATCGGCACCGCGCCCCACTGGGCGGAGGTCACGGTGCTGGAACTCGACGTGCCCGTCTGGGCGCAGCTGCGCAGCGTGGACACCTGGACGCCCGCGCAGTCGGCGGTGTTCGCCGCGCTGCGGGAGAAGGTCGAATCGAGCGGCGCGGGCTTCGGGCTGCTCATGAGTGCGCCTCTGTGCCCCGGCGCGCCGCTGCGCGTGCGGCATTACGTGCGCGGCCCCGGCGGGTACCGCAGGCAGGACTACGCCTCGGACCTGCCGCAGACGGAGTGGGCGCGCGGGCTGCACGACACGCTGATCGAACCGGCGCGGCTGAGCGACTGGGCGGCCGTCCCGGCACCGGAGCGGGGCGCGGACCTGCACGTCTGCACGCACGGCACCGTGGACGCCGCCTGCGGCCGCTACGGCGTGCCCGTCCACGCGGCGCTGCGGGATGCGGGTGAACGGGCGTGGCGCACCGGGCATTTCGGGGGGCACCGCTTCGCCGCGACTGCCGTGGAGCTACCCTCGGGGCTGCTGTGGGCGCACCTGACGCCCGCGCTGGCCGTGCAGGTCGCGCGGCGCGAGGTGAGTCCCGCCGAGGTCGCCGGTCACCTGCGCGGCTTCGCGGGCCTGAGTGCGCGCGCGCAGGTGCTCGACCGGGCGCTGCTCGTGCAGCACGGCTGGGACTGGCTGACCGCCCAGCGCGACGCCCAGGTGGACCGCGACCTCGTCACGCTGACCGCCACGGCCAATGGCCAGACGCGGACGTACCGCGCCGCCGTCACGGACGCCGAGCCGCTCCTGCTGCCTGGATCGAGCCACAAACCGGACCGCGCGCCGGTGCGGCAGTACGCGCTGGGCGAGATCGGCGGCCCTGCCGTCACCCCGCCGGGCACGCCCGTCCTGTGAGCCGCGCCGCATTCCCGGCCGCCACCCGGTCCAGAATCACCCGCGTGCCCGACGCCGCCCCCACCCACCCCCCGCGCCGGAGCACCCCGTGAGCCGCGTCCTGATCCTCCTGGGGGCGCTGCTCGCCACGCTGCTGGCGGGCCTGCTGTCCCTGGCGCTGGGCGCCACCGACATCCCCCTGACCGAGACCGCGCGGCGGCTCGTCCACCCGGACGACAGCGTGAACAGCCTCGTGATCCACACCCTGCGGCTGCCCCGCACCCTGATCGCCCTGCTCGCCGGGGCGGCGCTGGCCGTCTCGGGCCTGCTGCTGCAGGGCGTCACCCGCAACCCACTGGCCGACCCGGGCATCCTGGGCGTGGAGGCCGGCGGCGCCCTGGCCATCCTGATCCTGGTCGTGTTCCTGCCCGCGGCCCCGGCGGCCGCGTTCGTCCCGGCGGCGTTCCTGGGCGGGGGCCTCGCGGCCCTGGCGGCCTACGGCGCGGCCCGCTCCATCGGCGTGACGCCGCTGCGGCTGGCGCTGGCGGGCGTGGCCGTGGCGTCCCTGGCGGGCGCCGCGACCCGCGCGCTGCAACTGCTGTTCGAGGACCGCGCGCAGGGCGCCCTGTTCGCCCTGTCCGGCTCGCTGGCGGGCCGCACCTGGGAACAGCTGGGGCAGGTCGCGCCGTGGCTGCTCGCGGGCCTGATCGCAGCGCTCATCCTCGCGCCGCGCGTGAACGTCCTGACCCTGGGTGAGGACGTCGCGCGCAGCCTCGGCGCCCGCACCGAACGCGACCGCACCGTCATCACCGGCCTGGGCGTCCTGCTGGCCGCCGGATCGGTCAGCGTGGTCGGCCCGATGGGTTTCGTGGGCCTGATCATCCCCCACGCGGCGCGCGCGCTGGGCGGCGCGGACCACCGCGTCTCGCTGCCGCTGTCCGCGCTGCTGGGCGCGGCGTTCCTGCCGCTGGCCGACGTGGCCGCCCGCGTGATCGACCGGCCCGCCGAGACCCCGGTCGGCATCCTGGTCGCCGCGGCCGGGTCCCCCTTCTTCATCCTGCTCGCCCGGCGCATCGGGCGACGCTGACACCGGAGCCATTCCATGAACCACCGAACCCTGAACAACAAGACCCTGACCACCCTGACCCTCGCCACCCTGCTCGCCGCCCCCGCCCTGGCGGCCCCCGTCACCGTCCAGCACGACCGCGGCACCCTGACCCTGCCCGCCCCCGCCAAACGGGTCGTGGCGCTGGAATACTCCTAAGTGGACACCCTGCTCGCGCTGGGCGTGAAACCCGTCGGCGCGGCGCTCGGCACGCAGGGCGGCGACCGGGGCGCGCCCCCCTACCTGCGGCCCCGCGTGGGCGGCGTCGTCACGACCGGCAGCCGCGCGCAGCCCAGCCTCGAAGGGATCGCCGCGCTGCGCCCGGACCTCATCCTGGCCGACAGCCTGGTGCACAAGGACACCGTGCCCGCCCTGGGCCGCGTGGCGCCCACCGCCGTCTTTCCCAGCCGCCGCGCGGACCTGGATCAGCTGAACGAGCAGACGCTGCTGATCGGGCGACTGGTGGGCCGCGAGGCCGCCGCGAAGCAGCTGCTCGCCGACCAGAAGAGCCTGATCGCCAAGGCGCGCGCCTTCACGAAGAAGGGCGCCCCGGCGTTCGTGGCGGGCGTGGTCACGCCGACCTCCTTCACGGCGCACACCGCCGGGAGCTTCGCGGGCAGCTTCCTCGAAGCGGTCGGGCGCAAAAACCAGCTGCCCGTCAAGGACGGCCAGACGCAGTACGAACTGAGCCTGGAGGGCCTCGTGGCGCTACAACCGCAGACGCTGGTGCTGTTCACCGCGCCCGACGAGACGCCAGTGACCGCCGCGTGGGCGAAGAACCCGCTGTGGCAGAAGCTGCCCGCCGTGAAGCGCGGCCGGGTGTACGAGTTCAACCGGGACGACTGGACGCGCGGGCGCGGCCCGACCGCCCTGAAACTGATGGTCGCCCAGACCATCGAGAGCCGCTTCCTGCAGGACGCCGCGCCCACCACGACCTTCAAGTACACGCCGTGACCGCCCTGAGCGCCCCCGCCCGCTTCACTGCCCGCCGCGCCCTGCTCGTCGGCGCGGCCCTGCTGGCCCTGTGCGCGGCCCTGGCGGTGCTGGCGCTGGGCCTGGGCGCGGTGCCGACGCCCGCGCGGGACGTGCTGGCCGCCCTGACCGGCGACGGGGACGCCCTAACCCGGCAGCTCGTGCTGGACCTGCGCGCCCCGCGGATCGGGGTGGCGCTGCTGTGCGGCGCGATGTTCGCCGCGAGCGGCACGATCATGCAGGGCGTGATCCGCAACCCGCTGGCCTCGCCGGACCTGATCGGCGTGGGGGCCGGGGCGGGACTGGCCGCCACGGTGTTCCTGCTCGCGTGGCCCGCCGCGCCCGCCGGGGGACTGCCCTGGGCGGCACTGGCGGGCGCATGGGGCGGTTTCGGGCTGGTGCTGCTGCTCGCGCGGGAGCGGGGCGGGGCGCTGCACCCGGTGCGGCTCGCGCTGATCGGCGTGGCGGTCGCGTCCGCGCTGGGCGCCGCGCAGCAGCTCGTGCTCGTGCGCGCCCCGGACGGGCTGGGCAGCGCCCTGAGCTTCCTGACCGGCACGGTCTACGGCGCGGACGTGACCCGCCTGACGCGCGTGCTGCCCTGGGCATTGGTCCTGCTGCCCGGCGCGCTGCTCCTGAGCCGCACGCTGGACGTCCTGAACCTCGGGGAGGACGTCGCCACCGCGCTCGGCACGCGCGTGAACCCGGCGCGCCTGCTGGCCCTGGCGGTCGGCGTGGCGCTGGCGGGCGCGGCCGTGACGGGCGCGGGCATCCTGGGTTTCGTTGGCCTGCTCGCCCCGCACCTCGCGCGGCTGCTCGTCGGCGCCCGGCACGCCCGCACGCTGCCGGTCAGTATGCTGCTGGGCGCGCTGCTCGTGCTGGCCGCGGACACGCTGGGCCGCGCGCTTCTGCCCCCCCTGGAGGTACCGGCCGGGATCTTCACCACCCTGGTCGGCGCCCCCTATTTCCTGTACCTGCTGAGGAAGTCCGCATGACCCCCACCAATCCCGAACGGGCCGGCCCCAACCCGGCCACCCGCACCCCGGAGCCGCTGAGCACCCACGCGCTGAAACTCGCCTACGGCCAGAACGTGATCATCCCCGGCCTCGACCTAGCGGTCGCGGGCGGGCAGGTCACCTCGATCATCGGGCCGAACGGCTGCGGCAAGAGCACCCTGCTGCGCGCGCTGGCGCGGCTGCTGCCCAGCGGGGCGGGGCACATCGAACTGTACGGTCAGGCGCTGCACGCCCTGCCCAGCCGCGAGATCGCCCGGCGCCTCGCCATCCTCCCGCAGGGCCCCACCGCCCCGGAGGGGCTGAGCGTGGAGGACCTCGTGTGGTTCGGGCGCCACCCCCACCAGGGCCGCTTTCCCGTCCGGCGCGCCGAGGACCGAGAGGCCGTGCAGTGGGCGCTCGACCAGACCGGTATGCGCGTGTTCGCCGCCCGCCCGCTGGAGGCGCTCAGCGGCGGGCAGCGGCAGCGGGCCTGGATCGCCATGAGCCTCGCGCAGCAGACCGACATCCTGCTGCTGGACGAACCCACCACGTACCTCGATCCGTCGCACCAGCTGGAGGTCCTGCACCTCGCGCAGCGCCTGAACCGCGAGCAGGGCAAGACGGTCGTGATGGTCCTGCACGACCTGAATCAGGCCGTGCGTTACAGCGACCGCCTGATCGCCATGAGTGGCGGCGCCGTGTACGCGCACGGCCCGGCCGGGGACGTGCTGACCCATGACCTGCTGCGCGACGTGTTCGGACTCAAGGCCCACCTGCTGCCCGACCCGGACACCGGGCGCCCCCACGTGATTCCCTACGCCCTGACCCGCTGACCCTCACCGCCCCCACCCAGTACCCACCCCAACGCGAGCGGGGCACCCTGACTTCAGGTGCCCCGCTTGCGCGCTGAGGAGAAGATCATTCGGCGCTCTGGTCGCGGTTGGGGTACAGGACCGGCAGGACGACCAGGGGCAGCGCGATGGCGGACAGGGCGAGGATCAGGGTCATGCCTCCAGTCTGCCCGGCGCCGTCCGGACGCTGATGACAGCGGCGTTCAGGTGCCATAGAGCGGAACTTCAGCGGACACCCAGAGACCATTCAACTGACGTAAGGGTCAATTACAGGGGCCGGTTCTCCCGTGCGGTCACAGGCGGGTGCGGACTTCCCACAGTTCCGGGAACAGCACGGTCTCCAGCGCGCGGCGCAGGTACCCGGCGCCGCTCGTGCCGCCCGAGCCGCGCTTGAAGCCGATGGTGCGCTCCACGGTCGTCAGGTGGTTGAAGCGCCAGCGGCGGAAGTTGTCCTCCACGTCCAGCAGTTTCTCGGCGAGTTCGTACAGGTCCCAGTACTTCTCGGGGTGGCGGTACACGGTCAGCCAGTGTTCCAGCACCGTCTCGTTCAGCACCGGGGGCAGCGTCAGATCGCGGTTCAGGACCTCGTCGGGTACGGTCAGGCCGCGCGCGTGCATCAGGCGCAGGGTCAGGTCGTACACGCTGGGCGCCTCGATGGCTTCCCGCAGCGGGCCGATCAGGTCCGGGCGGTGCTCGTGCGGGCGCAGCAGCACCGCGTGGCGGTTGCCAAGCAGGAACTCCACCATGCGGTACGACGCGCTCTGGAAGCCCGACGCCTGCCCGAACGCGTCGCGGAACTGCAGGTAGTCGGCGGGGGTCATGGTCTTGAGGACCTCCCAGGCGTTCGTGAGCTGCTCCTGGGCGCGCACCACCCGCGAGAGCCCCTTCTGCGGCGCGTCGGTGATGCCGCGCGCGAGCTGGTCCATCGCGGCGCGCAGCTCGCGGATGATCAGGTCCAGCCAGACCTCCGAGACGTGATGCACGGCGATGAACAGGTGCTCGTCGTGCGCGGCCGTGACGGGGCGGTGCGCGCTTTTCAGCACGTCGAGTTGCAGGTAGTCGCCGTAGCTGAGGCTGCGGGTGAAGTCGGTGTACGCCTGCTCGGGTGCGTCGCGGTCGGGGGCGCCGGGGCGGTCCGGGTGCGGCGCGGTCACGCGCGGGCCTCCAGCACCGCCTGCACGCCCCGCGCGGCCTGCCACACGTCGGCGTGCGAGTGGTACAGCGGCGTGAACCCGAAGCGCAGGATGTCCGGCGTGCGGTAGTCCCCGATGATGCCCGCCGCGATCAGGTCGGCCATGACCTCACGCGCCTGCGGGTGGCGGTAACTGACCTGCGAGCCGCGCCGGGCGTGCTCGCGGGGCGTGACCAGCGTCAGCGGGAAGCGGGCGGCCAGCGGCTCCATCAGATCGATGAACGTGTCGGTCAGGGACAGGCTCTTGGCGCGCAGCGCGTCCAGGTCCACGTCCGCGAACACGTCCAGCGCCTCGTCGAGCGCGCTGAGGCTCAGCACCATCGGCGTGCCCGCCACGAAGCGGCGCGCGCCGGGGGCCGGGGTGAAGTCGCGGGCCATCTCGAAGGGGTCGGCGTGCCCCATCCAGCCGCTGATCGCCACCGGGGCCGCGTCGTGGTGGCGTTCGGCGGCGTACAGGAACGCGGGCGCGCCGGGGCCGCCGTTCAGGAACTTGTACCCGCAGCCCACCGCGAAGTCAGCCCCCGCGCCATTCAGATCCACCGGGAACGCCCCGGCGGAGTGCGCGAGGTCCCACACGGTCACGATGCCCTGCGCGCGCGCCTGCGCGGTGATCGCTTCAAGGTCCAGTTTGCGCCCGGTGCGGTAGTCCACCTGCGTGAGAAGCAGCGCCGCGACATCCTCCGTCAGGTGGGCTTCGATGTCGTCGGCGGGCACGCGGCGCAGCTCCAGCGTGCCGCCCAGCAGCGCGTTCAGGCCCTGCGCGACGTACAGGTCGGTGGGGAAGTTGTCCGCGTCGGTCAGGATCACGCGGCGGCCCGGCTGCGCCACACCCAGCGCCGCGGCGAGCACCTTGAAGGTGTTCACGCTGGTGGAATCGCCCACCGCGACCTCGTGCGGGCGGGCGCCGATCAGCCGGGCGATCTTGGCCGCCACGCGGTCGGGCAGGGCCATCCAGTCCTGCCCCGCGTCGGCCCCGGCGGTCCAGGAGCGGATGAGCTGCTCGCCCCACTCGGTCTGCGCGGCGTGCGCGAGGCGCGCGGGGACGGCGCGGGGCAGCGCGCCCAGGCTGTTGCCGTCGAGGTACACCACCCCGCGCGGCAGGTGGAACTCCCCGCGCTTGTGCGCCAGGGGGTCACGGGCATCGAGGGCGAGCAGGTGGTCGGGAATGGTCAGGGTGGTCATGAGGTCCTCCGGGACAGGGGAAAGAGGCTGGTCGCACCCGCTGTGGGCGCGGCTCGGGTCAGTCCGTCCGGCGGAGGCGCAGTGGACGCCCCAGGTTCGCGCACCACCACCCGTGCAGGTTCGGGGCGATCTCGTTCGCCGCCGCCCGGCCCCGCCCCAGCCGCACCCTCAGGAGGGCCGGCGCGGACAGGTCGGGCAGCGGGCGCATGGCCGCTAATCTACCGTGTCCGGCCTCGCCCCGCCCACCGGGACGCCGGACAGCGTGAACGTGAACATGCTGCCGCCCGCGCCGGACTCGGCCCGCAGGTCGCCGTCCATGCGCCGCGCCAGCGCCCGCGCGACCGTCAGGCCCACGCCGCTGCCCACGCCGCCCGCCTCGTCACGCGTGCGGGCCTCGTCCACGCGGTAGAAGCGCTCGAAGATCCGCTCCAGGTGCGCCGGGGCGATCCCGCAGCCGGTGTCGCGCACCACCAGCGCGACCTGCCGCCCGGAAACCGCCGCTTCCAGCGTTACGACGCCCCCCGGCGGGGTGTGCCGCGCGGCGTTGTGCAGCAGGTTCGCCAGCACCTGCCCGGCCCGCTCCGGATCGGCCTGCACCCACGCGCCGGACCCACCCACCCGCAGCGTCACCCCGCGCGCGGCGTACACGTCCGCGAAGCGCTCGCGCGCCGCGTCCAGCAGGGCCTGCACGGGCGTGGCCTCCGGGCGCAGGTCCACGTGCCCCGCCTCGGCGCGCGACACCAGACTCAGGTCCTGCGCCAGCCGCTCGAGCACGCGCACCTCGCGCGCGACCGCCGGGGCCACCTGCGCCGGGGGCAGCACGCCGTCACTGAGCGCCTCGCTGTACCCGCGCAGGGCCGCCAGCGGCGTGCGCAGCTCGTGCCCGACCTCGCCGATGAGCGTCACGCGGTCCTGCTCGACCCGTTCCAGCGCCGCCGCCAGCCGGTTGAAGTTCCGCGCCAGATCCGCCAGTTCGTCCCGCCCGCCCTCGGGCAGCCGCCGCGCGTACGCCCCGCCCGCCAGGTCGCGGCTGCCCTGCCCCAGCAGCGCCACGGACCGCACCACCCGCCGGGACGTGAGCAGCGCCGACAGCGCCGCCGCGAGCGCCGCGAACGGCAGGGCCAGCAGCAGCGCGCCCGTCAGCGCCCCGCGCATCCCGGCCTCCAGATCCGGCCGCAGCGCCCGGCCCGGCTCGCCCATGGCCCGCACCATCTGGTCCACGTGATGCTGGTACACGCCCGGCAGCGTGAGTTCCGCCACGAGCAGCAGCGCGCCCAGCGCCACCAGCACGGCGAGCAGGTGCGCCAGCAGCAGCCGCGGGAACAGCTTCACGCGCCGTCCCGGAAGCGGTAGCCGACGCCGCGTACCGTCTCGATGAAGCGCGGGCGGGCGGCGTCCTCACCCAGCTTGCGCCGCAGGCCCGCCAGGTGCACGTCCACCACCCGCTCGACGACCGGATCGTCCGCACCCCACACGCGGTCGAGCAGCCGCTCGCGCGTCCAGACCATGCCGGGGTGACCGGCCAGGGTCAGCAGCAGCTCGAATTCCAGCCGCGTCAGGGCCAGGGGCGCGCCGTCGAGCGTCACCTCCCGAGTGCGCGCGTTCACGCTCAGGCCCGCGCCGCCCACCACGTCCCGCACGCCACTGCGCCGCAGCAGCGCCCGCACGCGCGCGGCGACCTCCCGCGGCGAGAACGGCTTGGTGACGTAATCGTCCGCGCCGACGTCCAGGCCCCGCAGGCGGTCCTCCTCCTCGCCGCGCGCGCTGAGCAGGATGAGCGGGAAGTCAGGGTGCGCGCGGCGCTGCTCGCGCGCCACGTCCAGCCCGCTCACGCCCGGCAGCATCCAGTCCAGCACCGCGAGATCCACCTCCGGCAGCAGTGCCCGCGCCTGGACGCCCGTCGCGGCCTCGCGCACGTCGTGCCCGTCGGCCCGCAGGTACGCGCCCAGGATCTCCAGGATCGCCGGGTCGTCATCCACGATCAGCACACGCGCCATACCGTCCCAGGCTAGCTCAGCGCAGCAGCCACAGCCGGAACGCGTACATCTCGTCCGCCTGGGCCCGCACGATGTCCCGCGAGAGCTTCAGCACCCGCGCGTCGCCGCTGCGCGCCAGGGCCACGCCCGCCATCTCCAGCGCCCCCTGGTGGTGCGGCAGCATGCCCTGCACGAACGCCCGGTCGGCATTCGCCGCCGCCTTCAGCGGGGCGACCATGCCCGCCATCATGCCCTGCATGTGCGAGCGCGCCGCGGAGTCCACGCCGCCCAGGGCCCCCAGCCAGCCGGTCATCAGCGTGATCTCGCGGGTCTGATCCTTCACGACCGCGGCCGCCCAGGCCTTCACCTGCTTGTCCTTCAGGCGCGGCTGCGCGGCGCGCGCCATGTCCAGCGCCCCCTGGTGGTGCGCGATCATCATGCTCAGGTACGCCCGGTCGAACGCCTGACCACTCAGCGCGTTCAGGTTCGGTCCCTGGGCGGCGGTCATGCCGGGCATGGCGTGTCCGGAGTGACCGGTCTGCGCCAGGGCAGGCGAGACGGACAGCGCGGCGGCCAGCAGGAGGGTCAGGGGGTTCATGCGGCGCACCCTAGCGGGCCTGTGTTCAGTTTGGGTAAAGCGCGTACGCCCCGCTTGGCGCGCATACTCGGGGCATGAGCGACGTGCTGACCTGCGCCGCGTGCGGCGCGAAGAACCGCGTGACGACCGTTCCCGCCGGACAGGTGCCGGGGTGCGCCCGCTGCGGCGCGTCACTGCCGTGGCTGATCAACGGCACCGACGCCACCTTCGCGGGGGACGTGCAGGCGGACGTGCCGGTCGTGGTGGACTTCTGGGCGCCCTGGTGCGGCCCGTGCCGCGTGATCGGCCCCGTGCTGGAGGACCTCGCCCGGGAACGCGCCGGGAAGCTGAAGATCGTGAAGGTGAACGTGGACGAACACCCCCGCGCGCCGGGCGACCACGCCGTGCAGGGCATCCCCACCCTACTGCTGTTCCGGGGCGGCAAACTCGCCGGGCGGCAGGTGGGGGCCGTCCCGAAAGCCACGCTGAGTGCGTGGATCGACGCGAACTGACCAGACCGCCCCCCAGCGCCACGTCGTGCCGTCCCCGTCCGGCGCCCGGGTCTGCTGCACGCATGTTCGACCGCGACAGGATCGGCGTGGGTGACGGCAGCGCGGCCACCCAATCCATCTCTGCTTCTCAGGTCGGTCGGCTGCTGGCAGCTCTGCCGGCACAGCCGCGACCCGCGCGACGCGGCAGCGTGACGCCCCGCGTCAGGCCCGCTATGCTCTGGACTGTGCGCCAGCCCGTGAAAGAGATTTGTGCCGCCCCCTCCGCTAAGGTGGCTGCATGAACGTCCGCGACGCCCTGATCGCCACCGACGATGCGGTGTACCGCACCGCGCAGGTGATCACCATCCTGCACGCCCACCGCGCGCGTGGGCCCTGGCTGCGGCTGATCGCGGCGCCGCGGCGCGACAGCCTGCCGGATCTGCTGGCGGTGCAGGGGGACCGGGTGCGCCGACCCGGCAACACGGTGGGCCTGCAGTCGAACCTGGGGCACACGCAGCACCTGAATACCCGCTCCATGGGCGACCTGGGCGCCGATCCGGCGACGCTCAGCGGTCTGCTACAGACGCAGGCCGTCGCGGAACTGCTCTCCACGCCGCTGGACGACCAGATCGTGCAGGCCACGCAGACCCTGGTGACCCTGCTCGACGAGCGCAGCGCCCAGGCGAAGTCCGCCCCCAAGGCGCGGTTCTGGTTCCGCAGCAAGGCCGCCGAGCCGGAAGAGGCCCCGCCGCTCTCCCCGAAGGTCACGGAGCAGCTGAACGTGCTGCGCGCGCTGCTGACCGAGGTGCCGGTGATCATGCTCGAAGACGTCGCCCTCGACTGGGACGACGTCAGCATCGACGCAGCCTACTGACTGGGCGGCGGTCCCAGCCGGGCGGGGCGTTCCTGCCGCGTCGGGGCTCCCGTCTGAGCGTCAGTCCGCGAGGCTGACCGCCAGTTCCGCCAGTGCGAAATGCTCACGCATCAGCTCGGTGGCGGCCCCCGCATCGCCGGTCTCGATCGCCTGCGCCAGTCGGTCGTGGACGGCGACGAGCGCGCTGAAGTGGGCCGGGTCGGCGTAGTGAGGGAGACCGCCGCGGATCGAGCGGACCAGCAGCGCGTGCAGGGCGCCCACGAGCACGCCGTGCAGGGGGTTGCCGGTCGCGCCCGCCAGGAGGGTGTGGAACTGCAGGTCGTGTTCGATGAAGGCGTCGGTGCCCGGCCCGGCCTGTCTCATGGCGCCGACGCTGCGGCGCAGCGCGGTCGCCTGGGCACCGGTGCGGTGCGTGGCGGCCAGGGCAGCGACCTGGAGTTCGAGGGCGCGGCGGATCTCGAGCACCTGCGCGGCGCTGGCGGGCTGACCGAGCAGGGCGTGTTCCAGTACGGCGGTGAGGGGGTCCGGGTGGGGCGCGGCGACGCGGGGCGCGCGGCCGTTGGCGACGCTGACCACGCCGCGCGCGGCCAGGGCGCGGTAGGCCTCGCGGATCATGCCGCGGCTGATGCCGAGCTGCGCGCTGAGCTGTCCTTCGGAGGGCAGGGGCGTGCCGGGCGGCAGGGCGTGGTCGCGGATCAGGGCCAGGAGGTGCGTTTCGGCCTGCTGGGCGCGGCCCGGTGCGGTGGGGGCGTCCGGCAGGTCAGGGGGCCGCGGGGTCATGGGGGCAGCATACCGCCCCTTGACGGCCCTGCCCTCAACCTATTGAATAGGTCATGACGACTGTGCAGGCAGATGTGATCGTGGTGGGGGCCGGACTGGCGGGACTGGTCGCCGCGACCGAACTCGCGGGGGCCGGGCGGCGCGTCCTCGTGCTCGACCAGGAAGGTGAGCAGAACCTCGGCGGGCAGGCCTTCTGGTCGCTGGGCGGCCTGTTCCTGATCGACTCGCCCGAGCAGCGCCGCCTGGGCATCCGCGACTCGCTGGACCTCGCGCGGCGCGACTGGCAGACCACCGCTGGCTTCGACCGCCCCGAGGATCACTGGCCGCGGCAGTGGGCCGACGCGTACCTGCAGTTCGCCGCGGGGGAGAAACGCGCCTGGCTGCATGGGCTGGGCATGCGCTGGTTCCCGGCGGTCGGCTGGGCCGAGCGGGGCGGGGCCGGGGCGGACGCGCCCGGCAACAGCGTCCCGCGCTTCCACCTGACCTGGGGCACCGGGCCGGGGGTGCTCGAACCCTTCGAGCGGCGCGCCCGCGAGTACGCCCGCACGGGCCGCCTGAGTTTCGCGTTCCGGCACCGCGTGACTGGCCTGATCCAGAGCGGCGGGGCCGTGACCGGTGTGCGCGGCGAGGTGCTGGAACCCAGCGGCGCCGCGCGGGGCGAGCGCAGCAGCCGCGTCGTGACCGGTGACTTCGAGTTCGGCGCACAGGCGGTGATCCTCACGAGTGGTGGGATCGGCGGGAACCACGACCTCGTGCGGCGGCACTGGCCCACCGAACGGCTGGGGGCCGCCCCGGCGTTCATGGTGAGCGGCGTGCCCGCCCACGTGGACGGCTTCATGCAGCAGGCCGCGCACGCCGCCGGGGCGAACCTCATCAACGCCGACCGCATGTGGCACTACACCGAGGGCCTGCGCAACTGGAATCCCATCTGGGAGAACCACGGGATCCGCATCCTGCCGGGGCCGAGCAGCCTGTGGCTCGACCCGTCGGGCCGCCGCCTGCCCTACCCGCACATTCCCGGCGGGAGCAGCCTGGACACCCTGGCGCACATCACCCGCAGCGGGTACCCGCACACGTGGTTCCTGCTCAACCGCGCGGTCATCAAACGGGAGTTCGCCCTGAGCGGCAGCGAGCAGAACCCGGACCTGACCGGCCGGGACCTGCGCCTGACGCTGCGCCGCGCGGGGAAGGCCGTGCAGGCGCCGGTGCAGGCGTTCATGGACCACGGCCCGGACTTCGTGGTGCGTGGCACCCTGCCGGACCTCGTGGCGGGCATGACGGCCCTGACCCCCGACCATCCCGTGGACCTCGCGGCCGTGCAGGCCGAGGTGGAAGGCCGTGACCTCCAGCTGCGCAACCCGGCCGGGAAGGACCCGCAGCTGGCCATCGTGCGCGGCGCGCGGGCCTTCTTGCAGGAGCGTCTGATCCGCGTGGCGAAACCCGCGCCGTTCCTCGATCCGGCGGGTGGCCCGCTGATCGCCGTGAAACTGAACGTCCTGACCCGCAAGTCCCTGGGCGGTCTGGAGACTGACCTGCACGGCCGCGTGCTGCGCGCGGGCGGCGAGGTGATGCCCGGCCTGTACGCCGCCGGAGAGGTCGCGGGTTTCGGTGGCGGCGGGTACCACGGGTACCGCGCGCTGGAGGGCACGTTCCTGGGCGGCTGCCTGTTCAGCGGGCGCGTGGCGGGCCGCGCGGCGGCCGAGGCGACCCGCTGACCACGCGGGCCGGTCAGCGGGTCGCCAGCACCTCCGCGAGCGCCTGAAGGTTCGGCGGTCGGAACCCGTGCGTGACCACGGCCGGCAGCGTCAGCGCGTGCGCGTCGTCCGGGTTCCACAGGCACAGGTGCCACGCGCGGCCCATGATGGTGGGGGCCAGCGCCCGGGCCTGCGTCGTCACGCCCCAACGGCCCGTGCTCGCCAGCAGGACCGGGGCCTGCGGGTGGGCGTTCAGGACCCGGGCCGTGGCCGCCGGGGCGAGCAGGTCGGCGGTGACCAGCGCGGGAAGGTGCGGGCGCAGCGCGGCGTGCAGGTCGTCCAGGGTCACGACGTCGCCGTACGGGCCGCCCAGCGCCGTACCGGACGGCGCCAGGAGCAGCGTGGTCGCCCCGGGGTCCAGGTAGGGCCCCTGGCCCTGCACCCGCAGCGCCCGGCGCGCCCAGTCCAGCAGGGCCGCGTCGTCCGCCTGCCGCTGCGGCGCCGGGTACGGGCGCGGCTGGCCCGGGAAGCGCGCCCCGGCGGCGTGCAGGCGTCCCAGGGCCTCGTGCAGGCGCTCCCCGGGGACAGTGCCGTCCGCCTGCGCGGCCCGCAGCGCCCGGACGTGCGCGTCGGTCACCGCCCAGTCGCCGTGCCCGCACACGAGCACCGCGTCGGCCCCGGCCGCCAGCGCCAGGCCCGCCGCGCGGCCCTGCGGCCAGCGCCGCGCGATGGCGCCCATGTCCATCGCGTCGGTCACGATCACGCCGCCGTACCCCCACTCGCCGCGCAGCACGCCGTCCAGCAGCGTCCGCGACAGCGTGGCGGGCCGCGTGGGGTCCAGCTGCGGGTACAGGATGTGCGCGGTCATCACGCTGCCCAGGCCCGCCTGCGCGGCGGCGCGGAACGGCACCCACTCGGCTGCCTCCAGGGCCGCGCGGGTCTTGTCCACCACCGGCAGGTCCTCGTGGCTGTCCACGCGGGTGTCGCCGTGCCCGGGGTAGTGCTTCACGGCGCTCAGGACACCTGCCGCCTCGCTGCCCTGCGCCCAGGCGACCCCCAGCTGCGCCACGCGCTGCGGATCGGGCCCGAAGGACCGCTCGCCGATCACCGGGTTCAGGGGGTCCACGTTCACGTCCAGGCTGGGCGCGAAATTCCAGTTGATGCCCAGGTCCAGCAGGCCGCGCGCGGCGATCTGCCCGGCGTGGAACGCGGCAGCCGCCTCGCCCAGTTCACCCAGTGCCTGCGGGGTGGGGGGCGGCGGCACGTCCAGGCGCCGCAGCACCGCCCCGCCTTCCTGATCCGTGGCGATCAGGGTGTCGCGGCCCAGCGCGTCGCGGATGTCCGCAGTCAGGCGCGCGGTGCGCTGCGGCGTGGTGATGTTCCGCGCGAACAGGCACACGCCCCCGACAGGATGGTCCCGCAGCCAGCGGGCGTCCTGCGGGGTCAGGTCCGCGCCCGGCAGGTCGATGATCAGGGTCGCTTCCGGCCGGATCATCGGGTGCGGGTGACCTTGCTCAGGCGCGGTGGCGAGTCGGGGTTCTCGCCGCGCTGCACGGCCAGATGCGCGGTGAGCAGCTGCGCGGCCAGCGCGGAGACCGCCGGGTCGGTCAGCGGGTGCCCGCTGTCCGGGGTGGGCAGGTCCGCCGCGCGGTCCGGGGTGCCCGCGCCGATCACGGTGACGGGCGTGCCGTACCCACCCAGGGTGCGCAGCGTGTCCGCCGTGAAGGGCGCGGTCGCGTCCCGCGCCTGGAAGAACAGCGCGGGCGTCATGGGGTCGGCCAGCCGCGCCGGGCCGTGTGCGAATTCCGCCGTGGAGAACGGCAGCGCCGCCAGCCCCGCCGTCTCCTGGAACTTCAGGGCGACCTCGGCGGCCACGCCCGCGTGCAGGCCGCGCCCAAGCACCAGCAGCCGGTGCGGCACATCGCGGGCCAGCCGCGCCGCGAGGTCGCGCGCCAGCGCCTCGGTCCGCAGGGTGGCCTCCAGCGCACCGGGCAGCGCGTCCAGGGCGCGGGCCAGCGCCGGGTCGGGCTGCCAGGCCTGCACGAGCCGCGCGCCCAGCACGAGCGCCGCGAGGTAACTCTTCGTGGCGGCCACGGCGCGTTCCTCGCCCGCCTGCAGCGGCACGACCAGATCGGCCGCCTGCGCCAACGGACTGCCCTCCACGTTCACCAGGGCGCAGGTGAGCGCCCCGGCGGCGCGGGCGCGGGTCAGCGCCTCGACCAGGTCCGGACTGCCGCCCGACTGGCTGATCGCCAGGACCAGCGCCCCGCGCAGGTCGAGGTCGGCGCCGTACACGCCGCTGACGCTGGGCGCGGCGCTCATGACCGGGAGGCGCACCTGGGTTTCCAGCGCGTACTTCAGGGTGGTGGCGGCGTGATCGGACGAACCGCGCGCCAGCGTGACCACGTAACTGGGGGCGAAGGCGCGGATGGCGCACGCGGCGGCGTCCAGCGCGGCGCTGCCCGCCTGCCGCTCGGCGACCTGCGGGGCCTCGCGGGCCTCGGTCAGCATCAGGGGTTCGGTCATTTCACGGCTCCTTCCATGCCGCGCAGGAACAGCCGCTGCGCCGCCAGGAACACCAGCAGGACGGGCAGCATCATGATGATCGACCCGGCGGCGATGTTGAACGGGTCGTAGTTGAACTGCCCCTTGAGTTTCAGCACGGCCACCGCCAGCGGGGCCTTGTCGGGCGCGCCGGACAGGACCAGCATGGGCCAGAAGTACGCGTTCCAGGTGGTGACGGTCGTGAAGATGCCCAGCGCCGCGAGGCTCGGGCGGGTCAGGGGCAGCATGATCCGCGTGAGAATCGTCAGTTCGCTGGCCCCGTCCAGCCGGGCAGCTTCCAGCAGCGCCGCCGGGATGGCCAGGAACGCCTGCCGCATCAGGAAGATGCCGAACGCGCCCGCGATGGTGGGCAGCACCACGCCTGCGTGCGTGCCCAGCAGGCCCAGGTTCTTCAGGGTCAGGGTGTTCACGATGAAGGTGGTCTCGCCCGGCAGCACCAGGGTCAGGACGATCAGGCCGAAGATCACGCCCCGCCCCGGGAAGCGGAAGCGGGCCAGCGGGTACGCTGCCAGCGCGGAGACCAGCAGCGTGCCCAGGACGGTCAGGCCTGTGATGACCACCGAGTTCCACAGGTACTTCCCGAGGCTGAAGGTGCGGTACACGTCCACGAAGTTGTGCAGCGTGACGCGGCTGGGCAGCAGGCTCTGCGGGAACGCGTAGATGCTGCTCCCGGCGGTCTTGTCGGTCAGGGCGATGGCCAGCGTCCACACGAACGGGAACACTGCGAAGATCAGGATGACGCCCAGCAGCGCGTAGCGCAGCGCCGTGTTCACGGGCCGCCGCCACGAGACCGGGCGGGCCACCCGGGCGGGGGCTGCGGCGGTGCGCGCGCTCACGCTTGCTCCTCCCGGTGGAAGAAGCGGAAGTTCAGCGCGGAGAGCAGGAGGGCCACGAGCGCCACGACCAGCCCGGCGGCGCTGGCCACCCCGTAGTCGAAGTCGAAGCCCTGGAAGGCCTTGGCGTACACGTACATCAGGGCGGTGTACGTGCTGTTCAGCGGCCCGCCGTTCGTGAGGACCAGCACCTCCTCCAGCACGCGCAGCGCGGCGATGGTCGAGAGCAGCGTGCACAGCAGGATGGTGGGCCGCATCAGCGGCACCGTCACCCGCCAGAAGCGCTGCCAGGCGCTCGCGCCGTCGAGGATCGCGGCTTCCTCCAGTTCCTCGGGAATGGCTTGGAGGCCCGCCAGGTACAGCACCATGTAGTACCCGAAGCCGCGCCAGAACGTGACCAGCATGACCGCCCAGAACGCCCACTGCTCGCTGTTCAGCCAGCCGAACGCCGCCTCGGGCGTGGTCAGGTGCAGCGCCCGGAGCAGCCAGTTCAGGGTGCCCTCGCGGTTGAACACCCATTCCCACATCACGGCGGCCAGGGACACGCTGGTGATCACGGGCACGTAGTACGCCGCGCGGAACAGGGCGATCCCGGGAATGTTCTTCGCGACCAGCACCGCGACCGCCAGGGACGCCAGTTGCAGGGCGGGCACGACCAGCAGGTACTTCACGCTGTTGGCCAGCGCCGTGCGGAACAGCGGGTCCCCCAGCACGGTCTCGAAGTTCTTGAGCCCCACCCACTGCGGCGGCAGGTGGTTGGCGAAACGCGCGCCGCTGTACTCGGTGAAGCCCAGGTACGCGCCGTACAGCAGCGGGTAGAAGGTGAACACCGCCAGCAGGATCAGCGCCGGGGCCAGGAACGTGTAGGACATCAGCGACTGACGCCAGTGAACTTGCATGGGGAGCCATCCTTTGCGCGCGGCGGACAGGGGTGCGGGTGGCCGGCCCACGGTCGCGGGCGGGCCACCCGGGTCAGGTGGGACTCACTTCTTCAGGTTGGCGTTCCAGTATGTGGCGGCGTCCGCCAGGGCCTGCTGCGCGGTCTTCTTGCCCAGCAGCGCCGCTTCGATGTTGTCGTTGAAGTTCTTGTACAGGTCGTCGCTGTTGCCCGGCGCGCGGTAGCCGGGGTTGATCAGGCGGCCCGAGGCGCCCACCAGGGCGGTGGCGCGGGCGACGGGGTCGCTGCCGGTGGTCTTGAACTGCGTGCTGGTCTGCGCGCCTTTGGTGGTGGGGACCACGGGCACGACCCGGGCGAAGGCCAGCTGGTTGGCGTTGTTCGTGAAGAACGCGGCGAGTTTCGCGGCGGCCTGCGGGTTCCTGCTGGCCTTGGGAATCACGAGGCCCATGCTGCCGCCGGTCTGCACGCCGGCCTTGCCGAGCGGGGCCTGCGTGACGACCGTCTTGGCGTACAGGCCGGGGTTGGTGTCCTTGATGCGGGTCAGGGCCTGCGGGCCGCCGATGATCATGGCCACGCGATTCTGCGCGTACAGTTCGGTGGCGAGCTGGAAGGCCTCGCGGCGCACGGCGTCCTCGGGGACGTAACCGCCGCGGTAGAGGGTCACGTACTGCGCGAGCAGGCTGGCGTGCGCGGGGGTGTTGAAGGCCGCCTTCCCGCTGGCGTCGGTGACGGGGAGCCCCTCGGCGTAGAAGTAGCCCAGGAAGGACGCAGTATTGGGGTCTTTCAGGGCAGGCACCCAGGCGTACGCGCCGGTCTTGTCCTTGATGGTCTTGGCGTAGGTCAGCATCTCGCTGGCGGTGCGGGGCGCGCGGGTCAGCCCGGCCTTCTTGAACAGTTCCGGGTTGTACAGCAGCACGCCCTCGTTCAGCCAGCCGTACCAGGGGTAGGCGTAGGTGTTCGCGCCGGACGTGAAGTTGCTCAGGCTCTGCGGGTAGAAGGTGCTGCGCAGCGTGGCGGGGCTGGTCAGGCTGTTCACGGCGGTCAGGAAGCCGTTCTGCGCGGCCTTCTGCGTCTCGTCGATGTTCAGGTTCACCACGTCGGGGGCCGAGCCGAGGTTCACGCTGGCGATGAAGTCCTGCACCATCGAGTCCTGCTTGTCGAACCACTGCACCTTGATGCCGGGGTTGGCCTTCTCGAACGCGCTGATGGTGTCCTTGATGTACCCGTCGAATTTGGGGCTGAGGTACCACGTCCAGAAGGTGACGGTGGTCTGCGCGCTGGCAGTCGAGGCGACGAGGGCGAGACCGAGGGTCAGGGCTTTCACGCTACGTTTCATGGGGCTCTCCTTGTGGGTCGGGACGGGGCAGGGTCAGTACTTCTTCTCGACCACACTTTCGGCCGTGACGCGCAGCATGGCGGCGGCCTCGGGGCGGCGGGCGAGCAGGGCGGTGTACAGCAGTTCCAGCACCAGCGTCTGGCTGATCAGGGTGTCCATGACGGCGTCGGTCAGGGGGTCTTCCTGCCGGGACGTGAACAGCACACGGCTGGCGTAGCGGGTGATGGGCGAGGAGGCGCGGTGCGTGATGGCGACCGTGTAGTGCCCGTGGCTCTGCGCCAGACGCAGGTGCTGCACGGTGTCGATGGTGCTGCCGGAACTCGTCAGGCCGATCACGACGCCGCCGCGCGGCAGGGTCGAGATGCTCACGGCCGCGACGTGCGGGTCGGTGAAGGCCTGCGCGGTGATGCCCAGGCGCAGCAGGCGGTGCGCGAACAGCTGCGCGATCATGCCGCTGTTGCCCTGCCCCGTCAGGTCCACTCGGGGCGCGCGGGCCAGCTGCTCGGCGACCGCCTCAATGGCGTCGGGCGCGAGGAGCCGGCCGGTGTCTTCCAGGGTTAGCGCGGCCTGCTTGACCAGCCGGGCGGTGTGCCCTTCGAGGTTGGTGGGCCGGTCGCTGGTGGTGTCGCGGCCCGCGACGTCGGCGGCCAGCGCGATCTTGAACGCGTGGAAGCCCGCGAAGTCCAGTTTGCGGCACAGGCGGGTGATGGTGGCCTCGCCGACGCCGGCGCTCGTGGCGAGTTCGGTGATGGTCTGGTGGATGACGGTGTCAGCCTCGCGCAGGACGTGGTCGGCGACCTGCCGCAGGGACGGGGAGAGGCTGTGGGCGTGCAGGCGGATACGGCTGATGGCTCCCGGCGTCTGGGCCGGGCGCGTGGTGGTCTGACTCATGGGACTCCTGAGTGGGTCGACGGCTGTGGATCAACGGCTGGTGATGACCCACTGTATATCCTGAAAATTATTTTTGTCAAGCCGACAAATTTTGAGGCGTGAATTTTCAGAGATCGGAAATTGATCTGGGCTGACCGCCTTCAGGATATTCGGCAAAATTACCTTCCCGGCCGCCATCAAAGAGGATCTTGGCAAACACAAGCGTGTTTTCCGAAGTCAATTTGCCAGCGTCTGGCCCACCAGAGCCCGTTCGGTTCGCAAGAGTGGCGCGCTGCACATCAGATTAATGAAAAAAATTACCTCCTCCTATTGACATCCTGAAAATTATTCCGCATGATGCAGGCGTTCCAGCAACCCACCGTTCGCCGTCCACTCCCCTACCCGAGGTGAGGTATGCCCAAGACTGCCCTGACCCTGTCCGTCCTTCTGAGCGCCGCGCTGCTGCTGAGCGGGTGCGCCGACCAGGCCGCCCCCACCGCCACCCGGGCGCCGCACCTGAGCACACTGGCCACCGGCCCCACCGCCACCTTCGACAGCACCGGCGCGTGGGACACAGGCTTTACCGGCCGCATCACGCTCAGCAATCCCGGCGCGGCCCCCATCACCGGCTGGACACTGAAATTCAAGTTCAACGGCACCGCCAGCGCGGGCAGCAGCGTCTGGGGCGCCGGGGGCAGCATCACGAAGGACAGCGCCGGGCTGTACACGATCACGCCGAACAGCTGGGGCGGCGCCACCATCCCCGCCGGGGGCAGCGTCACCGTCGGCTACGACGGCAGCGGACAGCTCAGCGGCGTGAACACCTGCACCCTGAACGGCGCCTCCTGCAGCGGCGCGAGCACCGGCGGCGACACCACCGCCCCCACCGTGAGCCTCACGGCCAGCCCCACCACCGTCACCGCCGCAGGCAACGTCACGCTCAGCGCAGCCGCCAGTGCTCTGTACCGGACATCTTGCCTTCAAGTCGCGCCTGGCGCGTGAAATGGCGTGCTCAGCAGCCTGATCAGTGCGGGTAACTCGGGGAGATTCCACCGCAGGGCATGGCACAGCCGCTCCGCGCCGTACCGCACGAGGCTCATGGCCGC
>CALPYF020000027.1 GCA_943327755.2 Deinococcus hopiensis KR-140
TCGTGGCGCAGGAAGGGCACGCAGGCTTTGAAATGGCGGGTGAGTTCAGTACGCTGGAGATCGGCGGGTTCTGGGATGGTCACACACCCAAAACACCGCCGTTTGTCGTGCCGATTCGCGACCGATCATACGTTCAGGAATTTTGCGTCTAGCACCGCCTCAACCTGAAGATGTCCGGTACAGAGACGCAGGCGTATACCCGGGGACAGCGATTGCTTGAACAACTTGAAGCGGTCGCCACCCCGTCACAGTCCTGCATGGAAGTGATCGTCGATTCCCTGCCTCTGCCCGCCCGCCGACCCAAACGGGGGAAGCAGTGTTCATTTCCCCCGCCGTTTAGGCCTGCGCGGTCGCGTGCCGCTGCGCCTGGAGTCGCTGCCAGGCGTGCCCGAGGGTCAGGCGCGCATTCTCGGTGAGGTACTTGAAGCCGTAGGCGCGCAGCACCAGCCGGAAGAGTGCCTCCCGCTCGCCGTACCCGAGGCTCGGTTCGCGGTCCACGAATTGCTGCATGAGGGTCTGCAATTCTGACGGTGGAATGTCCGCCAGTTTGCGCGGACCGACGGCGCGTAGCCGCACGGCCGGGGTTCCGGGTGTGCGGACGATCTCGTCCAGGAACCCGACCGTGCCGTGTTCGCGTTCGAGGAGAAGCGCACCGTCTTTCAACGCGCGGCTCATGGCCTTGTTCAGGAGGCTCTTGCCGACCGGGAGGGTGATGTTCGCGGCCTGGCAGTACAGCTGGTACGCGCGTCGGCACGTCATGGGTCCCTCGGCCGCGATGATCTCCCCCAGGCCCTCGATGACTGGCACGAATGAATCGACGCTGCGCGGGTCGGGCAGGGGACGGCTGGTCCACAGGGCGTACGGTTCGAGCAGCGTGCCACTGGAACCGGGCGCCCGCCCGTCCGCTTCATGAGCGGTGTGGGCCGGGTCGATCACCTCGCTGGCCGTCTGCTCGATCGGTTCGTGCGCGGCACTTTCGGCCCGCTCGGCCGCCTCGGGGGAGACCTCCGTGAGCTGACCCTCGGTGAGGACGGACGTGGCCAGGACTTCTGTCACGCCCTCGGGTGACGGCGCGAAGTTGCGGGGGTCCCCCTCAGGGTACACGCCCCGGCGGTCCAGGGTCGTCCAGAGGTCCGAGAGTGCGGCGTCCGGGTCGCGGGTGAAGGTGCTGCCCCGCACCCGCCAGAACTCCATACCGGCCTGTTCGAGCGTCTGCTGCCGGGCGAGGTCCGCGCGGTACCGCTCCGGTCCGTGCCAGTGGTCACCGTCACACTCGACGGCGAGGCGGCCGCGCAGGCCCTCCACGACGAGGTCGATGCGGTAGCCGTTCAGTTCGTACTGTGGGATGACGCGGTAGCCGCGGTCGACGAGTTGCAGGTACACGTCCACCTCGAACCACGAATCGAACGGGGCTGGGGCCCGCATCTGGCCTCGACCCGTGCGGCTGGCGAGGTCGCGCAGGTCGAGGATCTCCTGTCGGGGCAATGGGCGCCACCCGGCCAGGTCAGGGCTCTGCACGTGCCGGATCAGGGCGGCGCGCAGATCGGCAGGACCAAGGTCATCGGGCGTGACGCTGTGGAACAGCCACAGCTGGTCGCGGGCGCGGCTGACGGCGACGTTGTAACGCGGCTGGAAGATCCGGTCGTCCCGTGGGACTGTCTTGTGTTTGCCGCCACTCGGGCTGGCGACCATGCTGAGGAAGATCACGTCCCGCTCGTCGCCCTGGAACGAGTACGCGTTCCCGCAGATGATCCGCCGGTCGTTGAGCTCGGTCTCCCGCACTTCTTTTTGGAGCAGTTTGCTAATCTCCTCGGCTTGCCGGTCACCCAGGAGGCTGATCACGCCCATGGACTTGCCCTTGTAGGCGGGGTTGGCGAGACACGCCTTGATCTGGTCCACGATGGCGCGCGCCTCGGCGGGATTGACGTTGCGGTCTGCGCCGGTGGTGAACCCGTCGGGAACGTGCCGGGCGATCAGGGGTTGCAGGCGGTCCGCGCCGAACTGCCGCAGCGCGACCAGCGGCTCGGTGTACGAGAGGTCGCTGCTGAACTTGATGATTTCCGGCATGCAGCGGAAGTGTTCACGCAGGGCCAGCACGCCCGGGTAGGTGTACTTCGCAAAGTCGTACAGGCTCGACTGCGGCGTGCCGATGACGTGTGTGGCGGGGAAGTCGTGCAGGTACTTCTGCACGAGCATGTCCATCTGCTCGGCAGCGATGCCGACGCCGTCGGGGGAGATCTGCTTGTCGTCTCCGACGACGATCATCTTCTTGGCGATGTACGTCAGGAACAGCGATTCCGGACCGGACTGGGACGCCTCGTCGATGATGACCACGTCGAACATGCCCTGCGCGGGCGTGAAGCTCTCCGCGACGAGGTGCAGCGGCATGATCCACGCGGGGATGCTGTCCCGCGCCTGGCCGAGTGCTCGTCGAGCGACGTTCATGAATCGTCCAGCGTGTTTGCCCGTCCCCTTCCCGACTCGCCGGACGGCCTGCTGCCACGCCACGAGGTTCGCCTGCTGCCCCTGCGTCAGTCGGTCGAGGGTGTTGCGCCACGCCTTGACGGCCGCGAGCTGCCCAAGTGTCTCGCGCTGCTGCCCCCGAACGTCATGGAGCTTCGCGCGGACGATCTGTTCGGCGTCCGGCTGGGTGATCTCCCTGAGCCGGGTGTCCACGTGCGCCCAGCGCCAGGCAGCTTCCATGTGACTCAGGCGGCCGTCCCATTCAGGGGTGTCCACAGTGTCCACAAGAGCTGCGGTGAGCAGGGGCGCGCCCTGCTGCAGTCGCGTCAGGAGCGTGGTCTGATCGTGCAGGGCCGCAGCGCGCCGCTCGAGCGTGGTGACGCTCAGGTAGGCCGATCCGTACGCCAGGGCGTCCCGAGCCTGCAGGCTGCTGATGAGGTCCAGCACGACCGGGTGGGCACTCCCGGCTGCACGCAGCCCTTCGAGGTAGGGCAGGGTCCCCTCGAGGGCCTCTCGGCTGGCCTGGGCTGCATGTTCGGCGTCGGCCGCGCGCAGCGAGGTCAGCAGCGCGTCCAGTTCACTCTCGTTCCACCACTGCGGTTCGCCGAGGCCAGCGATGCCTCCGAGAGCCTGTCGGGCCCGGTCAAGGGCAGTGTGAATGCTGCTCAGGCCGCTCAGCAGGTTCAACTGCTCGGCCAGTTCCGCCAGCTGCAGGCGTCGGGGGCCATCCGTACTGACGCCCTGCGCCGCCCAGAGGTCCTTGAGTTCCGTCCACTTCTTCTCCAGGTACAGCAGCCTGAGCAGGTCCTGCACCACGCTGCTGTTGTCGGCCGCGCGTCCCCCCACCGTCAGGGCGTCTTTGAAGTACATCCGGTCCCGCACCGCAGCGGGCGGCCCGAAGAGGCCCTTCCACTTCCCGCCGGCCTGGAGGTGTTTGATCACCTCGCGCGCGTCGGCCTCGAGCTGCTCCAGGGTGCGGCCGCCATGCCCGGCGATGACATTGGCGTCCATCCACTCCACCTCCGCCTGAAGATCCGGCAGGATGTCCTGGGTGCGGGCCGCGAGATCCTGCCAGCGCGCCCACTGGCCCTTGAGCAGGGCGTCCACGGCGCGCGGCAGCCACGCGGACGGGCGGCGGCGGGCGGTGACTACCTGCGACTGCAGGTCCTGCAGGGCGCGCAGCAGCGCCTCACGGCGCGGCGCGGACGCCTCAGCGAGCGGCGTGAACGCCTGCGACTCCCGACCGTCGCGGCGTGAGTCGGCTACGGTCAGCGATTGCTGCTCGTTGCGGGCGAAGTGCACGAAGTCCTCAGGGGTCGGCAGGCGGTCCAGCGCCGGGCGGATCAGCCGGAGGCTCCGCGCCTCCGCCTCACGGACGTCTCGTAAGCGCTCCAGCAGCCGCGCCGCCTCCTCATCGGACAGGGGCGCAGCCTCACCGACTGGGTTGAACTCCAGCACCCACTCGAACCGGGGTTCCTGCGTGCGGAGCTGCTCGCCGATCTGCTGTGGCGTGCCCTGGTACCCGTGGAGGTCCAGGGTGCCTGTCTCGCTCAGCCTCAGCGCTTCCAGCTGATCCAGCAACTGGTTCTCCTGCTGCCGCAATTGCTCCAGTTGGCTCTCGAACTGCTTCTCCTGCCGGACCTCGTCTGCCGCGTCGCGGTGATCCTTGCGGCGGATCATCTCCCCGACAGAGCGCTCCAGCATGGTGCGGGCGTCGCTGTCGCCGCGCAGGTGCGTCACGCACAGCGCCGCCAGTTCCGGCGGGAACTTGTCCCGCAGGACCTTCAGGGCGCGTTCGGTGTGACTCGTGACCAGCACCCGCTGGTTCGTCGCGAGCAGGTGACTGACGAGGTTCACGATCGTGTGCGACTTGCCCGTGCCGGGCGGCCCCTGCACCAGCACGCCCCGCGCCCGGCCGATTCGGTCGATGATGCTCCGCTGCGCGTCGTTCGACGGCAGCGGGAAGTAGATCGTGCGCGGCCCGCCAGCAGGGTTCTCCATGGGCGGCACCAGGTCGTGTTCCCCCATGAACCGCTGTGCGGCGTCCGGCACCTCACCCTGCTGGAGTTGCTCAAGCAAGGTGTCGTACGTGGCAGTCAACGTGCGTTCACCGCGTCGCCGCAGGATCAGCGCGGGCGCCCAGTGCACCTCGGGGTTGACCGTGCTGCTGACGGGTGGTCGAAGGTCAGGGACGAACAGGCCCTCGCCGGACGCGGAGTTTGCCCAGGCCTGCAGGGCTGCCGGAACGCCGTGCGGATCCCACACGTCGTCCTGGTACTCCCCGAGGATCGCCTCGGCGTCACTGGCCCGCACCCGGTGCTGCGGGTCGAGCATGTCCTGTTCCAGCAGCGCCCGCGCGCCGTCCACGGACGGCACCACCGACAGCACGCCCCGCGCGGCGTCGAACTGCAGGTGGACCTGCGCGGTGATCAGGTGCCGGTCCACCGTGTACTCCCCGTCCGGTCGCCAGCGCAGCGCCCCGAACCCCAGCCGCAGCTCGTACCGTTCCCCTTCCGCCTGCAGCTTCTGATGCAGATCGAACAACTCCACGTACCGGTCCTGCACGCTTAGTGCGCGGCGCTCCCCGGCCGCCCACTCGCGCCACTGCCACTCGAACGTCTCCCAGGCCGCCAGAACGTCCGGGTGCTCGTCGAGGAACAGCGTGGTGCGGATGACCTGCGGCTGCAGGTCGTCGTCCAGGATGGTCTCCTCGATCACCCGCTGCGCCTGGATGGTCGGGGGGGCGTCCACCTTGCGCCAGTCACCGGTCACCCAGTCCGCCAGCAGGGACGGGAGTGTGGGGACGGCCTGGCGCGCAGGTCGGCGGATGCTCAGCCACGTCTCCCCGATCTGATCGGGTGCGGCGTGGATGGGGTTGAAGATCTCCGGTTCGTTCGGCAGGCTATCCAGCCACACCAGCGTCGCGCCGTCGTTCGTGCGCTGCGGCTTGAATTTCAGTTGCGTGAATTCTTTGAGGTACTGGTAGAACCGCTGCGTGCGGTCCAGGTGGGCGGCGTCCATCATGTGATCCCTCGGGCAGGCGTGAAACGGAAGATGGCAGCGGCGTAGGTGCGCTGCGGTGGCTCAGAGTGTCGCACGGAGCGCGTGTCCAGGCGCACGAAAACGCCTCACCCCCACCGGGCGGCGTCACCCCCTGACGCGCTATGAAGCGACACTCAAGCCCTGCGCCGGTCACCTTCGCTTGAGTCGCCCCCCGACGTCCCGTATGAGAGACGTATGCGCCGCCTCCTGACCACCCTGCTCGCCCTGAGCTTCACGGCCGCCCACGCAATCGACCGGGTGCCCGGCACGAACACGTACTACTCCGCCCGCACCGACCCGATCACCGACGTGAACACCAGCTTCATCCTCATTCCTGAAGTGAACGACCTGACCGACCAGACGTCGTACACCATCCGTTGCTCAAACCGTGACCAGGCGGAACTCTGGTCCTACCTGAGCGCCAAGCACGCCCTGCTGGCCGACACGGAACTCGAGTACGCCACGAAGCCGGTCGTGACTATCCGCCTGGGCAGCGACGCGCCGGTCGTGCTGCGCGACGGGGACGTCAGCATCGTCTCGAACGCCAGTGACGACACGGACAGCGCCGCCATCGGCTTCACCGCCGGGCCCACCCGTCAGATCGTCACCGGGCTCACCGCCGGGAAGCGTCTCGTGGTGCGCATCAACCGCGCCAGTGGTGGTCAGGCGCTCACGTACACCTTCCCCGCCACGGGCGTCGGGGCCGCCTGGGCGACCATCGGCGCGTGCGGGACAGGACGGGCGGGCAGCGCCGGGCCGGCGCCTGTGACGATTACGCCTGCACCCGGGGCGACCGCACCGAAGTTCACCCGCTGGTACTTCACGACCTGCACGGACGCCACGAGCGGCGCAGTCCGCGCGGGGCTGATCGCGGGCCGCGCGCACCTGTGCGACCTCGTGATCGACACCGTGCCGAACGGCGCGCAACCCGTCCGGGCGGAGTTCCGGTACGAACTGGAGTACCGCGAGGCGGGCCGCACCGGGAAGCTCACGCTCGACAGCGTGGACCGCTGGCCGGCAACCGGCGCGAGCGGCGCACGGTACCGGCAGAGCGGCCCGCAGTTGATCTTCACGCTGCCCCTGAATGTCCGCGCGCGGCCCGAGCGGGTGTACACGAGCATCAATGTGACCGCCACGGTGTACTTCAATAACGGCACCAGCAAGCGCGTGTACGAGCCCCTCCCCGTCCGCCCCGCCAACTGAGCCCCGATCTCGGCCGGCAGGGGCGCTGCCCCCCTGTGGTCAGTCGGGCTCGCTGATCACCTGGCCGCTGAGAAGGTCAAACGGCAGGACGCGCAGCGTGAGACCCGGTTGGTACGTGAACGCCGGGAGGGGCCCGCGAAAGGCGCCCGTGCGGGGGTAGATCAGCCAGAGGCACCCGGCGCCGCCGAGGTACTTCTGACCGTACGCGAACAGCTGGTACAGGTCGCTCATGCTGACCCCCGCCTGCGCGCCAAGCGCCGGATCCAGCCGCTTCCACTTGGTGTCCGCAATGATGGGCACTCCGGTTCTGGAGATGAGCCTGAGGTCAGGCTTCAGGGCGAACAGGGTGCGGCGGCCCTGCGTGACGAGGTGTTGCCCCGTGAGTTGCGTGTCGACGCGGGCCCACACGGCCTGGCCGTCCGGGGTCCGGTCGGCCCGCAGGCACGTGGCGACGTACGCTTCGAACACGTCCGGCATGGGGTACAGCAGTGCGGGAACCGCCGCTGTCCCCTGAGCGGTCAGCGGGCTGCGGCTGGTCAGGATGAGCTCGACGAGGGGCCGCAGCGGCGCGTACTGCTGGTGACTGCGGTCCAGGCGCCACGCCCGCAGGTCATCCAGCGGCGCGCGGCTCACGGGGACGTCCGCGAACGCGAAGGTCAGCTCGGCGTGCAGGCGCAGGTGTTCGGTGGTGGTGAGGCGGGGCCGGACAAGCTCGAGTGCGGCGCGAACTGCGCGGTTCTCCGGGCGGTCTGGCACGAACTCATCGGCCGTGACGTGAAACGTCGCCGGTCGGGTGGACTGAGCAGTCAGGTGCCGGAGCAGGTCCAGGCGGCCGCGCAACGCCGGGAGTTCAAGGGCCTGTTCCTGGTACGTGTGAGCGAGCCCCTGACGGACAAGACGGGACACGGCCCGCAGGAACACGCCAGCGAAGGTTTCCATCAGCGGCAGCGGCGCGGCGTTCAGGCTCGCCACGTCCGCCTCGCGGTACGGCGCGTCCGGGAGGGCCGCGAGCATCCGTACCAGCGTGGCCCGGGTCCGCACGACGTCCGTGTCGTCGTCCAGGATCTTCGGGAGGATTTCCAGTTGCGTGCCGTCCGGCGTCTCGAGCACGCCGACCCAGGAGGACGCCCGCAGTATCTCCCGGCCTGCCTCCAGCCCGTACGTCAGGACGCCCTCAGGCGCGGTCAAGCCGTCCTCCACCGTCAGGAGGTCCTTCAGGGCGTCGAAAGCGGCAGCGGGCAGTTCGGCGCGTGTGTGATCCAGGCCGAGCAGGCGGGCCTGAGTGCCCCGGTAGAGCCGGGCATACTCGCGCACCACCAGGTGCGTCACCGCGCGTCGTCCTGCCCCGCGGCCTCAATGTCTGGCGGGAAGATCAGCGGCGCCGGGCCCGCCTCGTAGATGCCCGTGTACGCGGTGACGCGCTCCAGGGCCGCGTCCTGCACCTGGTACGTCCGGGCTGCGCCCTTGTGGTCGGCCAACCACGCCCCGGCGTCTTCTTCGGTCACGATCCGGTCCTCCGGATCCTTGTGCGGGTCACAGAGCACCTGCGCGACGCGACTCCAGTCGTCGAAGAAGTACTCCTCAAGCAGCGGCAGGACTCGCGTGCGGAACACGCGCGCGACGTCTTGCACCGTACTCTGGGCACTGAGATCCATGAAGTACGCGTGCCCGACCGTGAAGTCCCGACCGAGCAGCAGCGCGACGCGGCGGTTGACGGCGTAGAGCAGCTTGGGAAGGTGAATGCCGTCGCGGGTCCGGGCGAGCAGGTCCGGGCGGGGCGGCAACTCGCGGAAATCGAAGCGGCGCCGCAGGGCCGTGTCCAGCCGGGCGAGGCCTCGCCGAACAGACCCGTCACGGCTGCGCGGTCCATCACCGCGTGCGGTTGCGGCAGCAGGGTCGCCTGCCGGGCGCAGCGGCTGCTGTCCCCGGCGAGCGTGAACGCCAGAACGCACGTGACGTCCGTGCGGGGCGCCGCCAGGATCATCTCCACTGCCTCGCGGGCCGTGACGGTCTGCGTGGTCGGGGCGACGTCCTGCGCCTGGAGTTCCAGGTGCGCGCGGCGCAGCTGCGTGAGCGGGACGCGGTACCCCACGTCGTACATGGCCAGGTGGTGCAGGGTCGGGGCGAGGGCAGCGAAGGCGGACCGCTCAGGGTGAAGCTCGGCCAGTCGAGTGAAGTCGATCATGCTCGCCTGCGGCCGCCCGGCGCGGTGACCGGGCGGTGTGCCGTTCGGGTCTCCGGGGAGGCGGGCTCGGTGGGTGGCGGGCCGGGCCGCGCATGACGAGAGGGGACGTACCGGTCACAGGCCACGTCCCCTCTCCCGCGTGCGGGTTACGACTGGTCAGTCTTGCTGGTGTCCCGCGTCACCCGTGCCCGGCCCCGCTCCGCGCCCGCCCGGAGTTGATCCCGGAGCAGCTGGGACATCGCCTGTTGCGCTCCGGCCAGGCCGTCCTGCGGCGCCGCCTGCGTGAAGTCCGGCAGCGAGAAGGCTTCGTCCGGTTCCGGGTCTGCTGCGGACGGCGCCGCCGAGGACGGGGCAGCGGATGAAGGGACCGCAGGGGGCGGTGTGGGATCGGTCCGGCGACGTGACGTCACCTGGGGTTCCGGCTCGGGCGCATCGGGCCACGCGTCTGCTCCGGCCAGCTGGTCGATCAGGTCGTCGGGCAGTTCCGCGTCCGGCCATGGACCGGCGTCGGTCGGCAGGTCCTGCGGAGCGGGAACCGGAGACGCCGGGACGGGTGAAGCCGCGTCGGTCGCTTCGACCACTCGCTCATTCGGATCACGTGGCGGGGGAGCGGCGGCGAGCGAGGGTCGGGGCGGCGCGAAGCTCGCCCCTCGCTTCGCTTGCACCTGCAGCGCCGCGGCGCGCAGGGTCATCAGGTCACGGACATCTACACTGGCTTTCTTGCGTCCCTCCTCCCGCCGACAGGCGGGTGTGCCGTCGGGTCACTCCTCCGGCGTGTCCTCCAGCTCTGCCGCTCGACTCCCGACCAACCATAACGTGTCCTTGCCCCGGGTCACGGCCACGAACGCCACCGCCACGTCCCCGTCCTCCTCCGCCGCCTCCCCGGCACTCAGCACCTCGTCCGCATCAAGCAGCGCCACCCGCCGCGCCTCTAGCCCCTTGGCCTTGTGCACCGTGCACATCCGCACCGCTGGACCGCGCGTCACGAACAGCCCCCGGACGTGCGCCATGATCTCCTCACCGGTCGCCCGCGCGCCGCGCCGCTCGGCCAGCTCGCCGACCTCCGCCGCGAAGGACGCGACGCACGACAGCAGGTCCACGTCCGCCTCCACCGCGCGGCGCAGCACCTTCCCGCGCAGGCCCGATTCATAGTGCGCTTGCAGGAGGCTCATGCCGTACTCGTGCAGCCGACCTTCCACCTCGGCCGGGGCAAACGAGTACGCGAAGCACTTGCGCACGTGTCCCTCCATCGCCTTGACGAGGTCATGCCCCAGCACCTCCACCGGGACGCCCTCCTGCGCCAGCCGCATGACCATGCTCAGCATCGGCGCGTTCCTCCGGCAGATCACGAGGTCACCCGGACGCAACTCGGTCAGCACGTCGTCCTCCGTCACGCGCCGCACTTCACCGGTCGCTGCGCCCGGCGCCGCCCCAACCCCATCACTGAACCGCGCCGCCAACTCCACGTGCGAGGCGGGGCAGCGGAACGTCACGGTCAGCGGCAGGGTCACCGCGCCGAACACTTCCGCTGCGCGGGTCAGGCCGCCCTTGTCCGCACCGCTGAAGCCGTGGGTCGCCTGACGGTCATCACCCACGAAGATCACGCGGTCCCGGCGACCCACGACGTGCCGGACCAGGCGGTGCTGCAGGCGCGAGAAGTCCTGCGCTTCATCCACGAGTGCCACGTCCAGGCTCTCGAATCCGTACCCCAACTTCAGCGGCAGGTCCAGTATGTCGTCGTAGTCAAAATGCCCGCGCGTCTTGAAGTCGGGCAGCGCCCGGTCCTGCACCGCGCGCACCGCACCCACCACGTCCAGGCCCGCCGGAAATTCGAACTCCTGCTCCGCCGCAAGAGCCAGGACCGCGTCCGCCGAGTTCGCGATGTGCACCATCGACAATCGCACCAGGGACATCAGCGACTTCGCCACGCCAGCGGAGTACGCGCCCGCTTCCTTCAAGATCGCCTTGACGATGTTCAGCCGCTTCCACTCCACGGACGTCGCCTGCACCGGGCAGTGCTCCTCCACGAGCCGCCGACCAAACGCGTGGAAGGTCGAGACGAGCACGTCACCCGGCAGCGCCCCGCGCAACTCCTGCGCGATGGACCGGTTCAGCGCGAACGCCCCGATCGTCAGGTCACCGGGCAGGACCTGCGCGGTCGTCCGCAGGACCGTCGACTTCCCACTCCCAGCCGTCGCCACGACCATCACGTTCCGCGCCGAGTTCACCACGTGATGCACCACGTTGAGTTGCTGCGGCGTGAAGCGCTCCAGCGCCGCACGCACCTGACCCGCATCGACCCCCGGGCGCAGGGACCGGAGCACCGCCGAGGGATCGAACGGCACGCCGCCCAGCACCCCCGCATGCCCGTCACCTGTCGGGAACAATGCGCCCTGCTCCGCCGTCATCGTCATGCCTCCCTGGACCGCGCGACAGCGCGGTGAGGCATTGGGTCATCGCCCCCGTCCCGGACCGGCGCGCAAGGATGAGCGGGCGCCAGGTGACCCACGTGATCGCCACGAGGTGACCACTCCAGTGAAAGCCACTGACCCGCACCCGAGTCCAGTGACCCGAGTCGGAATCACGCCGCACATGACCTGACCCGGACGCTCCACGGCGCGTCCCTCCACCGCACCTCCTGCTCACAGATCCGAGTCGTCACGGCCTCTCCGGTGACCCGACCCGAGTCGCGCAGGCGAGACGATCACCTGGCCATCCCAGGCCGCACACCCGAGTCGAGAGAGCGTCCGCCCTGGCCCCTGACCCTCGCGCCTCGCTCACCGCTCCGAGTCGGCACTGCTCCGCCGGTGACCTCACCCGCACACCCAACCGAGTGACCACCACCCGGCCCACCGAAACCGCAGACCAGCGTCGCCTCCACGCCCCCTGCCCGCCCCACCACGGCCCGCCACTGGCACCCACGACCCCCACCGCCCAAGCTGATGCCGGAGCCCTCACAGACCCACTCAGGGTGCGGCAAGATGCCTTGCCCCCACCCCGGAGGCCGAAATGGGGTAGGAGTTTAGCAATTGGGTTCTAATCCGTAAGCTCTCTGGGGATTTGAAGGACGCTGCGATTTTCTATTCCTTCACGGCTCCGGGAATTGGATTTCTTATTTCCTAAGCTCATCGCCTCGCCAGAACTCCTATTCCCTAACAACACAGAGGGGCGTGCCCTCAATATCGACCCTTGAGACTCGTCATCGAACTGCCTCTCCGGTGAACACCCTGGCTTTGAACTGGCGCCCTGCTTGTGCCTGCTCCGGCGGTCGGGCAGTGGATCCGAGTGACCCCTGTGGATCCAATCAGATGCCGGTGGCGGACGTTGAACGCGCACGGGTTTCAGTCCACTGGTCGACCTGATTGAGGGTCTCACTACGGTGATTCGACAGGGGTACGACGGTCGAGACGCACTGCCAAATCGTGAGGTGACGTTCTCCTGTTGACCGGGCAAGTGGCGGCCCTGGTCGACGTGTTTTGCCGAGACATTCAACGCTGCGGAGCAGTTCCTGGTACGGGGACTGCTCCGCGCCTGACCCGAGTCCAGGTCATCAGGATTTGGGCAACCCGCGCCACCATTCGCTCAAGATGACCTTTCCCTTGACCCCCTCCTCGCGCTGCATGATCCCCTCGATCGTGGGGACGCGGCGGTGGTTGGCGGTGCCCCAGATGGTCTGCAGGTACCCCTGTTGTACGTAGCTTTCGAGCTTGGATTGCACTGTACTCAGGGTGTACGTTCCCGTGTCGAACTCGAACGCCACAGGGCCATAGGTGCTGTGGTACACCGCGTCCGGAGCGTCCCGCGCGAGGCGCCGTTTGGGATTCAGCTGGAAGCTCTTGTCGGCTGGAACGTTCATGGTCCGACGCATCTCTCCGACCCCAGCCAGGTGCCCCAGCGCAGTGTCATCCTGATACTGCAAAGCGCTGCTGGTCAGGTAGAACCGCGTCTTGATTTCCAGGCTGACGCGCCCATGGACCGGGTGCATGATCGCCTCGACATACCGGACGTTCTTCAGGTCATCAGGGTGCAGCATGTAGTGGCGGTGAAGCTGCTCGGCACTGATCACCTGATCAACCTCAAGGTCCGCGCTGAACCGCTCGATGCGCTCAGCCCGGCGGTCCCGCAGCAGGTCGAAGGTCAGCTGTGGGAAGAGATCGGGATGTTTGCGGAGCACCAGTTCTTCCAGCATGGAACTGCTGGCCGGACCGGCGTAGGCCTCATCGGTGCTGGCTTTGAACGTGGTCCGTTTGAGGCGTTCACCTGTGCCGCCGGGGAGATGGTGGATCATCGTCAGGATGGACGCGTGCCGCTCTGCGAGTTGTTGACCGCGAGTCTGGGAAGGCGTGAACAGGATGAGCCTGAAGTCGTACGCGAGGGCTGAGGATTTCAGTCGGGTGACGAGTTGCCGGATGCACACGCGGTCCAGTCCGCCGCCCGTCAGCGTGCCGCCGACCAGGGCCACGCCCTGCGGCGTCACCCGCTCGAAGAGTTCCATCTTCCCGGCGTACTGGTCGAGGCGACGTGTGGTGCGCTCATCGGTTTCCGCGAAGCCGTAGTCGTCCATGCATAGGCGGATGTACGCGCGGTCGAGGTTCCGCTGCGGGGCGATGCGGGTACTGGAGGCGTCTCTCAGGACGAGTCGGCGGCCGGTGAGGGAGAGCATGTACAGCGTGCCGATGACCGAGTTCAGGATGAGCACTGGTCACGGCGTTCTGGTCTGGTGACCAGGGTGATTTGAGGAAGCCGCACTGCCGAGCCGTCTGCAGGGACTGAAGACCGATTGCGCAGTTGTGAAGCAGGTAAATGCGGGGAGGCATCGCCTCCCCGCGTCCGTGTTGCGGTGATTCAGGCGAACTGTGGCGTGCAGTTGACGGTGCGGAGGTTGACCAGACCCGCCACACAACCCCAGAACAGCCCATGTCGCCCAGGGTCGTTCCGGTAAAACTCGCGGCAGACACGGAATTTCTTCAGCTTGCAGACCACGTTCTCTATCGTGATGCGCACCTTGGACACCTGATGGTTGAGATCCCGGTCCTCCGAGCTCAGCGTTCTGCCTTTGGGACGCATCCGAGGAACGATCACCTCGTGCCCGGGGCACAGCTTGTCCAGACCCTTATACCCTCGGTCTCCCCAGATACGGCTCCCTTGAGGCAGGCGACCGAGTAACCTCGACTGTTTGAGGACCGTCATGTCATGGGTGCGCCCACCCGTGGGCGCGCTGAGGTGCACGACCAGCCCATCCGGGGTCACCGCTACCTGCGTTTTCAGCGCATGGGTGCCCTTCTTGACACTGAAGTACTTCTTCTGGTCCTTAGGCCGCCCGACGGCTTTCTTCCCGGGACCGCTGCTCTTCTTCTTTTTAGGTTGCCCTCGGGGCTGCTCAGTCCCGTCGACGATGATGTCGGCAATCTCCGGGAACGCTTCGAGTACGTCTTCCAGCGTGCGGAGTCGACGACGCGATCCCGCGGCGTCAGGCGTGACCTTGCGGCTGTCTAGTGTCCGAGCACGGAGGGGGGTAGGCAGTGCCTGCTCCAGGAGGGGGAGCAGCGTTGTGGATGTTCCGGCAGACGTTGGCGGCGTCCATTTCGAACAGCACGCCCAACAGATGCATGGGCAGGTCATGCCGCAGGTACATCAGGGTGAGCAGCAGACAGTGGGGAACATCGAGCTTGAACTGTCGGCCCGCCCCGATGCGGCGCCTTCGTCCCTCCCGCAGGAGGGACGTGCGGTGTGTCCGGGTCCACAAGGGCTCGAGTTGTTCAGCGAGGCGCATGAATTCGGTGGGGTTCAGGCTGCACAGCGACTCGAAGGACCGGGAACGCTGCATGAGGCGTGACACCTGAAGCATGCCCCCAATCTGCCCAACTCACCTCCAACTGCGCAATGGGTCTTGAGACTGCGTAGGAGTTGCCGCAGTCGGGCGCGTAGGTCCCCGGTAAGGGCGTGCTGTGCGTCCCGCGGGGTAGGGCTGGTCAGGGACCGGGGGGCCCTGAACACTCTACTGGCGGCAGTACCAGTCCGTTGACCTGGACGCGTCAGGGTTCAGATGTCAAGTGTCGCCCGAAACCAGCGAGCGGGGAGGTCATGACCACCGGCCCAGCGCCCGCGACCGGCGGGAGCGGGCACGGCCTGACTTTGGGTGTGACGCTTGGCCGGTCGTTCTGAACACGAGTGGATGGGCTTGTTCCACGGCCGTTCAGCTCCGTTAGAATCGTCAGGACCGGTAGCGTGATCAGTCCATCCTTACCCGACGATGTGGCGGCGCTGGGCGATGAGCGCCTCCAGGCAGGAGTCCGCAGTCCAGGCGGTGTAGGTTGGATCGTACGACACATACGTCCCCGCCATGGTGTTCAGGCTGGTTCTGATCCACACCTGTTCATCCGTGATGTCAGACAGTAATTTCCGGTATCTCTCGACCGCAGCTCTCTCGGGCTGTGAGGGTTGCGGCGCCACCTTGAGTCGACGCTGCAGACGCTTCTGGATATCCTGCCACAACTCGTCGGCGTCGTCGTCGACGTTGTTCGCCTGAAAGCCCACGTGATGCAGGACTTCGAAATACAGTTGCTCCCGACTGGTCGGGGAGCGGACCAGGAGTGCCGGCTGGGGAGGCGTGAAGCTTCGCTCCAGCCTGAAATGGTTGTACATGGCCAGGCCGAGGAGATTGGCGGCCGCCTCTGTCTGGTCAAGGTCGGCCGCGATGGCGATGTTCGAGGCAGCGGTGCAGAGGATGGCCGCGTAGCCCTCCGCGCGGTCGAAGGAGTCTGTCTCCAGAAGCATGGCCATGATGCCGACGGCGGTCGAGTGCACATACTCCTCGTCCCAGAGGGGCATGACGTGCTGGGCCTGGGTCCAGAGTTGAGCGGTGAGCCGCGTCATGCGCGCGCGGGTGAGTGCGGAGCGGGGGGTCGGGTTGGTCATAGAAGTCGTGCAGGGTGAGGAGGTAAGCGGCGGTGATGACGCCGATCTTGCCGGTGGCATAGGCACGCAGTTCGGGCGGTTCGAGAAGCACGTGCAGAGTGTATTCCCATTACGCCTAACTATGCCTGTCGGGAATAGCACTGATGGGGGAGATACGTGAGCATGAACGGATGTCGGTACTCCGGTGGACATTGGCCGACTTTCTGGCGGAACACGAGATCACGGCCTACGCGCTCGGGAAGGCTATGGGAACGAGCTACATGAATACGGTCTACCGTCTGGCCAGGCGGGGTCACGAGCCGTCCCGCATCGACCTGCCCACGCTCGTGACCGTCCTCGACGGCCTGCGGACCCTCACGGGCAAGGACGTCCAGATCACCGATATCCTCCACTACGAATCAAGCGTCGAATTGACACCTACCGCCGCAGGTAATGGACGCACCTGAACGGTCCACCGGAACGGCGGCATGCCAGCAGCCTGCACAAGTAGAACTTGGAAAACGGTGACGCTGGCTGTCGAACTCCCGGTTCCTGAGGTTCAGCAGAGCGTCCTCGCGGCCATGACAGACGGAATGTACTGACACTGCATTTGGGAATGTGGTGAGGGAGGGCACGTGGTCAGGGTGCCCGGCCCAGATTGAATGTCTGGGTGCGCGTCTATGTTCCCGGCCACTCCACATGTGTGTGTGGCCATGCAACCGGCGGGAGATACTGCGCCATGAGCACCGGAACCGTGCGCGGCAGTGCCACCTACGAGTTGCAGGGCCTGCGCTGCTGGACAAGGCCGACGAGTCCTCGACGACCACGCTTCTGCCAGCGAAGGTGGTCAGTGCCGGACGTCCAAACTGGAGTTCCATCGCACTCGGAGCGGTCTTTCCTGTCACACCAAACCGCTGCCGCAGGGAAGAGAGAAGGTTCTGCTTGTCGGTACTGCGCGGATCGAGTTCCAGGAGAACGTCGGCGAGTTTGCCGTCCACGAACGTAGATAGCGCCTGGGCGTCCTGACTGTTCAGCTGTAGCCCCCGGTGCAGCCTCAGTGACACCCGGCCAAAACCCCGGTCAAAGACGTAGGTCTGCCCCAGGAATCTCCCTTCCAGCCGGGCCTTGACTTTTTGCAGGGTGTCACCAAATTGAAATGACCCGAAGCCCTGAACTGGAGCCGTGGTTGCCGTGCTGGTCAGCGGCGAGAGGGGCGCGACGGGGGCAGACTGTGACAACGCGCTGGAGCCGGCCATGGCGGAGAGGGCAACGCACAGGGGTACGACGTTTTGGCGCATAACCCAGTTTGGTGTCGAGTGGAACGAGAAATATGCTCAATTGAGCTGGACAGCGCGTTGGTCCTGCTGAAGAGCAGTGTGGACGGTGCTGGAGGCTTGAGATGAAGATGACGCGGACCGCTGAGCCGTGTCTTGGGACGTTGGACGGCGCTGTAGAACGGTCACGGCGGACCGCCAGATATTGGCCAAGCGTGTCTGACCGGCGTACCAGAGGACGCGGCACATGGCGGACGTTGAGCGCTGCGAGAGGTCAGTTGTGTCGTCCTGTCAGCGACTCGCCGACCGGTTGTGCTGGTGATGCCTGCGCCGGCCCCCGCGACTGCGCCGGATGAGGGACACTGGGGCCATGACGCGCCTGCGGGGGACCGACGGACAGCGCCTCCCGACCGGTGACGCGCGCCTGAACGTGACCGGCTCGGGTGGGCGCAGTGACCTGACGACGCTGCTCACCGACCCGCACGCCCTGCGCGCGTTCACGCAGGCCCAGGGGGCCGCGCTGGACGCGGACATGCGCCGCGCGGAGACCGACGAGCGCCTCAGCGTCGACGCGCAGGGCACCCTCATCCGCGCGGTGCTGCTCCGGCAGGCGCTGCTGGTGGGGCTCGACGCGTACTCGGCCGCGCCGGACACGGCATTCCTCGAACTGCTGGGCGACGTGAGTACGACCCTCGACCGCCTGGGACTGCCCGGCCTGACCCCTGCGCCGACCCCCACGCTGACCTCCGCGAAGGTCGCGGCGGGCCTGGGGGAGCTGGAACGCGTTCCGCTCCTGCCGGACGAGGACCCGCACGCGGTCGGCCTGATTCTCGACCGCGCCGATCAGGCCGGCGTCCCCGTAGACGACGCGGTCCACGCGCGGCTGCGCTGGGCCGGGTACCGCGCGCCGCAGGTCACGCGCTCCCCCCTGAATCCGCTGCGCGCCGCCCTGACCCCGCCGGCCACCCGCGTCCCGGCCCGCATCCCGGCCGAGCAGGACCTGCGCCAGCTCGCGCAGAGCGCGCTCGAAGGCGAGCGGAACGCCGCGCTGCTGCTCCTGACCGTCAACGGCCGCGACCGGCTCGAGAATGCGCCCCTGATCGGCGTGCTGGACCTGACCCTGGTGCTGCTGCTCACCCTGGAGCGGCACCACCGGGCGTGCGGCACGGACGGCGTGGTCACCCGGCGGCTGCGGCACTGGCACGCCGAACTGCACGCCCAGCTCGGCCAGCCGGACCTGCCCCGCGCCAGACTGTTCCGGCGCCGCCCCCACACCGACCTGCCGGGCTGCACGCGGGACGCCCGGCGGCGCCTGCGGGCCCTGCGGGCCGCGCGGCAGGGCCCCCTCAGCCCCGGCGAGACGCTCAGCCGCCAGACGCTGTGGGCGTCCCTCGATCACCTCGACGCGCAGCTCACGCAGGGCCTGGACCCCGAGGCCGACCCGGACCTGAACGCCCACCTGATCCTCACCACGCTGCTCGCGCTGACGTCCGTCGCCCGCGCGCCCGGCATGAGTCTGCCGGTCCTCGTGGAGACCGCCGTGCGCATCGCCGACCTCGACCCCCTCTGGGCGTGGCAGGCCACCCAGCCGCCCGAGACCGGGGACGGCCTCCTGCGCCACGAACTCGACCTCAGCGTGCAGGCCCTGACGGCCGCGTCCCACCTGAGCGGTACGCCACTCGACAGCCGCGCCCGCACCGCGCTGCGCCTCGCGGCCGGGCACCTGCTCGCCACCGTCCGCCGCGCCGGCCTGCGCCTGCCCGGCCAGGCGTTCCTCGAGACGTACCTCCAGCCGTTCGGGCCCCTGCAGGCCCTGCCGCTCAACCCCGACCGCCAGCAGCAGCTGCGCGCGGACCTCGCCCAGCTGCGCCGGGACGCCGCTGCCATGCAGGCCCCTGAGCCGCACCCCCGCCCGGACCGCGAGGCGGAGGTGGCCGCGCACGCGCCTGAACCTGAACCGGACGCGCCGCCCGTACCCGCCCAGGACCCAGCCCCCGACCTGACCGAGCCGCCGCACGTGCAGGCTGCGCGGGCCCTGCTCCGTGGCCGCCGCGTGGTCCTGCTGGGCGGCGTGCCCAGCCCCAGCCACCGCGCCGCCCTGACCCGCAGCCTGCACCTGCGCGAACTCGACTGGATTGGCAGCGACGCGTACGCGCACGGCACGCACGCCCGCGCCCACGTCACCCCCGACACCGCCCTCGTGATTCTCGCCGTGCGCTGGATGGCCCACGCCCACAACACCCTGCGGGACGTCGCGCAGGACCTGCAGGTGCCGTACGTGATGCATCCCGGCGGGCTCTCCCCGTCCAGCGTGGCGTGGCAGATCATGCATCAGGCCAGCCGGCAACTCGGCGCGCCGGGCGCGCCCCACGGCCCTCACGCGTCCGGCTCGTAACCCCACGCCAGGAGCTCCCCGGCCGTCGGCGTCCGCTCCTCCAGCCGCACCAGCTGCCCCGCGTGCCAGTGCGCGTGCACGAACAGGTCGTTCCCCGGCTCGATCCCCCACAGCTCGAAGGTCAGCGCCGGCCACAGGGACGCCACCCGCCCCAGCCACGGGACTGGCGGCGCCCAAGCGGTCGCGAACGTCACTGTCAACGCCCCCGGCGCGGCCGTGACCGCCACGTCTGCCGCGTCCCGACTCGACCCCCAGTGCAGCGCCTGCCACGCCGCGGCGTCCAGCGGTCCGCTCGCCAGACGACTCGCCACCTGCCGCAGGGCGCCGGTGTCGCCCCGCGCCACCACGTCCGGTGGGACGGGAACCTGCGCAGCGAAACTCAGGTCCTGCGCGGCCACCTGCCCCCCGGCCCCCGGGTGCGCTCCCCGCTGCGCCGCACGCCACGCCCCCAGCGCGTCCTCCGCGCCCGTCACTACCAGTCGGTTCTGACACCAGTTCGTCATCCTGTCCTCCACACGCACATACGGCCTTCCGGGGGGCGCGCGTTCCCTACACTCCAGACGTGATCCGCACCCACCTGCCGCTCCTCCTTGCCCTGACCGCCACGGCCGCCGCCGGCGGCACTGAACCCATCAGCCGCCAGCAGCCCCTCCACTGGGTGCCCGGCGTCGTCACGGTCACCAGTGGTCGCCTCGGCACGCAGCCCTTCACGGACACCATCACCCTCAAGGTCAACGGGCAGCGCGTTCAGGTGTACCTCACCACCGGCAATCACAGTGACGACCCGAATCTCTCAGTCATCAACACCCTCATGGCCTGGGTGACCACCCCCACCGCCACCCCTGCTCAGAAACAGGCACTCACCGAGGTCGCCCGCGCCTACCTGCGCGGCTGCAACGTCCAGGTCACGCCTGCGCAACTCGCCCTGCTGAACACCCTCGACCGCTGGGAGGACGGCGGCTGGCGCGAGAAGATTCTGGGAGGCGTCACGGTCGGCTGGGCAGACGGCAACGGCTTCGGATTCGGGGACGGCGGCGTGCGCAGTAAGCCCCGTACCGGACTGAGCCTCCAGTGGCCCGCCCAGACCAGCCGCTGCCAGTTCTGACCACGGGCTTCAGGGGTCGTGGGGATGATCCTCGGTGGTGTTGAACCGTGCCGACCCGACGACGCAGCCTGCGTGGTCGCCGGAGAGCCGCAGAGGGGACCGGCCGGACGCTGGGACCTCTTCTGACCGAACGCGAACGCCGCGCGTCCCCACCGGGCGCGCTGACCTGAGCGAACGTTGCGGCCCGCCAGTGCGTAGGCTGCTCGGGTGACCCTGCGCGTGCCTTCACACCCGGCCCTGCCGCCCACGCTGCGGTGGTGGGCGGCCTGGGCGTTCCCCGTGGCGACCCGTGAAGGCCGCCGGGGCGTCGCGCTGGGCGCCCTCGCGCTCGTGACGCTCCTGCCGGGATGGGTGATGAACCTCGGGTACCGCTGGGAGGTCGCCACGCGGCTCTACCACGGTAAAACGCCCGTCTTCACGCCGTTCCGCTGGTCCCGCCGGACCTGGACGCTGGGACTGACCGTATGGGGCGTGATCACCCTCAGCCTGAGTCCGGGCGCCGCCGCCGCCCTGATCGCCTGGGGCGCTGCGCGGCTGCACTGGACCGGACTGGCCACCGCCGCGTGGACGGCTGCACTGGCCCTCCTGCTGGGAGCGTTCCTGCTGGTGCCGGCCGGCATGACCCGCCTGGGCTGCGAGGGCGACCGGACGGTCCTGACGGCCCCCTGGCGGCTGTGGCCCGTGGTGCGCGCCCGACTGGCGGCGTATGTCTGGGCGTGGTGCGTGACCGGCAGTGCCGTCCTGGTGTCACTGGGCGTCCCCGCTCTGATGGCCGCCGGGTGGGGGGCGCCGGTCGGCGACTGGGTGCGCGGCGGCTGGCCGGTAACGGTCACGCGGTGGCCGACGGCACCGGGGGAGGTTCTGCTGGCGGTCGTGACCCTGGCGCTGTTTTTCGTGTTGAGTGTGTGGGCGTGGCAGGTCGCGGGCTACGCGTTCACCGTGGCGCTGTACGGCGGTCGACTGCACGCTCCTCGGCGTGCCACTGAACGCTGAGCGGACGGGCGCGCCTGCCGAGGGGACACGCTGGGACCGTGGCCGGTTCCAGGGCCGGAGGTTGAGGTGCGGTGGGCACAGGGCGTGCTGATCGGCGCGTCCCCCCGCTCAGGCGGAGCGGCGGACGGCGTTCAGCCTCCGCCGCTTCCGGTGTCGGGTTTGTCGCCTGCCAAGAGGGGCCCGGCAGTGATCACGGGCGAAGCGGCCCGCGCCGCATCGGTGACCCCGGTGGGCGGCGGGGCAGTGACGGGGCGCAGCAGGGTGGTCAGGAGCAGGGTGATCAGGGTCAGGAACATCGGGGCCTCCACGTCCCGGCGCGGGGGTATGTGTCGCCGGGCGGGGTAGGGGTACTGTCCGGCGCGGCCGTGTCACGCCCTGACGCGGCGCGTGGGGCTTTCGCGGTGTCACGCAGTGGCGCGGCAGGGCGGTCTCCTGAGTGTTTTGCTGTCAATGGGGATTGTCAGGGTAGGCTGGGGGCGTGCTGGGAATTGATGAGCGGTGGAGTGGCGGCATCGACGCGCTGGTGACCGAGGCGAACCGGCTGCTGGCGCAGCTGCTGCCCGGGGACCGCGCTGCGCGCCTGAAAGACGAGATGAATCCGCGCCTGGTGCGGCACTACACGACGGTCGGCCTGCTGCCCGCGCCCACCCGGGAAGGCCGGGAGGCCCGGTACGGGCGCGGGCATCTGCTGGGCCTGCTGGCCCTGCGCCGCCTGATGGCCGACGGGCTGAGCGGCAAGGCCCTGGTCGGCGCCCTGATCGGGCGCAGCGAGCAGGAGCTGGCGGATCTCGCCCGGACGGGCGTCACCGGGGAGGATCCCTCGGCCCCGCCCGAGCGGCTGTTCGAGTCACTGGCCGCCGGTCCGGGCGTGCTCCTGTCGGGCAACGTGAAGCTGCCGGCCAACCCTGCCCTGGCGTACCTGGACGGCCTGCGCCGCCCTGGGGGCAAGGCCGTGCGCGCCGTGCCGGAATCGCCGGCCGGGTGGGTGGGCGCCGCACCGAGTCCGGCGCCGATGAGTCCGGCGCCGCCCCGTGAAGTCCGGAAGGGCTTTCTTCCACGTGACTCCGATCAGGCTGGGGCCGCGCAGCCGGGGGAGGTGTGGCGGCGGGTGACGCTCGCGCCGGGATTGGAGGTGCACGTGTCGGGGGCGTTCCGTGTGCCGCGCGGGGAGGCCCGCTGGGATGAGCTCCTGCGGCGGCTGCGCGAGGCGCTGGACACCACGCCTCGGCAGTAGAGGATCAGGCTCTAGCGGTTCAGGGCTGAGTGTGGTGACTGCGGGCAGAGCGTCGTGTGAAGCGGCATACACCCGGTGGGGTCCTGTGCCTGGGAGCGCCAGCTCAGGGCCGGTCAGGTAGGTACAGCGCGTGATCTCCAGCGGGCCACGTCATTGGTTGTCGTGGACTCGTGGAACCCTGGTGATGTTCGGGCTCACCCAGCTCCGGACAGCCGAGCCCTTCCCAAAATAAAACAATCAATGTTGTTGACAATTTGAATTGTTGATGTAGAGTGAGGCGTCCACCCCACTCCGCCCCCGCGCTCCCCACCCGAGGCTCCCCATGCACATCAAACTGCGCCCCCTGATCCCCACCCTCACCGCCGGACAGGACACCGACCTCGTCATCCACGCCCGCCTCACGCCCCCCACCCAGGCGGCCCGCACCCAGACCCCACCGCGCCTCAACCTCGCCCTGGTCCTCGACCGCAGCGGCAGCATGAGCGGCCAGCCCCTGCACATGGCCCGCCTCGCCGCGCAGACCGCCATCCGGCAACTGTGCACCCAAGACCTCGTCAGCCTCGTCACCTTCGACGACACCGTCACCACCGTCATCCCCCCACAGGCCGCCACCGACCCCGCAGCGCTGTGCGCCCTGGTCGACACGGTCACCTGCGGCGGCTCCACCGCCCTGCACGCCGGCTGGCTCGAAGGGGCCACCCTCTGCGCCCAGCACCTCGACCCGGCCGCCCTCAACCGCGTGCTGCTCCTGAGCGACGGCGGCGCCAACGTCGGCGAGACCAACCCCGGCGTCATCGCCAACCACGTCCGCGGCCTCACCGCGCTCGGCGTCAGCACCAGCACCATCGGCCTGGGCGAACACTACGACGATCAGATCATGCAGGCCATCGCCGACGCCGGCGACGGCAACTTCGAGCACATCGAGAACCCCGCCGACCTGCCCCGCTACTTCGAGCAGGAACTCCAGGGCCTGAGCCGCACGAGCGGCCACACCGTCTCACTGGGCATCGAACCCAACCCGGCCCTCGGCAGCCGCCGCCACGAACTCCTGAACGACCTGCCCCGCACCGACACCGGCCGCGCGAAACTCCCCAACCTCATCCAGGGCCGCCCGACCGACCTGATCTTCACCGTGCACGTCCCCGCCCAGCACCTGGCGAACGATCTCGGCGTCACCCGCATCCGGCTCGCCTGGACCGACCGCGCCGGACAGCGGCACGTCCAGCGCGCCCAGCTGAACCTCCCTGTCCAGCCCGCCGGGTCCCCCGAACCCGCCGAGAATGCCGACGTGCGCCTCCTGACCGAACGCCTGCGCGCCGCCCGCGTCCGCGAGGAGGCCGTCGCGTACGCCGTTGCCGGCTCGCCCATCATGTCCCGCGAACGCCTCAGCCGCGAGGTGCGCCGCCTGCACAACCTCGGCATCCACGGCCTACAGGGCGAGATCAGCGCCCTGGCCGCCCTCGACGAGGACTTCGCGCAGAACGCCCAGCTCGCCCAGAAACGTGCCCGCAGCCAGTCCTACAACACCCGGCGCAGCAAGTAACCTACAGCAGACACCTCCCCCAGCCATCACGGTGGGGGAGGTGCGTTGCTGGGCTGACCGTTCAGCCTGGGGGCCGCGCGCCGGAGTGACCGGGTCCGGAAGTGCCCTGCGTCCAGGATTTGATCGAGCCTTGAGCGGTGAACGTTGAGCGTTCAGGGAAAGAGGCTTGAGGAACGTGAATCCTGCGACCTGAACCGTCAGGCTTGAGTCTTCAGCGGCGTGTCCCCCGCAGATGCGCGGGGGGGCCGCGCAGGAGACATCCAGGTTCGGAAGTCAGGAATTGGCCACATGACCCTGTGGCCGGGGCGGTCACGGCGCGCGCGTTCGAACGGCCAGCCCCGGGCCTTCAGGGCACCTCGATCACCGTCACGGCGTTGCTGACACTCAGCGCCTGATCCACCTCCGCGAGGAACGCGTCCACCTGGTCCGACAGCCGGTCGATGTCCGCCTGGGCGTCCAGCGGGTCGAGCAGCCGCGCGGCGTTGCGGTCCATGAACGAGCGGTGCAGCGCCTCGTACTCCGCGCCGCGAGCGCCTTCCTTCCCGAGCAGTGCCTGCGCCTGCTGGTCGAGGCGGTCCTCGGCACGTTCGTTCGTGACCTCGACCTGCCGCCGCGCGCCGGCGAGGTCACTGCGCAGCCGCGCGATCAGGCGCTGATCGAACGCGACGCTGGCCTTGCGTTCGATGGCCGCCGCGACCGTGTACACCTGACCGGCGACGTCCACGGTCGTGCGGGCGTTGCTGGCCACGACCGCCGCCTTGATGGCCGAGCGGCGGCGCAGGAGGTCGGCGACACTCTGCCGCCGGGCGAGCACCCGGTCGCTGAACTCCGCGGCGCTGCGGGCCTCACGGGGCGGCGCGCCCCCCACGGTGAACGTCACGAAGGTGGTCTCGTCGATGAGTTTGGTGGCGCGCTTCTCGAGGAGTTTGAGTTCGCTCAGGGCGCGGGTGATCGTCATGCGTTCAGTGGACACGGCTGGACCTCCGGGTCGATCGAGGGAACTCGGGACGGGGCGGCAGGGGAGAGCGTGACGGCGCGGGAAGACGAACCCTACCGGGCGCGCGGGCCAGCTGTCAAGCGCGTCAGTACCTGACGTGCCGCCGTGTTCATCTGAAGCCCACTGGAGGGATCCATGTTGCCCGGACCGCCTGTCTTGATTGCCTGTACGCACTGCGCCGCTCCAGCCCACTACCGGACATTTCTGTCCTGGAACACCTTCGGTATGACGGCGTGGACTGACGGGGTGAATCTCGCCCCCATGACTCCCATCTTCACCTGGATCACCCGCTGCGCCACCTGCGGGAAGTATTACTGGCTTGAAGATGCCCAGGGAGTCCCGTTGGAGCTTGAGCGTTCCTTCCCGCCAGAGGTCCGTCCCCTCAGCGCCGATGAGTACCTGGCTGCCATCGACGCTGGGCTGGCGGACGGCCCCCGCGAGTTCGAGCTGAAAGTCTGGGCGTGGCAGCGGTACAACGACGCGTACCGTGACCGACCGCTCGGAACCTGCGCCCCGCCGGTCACGGGCCGCTACCGCGACCTGATCGAGGAGCTCCGGGACTTCACGCCGGTCACGGTCAACGATCACCTGTTCCGGGCGGAACTCACCCGCGCCCTGGGGCTATTTTCAGACGCGGCGAAGCTGCTGATGGAGATCACCGGTGAGCGCAGTGCACCCTACCTGCCTGTGATGTGGGCCCGGTGCGCCGCGCACGATCCTGGCGTGGCGCTGGTGTCGGGTGGGCGTCACCCGGTCTGGCAGGACCACGACGACCGGTGATTCTCCCCCTTCTGAACCGATTGAGACATTTTCGACAGGGTGGGGGTGCTGCCCCCCCTGAGGCGCCACATGTGCGCCTGATCGGGACTGGACACCTGCCTATGATGACGCGCAGCACACTTCGGCCCACTTCATGAGGATCCGCTGAGATGAATCCACGATTTCTACTTCCGACTCTGTTCCTTCTCTGCTCCGCGCATGGCGCAGCGCCCACGATCAATTCCTCTCTCCTGAACGACCAGGCTGAACGGCTCTACCGAGAGATTGACGCGGCCGTCAAGACCGCTGGTGGCGACCTCAACGCGCAGCACCTCCACCTCGCCGTCGCGTTCAGCACCGGCCACTTCGCCCGCGACCCCCGCATGGCCGAGGCCGCGCGCGTCATCGCGTCCGACCTCGCCCAGCAGCACCTCGTGGACGGTGACCAGCTCAGTTCCTACGCCTGGGAACAGCGACTCTGGCCCCACGCCGGAGAGACCCTCAACCCACTCAAGATCACCCGCGACCGCGCCGCCCTGCGCGCCACCTTCCAGAACCTCTGGCCACGAACCGCGCAGGCCGGCAGCGAAGGCGGCCACGACACCGAAGCAGTCATCACCGAACTGGCTCAGCGCTTCGAAGGGCAGACCGACACGGTGCTCGTTCTCCTGACCAACACGGCCGCCAGCTCCGCCGGACGCGCCGGGGAACGCACCATAGGTGAAAACGACCCGGAGTACGTGTCCGCCCTGACCCGATGGACTCGCGTGCGTACCAACACCACCGGCGCCACCCTCTCGCTGCCGTTCGGTGAAGGGGACCGCACCCTGGACGCCGTGATCCTCACGCCGCGGTCGTTCAGCGGCGCGGCACTCAGCCGCCCCCGCACCGAACTGCTCACCGAACAGACCGACGCGCCCACGCCCGAACCGCAGCAGATCCCCTGGCTGCCGGTCCTCCTCGCTGGCGCTGCCGCAGCGGCCATCGCCGGTCTGCTGCTCGCCCGGCGCCGCGGCGGCGCCGCGTCCCGCCCGTCCAGGCGCGAGCCCCTTACCTTGCACGTCGCCGGGCGCGCCTTCCCCCTCAAGGACAGCAAGGACGGCGACGTAATCTGCACGGTCGTCGGTCCCGGCTATCCCATCCCGCCCAGCAGTGCCCAGTACGTCACGCTCGGCGCGGGCCTCCCCGCCATCAAGTTCCTCACCGTCACCCGCACCGGCAGTGGCCTCAAGGTCACGCCAGACCTGGATGTCACCGTCGAAGGCGACGCGCCCGCCCCCATCCCCGCCGACCGGGACGCCGAGTACACCCTGACCGTCAAGGGTCGCGCGCCCAGCAAACCCAACCTGCCGCCCCGCCCCTACCAGACCACCTTGACCCTGGCCCTGCGCCCTGAGGAGCACCCATGAGCAACACCGAAGTTACCAAGACCCTCGTCATCGGCCTGGGCAGCACCGGTACCCGCGTCGCCAACAACCTCATCCGCCGCCTCGCCTGGAAGTACGGCTCGGCCGACCGCGCCCCCTGGGTGCAGTTCATGGCGATCGAGACGAACACGAACGAACCCGCGCCGATCCTGAGCCCCCGCGGGGACTTCTTCCCGATCGCACTCGACGGCAAGACCTACGGCCAGATTCTCTCCGACCCCAGCGCACACCGGAAGATCCACCTGGAGAAATGGGCGGACATGACCACCCTCCGGCGCCTGAAGGACACCGAGGGGGGCGCCGGCAACATTCGCATGGTCGGGCGCCTGACGTTCATGATGGATCCCAACTACACGACCATCCGCCGGGCACTGCTGTCCCGGATCACCAACCTGCGAGACCTGCAGTCGAGCAAGGCACAGGAAGACCGTGGCGCCCTGCCCGACGGCTCAAACCCCACCATCACGTTCGCGGCAGGTGGTGAGATCCGCGTCTTCGTCGTGGGGACCCTCTGCGGCGGAACGGGCAGCGGACTCCTGCCGGACTTCGGGTACTTTGTCAAATCCCTGCCGCTGCGTGAAACCGAGAAGATCATCGGTATCTTCTCCCTGCCGCATCCGAACCTCACCTCCGCGATCGCCTCGAACGCCGAGCGCCTGAAGAAGAACGCCTACACCGCCCTGGTTGAACTCAACCACTACCATCAGGGCACGCCGGATACGCTGCCGTCCATCACGTACGCGGACGGCACGGTGGCGAACATGACCACCCAGCCGTACGACCTGCCGTATCTCGTGGCACCCAGCTCACCCACCAAAACAGGGGAGACGGAACTCAACGAACTTATTGCCGACCGGATCTACATGAACGTCGTGTCCCCGGAAGCCGATCCGTTCAGTCTCGCCGTGGACGCGCCCATGCCCGACCGGGATCACCAGGCGCACGTCTTCAGCACCTTCGGGCTGTCCGTCGCGGAGTTCCCCGCCGATCAGATCACCGAGGCCGCCGCGAAGAAACTCCTGCACGGCGCGCTGAGCGAGTGGCAACGGGGCAATCCCGAAACGGCCAGTGACCTCACCGCCGAGATTGGCCTCGACTGGGTCAGTCTGATGCCGTTCGCGCTGGACAAACCGGTCGACGAGTGGCTGCGCGACGCGACCCGCGCCGTGAACAGTGAACTCGATACCGAGAAACTGGATTTCACGCGCCTGGACCGGGCGCTCTCCGAACTGCGCCGCGCGGTCGCTCCCGACGGTGGCCTGTCCGGTCAGATGCGTGCCCGCCGTGACCTGATCACCGAAGCTATCTACCAGCGATTCACCGATCACGCCCACGAGTCGCTCCTGGACCGCATCCGCGGGCCGCAGATCCTCGCCACCGAGGTCAGCGGCCTGATTGAGTACCTGCGCGGCCTGCAGGAAGCGGCCAAGGCCAACACCGCCGTGTCGCAGAGCGAGGCGGGCGAGGCGTGGCAGAAAGTCGACGCGGCCGTCACCCGCCTGAAGGACGAGGTCAAGAAGGTCAGTTTCTTCAACAAGAACAAGGGCAACATCCAGGGCGCGCAGCGCGACCTGCGCGACGCGGCCCGCAAGTTCGCCAAAATTCAGATGGAGTCCGCCGTGTACGCCTCCATGCAGACGTACAGCAAGCACGGTACCGTCGACTTCGGCGTGTGCGAACACCTCGAGCGGCTGCTGCTGCAGGTGCAGTCGAACCTCACCAGCCTCAACCACCGCGTCACTGCTCTGCGCAACCGCCTCGCGAGCGACGTCGAACGCCTGTCCGATACCGTTCCCCCCGTCAACGGCCTGGTGCTGTTCGAGCCGCGCACCACCGTCAACAGCGAGTACCGCCGCGCCCTGGAAGCCGGGAAGCAGAGCAGCATCGAACACCTCGACAACATTGAGGCCCGTCACTACGAGCGCCTGATCCGCAGCTGGACGGACCTGCCCGGCGTGATCGTGCCGTCCTCACGTCACCTCGACAAATCGTGGATCCATGCGTCCTTCGATCCCAAGGGCGAGTTCCTCATCCCGCAGGGTATGCTGACCCGCCTGCTCCAGGACGCCGCGCAGCCCTTCAGTCTGGTGCTCGCGCAGGAGAACGTCGTCGAGCGGCTCATGCGCGAACGTGAACTCACGCCGGCGGTCGACGGCCGCGTCCGCAACGCCGCCGAACGGGCCCGGCCGTTCCTGGATCTGAACAAGGCGCGAGCCGTGGAAGGAAATCGCAGCCCGATCTTGGAGCGTCAGACGGTCTTCACGCCGGCCCGCACCGCGCCCAGTGATGCCGATACCTTCAAGAACCTGATCGGCTCGACCTTCTCCAGTGCCAACGCAATCTTCCGCGAGGGTAGTGATCCCACCCGCGCCCTGTTCATGGAGGAGTACTACCGCTTCCCCCTGCGCGGCCTGGACCAAGTCCTCGGTGACGGAGGTCTGCACGCCGCCGAGTGCCACGACTTCCCCACGTTCCACACCCGCCGCGACGTCCAGTGGTACGGCCTCTCGCGCCGCGAGGCGCAACTGCTTGAAGACGCGACCGAGGCGCTGGTGGTCGGCCTGATCCTCGATGAGCTGACCATCCGCGACGGACTGAAGCTGTCCTGGACGTCCACCGGCTTCGGGGACCGCGATTTCCGTCGCCTGCCGATCAACCTGCCGGAAGCCGCGCGCGCCCTCGCACAGGGCGAACAGGACCTCGATGGCTTCAGTCTCGTGGGCGCGCTGCCCACCCTGCAGGCCCGCATCGAGCAACACTGGAAACGCCACGACCTGAACGTGCAGGAGGGCGCGCTGGCATTCGTGCAGCAGCTCAACGATCGCCTGGCCGAGTTCTACCGTCACGGCCGTCAGGTGCAGGTGCAGGGCTGGGGCGACCAGAGCTGGGCGGGCGAGCAACTCGCGAAATTCACGGCCCGCCACACGCCGCTGCACGAGGCCAGCATGCATCTGTTCCCGCCGCCCCCGGCGACCATCAACGCGCTCACGCTGCGCAAGGACCAGCCCGGCCGCTGGGGCGGCCTCGCCCCGAAAGACGGTCTGTTCTGCCCGCGCTGCGGCGGCGAGATCGGCGCGACCGTGCAGGACGCCGCGCTGAACGGCTGGCGCTGCTTCAACGACTCCACGCACTACTACGGACCCGGCGCCGCGGTCCTGGTCGGGTGACCGCATGGGGAACCCCTTGAGTGTCCTGCTGCCGCATACGGGTCTGCTCTGGGCGCTGCTGATGGGCATCCTGGCCCTGTTCGGGCTGGGCCTGTGGCAGTGGGCACGCCTGCACGCCCGGCTGGGCCGGGAGGAGGCCGCCGCGCGGCGCGTGTCGGTCCTCCTGCGGCCCGCGACCGACGAGTCGACCCTCAGCGTCATGCTCGGGCGGGATCACGCGACGCTGGCCGGGACGCTGATGGTGCAGATGGTCCGCCACAGTGGCCTCGCCTTCGCCCGCCCCGGTGACGTCCTCGAGCCGCTCGTGGATCAGGTGCGGCAGGACAGCGTCGCCCACCGCGCGCTGCCGAACCTGCTGCTCCTGTTCGGCCTGATCAGCACGGTCGTCGGCCTGATCGGCACCCTGGGCCAGCTCGGGCCGAGTATTCAGAACGCCATGAGCGCCGCCGACCCAGGTCAGGTCGCCCAGAACCTCGGGGTGACGCTGCGGGAGATGAGCTCCGCGTTCGCAGGGACCTTCTGGGGGGTGGCCACGGCGTTCCTGCTGCAGGTGGCGCAGATCTTCACGGCGCGCCGGGCGCAGCGGCTCATCCGGGCGCTGGACGGCATCAGCCTGAAATACGCGCCGCAACTGTACCCGGCAGGTAGTGAGAAGCAGCTCGAGTCCCTGCAGGCCCTGATGGAGCGCAGCGGAACCTACCTGAAAGAGACGCAGGACGCCATCCAGCAGACCAGTCAGCAGTTCTCGCAGGTGCTGACCGAGGCGGGAACGACGATCACCGAGAGCCTCAAGACTCTGCAGCGCACCTCGCAGGACATCTCCGTGGCCCTCAAGCAGGCCAGCGGTGACGTCAAGCTCAGCTCCGAACGCCTGACCACGGCCGTGGACGCGCTGCAACAGCACAAGAACGACTACCGCAACATCTACACGCAGTTCAACGAGATGTTCGAGCGGTCCATGACGGCACTCGGGCGGCACAGTGACCAGCAACTCGGTGAGATCCGCGCCGTGCACACCGAGTTCGGGCGGACCGGGGCGGACATCGTCGCGGAGATCTTCAAGGTGAGCGAGAAGCTCACGCAGGTGACGGGCGACCTGGCCGTCAGTCAGAACGTGATGACCAGCGCGGCCGGTGAGGTCTACAGCAGCCTGCGGAGCGGGTTCGATACGCTCCAGTCGCGTCTGGACGATACCTTGAAGGCCTACACGACCGAGGTGAACGTGGTCGGGACGGCCATGGACGCGCTGCGCCCGGAGCTCAAGGGCAGTGCGGAGGCCGTGACGGCCCTGGAGCGGACCCTGCGCGGCAAGGACGACGCCGAGCGCACCCGCGCCCGCGATCAGGAGGCCCGTGAGGTGGCGCTGCGCGAGCAGCTCACGGCCCTCACGCAGTCTCTGACGCAGGTGCAGCGGCCCATCGAGCAGGGCGTGACGGCCCTGACGGCGCCGCCCGCCTGGGAAGCGGACCTGCGCGCGACGCTGGACGCCCACCGCGCCAATCTCGAGGCGCTGCGCGCGGCGGTGCAGGAGGACCTGCGCTCGCTGGGCGAGGCCCTCGGGCCGGTGCAGGACGCGCAGGTGGCCGCCCGTGAACAGCGGGCCGAACACGCCGAGACCCTGAGGCAACTGCGGGACGTGCTCACGCAACAGCTCGACGCGACCGCCCGCGTGGGCCGGCACATCGAGCAGGCCCTCCCGAGCGACGCGGTCGCCGTGCAGCGCGACCTGCGCGACGCCGTGCAGCGGCTTAACCTCGCCCTCCCGCTGGCCCGTGAGGCTGGCCCCGCCGCATGAGTCGCCGCACCCTGCCGGCCGACGACCTCAATCCGTACGTGGCGCTGACCGACACCACCCTGAACGTCATCCTGGTGATGGTCTTCGTGGTCGCCGCGCTGACAGCCCTGACCCGCGTGAACTGGGAGAACCTGCGCTACCAGGACGCCCAGACCGCGTTCCAGGAGGCCCTCAAGGACCGCATCCCCGCCGCGAGGCGCCCTGTCCTCAACCGCGGCAAGAACGACCCGGTGGGGACGCAACGCTGGGTGTTCACCAACACTGCCCTCTTCAAACCCGGCAGCGTGAACCTCAGCCCCGGCGGCCGCGCCACGCTGGGGCAGTTCGCGCAGGCGCTGCGGGAGAACCGCGGCACCTGGCGGCGTATTCGCATCGAGGGGCACACGCTGCCGACCCTGAACCGCACGAGTGACCGCTGGGAAGACGCCACGAACCGCGCCGCCGCCGCCGCCCGCTTCCTCGTCACGCAGGGCGGCATCGAACCGTACTTCATCGCCACGGCGGGACGCGGCGGGCAGAACCCCCTGCCGGACCTGAAACTCACCGCGCCGGATCACGCCCGGATCGAGATCGTCCTCGAGTACACCAACAGCGCCCCCGCCGGAGCCCGCCCATGACCACCTGCCCCGCCTGCCACGCGCCGGTCCCGCCGGACGCGCCACACTGCCCCGCCTGCCACGCGCCGATGCTGGCCCTGCCGAACGGCACCCGCCTGTACCAGCAGTACCGCGTGGACCGGGCGCTGCGCCGCGAGGAGCACCTCCGGTACCTCGCCACGGACGAGCGTGACGGACAGACCGTGCTGATCGACGAGTTCCTCCCGGCAGGCAGTCGCCGACTGGGCAACCTCGTCATCCTGCCGGGCAACAGCGCCGGGGCGTGCGACGCCTGGACGCAGCGGGCGTCCGCCCTGCAGGGCGATTGCCCGGGGCAGCGCAGGGTGCAGCTGACCTTCGAGCAGCACGGCACCACGTACGCGGTCCTCAATCCACCCGAGGGCGTGACCCTGCGATCGGACGTGCTGCGCCGCGGCCGCTGGATTCCGGGCGACGTACAGACGCTGCTCGAACACCTCCAGCCGGCACTGTCCAGTCTCGGAGCGGCGGCCGGACTGGTCACGCCAGACCGCGTGACCCTCACGCCCGACGGCCCACTCCTGGACCTGACCGCCACGCCCGTCGCCCCGGCCTACCAGGCCCCGGAACACCTGCGCGGCGAGCCACTCGACACCTGGGCCGCCGTCGCCTACAGCCTCGGGGCGACCCTGTCGTTCGCGCTCAGCGGGCAGGACCCGCCGGGAGCGGCCCAGCTCGCGATCGGTATGCCCCTCCCGACGCCGCCGGTGGGGACGCCCGACACACTCATCCGCACCATGACCGCCTGCCTCGCCGGGGACGCCGCCCGTCGGCCCGCCCGGACCGACCTGCTCGGCGGGCCTGCCGCTCCCGTGGTCACGGCCTCCCGCAGCGCTGTGAAGGTGATCCGCGCGCACGGCAGCTGGGTCACGCACCTCCTGTTGCACGGGTCGCAGATCATCAGCGCCGGTGCGGACCTGTCCATCCGGCTGACGTCGGTCAGCGGTGAAGCGCAGGAACGCCTTGACGGGCTGCGCGGGCAACCGACGGGCCTCAGCATGCGGCCTGAAGGGCTCGTGGCGGCCGACACCGCGGGTTGGCTCCACCTGTGGCGGGGGCATCAGCTCAGCAGCGTCCAGGGCGCCGAGGGGACCACCCACATGACCGCCTACGGCGACGACCAGGTGCTGACCGTGACGTCCGGCATGAACCTCACGCTGTGGAACACGGCGCCCCTGCGGCCCCTGGGGTCCCAGCGGGCCGGAGAGCAGGTCATCACGGCGGTGCAGGCGCTCACCAACCGCATGATCGTCGTCGGCACCGCGCGCGGCGAGGTGATGGTCGTCCATCCCGACCAGGGCGCCGTGACGCCCCTGCTGCCCCCCGAACGCCGCGGCCCGATCGGCGCGCTCGCCACCGATGGCCGTGACGTGTACGTCGCCAGCGGGTCCGACATCCTGCGGGTCGGTCAGACGCAGCCCATCGTGACCATCGACGCGCCCGTGTCCGCCCTGCAGGTGCTGCCAGACGGACGCCTCGTCGCCGCGGCGGGCCGCCGCGTCCTGATCCGCGACCACTCGGACACCCTGACCGAACTGCACGCCGCGGCACACGACCTCCACTGCCTGGCCGTCAACGCCGACTGGATCATTGCGGGCACGCAGGCCGGAGAGCTGATCATCTGCCCGACACCCGTCACCTGACCGGCCCGCCAGAGGGCACGTGCGGCCCACACCACCTGCTGTACCAACTGTGCGCCGTGCGCTGAGGCCTGTTCGCACTACCCTGAACCCCATGAGTTACCGCATCCAGTTAAGCGAGGAGAGCAGTGGCGGCCTGAAAGCCGAGCTGTACGCGATCTGCAAGGTCACGTCCCAGCTCGTGCAGGGCGCGCCGGGCACCACGCCGACCTTCCGGGAGATCTACACCGACACCGGCCAGCGCCAGATCAAGTTCACGCTGCGTGACGACAGCGTCGTGCTAGAACCTGGCATCCTGTCCTACGCGCACGGCCGCCTGAAGTTTGAAGTCATCCAGCAGCAGGCCGGGCAGGGCGGCGGCTTCCTCGGCCGCGCCATGCGCAGCGCCGGGACCGGTGAGTCCGCCTACGGTACCCGCGTCACCGGCACCGGCGAAGTCTGGACGGAACCCACCCACAAGCATTTCGTCTTCGCGAACATGGACAGCGGCGACAGCATGCTCGTCGATGACAAGGCCTACTACGCCGCGCAGGGCACCCTGCGTCTAAGCACCCATCAGCACGCCAGGGTGCAGGGAGCCGTCAGCGGCAACGGCCTGATGCAACCCCGCCTGGATGGACGGGGGCTGCTCGTCATCGAGTCCCCCGTCAGCGTGCATGAGATCGAGATGCTGGACGTCGCTGCTGGGGAAACCGTCACGGTCGACGGGGACATGATGCTGATGTACACCGCCACCATGAACCCCCGCCTGGGGCCACTGGTGCGCGGCCTGCGAAATTCGCTGCGCAGCGGCGAAGGTTTCGTGTATACCCTGGACGGCCCCGGACAGGTGTTCCTGACCCCCACGCATGTCACGCCTGGCAGCCTGGCCTGAGCCTCACGTGCACTGGCAAGCACGTGAAGATCAGGCACCAGCCTATCTGTGTTGCCATCGCTCGTCACCGAGATCCTGAGAGTCTCGCTCGACACGTCTGAATCCCGTGATTCCGCCCACACCCGGTGACGGTCCTGTTACCGGGTGCCTCCGTCCCCTCACTCTCCCACAGGAGTTCCCATGCGAGCCTACTTCAACAAGAATTTCACCGGCACGGCCGACCAGATTCGCGCTCTTCAGTACAGCGGGCATGACGTCGTCGTCTCGCACACCGATTCAGGGCACGCCATGCTCGAGGCCTCGAGAGGGTGCGGCATGACAGCCATCGTCGAGCCCCGCAACCTCGACTCAGACCTGTACCTGGAGTACATCGAAGATCTCCTGCGCGTGCTGCGCATCGACGCGTTCATTCCAGGCAAGCTCGCCGAGCAGTTTGCCGAACAGCCCACGCGCTTCCCGCAGGCGATCGTGCCGGCCGCCCCCCAGACCCTGCGCCTGATCAACAACAAAGCGCAGTTCATGGCCGACTGGCCTGAAGAGCTCCTTCCGCTTCCTCGCTGGCAGGTGTTCAACACGCTGGCGCAGTTCGACGCGGCCCGCGCTGACCTCACCACGGCGGGCGTGCGGCTGTGCATGAAACCTGCCGAGGGCATCTACGCCAGCGGCTTCCGGATGCTCAGTGACACGCCCCGCGTCACCAGTTTCCTGAAAGGCGAACTGTACGAGATGAGCACCGCCGCCGCCCGGGAGATGATCGCCGCGGCCGACACGTGGCCCGAGTATCTCCTGATGCACACCCTGCCGGGTGACGAGCGCAGCGTGGACTGCGCCGCCCTGAATGGGGAGCTGCTGGGCTGCGTCGTGCGGCGCAAGACCAGCCAGGATCAGATCATTGAGGTCCGGCCCGATCTGGTGGACGTGGCCCGCGCCATGGCCCGCCGGTACCACCTCAGTGGCCTGTTCAACTTCCAGACCCGTGATGACCGCGCCGGAACCGCCCACCTGCTGGAGATCAACACCCGGGCGTCCGGCGGCATCCGCAACGCGCTGGCGTCCGGGGTGAATCTGCCTGGGCTGCTCCTTGACGCCGTGAGTGGCGTGCAGCGCCCGGACGTGATGACGCCCACGCAGGTCATGCACGTCCGCGAAGACAAACGCGCCCGGAGGGTGTGACGTGCCCACCCACGTCACTCTGCCAAGCGGCCGCCTGCACCTTACCGTGGAGCGCGAACTGCGCCCCCTGTCGGACCTCGTCGATTACGCCGTCCGGGAAAACCCCAAGCGGGGATTCCTGTTCGTCAGCAAGGTGCTTGGCAAGCACATTCCCATCCCACCGGAGCACGCCGCGTGGACGCACCGGGCCTTGGCACGCGCCCTGCCCCCCCTGACCCGGCCGCACTTCATCGGCCTGGCCGAGACCGCCACCGCCCTGGCGGAAGGGGTCTACGCCGAGTGGCACGCCAGCCACCCGGCCGTGCCGGGCAGCTACCAGCACACCACCCGGTACCTCACGGGGGAACCGGTCCTGCTGCGCTTCGACGAACCCCACTCGCACGCCCCCGCGCACATCCTTCATCAGCCGGACGTGGACCTGAACAGCGTGCGCGAGCTGGTGCTCATCGACGACGAGATCACGACCGGCACCACCCTGACGAACCTCGCGCAGGCGTGGTGTGACCTGTACCCGCACCTGGAACGCATCATCCTGATCTGCCTCACCAGCTGGGCCGATCCGGCCTCCCTGCAGGCACGGGTCACGCCGACACTGCACCTGATCAGCCTCACGCAGGGAACGTACCAGTTCACGCCGGATCCCCGCTGGGCTCCCCCGGTCACGCCCCCCGTCCACGCCACCAGCAGCGTGAGCAGGCCCCACCTGCAGCAGTCCCGGCGGACCGCCAGTCGGCCGCTGCACTTCCCTGACCGGCAGGCCCTCGGCCTGACCGCCGCGTCCCACCTGCTGGTGCTGGGCACCGGAGAGCATCAGTATCCGGCGTACGCCCTGGCCCGTCACCTTGAGCATCAGGTGGCCCAGGTGCGCTTCAGCGCAACGACCCGCTCTCCCGTTCTGCCGGGCCTGGCCATGACACGGAAGCTGACCTTCACCGACAACTATGGGGACGGGATGCCGAACTACCTCTACAACGTTGACCCGGCCGCGTACAGCGACATCATCGTCGTGCACGAACCCGGCTGCGACGTGCCCGAGCTGTTGCCGCTTCTCGGACCGCACGCCCGGAGCGTGGTCCTGTGACCCCGACCTTCCTGGCCTTCAGTGACCTGGACGACACCCTGTTCCAGACGCGGGCCAAGTGCCCTCCCGGCGGTGACCTCGTCCTGGCCGCGCAGCATGCCACGCCAGAACGGCAGAGCTTCACCACTGGCGCGCAGCGTCAGCTGATCGGGACGTTACACGAGGCGGGCGGCCTCCTGATTCCCGTCACGGGCCGCACGCCAGCCGCCATGGCTCGCGTGCGACTGCCCTTCCACGCGGAAGTCATCTGCGACCACGGCGCGACCCTACTTGATCCGGGCGGCACCGTGAACGAAGAGTGGGCCGGGCGCGTTCAGGCGCTGCTCGCCGACGACACGGTCGCCCGCGCCCAGCCCGCCGCGCAGCGAATCGCCGATCAGCACGGCTGCGCGCTCAGCACCCATACCGTGCAGGGCGCGCCTTACATGCACGTCCTGAAACACCCGGCGCGCGGTAGCCTGACCGCGGCCTACCACGCCGCCCGCGCCCTGCAGGGCGCAGGTCTGACCGTGATCGCCAACGCCTCGCACATCAGCCTCCTGCACGCGCAGGTCACCAAGGCCGCCGCTGTGGCCTTCGTCCGTGCCCGCTACCCCGCCCACCTTCTCACGCTCGGCCTGGGGGACAGCCTGTCCGACCTGCCCTTCATGCGCGCCTGCCACTTCTGGCTGACCCCCACCGGACGCCAGATCGATCACGCCCTCGACCCCGACGGAGCCCACCTGTGAACCACACTTTTCCACCCGGCGACGTCGTGTTCCACCTGGACGCCGGAGCGCCCCAGCTGGTGAGCGTGGCCGAAAAGGAGCGGCTCCTGCGGGAGGGCGCCTCGTACGCCACGATGCTCACGCCGGAAGCCGAGCCGGTCTGGCAGGACGCGTTCGACGCGCTGCTCCCCCAGATGGCCTCCCGCACCGCCGGACTGGTCGAGCAGGTCACCGGTCAGATCGCCGCGCATCACGCCCGTCCTGTCCTGATCTCCCTCGCCAGGGGCGGCACGCCTGCGGGTGCGCTTATCCGCCGCGCGGCCGCCCGGCGAGGCCAGGACTGGCCGCACCACAGCCTGAGCATCATGCGCGCCGAAGGGCTCGATCTCGTGGCCTACCGGGAGGTCCTGGCGCAGCACCCGGATCGGGACGTCGTCTTCGTGGACGGCTGGACCGGCAAAGGCAGCATCCGGGGCGCCCTGGACCGCAGCGTGTCCGGCGCGCGTCTGGCCGTCCTGAGTGATCCGGCCGGGATCAGCACGTACGCCGGTACCTACCAGGACGTCCTGATTCCGCACGCGCTGCTGAACGCCACCGTCTGCGGCCTGCTCTCCCGCACGTTCCTCAGTGGTCCGGGACGGCACGCCGCTCAGATCGAGCAGACCCTCTGGCTGCACGACCGGACGCAAATGTACCTCGACGCGGTCAGTCAGGCTGCCCCGCAGCCCATCACTCCTGTGCCACGGCCCGACGCTCCGTTTGCCGCGACGTATGCGCTCGCCGCCCAGTACGGCGTGACGGACCCGCACCGCATCAAACCCAGTGTCGGGGAAGCCTGCCGGGTCCTGCTGCGCCGCGCCCCCCGCGCCCTGCTGCTGCGCGAGGCCGGACATCTCGACACGAACCACCTGGAGCAGCACGCGCGCAACCGCCGCCTTCCCGTTCACGTACACGCCGACCTGCCCTACCAGGCCTGCGCGCTCATCCAATAAGGACCGCCCATGGCTCACCTCGGCATCACCCTCTATACCCCCGCCACCCATCCTGATCTCGGTGTGATCGCCGCCGGGAAGTTCACTGGGCTGACCAATCACGTCTGGTGTACCGAAGACGCCATCCGGGACGAGGAACTCGGCGCGGCGCTGCAGAACATCCAGCGGCACCTGGACCATCCGGACCCGTTCACCTCTCGCCTGTACCTGCGCGTCCGGTCCCCGGCGGTTCTGGCTGAACTGGCCCGGCATGACCTGTCCCGCGTGCACGGGTTCATCCTGCCGAAGATTCACGACGGGAACCTGAGGGCGTACATGGACGTCCTGCCGGCCAGCCACGTCGCACAACTGACCCTGGAGACCCGCGAGGCGCTCAGCGAGCACCGCATGATGGTCCTGCGCGACCAGATCTTCCAGGAGAACTGGCAGGGGCAGGTGCAGGCCGTGCGCATCGGAGGCAACGACCTGATGAACGTTCTGGGCGTCCGCCGCGCACCGGGCCGCACCCTGTACGAGGGGCCGCTGGAACGGATCGTGAGCATGCTCGTGGGTGTCTTCCGACCCTACGGATTCCAGCTGTCCTCCCCCGTGTACGAGGTCTTCAGTGACCTCGTCACCCTGGCGCGCGAGGTGCAGCAGGACCTGGAGTACGGCCTGTCGGGCAAGACCATCATCCACCCGGTCCAGCTCGCGACCGTGCGGCAGGGCTACCGCGTGCCTGCGCGGGACCTCGAGGAAGCCGAGGCGATCCTGAAGCCGGACGCCCCGGCCGTCTTCCAGATGAACGGCCGCATGTGCGAACCCGCCACGCACCGCCGCTGGGCGCACGACACCGTCGAACGGGCCACCCTGTACGGCCTCCTGCCGCCTAGCGCAGGAGACGCACTGCATTACCTGCCGGCGCTCGGCGCCGTCTGAACCAGATCACCGGGTGGCGGCGCCGGGTGCCGCAGCCGGTACGAGGAGACCACATGGCCCCACTGCTCAAAGGACAGCGACTTCCACTCGGCCCGCAGGCGCAGGGCCTGAACCTGACCGTGCACGCACACCTGGATCACCCGGATGCCGACTTCAGCCTGTTCGCCCTCGACGAGGCCCGGATGATCAGGGACGACGCGTACCTGACCTTTTTCAACCAGCCCACGTCCCCCAATGGTGAGGTCCGCATGACCGCCGCCGGCGCGGGCGTTCAGTTCACCCTCGACCTTGACCGCCTGCCCGCCTGGATATCCCGCCTGGTGCTGTGCGCGACCAGTGACTCGCAGCCGATCGGGCGGCTGAGCCGCGGTCAGGTGACCGTTACTCCGTCCTGGGGCGACGCATTGCAGCTTGACCTCACGCCTGGTGGTGAGGAACTGGCGGTGATGCTCGTCGAGATCTACCGGCACCAGGGCACGTGGCGGGTCACGGCGGTGGAGCAGGGGTTCAACGGCGGGATGGCCGCGCTGGTGCGCTCCTTCGGCGGCGAGGTGGAAGACGAGGTGCCAGCGTCGGCGCCGCCCGCTGCGGTACCCCCTGCCGCTCCCATGGCGCCGGAACCCACCAGCAAGGTCGAACTGCGCAAACAGCAGGTGGGGGTCGTCCTGACCAAGGCAGGGATCACAGGGCTCAAGGCGCGCGTGATGGTCGTCATGGACGCTTCCGGCAGCATGGGCAGCCTGTACGGGCGCGGGACCGTTCAGGAAACACTGGAGCGCCTGATCCCCGTCGCGGCTCGTCTGGACGACAACAACGCCATGGAATTCTGGTATTACGCCGACCGGTTCGCGCGTATGGGCGACCTCGACGAGGACAGCGTGCTGGGCGTAGCTGGGACGCAGATGCCGCAGATCACTGGCGTGGTCCCGGCCGTCAAGAAGATCGGGTACGGCAACAATGAACCTCCTGTCATGCAGGACGTCCTGAGCGTTCACCGGGACGCTGCCTCGGAAGACCGCGCCGAAGGGACGCCAGTCATGCCGACGCTGGTGCTGTTTATCACCGACGGTGGCATCAGCGGCGGTACGAGTCGACAGATCGAGAAGATCATCAAGGACTCGGCCCGTGAGGCTCTGTTCTGGCAGTTCGTGGGCCTGGGCAACGCCAACTACGGCGTGCTGGCCAAACTCGACACCCTGCAGGGCCGCGTGATCGACAACTCCGGATTCTTCGCGGTGGACGACATCGACCGGATCAGCGACGAACAGCTGTACACCCGCATGCTCAGCGAGTTCGCGGCGTGGTGGAAGAAGTGGAGCGCGCTCGGGCTGGACAGCGCCCCATCCCTCTCGAGTGGCGCCCGTCCACCGGAAATCGCCGCTGCCGCAGGGAAGGTCAGCCTCAAGAAGAACGCCAGCGTGAACATCCAGAAGGGTTCGACCATCACGATCACCCTCAGCTGGGCCGGAAGCGGGGACCTGGACCTGTACGCCTTCTACGTCCTGAAGAACGGCGTGACCGGTAAAGTCTACTACAGGGACAAGGGCGCGGCGGCCAGACCGCCGTACATTACCCTGTCCGGGGACAGCCGGAAGGCGGGGAAGGAAACGGCCGTCATTCACCGCCCGGACGAACTCGCGCACGTCGTCTTCGCGGCGTACAGCGCTGTCTCAAACGGTGCGGGATCGTTTGCCAGTTACAAGCCCACGACCATCTTCACCGATGACCTGGGACAGGAGGTCCGCGCGCCCGTGCTGGGCCGCAACCACTTCTCGTTCTGGGTGGCGCTGTCCGCCATTGATTTGACGGGCGCACAGGCGAAGATCAGTCACCTCGAGCGGTATTCCAGTTTCGGCACGGAACGCAGCCCGGTGCTGCACGCCAGTGGAAAACTCGAGATGAACAAGGGCGTCATCGAGTTCAAGTGACGCTGTGGCCGCGCTGACGTGGCGCCGCCACGTCAGCTGCGCCGTGCGCGGGCATGCTGTTCGCCAAGAGCGCGCAGCGCGTCGGCAGCCTGACGGCGCAGCGCTGGCAGGTCCTGCACCATCATCGACCGTGCGCGGGCCAGCTGGTCACCGTCGAGATGCGCTTCCACGCCGTCGGCCAGGATGCGGACGCCGATCCCGCCCAGCCCGGTCAGAAGCCCCGCCACCAGCGCCTGCTCCACCTCGCCCTGCACCCGAAGGGTCCGTAGGGGGTACGCCGCGCGCCAGTAGGCCTGCCGCACCGCGGCGTGAGCGCGCTGGGCCACGCTGCCCGGAAAGGCCGTGAGGTCCCTGGGGTCCAGTCGGTCGACGGCGGCGGCGTAGTGCCGGTCCTCCACACCGTCCAAGTGCGCCCAGGCCTCGCTGCGGTGCCGCGCGAGGACCTGCAGATCCATCACGCGCAGCACCCGCTCAATTTCCGCCGGGGTGAGCGCCGGGTCGTCCACCAGGCGCTCCAGGGCTTCGTCCTGACGGTCTGTGCCGAGCTTGGCCAGTTCCAGCTGCGCTTCTCGCAGCGAGTCAAGCACCGACAGGTCCTGCGTGACGGGTAGACCCGGATCAATGTCGAAGAGGGTCATGTCGTTCGTCTGCAGGTGCGTGAGCAGCAGCCTCGTGGCATTGGTGCGCTCCCCACCCACACCGCGACGGGCGAGCTGGAGCAGTTTCAGCGCGCGGGTGCGCCGGGGATCGTCGTGCGGCAGGGTTCGGGTCATCGTGGGCACTCCAGGGGAAACAGGGGCATGGCGCGGTTCTGCAGGAGGGACGTGGCGGCTGCGGGTCGCCCGGCCCGGTGCCGGTCTGCTCTCCTCCTAGTGGTGGGCAGCCACAATGCCAGCAGGCACGTGAGCAGGGCCAGTTCGGTCAGCTGGGCGCTCAGGGGCAGCGGGGCGGACGCTAGAGCCTCATGAACGCACAGCAGGCCAAAACTCACACCGCAGGCCCGCACCTGCCGGCGCAGGATAGGAGGCTGCCAGGGCCGCAGTGTCCACCCGGTCACGGCGGCGCCCAGCGTGACCCCCACCAGCACGCTCCAGCCGCACGCGGCACTCAGGCGCATCAGTTCACCCGTCCACAGTGGGCTCAGCAGCAGGGTCGGGAACCAGCGCAGGGCGGTGATCATCGTGTCCTCAGGCGCAACAGAAAACCTCCGGCGCCCTGAGGGCGTCCGGAGGCAGCATAGCAGCGCGCCGTTCAGTCCGGTTGCGCAGATCCGCCGTCCAGCGCGTCACGCTTGTTGGCGCGCAGCGACGAGATGATCGAGAAGACGATGAAGCCCACGCCGATCAGGCCAGTCACGACTTCCGGCACGTGAATGTTCCGGTTGGTGGACAGCAGCATGATGATGGCCAGGGCCAGAATGCCGTAGTGCGCGCCGTGCTCCAGGTACCGGTATTCGGCCAGCGTGCCGCGGTGCACCAGGAACAGCGTCAGCGAGCGGACGAAGACCGCGCCGATCGCCAGGCCAGCCGCGATGATCACGACGACCTTGGTAATCGCGAACGCGCCGATCACGCCGTCAAGTGAGAAGCTGGCGTCCAGGACTTCGAGGTACAGGAACGCCGAGAGGCCCGCGGCGCCCGCCTTGGCGGCCATGTCGTTCGGATCGAACAGGTTCCCGATGGCGTTCATGACCAGGTACAGCACCAGGCCGATCAGGCCGGCCATCAGCGCCGTGATCTGCTCGGCCGGGGCGACCATGAAGTGCGTGGCGAGCATCAATGCGGTGACCGTGACGACCACCTGAATGGTATCCAGTTTGCCGATCCCTGCCAGGCGCCGCTCGAAGCCGCCCAGCCAGTGCTCGTCCTTCTCGGGATCCATGAGGTAGTTCAGGGCGACCAGCAGCAGGAACACGCCGCCGAACGCACTGATGGCCACTTCAGCTTTCTCGAGGTACTCGGCGTAGCGCTCACTGTCGTTCAGGGCGAGGTTGGCGACTTCACCGAAGCCCAGCCCGGACGTCACGGCGACAATCAGGATGGGGAAGACCAGACGCATGCCGACCACGGCGATGAGAATCCCCCACACCAGGAAGCGCTGCTGCCACTTCTGCGTCATGTTCTTCAGAACGGAGGCGTTCACGACGGCGTTGTCGAAGCTGAGGGACACTTCCATCACGCCGAGGACCAGCGCGATGAAGAGGTAATTCAGGGCGGTTCCGATGCCGCCGGTCTGGAAGCCGTACCAGAAGGCCAGGACCAGCGCCAGGGCCGTGATGATGAAGGCAAAACCGAATTCTCGTTTGATCATGATGTCCTTGACAGGGTGAGACAGGAGAGGGGCCTCCCACACCGGACACCCAGTGTTCCGGTGGGGAGGCTCACAGGAGAACGGGGAGCGGACGTCAGACGTTCACGCCGTAGCCGCGGGCCATCGGCCCGAGACCACCGGCAAAGCCCTGCCCGACTGCGCGGAATTTCCACTCGGTGCCGTAGCGGTAGACCTCACCGAACACCACGGCTGTTTCCGTGCTGAAGTCCTCGCCGAGGTCGTAGCGGGTGATCTCGCGGCCGGTGGCGTCGTCCACGATGCGGATGAAAGCGCCGCCCACCTGACCGAAGTTCTGGCGCCGGGCGTCAGCCTCGTCGATGGTCACGCCCACGACGATCTTGGCGATGTCGGCCGGAACGCGGCTGAGGTCGATCTTGATGCTCTCGTCGTCGCCGTCACCCTGACCGGTGCGGTTGTCGCCGGTGTGTTCGACGCTGCCGTCCTGGCTGCGGAGCTGGTTGTAGAAGATGAAGTCGTGGTCACCGCGCACGCGGCCCGAGGCGGTGAGCAGGAAGGCGCTGGCGTCCAGGTCGAACTGCTGACCGTCACTGACGCGGGGGTCCCAGCCGAGCCCGACGAGGATGCGGGTGAGGTTGGGGGCTTCTTTGCTCAGGGAGATGTTGCTGCCTTTGGACAGGGACAGGGCCATGGGGTCCTCCAGGGACAGGGAGAGAAACGAGTGGGGACAGTAGATTCAGAGACGGACCCCCCAGGGTAGGGGGTTCCGGGGTCTCACAGGTGAGCGCGCATGTCGGGCAGGTTGTCCTGGAACGTGCGGCCCGTGCAGGCCGCGCCGATCGCCTTGAAGGTCCAGTCGGTCCCTTCGCGCTTCAGGCTGGCGATGATCAGGCCGTTGTGCTCGCCCTGACCGGCCAGTTCATAGCGGGCGAGTTCCTTCTCGCCCTGCTGGTTGATCAGGCGGCAGTAGGCGGTTTCGATGCGGTTGAAGCTCTGTCCGCTGTAGTTGTTGACGCTGAGGATCACCGTCTGAACGTTAGGGGAGAGGCGGGTCAGGTCAATGGTGATGGTCTCGTCGTCGCCGTCGCCGTCGCCGGTGCGGTTGTCGCCACTGTGACGCACCGAGCCGTCCTTGCTCTGGAGCTGCCGGAACCACACCTGATCGACCAGGGTGCCGCGCGCGTCGAACATCAGCGCGTTCGCGTCGAGGTCCACCGCTTCCCGCCCGGCCCCGAAGCCCAGGAAGCCTTTTTTCTTGATGCCGTCCCAGCCGACTCCGAGTCGCACCGTGGTGAGGGTGGTGCCGCTGGTCTTGGCGAGGCTGATCTGCTGGCCTTTCTGCAAACTGAGTGCCATGTGCTGCTCCTGTTGTGTTGAGTGGGGGTACGGTGCCGCTGAACGCGCTGCCCGTCGTTACTTACTGCCAGCGACCCAGCGGAACCCGAAGCCGTAGTGCTCATCGCACTGCTGCGCGCCGACGAAGTAGCGCTCTTCCTTGGTGACCTTGATTTCCCCACCGATGTTCTCGATCAGGGCGATCCCGCAGAAGGTGCGCTGGATGTCCGGATTGCTCAGGTGCACGGCGATCTCGTTGCCTTGCGGGTCCTTGAGCGAGAGCCGGGCACCCACCTGGGTGAAATCGTTGGTGCCTTCGTAGATGCACGTGAAGACGAGCACGGTGTGGATCAGGTCAGGGCGGAAGATGGTGAGGTTCTCCCCGTCCAGGGCCGCTCCGGTCCGGTCGTCCTTGTCCAGCAGGATGTGCGGGAGGAGCCGCTCGGAACCGAAGCTGTTCCCGAGAGCCTGGATCACGCCTCGCTGCCCGTCGTTCAGGACGAACATGCATCCGAGGTCGAGGTCGGCGGCGGCCGTGATGCGCCCGAACATGCCGCTGCGTTTCCCGCCCCGGTCCCAGTTGAGGTTGACGCGGATGGGTTCGGCATGCCCGGGTTTCTTCAGGGAGATGCGGGTGCTTTCGCCCTTCTTGTCCAGCGTGATCTTCTTGAGGTTGATCGGAGGGGCCGGGGGCGTTGCGGGGGCAGGGGGGGGCGAGGGGGAGGGCCGGGGCGGTGTGGGCGCGGCGTTCGGGGCGGGCCGAGGTGGGGTCGGGCCAGGCCGGTCAGCGACCTCTCCGCCGTAATGCCGGACGAGCGCCTCAAGGCCGCCGTTGAAGCCCTGCCCGACGGCGCCGACACGCCAGAGGTCTTTGAAGTACACGTCGAACAGCATCACGGCCCGCTCCTGCTGGAAGTCCCGGCCGGTCACGCGGTAGGACGCCACGGGCCGGCCATCGGCGGAGACGGTAATCTCCGCGTGGTCAATCTGCCCGAAGGTGCCGTCATCTACGGTCGCGGTGAGGCTCAGGCGGCGGATGGTCTGCGGGAGGCGCTGCAGATCGATCGTGAAGACCTTCTCGCCGCGTGCGCCGCTCTGCATCTGCACGGCGCGCTCTGGCGTGGCCGGCTGGTTGAAGAAGACGAGGTAACGGTCGTCGCTGAGTTTGCCGCTGGCGTCGAGGCCGAACAGGCTCAGGTCGTACTCGGCGGCGGGACCGGTGACGCGCGCGGAGATCGTGAGGAGATTCGAGGTAGTCAGGTGGCTCAGGGGCGACTTCTGCCCGGTCTGGAAGGCCTGCATTCAGCGGGCCCACTGGTGGATGGGAATCATGGGACCTCCTGCGATCCGTCGGGACTGCGGGCATACTAAACGGATTTCGGGACGCGCGTTGCCTAAAATGCGCGTCCCTGTGCGGGTTGGACTGACCCTGAGGTCAGTGTGGGGTGTTACAGGATGCCGGCCAGCTTCGCGCCGCGCTGCCAGCTGTCGAGTTCATTGACGAGCAGATCGAACAGCTCCCCGTCCGGCACCCGGACCGGCGCTTTGACCTTGAAGAAGTCCGCATTGTCCACGGCGCGCCCGGTAAGGTCATCGAGTTTTTCCAGGAAGTCGAAGTTCACGCGGCCTTCCTCGATGCCCATGAACTTCCAGAAGATCGGCTCGCGGGACATCTCGCGCATGAGTGTGATCACGCTGCTGGGGTTGCTGGTGCCGCCGTCCGTGATGAAGAGCACCAGGGTCGGGGCGCGGCTGGAGCTGCTCTGGACGTCTTCGCGCACCATCTTCATGACGGGGCCGTAGTGCGTGCCGCCTTCGAGGTTCACGCGCATGTGGTCCACGAAATCGCGGGCGTTGCTGAGACTCAGGGTGCCCTTGCGGTGCGCGCGGATCCCGAAGAGGTAGACCTCCACCTCGCCGTCGTCATCGAGTTGCGTGGCGAGCGCGAGGGCGCGGTTGGCGAGGTCCTGCACGCTGCCGCTGCGGTACTCGTTCGACATGCTCGCACTGATGTCGAGCACCAGTTTGACCTGATAGCGCGCCTCGTCCAGGCCGCGTTTGGCGAGGCTGACGGAGGCGGCCTTCATCAGCGACACGAGCTGCGGCTGCTCCTTTTCCGCCTTGGCGAGCAGCACTTTCTGCCGCTCCTTGACCAGGCTGACCGGCGTTGGTGCTGGGGGCGTGGAGGCCGCGTCGTCGGCCACCTCGCCCCCAAAGTGCTGCACCAGCGCAGCCAGGCCGCCGTTGAAGCCCTGCGCGACCGTGCCTAGCCGCCACGCGCCGTCCCTGCGGTAGAAACGGACCAGCATCACGGCTTTCTCGTCTTTCAGGGCGGCCCGGGCGTCGAACACGTGCGAGCCGATGGTCACATCCAGGCGGGACGCGGCGCTGATGGGGCGAGTGTCGTGAGTGGCGGTGAGGTACACCTCGTCGATGTTCGGCCCGAGCTGGTCGAGGTCCAGGCGGAAACGCTGCGGGTCCGCTTGCACGAGCGCGCCGTCCGGGGAGGCGGTCTGATTGAAAAAGACCATCCAGCGGTCGTCCTTGAGGGTTCCTCCCTGCAAACCGAACAGGGTGAAGTCGGCGTCCGCAAGGTCGCACGTGATCTGCACGGTGAACTGGTGGCTGAGGTCAAGCTGGGCCAGCGGCAGGCGCTGCCCTTGCGTGAGTTGTGTCATGAACGCTCCAGGAGAGTGGGATCAGGCCGGTTCACCGCAGGATCCGCGCAGCTGTCGCCTTGCGCACCCAGTCGGGGAATTCGCTCAGGAGCCGCTCGTACAACTGCGCGTCCGTGATGCGGTCCATGTCATCCACGGCGAAGAAGCCAGAATTGTCGATCGCGCGGCCTGTGAGTGTGTCGAAGCGCTCCAGGATGCCGTAGTTCGCGTTCCCAAGGCCCACGAACTGCCAGAACAGGGCCTCGCGGGCGGAATCCTTGAGGATCTGCTCGATCTTCTTGCTGGTGTGTCCGTCAATGCCGCCGTCCGTGATGAACAGCACCAGGGTGGGCAGGGGGGTACGTCCTGCCCGGTGTTCGTTCAGGACCGCTTCCATGACGGGGGGCTCGTTGTTCCCGAATCCGTCTTTGGCGTGGTAGTTCCGGCCGATCCGACCGAAGACGTTCTGCGCCGTGATGTTGGGCTGTTTCGAGAAGCGGGAGGCGTAATAGAAGAATTCCATCTCTCCGTTGTCGTCGAGTTGCATGGCAACCGGCACCAGGCGCTCAAGCGCGGTCTGCACCTTGCCCTGCTGGTACAGGCCGCTCATGGAGCCACTGGCGTCCATGACGAGCATCACGCGCGCCTGGAGTCCGGCTGCACCTTTCTTCTCCAGGGTGAGCCGCACGGTCTCCTTGCGCAGACTCAGAGTACTGTTGACGGTCTCTGACGGCCCGGCCGGACGGACCGTGGGCGCGGAAGTTGCGGGCGGCGGCGCGCCGCGCAGCATCCCCATCACTTTGCCCATCAGGCCCCCAGCCGGGGTGGGTAGCGTGGAGGGCGCAGGAGGACTGGGCTGATGGGCGGGGCGCGGGGGCGGTGACGGGGGCGCTGGAGGCTGCGCGGCGGGCGTCAGCTGCGCGGCACTCACGCCGAGGTGCTGTGCGAGGCCGGTCAGGTCGCGGAATCCGGCGTTCATCGCGGCGTATTTCCACTGGCCCTGGTGGCGGTAGAGGCGCCCGAACACGCCGCAGGTCACGCCGCTGCCCACGTCGGTGAGGTCATAGTCAGCCGCGCCGATGCGGGCCGGGCCACTCAGGGCCGCGGACGACCGGGCGAGCAGCAGCACGTCATCCACCACGTCCGGTAAATGGGCAGGTTGAACGTCGGCCTGGCCGGCGGCGCTGACGGTCACGCCGGAGCCGCGCGGGTCCTGCATGGACAGGAGTTCTTCGACGTGTCCGCCGCTGCGGACGGCGATGAGCAGGTCGGCTCGGTCCAAGGTGACGCGCAGGGGAGTGGGGCCGAGTTCGACCAGGGGCAGACGCTGCCCAGCCTGGAGTTTCACAGCACCCCATGGGACGAGAACGTTGACATCAGCGGCACACCTCTGTGGATAGACGGGCGCTGCATCCGGTGAGGAACGCAGCGCCCGTCAGGAGAAAGGGACGTGTGGTTAGACGTTCACGCCGAAGTTGCCGGCGAGGGCCGCGAGGCCGCCTGCGTAGCCCTGACCGATGGCTTTGAACTTCCAGTCCGCGCCGTTGCGGTAGAGCTCGCCGAAAATCATGGCGGTCTCCGTGGAGTAGTCCTCGCTCAGGTCGTAGCGGGCGATTTCCTTGCCGTCGGCGGCGTTGGTCACGCGGATGAAGGCGTTACTGACCTGACCGAAGCTCTGCTTGCGGGCGTCGGCGTCGTGGATCGTCACGCCGAATGCGACGCGCTGCACGTCGGCAGGGACGCCGGCGAGGTTCACGTCGACCGTTTCGTCGTCGCCGTCACCCTGGCCGGAGCGGTTGTCCCCGCCGTGCGTGACGCTGCCGTCGGCGGAGGTCTTGTTGTTGTAGAAGACGAAGTCCGCGTCGCTGCGGACCTTGCCGGCGTCGTTCAGGAGGAACACACTGCCGTCCAGGTCGAACTCGGTGCCGTCCGTGACGCGAGGATCCCAGCCGAGGCCGACTTTGACGGCGGTGAGACCAGGGGCTTCTTTGCTGAGGGAGACGTTACCGCCTTTGGAAAGGGAAACAGCCATGGTGGTACTCCTTATTGAGAGAGGGAAAGGACGAGGGGCGGGGCTCTGAGCTTACAGGCCGAATTCGTTCGGGTCGAGTTTCAGGGCGAAGACGAGCTCGCGCACGACCTTCTGCTCATGCTGGTCGAAGTTCCCGTCGGCGTTGCCGATCAGGACGGCGAGCTGAATGACGGCGCGGGCCTCTTCGGGCTTCTTGATCTTCCCGACGACTTGCATCAGTTCGATCTTGCCGAAGTCGAAATCAGTGTCCAGCTTGCCGCAGTACTCGTCGTAGCGGGTGCGGAGCTTGTTCGTATCGAACGCCTTGAGCTTGTCGCTGGACATGATGAATCCGGCGGTCTTGCGGCGCTCTTCAGGGCTGACCGAGCCGTCCGCGGCGCTGATCAGGGCGCAGGCGGCCATGGTGGCGTCCGCGAACGCCGCGTTCTGGAAGCGGGCGATGTTCTGCTGCGCGGCGGCGCTGCCGTCCTGCGCCAGTTGCTTGAGTTTGTTGAGAAATCCCATGTGTGGTGCCTCCTCGGTGGGCCGCGCAGGGCAGCCCTGGGATTCATTATGTCGGCGTCCCGTTCATTTGTTTTGCTTTTTTGACGCACCGCCGCTGGATACCTGTAGGGAACGCCCCTGCGGGAAGGGCGTGGGGCGACGCAACCGGGAGGCAAGGGAGCATCGGGCGCGGCGCAGGCATCAGGGAGGCCTATGAATGACCCTTGACCGCTGCACAGCTCCTGGTGCGGGAGATGCGTCAGAGCAATGTTCCGTTCCTGCCGACATCGTGACCGTCTTGTCCCGTCGACCTGAGCAGTGATGGAGCCGGACGCCTCGCCACGTGCGGTCCGGCCACGGAACAGGACCGATGTTTCGGTTCGGCGGTCAAATCTGTGTCGCCCCACTGCATGGAGCGGGTAGACTTCGCCAGCCATGGATTGTGCTTCGTGAAGATGGATAGTGTTCTGGACGGCCTATTCGCGATTTTCGCGACTGATTCCGTCCTGATACAGGGCGTTGTCGGCGTTCCGTTCAGCCAGCGCAAACGAGAAATCATGCCCAGCACCCGGTTACGTTTCGTTGATCTGAGTCCCGCTGCCCCCCTGAGCGAGCGTCAGCGTTGACTGGCGTGGCGTCCCTGCTACCGCAGTGCGTGGTGCCTGCGACATTGATCCTGCTGCTGACGCTGGCCCGATTCGCCGTTCGCCGCCGGCGGACAACGACGCTCCTGCACACCCTGCGCGGACAGCAGATCAGTGCCGTGGGACCAGATGGACGGCGCGTGTCAGGGCCGCTGGCCACCCACTTGTGGCACTGGACCGATGTGTCGCCAGACCTGCTGAGCTTTGGCGTCCGGGCTGTTTCCCCAGACCTTGAAGGCGACGGCCCCTTGCGCTGTCTGGAAAGTGAAGCGGTGCGACGGCGTGAAGAGCTCACGGCGGCCACCCGTCTCACCGGGGCGCGCCGCCGCCGCCACGAAATGTTGATGGCGTCCCACGCTCAATTGACCGCTGGTATGGCGTTGTCCGCACCGGTGCTGAACGCAGACGGTGTGTATGACGCGCTCTCCACTGGCCTTGAAGCTGGAGCGGTGCCGGTTCCCGAAATGCTTGACGGGGCGTCCCTTGGGCCACTGGCAGACGCGATGCCGGTGCTCGGTATGGTCGGCGTGGTTGACCGCACCGTCAGACGAAGTCGGGCCGGGCAGGACCTCCGAACTGCCGTGGGTGTCAGCGCTGCAGAAGCGGCTCTGCGGAGTGGTGGTGCGGCGGCCATGGGCAAAGCCGGAGCGGTGGTCGGCAGCGTCATCGGCCCGGTGGGGACGGTGGTCGGGGCCGGAGTCGGAGCCATCCTGGGCAGCATGGTCGGGCTTGGTCTGGCGCAGCGGAACCGCTGGAAGAAGGTCCGGTCGTGGGAGGAGCAGCTCCAAGTGGAATACCGTCACCTGGGCGCGGAACTGGCTGGCTCAGCAACGCGTCGGCACCAAGTGCGGCGTGAACTGAGCAGCGAGTACCGGCATGTCGGGCAGACACTCCGGGTTGTGCGCGGCATGGCCCGGCGTCGCGCGTGTCATCCGCGGCACTGGGTGCAACTGGACCCGCAGGTGGTATTGCTGCGAGAGGTCGCGCGGTGCGGCACGGTGGAGACCCGTCAGGAGAGGCGCGACCTGAAGGCGTTGCGCCGGTTTGTTCGGCGGGCCGAACCGGCTCGGGTGGCGGCGCTCCTCGCCCACGATACAGGCCGCTGTGAGCGCCTTGGATGCAATCCTGAACGGTTGAAACGCGCGCAGGAACTCAATCGCAGGATTCAGGTGGAACGGACTCTGCTGCGGTGACACGGATAGTGTGCCGCACCGCGCCGGAAAGATTGAACCGGGTGAAACAGTCGGGCTGAAGGCGGGGTCGGGGCCGTGGCGCACTTCAGTGGCGTGGGTGGTGTCTCGCCGTGCCACAGTATCGAGAACCTGCATAGGGCAGCTATTGAGGGTGAAGTCGTTGAGCGGCCTGTTGGCCCTTCAACCGACCCGGAGCCTGCGCTCGGACTGCTTTCACGCCGAAGTCGTGCCAGTGGACACGCTGATCTGTCCGGACACGACCCTACGGGAGTCAGTACGATATGGGTCCTGGGGGCCTCACGATTCAGTGACCGCCACAGAGCGGTGGCTTCCGGCTGTACCAGTCCGCCGCCCGCGGCGCCCGGGCTCAATGGCTGGGCAGGTTGCTCATGGCCGGGGATTCCTCGTACGGCTGCACGATCACGAAGCCGCTGCCCTGGAATGCCATCTGCAGGGTTTCGCCGCCCCCCCGCCCGAACATGGACCGCAGGTCCTGCGCGACCCGCAGGTCCGGACGCAGGTGCTCACTCCACGCGATGGTCGCGTTCGGGTCCGTGAAGACCGGCTCTTGCGGCGTGACTCTCAGCGTCAGCGGTTTGCCGTGACTGAGGATGGCGATCAGGCCGTGCCCGCTCATACGGACGCTGAACAGGCCACCGGAAATCATGCCCGCTACCGACCGCTGCATGGTGATCTCATGCGTGACGCTGTCCTCGAACGCGAGCAGGTCGTTGCCACTCACGTTCAGCGTATCGCCCTGCAGACGGATGATCGCCACCTCTTTGCCCTGATCGGCGAGGTAGCACACGCCCTGCCCCTGGATGCTCACCAGAGGACCCATCTCCCCGCTGCCCACCCGCATGGCCGCGCCGAGCAGGCCACCCACGCCGCCTCGCAGGCCGCGCGCGAGGTCCCCCAGAGTGCTGGCCCGCTGGAAGTCCAGGCGGCCCTTGTAGGCCACCATCGCGCCGAGCTTGCTCCACACCCGTCCATTGACCTTCACTTCGAGCATCTTGCTCGACTCCAGTTCAAAGACCTCTCCGGGACGGTCCTGTTCGGCACTGATGCGCAGGAAGTCCGCGACGCTGGCTCCCATCGGTCCGCTGGTAGACACATCCGCCGGAGGGACCGGTGCGGGGGGCGGGGGGACTGGCGTGGGTACAGGAGGCGCGGGTGGCGTGGCCGCCGGACTCTCGGCGACCTGACCACCGAAGTATGTCAGCAGCGCGTCCAGTCCACCCTGAAAGCCCTGCGCGACACTCCCGAGCCGCCACTCGCCACTGTGCCGGTACAGTTCGGCCAGCATCAGGGCGCGCTCTGCGGCGAACGCTGCGCCGCGCAGTTCCACCGCCGCCCGCTCCGTTCCCGAGGTGTCCTGTAGACTCAGCCGCAGTTCACCCAGGCGACTGACCGGACTCTGGTCATGCGAGATCACGAACATCAGCCGCTCGATGGTGGGCGGCAACGCCCCGAGGTCCACGTCGAACGTGGCGCGTGTCCCATCCAGACGCAACCGCACCTCCTGCGCCGGACTCTGCAGGTTGTTATAGAACTGAAAATACTGGTCGTCGCGCAGTTGGCGCTCGCGGTCCAGGCCGAACACGCTCACGTCCGCGCCACTCAGGTCATGTGTGACCTGCACGCGCAGGCGGGTATCAGGAGTGAAGTCAGATAGGCGGCGTTTCTCGCCAGGTTGCAGCAGAGTCATGAGGCACCTCGGGGGAAAGACGGCAGGCCAGGAGGAACGTGGCCGTGACCCTCAGTGTATGGGGTGGGGCGCCCGTCGGGGCCTTTCAGAGCGACTGGTGGTGACGGTTCAGTGATTGCCTGGGCCGTAGGCTCCCATCATGATGTCCAGTTGCCGTGTGGTGGCCAAGAATGTTGATCTTCGGGTGTGGTGCGGGGCGATTTCGTGACGCTGATCCTACAATCTGGTGAGCGGCGGTCCCTGCGGGACCTGGGTGTCACCAACAGTGTGGACGTGACGCTGTATTTCCTGATGTCTGATCTGCATGTCGCTGTTCTGGCACTGGACGACCAGCGTCATCTGCTTGCCACTGGTGTGGTGTCGCAGGTGACGCCTGCCTTGCTGGATGGCGCGGTGACCGGCACCTTCGCGGAGGGGCAGGCGTGTTTCGTCGTGACGGTGCCGGAGTTGCCCCGCGAGGTCCGGCGATTGGTGCTGGTCGCCGGTCACGATGAGCGCCCGGTCGCACAGGCGCAGGCCCTGACCGTTCACCTGGGTGGCCATACTTTCGAGCCGTTGCCGTTGCTCAAGCAGGAGCAGGCGGTTGTCCTGCTGGAACTGTACGCCACTGCCTCGGGCTGGCGGGTCGCGGCGATCGGGCACGGGTACCAGGGTGGCTGGGAGGAACTGCTCAAAGCGTTCGCGGCCTCGTCCGACCAGATCACCGCGTGGTCTGATCAGCGCCAGACTCTTCAGCAGCGGGAGACGTTCACCGAGTGGGAGGTGCGCGACGCCAGCGGCGCGGTGCTGCTCAGCCTCCGTGAAGCGCAACCACTGCCCTCCTCCCGGTCCTGGAGCAGGCGTTGCCTGCTCCCCTCCGTCCCCGGACGCTCCAGGCCGAACCGGATGAGGCTCCTGGAGGGGCGAGCAAGAAGCCGAGGAAAATACGCTCGCTGGAGGAGTTTTTGGAGATCTTCCCCGAACTGACCGACGTGATTGTGGATGGGACTGAGCAACCTCGCGGGCAGCCGAAAGTGAAGAAGGGGGAGAACCCCGGCAAGAAGGTGGTCGGGCGGCCCAAGGACAAGAAGCGCTTTTACAGCGTCAAGAAAAGGACCCATACCCTGAAAACCCAGGTGGCGGTGACGCCCGAGGGACAGATCGTGCACCTCAGTGCGACCGCCAGTGGTCGCACCCACGACATGAAGGTGCTGCGACGTTCCCGACTGATGAACCGACTGCCCAGGCACGTTCGGGTGTGGGGAGACCGGGGCTATACCGGAATGGAGAAGGTCTATCCGGACTGGGAAACCATCGTGCCCGCCAAACGACCGAA
>CALPYF020000028.1:0-50000 GCA_943327755.2 Deinococcus hopiensis KR-140
CGACGCCTACCCCGACCCCCACGCCGACGCCCACGCCCACCCCGACGCCTGATCCGGCCCCCACCGGTCCCAGCGGCTACACGCTTTGCGCGCTGGAAGGCAGCAAGTGCAACTTCAGCGGCCAGAAGGACGCGGCGTTCGGTACGGCCGGGAAGTACCTCACGGGCGTTGGCACGGACGGCTTCAACTGCACCGTGTCCGACTGGGGCCGCGACCCCGCCCCGGGCCTGAAGAAGGGCTGCTTCATCAAGGACCGCCCCGGCAGCACCCCGACGCCCACGCCCACCCCGACTCCCGCGCCCAGCACCGGCAAGAAACCCACCGTGATGCTCGTGGACGACGACATGGGCCAGGGCGCCGACGTGACGGCCGCGCTGCGCGACGCCATCAAGGCCAACGCCGCCAGCGGTGGGGCGTTCGTGTGGAACACCCAGAGCCAGGGCCAGGTGCCGCTGAGCGAACTCAAACGCGCGGACATCGTCGTGTGGGCGACCGGTGAGCAGTACCAGAACACCATCACGGCTGCCGACCAGAACACCCTGCAGCAGTACGTGGCGGGCGGCGGGAACCTCCTGATCACCGGGCAGGACATCGGCTACGACATCGGCACCAGCGCCTTCTACACCGGCACCCTGAAGACCCGCTTCGTGGCGGACAGCAGCGGCCAGACGAAATTCGTGACGCGCGGCGCGTTCGGCAGCACCGCCTTCACCTTGAACGCCCAGGGCAGCGCCGGGAACCAGTACTACCCTGACGTGATCGCCGACCAGGGCGGCAGCAGCGTGGTCGCCTCGTGGGGCACCGCGGACGCCACCGCGGGGACCATCACCGCGCAGAGCATCCGTGTCGACCCGAACAAGACCCGCGCCGCGCAGAAGGTCAAGGATCCGCGCGGGCTGGTCGAGCAGCTCGCCGCGAACGTCCTGAACACGGTTCTGGGGCAGATCCTGGGCGGCAACACCCAGTCCGCGCAGAACCGCCCGCGGGTGAGTGCCCAGTCCGCCGGTGAGAACGCCGGGGCGATCGTCGCGAACGACGCCGGGAAATACCGCACGGTCACCATGGGCTTCGGCATGGAAGGGCTGACGCCCAACAGCCGCAACCTGCTGATGAAGACCAGCTTCGACTGGCTGATGAAGTAACCGCATCCCTTTCGGGCCGCCTGCGCACCGGCGTGGGTGGCCCTGTTCGTTGCCTCAAGATTCTCTCGGCCTGCGTTGGGCAGGTTCCCATGCAGCGCGGAAGGGCGGGGGGTACGGTCAGGCCATGACCACCCTGCGCGACATCATGACCACCGACCTGACCACCACCGATCCCCGTGCCACCCTGAAGGAGGTCGCCACACTGATGCGCGAGCAGGACATCGGCAACGTGCTCATCATGGACGGCGACACGCTGAGCGGCATCATCACCGACCGGGACATCGTCATCCGCGCCGTGGCGTATGGGCACGACCTGGGCAGCGCCGCGACCGACTACGCCACCGGCAATGTGTTCATGATGGACGCGGACACCAGCGTGCCGGACGCCGCGAAGGCCATGGCGGACCGCCAGCTGCGCCGCCTGCCCGTCACGGACGGCGCGAAGGTCGTCGGGATCGTGAGCCTCGCCGACCTCGCCACGCGTGCCAGCGGCGGTGCGGACGAGCAGGCGCTCCAGGGCATCAGCCAGCCCACCGTCTGAATCGGGGCAGAGGGGGTGCCTGGGGTCTTTCCCTGGCTGCCCCCCTCTTGAGCATTCCTCCATCCTGTGGGCCACGCGTTGACTTCGAGCGCACTCGAAGGACTACGGTGTCCCCATGACCCCGATCAAGAGCCCACTGGCCCCCCGCGCCGACGCCGCCGACCTCCTGAAAGACACCGACCTGACCGGCCAGACTGCCGTCGTGACTGGCGCGGCCTCCGGGCTGGGCGTCGAGACGGTCCGCGCCCTGCTGGGCGCCGGGGCGCGCGTGATCATGCCCGTCCGCGACACCGCGCGCGGTGGGGAGGTCGCCCGTGACCTCGCCCAGGCCACTGGCAACAGCGACGTGCACGTGCTGCATCTGGATCTGTCCTCGCTCGCGTCGGTCCGGCAGGCCGCCGGGGAGATCCTCACGTTAGCCCCGCAGATCAAGATGCTCATCAACAACGCAGGCGTCATGGCTACCCCGCAGGGCCAGACCGCCGACGGCTTCGAAACCCAGTTCGGCACGAACCACCTGGGGCACTTCCAGCTCACGCGGCTGCTGATGCCCGCCCTGCTGGCTGCCGCGCCCGCCCGGGTCGTGTCCCTGAGCAGCAGCGGCCACCGCATCAGCGACATCCGCTGGGACGACCTGAACTTCCGGGCGACCCCCTATGACCCCTGGCAGGCGTACGGCCAGAGCAAGACCGCAAACGCGCTGTTCGCCGCCGAATTCAACCGCCGCTACGCCGACCAGGGCGTCACCGCGAACGCCGTGCACCCCGGCGGGATCATGACCGGGCTGCAGAAGCACATGCCCGAAGGTGAGGCGCAGCGCCGGGGCTGGATCGACGAGAACGGCGTGCCCAACCCCGCCTTCAAGACCCCCGCGCAGGGCGCGAGCACCAGCGTCTGGGCCGCCACCGCGCCCGAACTGGACGGCGTGGGCGGCCTGTTCCTCGAGGACCTCCAGCAGAGCACCCCGCTGGACGAGGCCAGCCCCAACCCGATGTTCGGGTACAAACCCCACGCGCTCGACGCGGACAGCGCCCGCCGCCTGTGGACCCTCAGCGAGGAACTGATCGACCAGACCGGGAAGTAACGCCGCAACAGAAACGCCTCCGACCAGACCGGCGGAGGCGTTTCAATGGGGGATTTACCCGAGGTCGCGCAGCCTGCGGTACAGCTCCTTCTGCTCGTCGCTCAGGGTGGCGGGCACCGTGACGTTCAGACGGATGTACAGGTCGCCGCGCGTGCCGTCCTTCTTCGGCCAGCCCTGCCCGCGCAGGCGCATACGCCGCCCGCCGCTGCTGCCAGGGGGCACGCTCAGGTTCCCCTTGCCGCTCAGGGTCTGCACGGTCACGTCGCCCCCCAGCGCCGCGACAGGGGCGGGCACGTCCACACTGGTGGTCAGGTGGTCGCCGTCCAGGTCGAAGCGGGCGTCCTCCAGCACGCGGATGGTCAGCAGCACGTCCCCGCCGCCCGGTCCCTGCCCGGCCAGCCGCAGGCGGGCGCCGTCGCGCGTGCCCGCCGGGACGCGCAGGCTCAGGCGTTTGCCGTCCACGTTGATGACCTCGTCCGAGCCGCTGAAGGCTTCCTCCAGCGTGACCTGCAGCTCGCCTTCCACGTTCTGCACGAAGCGGCGACTCTGACCCGCGCCGCCCAGGCCACCGCCAAGCAGGTCCTCGAGGTTCACCTGCGCGCCCCCCTGGAAGCCCGCGCCGCCCCGCCGCCCGGCCCCGCCGAACAGCCCCTGGAAGAAGTCGCTGAACTGCGAGCCGTCGAAGCCGCCGAAGTCCCCACCCTGGAACCCGCCGCCCTGGTAGCCGGGGGGCACCTGCCCGGTGTGCCCGAACTGGTCGAACACCTTGCGTTTCTCCGGGTCGCTCAGGACGGCGTAGGCCTCGCCGATCTCCTTGAACTTCTCAGCGGCCTTCTCGTCCCCGGCGTTCTTGTCCGGGTGGTACTGCTTGGCCAGTTTGCGGTACGCGCTCTTGATGTCCGCGTCGGACGCGCCGCGCGAGACGCCCAGCACGTCGTAGTAGTCCTTGTACGCCATTGACTCCCCTCCGTTTCCCCGTTACGACCTTACGCGCCCAGCTGTTCCAGGCGTTTGAGCACCACCCGCAGCCCGTACACCGTGGCGATCTCGCGGGCGGTCACGCCGCGCCGGTCCGCCTGCCCCGGCTTCGCGCCGCGCGCCACGAGCAGGTCCAGCACGTCCGTGCGGGGCGCGCGGCGACCCTCCTTGTACGCCTGCCCTTCCACGTCCACGCTGTGCAGCAGCGGCAGCCAGTAGCGCGGGTCGTCCGGCAGCGCGCCCGCCTGGAGCAGCGCCCGGACGAACGTGGGCGGCGCGTCCCGGTCGATGGCGAGGTTCAGCAGTGGCAGCGTCGACGTGCCCGGCCAGAAGTTCACGTCGTGAATGCGGCCCAACAGCGCCAGCAGGTCTGATTCGGCCACGCCGTGCCGCAGCGCCCAGCCCAGCGCCTCGTGCGTCTTCGTCTGACTGGGGGCCTGCACCTCGTCCGTCAGGGTGTCCGTTTTCAGCGCCTCGATCAGCGGGTTGGCATTCTCGCGCTGCACCAGCCGCACGTACTCGCCCTCCACCTGCTCGCGCGCCCAGCCTTCCTTGCGCAGCAGCTTCAGACTGCTCGTCACACTGGGGTTGCTCTGAAAGCATTTCACCGGAATGCGCCGCGCCAGCTCGTCCCAGCCGTACTCGGCCTGCAGGTGCGTCACGACGCGTTCCAGCGTCACGCCATGCAGCGGATCGCGGGCCGTTGATGGCTGACGCGGCAGGCCTTTCTCTCCATCAACCATCAACGTTCCCCCCTCAGCCCTTCCGGCTGACGACGACGCGCGCGGGGCGCACGAGACGGTCGCCCATGCGGAAGCCCAGCTGGTACACCTGCACGATCACGTCGTCCTCGTCGCCGGGCACGACCTGCAGCGCCTCGTGCCACTGCGGGTCGAAGGCCTCGCCTTCCTTGCCGGTCGCTTCCAGGCCCAGGCCCGCGAACACGCCCAGGATCTTGCCCTGCACGGCCTGCATGCCGGGAATCAGCTTGGCGGGATCGGCCGCACCCATGGTCACGGCGCGGTCCATGTCGTCGTACACGGGCATCAGCGCCTCGGCGGCCTTGCTGACGCCCTGGCCCTGCGCGGCGTTCACGTCCTCCTGGGTGCGGCGGCGGTAGCTGTCGAAGTCAGTCGCCAGCCGCGCCAGGCGGTTCTTCAGGTCGGCGTTCTCCTTTTCCAGTTCGTCGGCGCGTTCCAGTTTCGCCATCATCTCCTGCACCTGCCCGAGCATGCCCTCGTCCAGGCCGTCCATGCCGGGGAAGGCCGTCTCGGCGTCCTCGGCCATGTTGTCGGCCTCCGTGTCGGGGATGTCCAAGCCGTCCTCGTTGACGGTCTTCGCGGTGGTGTTGGCGGTGTCGGTGGGTTTGTGCTGGTCGTCGGTCATCTTGGGGCCTCTCTTGCGGAACATTCGTTCCAGCTTAGTCGCACTCCGGGTGAAGGTTGGGAGAACCGCTCAGCCCGAACGGATGCGAGTCGGAGTCGTGCGGATTCCGGGCTGTCCACGGAACAGCACCGATCTACTGTGTCTGTGGGGCAGGGGAGAGGCGGCGCGCTGGCCGTCCTCTCCCCTGATGTGTGCTGTTCGTGGAGGACGCGCGCTTATTCGGCGGGTTTGAAGTCCGCGTCGATCACGTCGTCGTCGGCTTTCGCCTGAGGCTGGCCCTGCGCACCGGCGTCCTGACCCTGCGCCTGCGCGGCGGTCATGAAGGAGCGGAGTTCCTCTTCCAGCTTCTTCTGCGCGGCGTCGATGCGGGCGTCGTCGTCGCTGCGGACGGCTTCCTCGGCCTCGTCGGCGGCGGCCTTGAGCTTGTCCTTGGCATCCTGGGCAGCAGAGCCGTTCTCCTCGATCTGGCCGAGGGCCTGGACGCGCAGGCTGTCGAGGTTGTTGCGCTTCTCGACCTTCTCGCGGCGCTGCTTGTCGGCGGCGGCGTTCTGCTCGGCTTCCTGCACCATGCGTTCCACGTCGCCCTTGTCGAGGGTGGTGGTGTTCTCGATGCGGATGCTGGCTTCCTTGCCGCTGGTCTTCTCCTTGGCGGTGACGTGCAGGATGCCGTTGGCGTCGATGTCGAAGGTCACCTCGATCTGGGGCTGACCGGCGCGCATGGGCGGGATGCCTTCCAGCTTGAAGCGGCCCAGGGACTTGTTGTCGTTCGCCATGGGGCGTTCACCCTGGAGGACGTTGATCTCCACGCCGGGCTGGTTGTTCTCGGCGGTGGTGTAGATCTCGGTCTTCTTGGCGGGCACCGTGGTGTTGCGGGTGATCATCGGGGCGATCATGCCGCCCTTGACCTCCACGCCCAGCGTCAGCGGGGTGACGTCCACCAAGACGATGTCGCCCAGGCTGGAGTCGCCCTGGATGATCCCGGCCTGCACGGCGGCGCCGAGCGCGACGGCCTCGTCGGGGTTCACGGACTCGTTGGGGGTCTTGCCGATGATGTCCTGCACGATGCGTTTCACGGCGGGGATGCGGGTGCTGCCGCCCACCAGGATCACTTCGTCGATCTTGCTGGCGTCCAGCTTGGCGTCCGCGAGGGCCTGCTCGACGGGCTTGCGCACGCGGCGCAGCAGGTCGCTCGTGAGTTCCTCGAATTTCGCGCGGCTCAGGGTGCGCTCGAGGTGCATGGGGGTGCGGGTTTCGGGGTCGAAGGTGATGAACGGCAGGCTGATGGTGGTTTCAGACGCGTTGCTGAGTTCGATCTTGGCCTTCTCGGCCGCTTCGATCAGGCGCTGCAGGGCCTGCTTGTCCTTGCGCAGGTCGAAGCTGTTGTCCTTCTGGAACTCGGTGGCGAGCCAGTCGACGATGCGCTGGTCGAAGTCCGCGCCGCCCAGGTGGGTGTCGCCGCTGGTGGACTTCACTTCGAACACGCCGTCGCCCAGTTCGAGGATCGTCACGTCGAAGGTGCCGCCCCCCAGGTCGAAGACCAGCACGGTCTCGTTGCCCTTGCGCTCCAGGCCGTAGGCGAGCGCAGCGGCGGTGGGTTCGTTGATGACGCGCAGGACGTTCAGGCCCGCGATCTCACCGGCCTGCTTGGTGGCCTCGCGCTGGCTGTTGTCGAAGTACGCGGGGACGGTGACGACCACGTCGCGGATCTTCTCGCCCAGCTTGGCGCTGGCGTCGTTCACGAGCTTGCGCAGCACCTCGGCGCTGACCTGCTCGGGGGCGAGGTCCTGGCCGTTCACTTCGATGCGCACGCTGCCGCCGGGGCCTTCTTTCACGGTGAAGGGGCTGCGGGCGGCCTCTTCCTTCACTTCGTCCCAGCGGCGGCCGATGAAGCGCTTGACTTCGAACAGCGTGGCGGCGGGGTTCAGGGCGGCCTGACGGCGGGCGATCTGCCCGACGAGGCGCTCGTCGCCCTTGTACGCGACGACGCTGGGGGTGGTGCGGGCGCCTTCGGCGTTCACGATCACTTCGGGGCGGCCACCTTCCATGACGGAGATCACAGAGTTGGTGGTACCGAGGTCAATTCCGACTGCTTTGGGCATGTTGACTCCTGTGGGGATGGGGATTTGCTGCCGCGCGGGCAGCAGTTCTGATCGCCATACAGCATAGGCCCACAGTTGCTGGGTGTCAATAGACTTGAGTGCTGTACGCTCAAGTCTAAGATTGTCTCAAGGTCGGCCCTTACCCACCCACATGCACGATGGGCCGCCGGTCACGGTCCGGCTCGGCGCGGCGCAGGATCTCGCGCGTCAGCGGCGGCACGTCCCCGCGCCCCCCGATCACGAAATCCAGCGCCAGCTGCAACGGGCTCTCCTCGGTCCAGCGCATGTACACCTGCGGCGGCGCGCCCTTCTTGCGCAGCGTCAGCATCACGGCCGCGATCGTGTTCGGGATGCTCGACCCGCGCGCCTTCAGCACCGAGTACGGTCCCACGCGCAGCCCCGTGACCTCCACCACGTCCGTGAACTCGCTCGCGTCGTCCACCTCCACCTCCAGGAACAGGAACGGCTCGTCCTCCGGGAGGTGCACCATCTGCCGCACCCGCAGTTCCTGCTTGCTGTACTCCGCTTCCGACGCCCGGCCCGGATGGTGCGACACGAACCGCAGCGGCCGGATCGGGTGGGTCTTCAGGACCTCGATGGCCGCGTCGTCGAACTGCACCTGACTGACCCGCAGCTCGAACGACCGCGACACGCGCGAACTGACGCCCACCGCGAGGATCAGCACGATGAACAGCAGCGCGATCAAGAGGCCCTGGGGATTGCTGAAGATCGTCACGGCGCTCGTGTACACGAAGATGGCGCTGATCACCCCGAACGCCCAGGCCACCCGGGGCTGGCGGCGCCGCACGGCTGTCAGGCACACCGCGACCGCCGCGGAGGTCATCATGGCGAGCACCCCGGTCGCGTACGCCGCCGCCTGCGCGTCCACGTTCGCGCGGAAGGCTGCCGTCACCACGAACGCGATCAGCAGGTAGATCAGCACCAGTGGGCGGTGCAGCCGCGTCCACTCGGGCGCCATGCCGTAGCGGGGCAGGTAGCGGGGCACGATGTTCAGCAGGCCCGCCATGGCGCTGGCCCCCGCGAACCACAGGATCAGGATGGTGCTCACGTCGTACGCCGTGCCGAACCACTCGCCCAGGTACTCGTGCGCCAGGAACGCCAGGGCGCGCCCGTTCGCCTCGCCGCCCGGCTGGAACGCCGCCGCCGGGATCAGCAGGGTGGTCACCAGACTGCTCGTGATCAGGAACGCACTCATCAGCAGCGCCGCCGTGGTCAGCAGCCGCTTGCCGTTGCGGATGCGCCCGGTGGGTTTCTCCTCGGTGTCGCCCCTGTCCCCCTCAATCAGTGGCATGACGACCACGCCCGTCTCGAAGCCCGACAGGCCCAGCGCCAGCTTCGGGAACACCAGCAGCGCCGCGCCGATCAGCGCCAGCGGCGAGCCGAAGCCCACGTTCAGGGTGCCCAGCCACGCCTGCACCAGCTCCGGCTGGCTCAGGATGACCTGCGCGCCCTTGACGATCACCACGGCGCTCAGGCACAGGTACGCCACGACGAGCACCACCGCGATCCCGATGGCCTCCTTGAAGCCCTTGAGGAACACCGCGCCCAGCAGCAGCAGCAGCACGAACGTCACGCCCACCTGATGCCCCTCCAGCGCCGACTTCAGGAACGGGTTCTCGATCAGGTGCGCCGAGGCGTCCGCTGCCGACAGCGTGATCGTGATGATGAAGCCGGTCGCCACGAACCCGATCAGCGACAGCACCAGGAACTTGCTGGGCCAGTACGACAGCAGCCGCTCGAGCATGCTGATCGACCCGTCCCCGTGCGGACTGTCCTCCGCCACGCGGCGGTACATGGGCAGCGCCCCGAACAGCGTCACGAGCACCAGCACCAGCGTCGCGAAGGGCGACACCGCCCCCGCGGCCAGCGCCGCGATGCCCGGCTGGTAGCCCAGCGTGCTGAAGTAGTCCACCCCGGTCAGGCACATGACCTTCCACCAGGGGTGCTTGCGCTCGTGGGCCCTGACCTCCCCCTCGGCCTCGTAGAAGCCCTCCTGCTGCGGGTGATCCTCCTGCTGGAGCACCCAGCGGGAGACTTTCTGTGACAGGGGCCTCAACGGCGAGGAGGGCATGACTCGCGGAGTATCCGCCTTTCAGCGCCAGAAAGAAAGGTGTCGGGTCTCACGGTATGGGGGGAGTCGGCCGCGACAGAGGATGGGTGCGGAGGTCGCCCCCCAGCACCCATCCTCCATCACCTATCGACCTTCGACCATCACCTGATTACGGGTACAGGCCGCGCAGGGCGCGCGCTTCGAGCACGCGGGTGCAGGCCACGATGTACACGGCGGTGCGCAGCGTCACGCCGTGGCGCTCCTTGACGTCCCACAGGCTGCCGAAGGCCTCGCTCATGATGCGGTCCAGGCGCTTGTTGATCTCGTCTTCCGTCCAGAAGAACGAGCTGAAGTCCTGCACCCACTCGAAGTACGACACGGTCACGCCACCGGCGTTCGCCAGCACGTCCGGCACGACGGTCACGCCCCGCTCGGCGAGCAGGTCGTCCGCGGCGGGAATGGTGGGGCCGTTGGCACCCTCGACGATCAGTTTCGCCTTGATCTGCCCGGCGTTCGCCAGGGTGATCTGTTTTTCCAGCGCGGCGGGGATCATCACGTCGCAGTCCACGCCCCAGAACTCGTCGCGCTTGATCTCCTCGGTGCCGGGCATCTCGGTGATCTTGCCGGTGCGGCGCAGGTGCTCCAGCGCGGCCTTCGGGTCGATCCCGGCGTCGCTGTGGATGGTGCCGGTCACGTCCTGAATGGCGACGATCTTCGCGCCGTGCTCGTGGAAGATGCGCGCGGCGGCCTCGCCCACGTTCCCGAAGCCCTGCACGGCCACCCGCGCGCCCTGCATGGGCATCCCGAGTTTCTTCATGGCCTCGGCGCCCGTCACGAACACGCCGCGCCCGGTGGCGTCGCCGCGGCCCAGGCTGCCGCCCAGCGACACGGGCTTGCCGGTCACGACGCCGGTCGCGGTGCGGCCCACGTTCATGGAGTACGTGTCCATCATCCACGCCATCGTCTGCGGGTTGGTGTTCACGTCCGGCGCGGGAATGTCCTTTTCCGGCCCGATGATCAGGCCGATCTCGGTGGTGTAGCGGCGCGTCAGGCGCTCCAGTTCCCCGGTGCTGTATTTGCGCGGGTCGATGCGGATGCCGCCCTTGCCGCCCCCGTACGGGAGGTTCACGGCGGCGTTCTTCACGGTCATCCACGCGGACAGCGCCATGACCTCGCTGAGCGTCACGTCCTGGTGGTAGCGCACGCCGCCCTTGGCGGGACCGCGCGACGTGTTGTGCTGCACGCGGTAGCCCTCGAAGTGCGCGACCGTGCCGTCATCGAGGTGGATGGGCACGTCCACGACCAGGATGCGCTTGGGCCGCTTGAGGGTCTCGGCCCAGTAGGCGAGCTTGCCGAGGTACGGCGTGACGCGCTCGACCTGCTCGAGGTAGATCTCGTACGGCCCGATGTTGTTCGGGTCGAGGTAGCTGGGAATGGCGTGCGCGCCGGATGTGGGCCCAGTGCTGTTGGTCGGATCTTGCGTGGCGGTCATGGCAGTGCCTCCAGGGAAGGAGAGGGGGGTGTGATGGGTCGGTGCCGCAGGGCTGCTGGTGAATTCAGCGCGCCGGGAAGACGGTTATGGATACACGCCACGCATCACGGTGGCGTTGTGCAGGCGGTTCAGGGCCAGGGCGTACGCGGCGGTCCGCAGGTCGGTGTCGCGCGTGCGGGCCACGCCCATGACGTCACTCACGGCGACGTTCACGCGCTGGTCGATCGCGGCCTCGATCTCCTCTTCCGTCCAGAAGAAGTTGCTGGCGTCCTGGACCCACTCCAGGTAGTTCACGACCACGCCGCCGATGCTGGCGATCAGGTCGGGGATGACCTGCACCCCGGCCTCCGTCAGGAAGCGCTCGGCCTCGGGCAGCACGGCGCGGTTGGTGGCCTCCACGACGTAGCGGGCGCGTACCGCGTGGGCGTTCCCGGCATTCACGGTGCCGTAGTCGTAGGCGAGCAGCAGCACGTCCACGTCGAGCTCGGTGACCTCGGCGGGCGTGATGTCGGTCGCGAAGCCCGCTACGCTGCCGCGTTCCTCGCGGTAGGCGGACAGCGCGTCCAGATCCAGGCCAGAGCTGGCGAAGGTCGCGCCGTCCTGATCGGACACGGCGATGACCAGCGCGCCCTGCGCGGCGAGGGTCTGCGCGGCGCGGCGGCCCACGTCCCCGAAGCCGTACACGGCGACCTTGGCGCGGCTGAGGCTCTCGCCGCGCTCTTCCAGCACGCGCGCGGCGACGAGCGCGGCGCTGCGGCCCCGGGCGTCCTTGCTGCCGTAGCTGCCGCCCAGCGGGATGGGCTTGCCCACCACGACGCCGTTGCTGGTCGTGCCGGTGTTCTCGTTGTACGTGTCGAGCATCCAGGCCATGGCCTGCGCGTCGCTGCCCACGTCGGGCGCGAGGATGTCCTCGTTGTGGCCGATCAGTTCCACCAGTTCGCTGGTGTAGCGGCGCACCACGCCCTCCAGCTCGTGGGGGCTGAGAGTCGCGGGGTCGACGTCCACGCCGCCCTTCGCGCCGCCCAGGGGCAGGTCGGCCACGGCGGCCTTGAGGGTCATGATCGCGGCGAGCACCTCGCACTCGTGGGCGTTGACGCCTTCACGCAGGCGCACGCCGCCCATGCTGGGCCCGCGTGAGGTGCTGTGCACGGTGCGGTAGCCGCGGAACACGCGGATGCTGCCGTCGTCCATGCGCACCGGGAGGTTCACGCTGACGGTGCGTTTGGGGTACTTGAAGTACGCGAGGGACTGGTCGGTGACCTCGCAGTGGGGCAGTGCCTGCCGGAGTTGCTCCATGAGGCCCTGCCAGTTGAGTCCTGATGCCCGCATTTGACGGTCTCCTTCCCTTCGGTGGGAACTGGGGTGGGTGGTGTGGTTTGGCTCAGGCGCAGCATACACGCGCCCGGCGAGACGCATAGACAGGTGCCGCGCCGCCTCGTCCCACGATGGCGTCCGTGTGTCGAGGGGTGAACCTCCGAAGTTGTATCCAGTATCCACAGAGGCGTCAACCCCGCTTTCTCACGCTGAACACGCGCAAAACCTGAACCGCTTCCACCTCGGCCCTGCGCGGCCCGGCCGCCCACAACCTGCCGAACGGCAATCCAGTCTCCCAACGCCGCCGACCGCCCCACCGCCCACCGGCGTCCCACGCGGCGGGACGACCCGGGCAGTCTGAACCCGGTTCAGATCGGGCCTCTACAGAAGAAGAGGAGCCAGCGCGGCTCCCCTCCCACACGTCAGCTCCACTCAGCGGCTACGTTCGATCTCGCGCACCGCCAGCCGTTCCAGCGCGTCCCGCGCGTCCCCGGCGGGCAGGGCGCGCAGGGCGTCCACCGCCAGCCACGCCCGGCGGCGCACCTCGGCGCGGGTCGCCTCAAAGGCCCCCTCCTGCGCGGCCAGCGCCTGCACGCGCGCCACGTCCCCCTCGTGCGCGGCGCGGCGTTCCAGCACGTCCCGCACCTCGTCCCCGTGCGGTCCCTGAAGCAGGTGCAGCAGCGGGTACGTCGCCTTGCCCTCGCGCAGGTCGCCGCCCACCGGCTTGCCCAGCGTCGCCTCGTCCGCCGCGAGGTCCAGCAGGTCGTCCTGCATCTGAAACGCCATGCCGTACTCCAGCCCGAAGGTCGCCAGCGCCTCCCGCTGCGCCGCCGTCGCGCCCAGCAGCACTGCTGGGGTCTCGGCGGCCAGCTGCGTCAGCGCCGCCGTCTTCCCGTGAATGACCGTCAGGTAGTGCTCCAGCGCGTACTCCTGGTAGGCCGCCACCTGGAACTGCAGCACCTCGCCCTCGCAGATCACGCTGGCCGTCTCGCCGAACATGCGGGTCAGGGCCGCGCCGCCCGGCATGCCCGACAGCAGCCCCAGCAGCCGCGCCAGCATGAAATCGCCACTCATGACGCTCACCACGTTCCCGAACCGCCGGAACGCCGCCTGCTGCCCCCGCCGCGTGTCCGCGTCGTCGATCAGGTCGTCATGCAGCAGCGACGCCGAGTGCAGCAGTTCCACGCACACGCCCAGGTCCCGCACGGCGGCCCAGTCCGCGCGGGCCGGGCTGGCGCCGAGCACCTGCGCCGCGAGCAGCGCGATCATCGGCCGGACCCGCTTGCCGCCCGCCGCGACCAGATCGTCCCCGATCAGCTCGATGAATTCCACCCGCGAGCGCAGCACCTCGCGCAGCCGCGCTTCGAACGCCGCATCCGGCAGGCCGAGGGTGAGAAGGCCAGTCATGCGGGCAGTATAGGGACGTGGCGGGCAGCCAAACGTACCACCCCCCCCACCTTCCGCCCCGGGATGAAGACCCCCGCAGCGCCGTGAGCGCTTTGTCCCTCGCAGCGCACATGCTCCTCATGCTACAAAGCAGGGTATGGAAAGTGTCGTTGCTCTCTTCCGCGAACCCCAGCAGGCGCAGGGGGCGTTGCAGACCCTGCTGCAGCGCGGCTTTGACCGTGACCACCTCGGCTTTGCCCTGACGGACGTCGTCGCGCAGGAGGACATCGCCCAGCAGACCGGCGTCAGCCCCGAAGCCGGGCAGCCCGCCGGTTCCGCCGCTGTCCTCAAGGGCGCGTGGCTGGGCATCGTCGGCGGCCTCGTGCTGACCGTGCCCATCTGGCTGCTGCTGCTCATCATTCCCGTCACCCGCATCTACGCCCACGGCGGCGTGCTGGGCATCCTGTTCGGCGTGATCGGCGGCGGAGCCCTGGGGGGCCTGTTCGGCGCGCTGGCGGGCAGTGACCACGGCGACTTCGTGAACCTGCTGCGCCGCATGGGCGTGCCCGCCGAGCAGGCCGAGAAGTTCTACGGTGGCATGAAGGGCGGCCACGTCATGGTCATCGCGCGCGACCCCAGCGGCCAGCGCGCCGACGAGGCCCTGAGCGTCATGCGCAAGCACGGCGCCGTGAAACTGGAAGACGCCGTGGGCGCCGGGCAGCTCCAGAGCGAACGCCACTGACGCCCTGCTGCATCCACGCGGCCCGCGACCCGGTTCCCCCGGCGTGGGCCGCCTCTTTACATCACAGGGCCGGCCGGGGAGGGGAGAGGCAAGAGGACTGTCAGGAGGGGCTGGCTACACTGAGCGCATGTTCGGTCGCCGCGTCCCCCCCCACATCGTCTTCGCCTTCAGCCTGCTCCTGGCCGCGCTGTGCGCCTGGGCGGCCTTTGCCGCCCTGACGGGTGACCGGATCGTCTGGGGCGTGCTGGCCGCCGTGTTCGCCGTATGGTTCACCGTGGACGCCTTCCGCTCCTACGGCTGGGCGCAGGCGAAGAAACGCGCCGAGGCAGAAAAACGCGCCCAGAACCACCCGAACCTCAAGTAAGGTTCTAGCGCACCCAGAAGCGCATCGGCTTGGGCGTATCCCGGGCCTCGCCCAGATCAGGCCAGGACAGCGTCGTGTGCAGGTCTGGGCGTTCCACGTACCCGCGCGCCGCCCAGAAGGCATGCAGGGGCCGGTACGGCTGCGGCCGCAGCGGATGATCCTCCGGGCGCTGCACCGCGCAGAAGGCCGTCACACCCAGGCCCAGCGCGCGGGCGTGCGCCTCGCGCCCGTCGAAGAAGGCGTGGCCCAGCCCGCGCCCCCGGTACTCGGGCAGCAGGACGCTCTCGCCGAGGTACAGCACGTCCCGCTCGTCGAACTCTGACCCTGCAAACGGCGCGCGGATCTCGCCTGTCTCCTGCGTCAGCGGCAGGGCGCTGCTGGCCCCCACCACCCGCCCGCCGTCGCGTGCGAGGAGCACCAGGGCGTCCGGCGCATCCAGGTACGTGCGCAGGTAGGCCTCCTCGTACGCGGCGGTCCCGTCGTACAGGTACGGGAACTCGCGGAACACCGTGATCCGCAGCCGCGCCAGATCGGCAATGAACGGCGCCAGATCCGCGCCGCCCACCGCGTCGACCCTCAGGGTCAAGCACCCACCTGCCGGGACCAGTCCGCGAGGTTGTAGTAGTTCGTGACCCGCGCGATCTTTCCGCCGCGCACCTCGAAGAACGCCCCGACCGGCAGGACGTACCGCTGCCCGCTCGCCTCGGGCAGCCCCGGATCGGTGCGCAGGTACTCCCCGTGAATCACGAATTCCGCACTCGCCCGCGCGCCGTCCGGGGTGCTCATGACGACCAGATCGCGCGCCTGCTCCCGGTAATGGGCATCCATCTTCGCCAGGAACGTCCGGAAGGCATCCAGACCCACCTGCGTCTCACCTTCATTGATGTCGTGGCGCACGTCACCGGTCAGCAGGGCCAGCATGCCCCCGAAATCGGCGGCGTTGAACGCGGCGTAATACTGTTCGATCAGCTTCACAGTGGACTCCATGCGCGCAGCATAGAGTCCCCCACCGCGTCTGGAACGCCGGTGCCCCACAGTGAACGGCCGCTGGTCCCCCCGGCAGTTCACGCCTTCTTCAGGTTGAGCAGGCCATCAGCTCATGAGCCCGGCGCACCGTACAGTCAGTTGCCGCGTCGTTTCAGGCGCCGGCACGGATTCCTGCGCTTGACAGACCGGAATCTGCTACTTTAGGAACACTTTATTCAGCAGTGAATCGTTTCACCCTGCCGGGGAACGGCCCAACTGGAGGAACTCACGCGTGAAAGCCCAGCGCTACATCATCACCCGACCCTGCCTGCAGGAAGGTAGTCTGCGCCTCCTCAAGTATCTGGAGGGCACGTTCCCCAGCGCCGGCGCCGTCACGCTGGTCGACGACCAGGGCCGGGAACACGCCGCTCAGGTCGACCTGACCGGCCGGCGCGTCAACGGCCTGAGCAGCCTGTATCACGCGCAGAACCTCGGCGTGAACGACGTGCTGATGATCACGCCGATCCAGCCGGGCCGGTTCCAGGTCGAGTCGATCGTCAAGCCGCACGCGCCCCCACCCGCCCCGCGCCGCGAAACCCCCAAGAAACCCGAGACGCGCCGCGTGGTCGTCTCCACCACCCCGCATGTCCGCGAGGTGCGCATGCAGGAGGTGCGGCCCGCCCTGCAGACCGCCCCGGTGGGCGAGGCCGCGCCCGCTGACGCCCAGCCCGAGAGCCGCCCCGAACCCCGCACAGACACCCGCGTCGACATCCGGGCGGAGGCACGCCCCGAAAGTGCCCGCCCCGCCGACGCCCCCCGAGCGGCCGAGACGCCCCGCCGAGCGGACGTGAACCGCGAACCTGTCCGGGCAGAGGCGGGCCGCGTCACCCCACGCCCGGCGCCGGCGGCCAGCCCGGCCGCCACGACGGTGCGGCCGCTCGACGTGCGCTTCGACACCCCACGCAGCGCCCCGGCGCCCGCCATGACCGCCGTCATGACGCCCGCCGCCATGAGCGCCCCGGCGGCCGCCCCGATCACCCAGCCGCTGAACCTGCGCGACGACGCGGCCCACCTCGCGGAACTCGCCCGCCTGACCGGCTACCGCCTGGAGGACCTGGGCAGCGGCGTACTGCGCCTGAATGCCGAACTGGGCGCCCACAGCTACGCCGTGCTCGTCGCGCTCAGCGAGGCCGCCGTGCGCGCCGACGCCTGGAAGGAACGCGCCGACTACTGCGTCCTGCTGACCAGTGAAGCCGACCGCGCCGTGAACACCCCCCGCCTGACCCGCGAGGCCCTGGAAGCCCTGATCGACCACGCCCAGCTGGCCCCCCTGTCGCCCGTCGACCTGCGCGGCTACTGGAAGGCCGGCAGCGTGAACCTGGAGGCCGCCGCGAGCGTCGCGGAACTCGTGGGCGCGCATCTCGCGCAGCGCGGCGCGTTCAGCGCCGTCCTGCTGACCCTCGCGCAGCAGCCCGCGCACTCGCTGGTCAGCGTGCAGCGCCTCGCCGAGCGACTGGGCAGCGGCGTGAACTACGCCGAGCTGGGCAGCATCCTGGACACCCTGACCCGCGCGCCCTTCCTGGCCCTGACGCCCCTGCCCGGCGGGCAGTACCTGCTGCGCAGCGGCGTCAGCGACCTGCTGCTGGAACTGGCCGAGTACGCCGACGGTCTGCGCCGCCGCATGCGCGTTCCCGCCCGCGAGGCCGTTCCCGCCTGAGCGCGGCCCTCAACCCCCACGCCGGACACGGTCTGGCCCCGCACCGCGCCCCTACACTGGCGCGGTGCCTGCCTTGAGTGCCGACCAGACCGCCGACCTGCGCGCCGCGCTTCTCGCGTGGTTCGACCGGCAGGGCCGCGACCTGCCCTGGCGCCAGGGGCCGGAGGGACGGCGCGACCCCTACCGGGCCTGGGTGGCCGAGGTGCTCCTCCAGCAGACCCAGGTGGCGCGCGGCCTGGGCTACTATCACAACTTTCTGACGGCCTTCCCCAGCGTGCAGGCCCTGGCGGCCGCGCCACTGGACGACGTCCTGAAAGCCTGGGAAGGTTGCGGGTACTACGCCCGCGCCCGCAACCTGCACCGCGCCGCGCAGCTGGTCGCCGCGGCCGGTTTCCCCGGCGACCACGGCGGCTGGCTGGCTCTGCCCGGCGTGGGCCCTTACACCGCCGCCGCCCTGAGCAGCCTCACCCTGAACGAGGCGCGCGCCGTGAACGACGGCAACGTCCGCCGCGTCCTGGCCCGCCTGCACGCCGAGCCCCAGCCCACCCCCCGCTGGGTGCAGGCGCAGGCCGACGCCCTGCTCGACCCGGCGCGGCCCGGCGCCTGGAACGAGGCTGTCATGGACCTGGGCGCCACCATCTGCACCCCGAAAAGCCCGCAGTGCGGCGCCTGCCCCCTCAGCCCCTGGTGTGCCGCGCGGGGCAGCGCTCAGCCCACGGCCTACCCTGCCCCTAAGGCCCGCCCGGTCGTCCAGGAGGTACACGCCGTGGCCGTCCTGATCGGCACGCCGCAGCAGGCCGTCTTGGAACAGCGCGCAGGGGCGCTGCTGGGTGGGCTGTGGGGCCTGCCCACCCAGCCCTACGACCCGGCTCGGCCCGGCGCGCAGGCGCAGGCGCTCCGGGACCTGTGCGCGCGCCTGCCCGCCACGCCCGGCCCCCTGCTGGGGGAGGTCACCCACACCATGACGCACCGCCGCGTGATCTGGCAGGTGTACGCCGCAATCGGTGGGCCTCACCCCACCGACGTGCGCGGCGCCGCCCTGTCCCGCCTGGATCACAAGGCCCTGGCCCTCGCCGGGCAGCGTGCCGCTTCCCTGTTCCCCCTGCGCTGACCTCCGACTTTCCGGGGACGTCCAATCGGGCGCGCGCAGTAGACTGTCACGGTGAAGTCGTCTGCCGCCCAGCTCGTCCTCCGGACCGCCCAGAGCCTCAGGAATGCCGCGCGGGGCGCCCTGGTCTGGGGGTACGAACGGCGGCTTGCCCGTGAGGTCCGCACGCACGGCCGCATGCCCCAGCACCTGGGCCTGATCCTGGACGGCAACCGCCGCTTCGCGCGCGCCAGCGGGCTGCAACGCGAACTGGGCCACTCCATCGGCGCGGACAAGGCCCACGAGGTGCTGCAGTGGTGCCTGGAACTCGGCATTCCCGCCGCGACCATCTGGGTGCTGTCCACCGACAACAAGGGCCGCGACCCGCAGGAACTCGCGCACATCCTCTCCCTGCTGGAAAAGGAAGCCCGCGCGCTGGCCACCGACCCGCGCATCCACGCCAACCGCGTGCGCGTGCGCGCTATCGGCCAGCACGACGGTTTCCCCGCCCACGTCCTGGCGGCCCTGAAGGACCTGGAAGCGACGACGGCGCACTACGACGGCATGCGTCTGAACATCGCCGTCGGTTACGGTGGCCGCGAAGAGATCGTGGACGCCGTCAAGCGTCACCTGCACGCCCAGGCCCAGGCCGGGCAGACCCTCAGCGGCACCGCGCAGACCCTCACCCCCGAGGACATCAGCGCGCACCTGTACGCCGCCGACATCCCCGATCCTGATTTCATCATCCGTACCAGCGGCGAGATCCGCCTGTCCGGCTTCATGCTCTGGCAGAGCGTGTACTCCGAATACTACTTCTGCGACGTGTACTGGCCCGGCTTCCGCCGCGTGGACTTCCTGCGCGCCCTGCGGGACTTCCAGGGCCGCGACCGCCGCTTCGGCCGCTGAGAACGCGGCGCGGACTGCAGTCCCCGGTCTCTTCACGGCGTGTGGTCGGCAGTGGTCCTCCCACAGTCACCAACTAAGCCCGAAAGAAGAGGGTGCCCGGGCGCCATAGAGCGACCTGTGGGAGGCGCAGGCGCCGTCCGGATAGCACAACCCCGGCAGGGTGCGTGCCATTTCTGCGGCCCGCCGGGGTGTGCCCCCGTCAGGGGTGAATCTGTCTGCGGCTGGTCCGATTTCATGTCGCGTCACTGTGAAATTTCTCGTATGCAACGTCACTTTCGCCTGACGTACAGTGCCCACAGTTGATCGGGCTGACTGCCGATTGGGACGCCGTCTGCACCGCGGCGCGTCTATGTAAGCCGGGCGTAAGACCGGCCTTCCTACCCTGACCGCAGTTCTGATGAACGGCACAAGGGGCCGCCGCGGCCCGCCTGGAAGGAGATCCCATGAAGCTCAAGTTCGCCCTGATACTCACCGGAGCCGGCGTAGCCGCCGCCGCGACGACCAGCCCCGTTGACCTGAAGCTGGTCATGTCACTGGTCAGGACGGTCACGGTGGACGGCAAGGTGACCGAGCAACTCAGCCCCAACCCCAAGACGGTCCTCCCCGGCAACGTGGTCAGTCAGGTCGTCACCGTCAATAACGTGACGGGCAAAACCCTGCAGAACGTCCCGGTGACGCTCCCCGTTCCGAAAAACACCCAGTACCTCGCCCCGGAAGCCGGACAGCCCAGCATCCGCACCGAATACTCCATCGACCAGGGCAAGACGTTTGCCCAGGCTCCCTTGAAGAAGACCGTCACGGTCACGGAAAACGGACGCAGCGTCCGCAAGGACGTGGACGTGAAACCCAGCGAGTACACCAGCGTGCGCTGGATCATCCCCGAACTTGGCGCCAATCAGACCCTGAAACTCGGCTACCGCATCCAAGTCAAGTAACGCGTTTCCACTCACCGGAGGAACCCCATGAAGAAGTCCCACATGATCGCCCTGATGACCGCCCTGGCCGCCGGTACCGCCGCCGCTGCCACCCCCCTGGCCTCCTCCACGACCACCCCGGCCGGTACCACCATTGAGAACGTTGCCAGCGCCACCTTCCAGGACCCCGGCAACCCCACTGGCCCGGCCCTGACCAGCACCTCGAACAAGGTCACCACCACCGTGCTGCCCAAGCCCGGCTTCGACGTGGTGTACACCGACGGCACCACCGACGGCAACACCATCGGCACCACCCCGGTCCTCACCACCGGTGCCGTCCCCGGGCAGAAGATCACGACCGCGTACTCGGTCGTGAACAACGGCAACGTGACCCTGACGGTGGCACTGGCGGCCGACACCACCGGCGCCGCCGCTGGACAGACCGTGCAGTACTTCCTGGCCGACGCCAGCGGCAACCCCACCGGGGCGGCCATCACCAGCCTGACCCTGCCGGTCAACGATCCTGCCACCACCACCGACGAAGGTATCGTGAAGATCGTGCAGGTCGTGACCCTGCCTACCGATCCGGCCCAGATCACCACCAGCAGCATCTTCGGCGCGTCCCCCGAAGCCAGCGTGCTCGGCACGGCCGGCGCCGACCCGCTGGTCACCCCCGGCAACGGCTACGCCAGCGGCACCACCACCTACGAGGAAGGCAAGCCCGAGAACACCGACCTGCAGTTCGTGCGGATCACGGTCTTCGCGCCCGCGCTGGACAACAACCCGAACACCAACCCTGGTACGCCCGTCGATAGCGCCGGCACCCCCATCGCGCCGGCGCAGGTGCCGCCCTACACCACCGTGCAGGTGCCGACGGAAGTCGTCGGTAAACCCGGCGACAATACCCCTGTCGTGGACGCCAGCGGCTACGTGACCCCCGGTGACGTGACCCCCATCGTGCCGAACGTCGCCACCGACAATCAGGTCGCCTACCCCAAGGCCGACGCGAACAACGTCAACGACGTCGTGGTGTTCACGAACAACCTGACCAACACCAGCGGCGCGACCGACAGGGTGCAGCTGTTCCCGGTGCTCGCCGACGGTACCCCCGACACCGCCTACACCTACAACCCCACCACCGGCACCTTCACGAACGCGGCCACCGGCGTGAGCATCCGCTTCCTGGATCCCGTGACGGGCGCGGTCATCCTGGCCTCCACCGATCCCAGCAACCCCACCGTGGCGCAGTTCCCCACCGTCACCGTGCCCGACGGCAAGACCGTCGTGTACCGCACGGAAGTGACTTACCCCGACGCGAACGACAGCGACCCCGTCAGCCCGGTCGTCGTCAAGATCGGCGCGGACTCCCTGAAGGACGCCGACCTGAAGTCCGACAGCGCCACCACCGACACCATCAACCCGGCCGCCGCGCAGTTCGGTGACGCCACGACCGCGCAGGGCGCCACCAGCGATCCCTTCCCGATTCAGACGGTCAAGCCGAACGGCACGTTCAGTGGCATCTCCAGCCCGGATATCAGCGACGCGACCGCCGTCTTCCCGATGGACGTCGCAAACAACGGCCAGTACAACGACAGCTTCACCCTGAGCGGCAGCGTCACCTTCACCGACGCCGCCACCAACAACACCGTCACCGTGCCCGTGCTGTACTACGCCCCGGACGGCTCGCTGCTGCCCCGCGTCAGCAACGACCCCGCCAGTGCCGACTACAACAAGTTCATCACCCCGGTCATCGCGCCCGGCACCGAGTACAAGCCCCTGGCCGTCATCAACGTGCCCAGCGGCACCGTGACGACGACCAACCCCAACGGGTACACCGCCCGCCTGGGCGACTACCTGGTCAGCCAGACCGCCGTCGGCAATTACAGCACCATCACCATGACCGACGCGAACGACATCGTTCGGGTCTCCCCGAACGGGAACGTGGCGGTCGCCAAGTTCGTCGCCAAGACCGGCGTCACGGCAGGCAGCAACCCCGTCAACGGCATCGACAACCCGGCGAACTACACCGCGACTGGCACCAACGGCGCCAAGCCGCTGGACGACATCGCCTACCGCATCATTGCGAAGAACAACTACAACGCCGCCGCCACGAGCTTCTTCCTGAGCGATACCGTGCCCGTCAACACCACCTTCAAGAGCGTTCAGCTGCTTGACGTCAACGGCAACGCCATCACGACCAACGTGATCTACCGCGTGGGTACCGGCGCCTGGAGCACTACCGCCCCCACTGGCGGCGCCGCCAGCGGCACCCTGATCAGCGTCGCCCTGGACGCCGACAACAACAACCAGCCCGACGCGCTGCCCGCCAGCGGTACCCTGACCGCGCAGTTCGTCGTCACCGTCAAGTAAGCCCCTGTGGGCGCGCCCGCCGCGTGGCGGGTGCGCCCATCCCACACTGCGATTCACCTGCACGCCAAACAGAGACTGCCTTTTGCCTCCACCCGCACATTTGAGTGCGCCGCCCACCCCCGCACCGCCGGTGCGCCCGAACCGAGGAGCCCGCCGTGAACCGTCCCCTGACCACCCTGAGCGCCCTGCTCGCCCTGAGTGCCCCCACCCAGGCCCTGACCCCGGCCGGTACCGAGATCATCAACCAGGCCAGCGCCGAGTACGTCGCGCCCGACACGCAGCAGCCCGTCACCGCGACCTCCAACGTGATCCGTACCGTCGTGCAGGCGGTGTGCTCGGTCAGCGTCACCCCGGACGGTACGGTCGCCCAGCCCGGTCAGACCGCGACCCTGCTGCCCCTGGAACGCGCGGTCTTCACGTACACGGTCGTGAACACCGGCAACACCACCGAGGCGTTCCCGCTGAACGCCGCGCAGGAGGCCGGGACGATCACCCCCGCCACGCAGGTCATCCGTGACCTGAACGGCAACGGCCAGCCCGACGCGAACGAACCGGCGGTGACCAGCGTCACCCTCGCGCCCGACGAACGGGCCCAGGTGCTGCTGATCGTCACCGCCAGTGCCGCGCAGGGGGACGCGTACGTGAACCTGATCAGCTCCTGCGCGGGCGGCGAGAGCCGCGACGCGAACAACGTCAGCCTGGTGCGGGTCGGGCCGCCCCCGGTGCTGGGCGTGCAGAAGACCTTCAGCCCCGCCGTGGTCCGCCCCGGCACTGAAACCACCGTCACCGTCACCACCAGCAATGCGGGCCAGGGCGAGAGCCGCGAGGTCGTCCTGACCGACCTGCTGGAAGGACAGCTCGCGCGCGGCCTGAGCTTCGTGCCCGGCAGCGCCCGCACCAACGTCGGCACCCTGGAATACACCCAGGACGGCGTGACCTGGAGTGCCGCGGAGACCGCCCCAGTGCGTGGCGTGCGCGTGCGTGTGCCGAGCCTCGCGCCCGGCGCGGGCATCCAGTTGACCTTCCGCATGCTGGCCAGTGCCGCCGCCGAGGGGCAGCAGGTCGTGAACACCGCCACGGCCCGCACCGGCCAGGACCAGGTCAGCGGCAGCGCCACCGCCGACGTCCGCTACCAGCCGGCTGTCGCCATCGGCCCGATCGGCACGCCCGAGGCCCCCGAAGGCACCCCCGCCGACCAGCAGAGCAAACCCTTCGCGGTCACGGGCCAGCTGGTGTGCTTTGACCACACCGCCAGGAACACCGGCGACGTGCAGGACAACTACCGCGTGACCGTCACCTACCCGCAGGGCAGCGCCGCCGCCACGCTGTACGGTCCCGGCGGGCAGCCGCTCGCGCAGCCCCTGACCCTCGAGCCCGGTCAGACGGCGTTCGTGCGCGTCTGCTACGACGCCCAGCCCGGCGGCCTGAACGCCCTGATCACCATCCGCGGGGACCGGGGCACCAGCAACACCACCCGCGACCTGATCGGCAGCGTCCAGAGTGGCCTGCCCGAACTGCGCAAGAGTTACCTGGCCACCACCCTGAACGCCCAGGGGCAGACCGTGACCATCCCGGACGGCGGCACCGTCTCCGTGGGGGACACCATCACGTACACCCTGACGGTGCGTAACCCCTACACGCTGCCCCTGACGAACGTCGTCGTGACCGACCCCATCCCCGCGCACGTGAACGCCACCGCGCTGGGACAGGGGGGCGTGCTCAGCGGCGTGAGCGGCGCGCAGACCGCCACCTGGACCCTCGGCACGCTGAATCCCGGTGAGAGCCGCAGCCTGACCATCACCACCACCGTCGCCGACCGCGCCGTGGACGGCGAGGCGCTGAAGAACACCTTCAACCTCGTCAGCACCGAACTGCCCCAGCCGCTGCCCAGCAACGAGGTGCAGACGCCCGTCTGGAGCGCCAAGCTGCTGATCGAGAAGACCGTCAGCGCCCCCGAGGCCACCTTCGGTGACAAACTGACCTACACCCTGAAGATCACCAACCAGTCCACCACCACCCCCATCGTGGACGCCGTCGTGACCGACACGCCCGCCCGCGGCCTGGCCTACGTGCCCGGCACGAGCACCCTGAACGGCCAGCCGCTGGCCGACCCCACGATTCAGAACGGGTCGCTGAACTGGAACATCGGGCAGCTCGGCGCGCAGCAGACCGCCACCATCACCTACCAGACCCGCGTGACCCCCGAGGCGGTGGGCCAGCTCGTGAATACCGTCGTGGTCAGTGGCCGCGGCGCCGGCGGCGTCGCCCGCGCCATCGCCAGCAACCGCGCCACCGCCACCACCAAACTCAACCCCCTGAAATTCGCGCCGCTGGCTGACCTCGTCGGCACGGTCTTCGTGGACCGCAACCGCAACGGGCTGTTCGACCCGCTGCTCGACCAGCCCGTCCCCCGCGCCCGCGTGCTGCTCGCCGGAGGCCGCGAGGTCCTGACCGACACGCGCGGCCGGTACTCCTTCCCGAACGTGCCCCTGGGCACCCAGGCGCTGCGCCTGGATCCCAACACCACCCCCTACCCCCCGCTGCACGTTCCGCAGGACGGCGGCCTGAGCGGCACCCAGACCGTGTTCGTGCGCGGCCTGACCAGCGTTGACTTCCCGCTGGCCCCGCTGGGCGGTCAGATCGACGCGCTGCGCCGCACTACCCTGACCGTGGGCGACGTGCGCCTCGACAAGGCCGTGTACGCCGTGGACGGTGGGTACGTCGTCACCCTGCGCCTGACCACGCCCCGCCGGCTGGACGGCGTGACCCTGACCGATCCCCTGCCCGCAGGGGCCACGTTGAAAGAAGGCCGACAGACCTACGCCGGTAGCGTGGACGCAGGTGAACTGAATCTCACCTACCGCTTCGACTGGACGGGCGAGCCACGCGCCGCCACCACGGATCCAGATCTGAGCTGGAGGTACTGAACGTGCAACCCGACTTCAAGCGTGTCGCCACGACCCTCACGGCCCTGCTGGCCATGAGCGGCGTCGCCGGCGCGCAGGACATCAGCACCAGCCTGCCCCTGACCACCGTCGGTGACCGCCTGATGTGGACGGTTGGCGATCAGGACCTGACCCTGGAAGTGCCGCTGGACGGCCCGGTCCGCCTGGAGCTGTACAGCCCCCGCCTGGATCAGAGCGACTACCGCGCCGACACCTACTACGGTGACGAGCAGTACGACGGCAACCGCAGCCAGGTCACCACGACCTTCACCGTGCTGCGCGAGGACGGCAGCGCCCTCCTGACGCGCACCTTCACGCCCGGCCAGCACGCCTGGGAGACCCTGCTCGACCAGACCCTGCCCGCCGGCCGTTACCGCGTGCGCGCCGCCACCAGCGGCAACGGCAAGAACACCTTCGCCGTGCGCCTCGCGGGCGTCAGCGCCCAGATCAGTGCCGAGCAGCTCAGCGTCAACGTGCACTCCCGCGAGTGGGTGCCCGCCGTGAACGTCACCAGTGACGGCCAGCCCCACACCCTGCGCCTGTACGACGGAGACGGCCCGCAGGAACTCGAGGCCCGCCTGCGCGACACCGAAGGCAACCTCACCCCGCTGCCCGTCAGCGGCGACCTGAGCTACACGGACCTGAACCTGCCCGCGCGCGCCGGAAACTACACCGTCGAACTGCGCCAGCCCGCGACTGCCCGGCAGTTCAGCAACACCGTCGGCTTCAGCCTGATCCGGGCTGGCAGCCCCGCTCCCATCACGGTCGCCCGCGTGGACCAGACCGGCGCGCTGGGCGTCACCGCCGAACTGCTCCTGCCCACCGGCCCGCAGCCCACCAGCGCGCAGATCACCGTCGGCGGCGTGCCCGTCACCGTGAGCGGCCAGCTGGAACGCCGCGTGGCGCCTGGCACCTATACCGTCACTGCCGCGCCCGTTCCCGGCGCGCAGGTCAGCGTGGACCGCGCAGCCCTGACCGTGCCCCGAAACGGCCGCGCGGACGCCCGCGTGCAGATCCGCCCCGACGTGAGCCTCGACCTGCAGACCGACAAACTGGAAGTCTGCCAGGGCGACACCGTCACCCTGCGCGCCCGCGCCGCGACTGCCTACACCGGCGACCTGCCCCTGAGCCTCAGCCTGGACGCCCCGGGTCTCAGTGACAAACTTGAAAGAACCGGCACCCTGAACGCCAGCGCTCCCGGCGAACTGAGCCTGACCGCCACCCCCACCCAGCCCGGCCCGCTGACCATCACTGCTCGCCTGGCCCCCTGGGGTCTGGAACGTACCGTGCAGCTGACCGTCCTGCCCGACAGCACCGCGCTGCAGATCGAACGCGCCGCGCCGCAGGCCGCCACGGTCGGGGAAGAGATCACCCTGAGCCTGACCCTGCGCAACACAGGAGACCAGACCGTCACGTACCGCCTGCGCGACGACCTGCCCGCCGGACTGGACGAACTGGACAGCAGCGAATTCACCGGCACCCTGAGCCCCGGCGAGACCCGCACCCTGACCCACCGCGCCCGCGTCACCGCGAGCGGCACCCTGAACCTGACCGCGCAGGTCGGCACGGACCGCTGCGCCGCCACCCAGACCGCGTCCGCGCAGGTGCAGGTCAGTGCGCCCACCCCGGACCCCACCCCCGCGCCGCAGGCCACGCGCCGCAGCGTCGTCACCCTGCCCTTCGACGCCCCCACCCAGGCCGCCGAACTGGTCATCGCGCACGCTCCCCCCAGTGGCGCCACGTACGTGCCCGGCAGCGCCCGCCTGAACGGCCAGGCACTGCCCGACCCCCAGCGCGGCCCCAGCGGCGCCCTGTACTGGACGGTCAGCGGCGCGCCCCGCGGCACCCTGACGTACGACCTGACCCACGACGGCCCGCTGGGCGAACTGCCCGCCCCCGCCCTGCTCGCCCGCTTCAAGGGCGAACGCAGCGAGGTGCTGCAGGGCACCGTGAACGAAGCCGACCTGAACGCCGCCCGGCCCCTGGGCAGCGAACAGACCGCCGCCACCGAGAACGCCGGCGCGATCAAGTACCCGCTGGACGGCACGCTGATCCGCATCCGCGACCGGATCAGCGTCACCGTGGAAGTCCCCCAGGACGCCGCCCCCACCCTGACCGTCAACGGCCAGCCCGTCAGTGACGAGCGCGTCGGCGAAACCACCACGGACCCCGTGCGGGGCGTGCGGCGCCTCACGTACGTCGGCGTGCCCCTCCAGCCCGGCGCCAACACCCTGCAACTGGGCCGCGAGACCGTCACCGTGCAGCTGGTCGGCGCCACCGCCCGCACCGAGATCACACCCGTGAACCTCACCGCCGACGGCGCCACCCCCATCCGCCTGAAGATCCGCACCCTGGACGCCGGCGGCAACCCCACCGGGCAGGCCAGCGTCACCCTGACGAGCAGCCTCGAACCCCGCGAGCCCGACGCCAACCCCGCCGAGGCCGGATACCAGGTGCGGCTGCAAGACGGCGAGGGCGAACTGATCCTGCAGCCCCAGTCCGCCCCCACCACCCTCACCCTGCGCGTCCAGCAGGGCCAGAGCATCCTGACGCGCACCTTTGACATCCGCCCGGACAGCAGCCGCGTCGGCGTCGGCATGATCAGCGCCACCCTGGGCCTGGACGGCAACCTGAACCTGAGTGACGACCTGACCTGGCAGGCCCGTGCCAGCCTGGAGACGCCCCTCGCCGGCGGCAAACTGTACGTCGCGGCCGACAAGGACGGCCTGCCCACCGAGCAGGACACCCTCAAGCGCTTCGCGGCCTTCGGCGACGCCAGCATCCAGAGCGCGCCCCTGCAGGGCGTCGACCCCGTAGCCGCCCGCTACGACCACCCCAGCTTCCGTGCCGAATACCGCCGCAGCAGCCTGCCCATCGACGTGCTGCCCGTCGGCGAGCAGCTGACTGCTCTGACCGCCACCAGCAAGAGCAACCCCCAGCTCAGCGGCTTCGTCGCCCTGGTGCCCAGAGACCGCGTGCAGGATCTCCTGACGCCCGAACGCACCCGCCTGCTGCGCCTGAGCCGCGGCACCATCGCCGAAGGCAGCGAAACCCTGACCGTGCAGACCCTGGAGCGCGGCACCGGCAAGGTGCTCACCCAGGCCACGCTGACCCGCAACGTCGACTACGTCCTAGACACCCGCACCGGCATCATCACCCTGACCCGCGCCCTGGACGACACCGACCTGAACGGCAACGACATCCGCGTGCAGGCCACCTACCGCCTGAGCAGCCCCCTCGCGCAGCGCCAGCTCGCCTACGGCGCCCAGGTCAAGTACCAGACCGCGCAGGCCAGCATCGGCGCCGCCGCCATCAGCCTTGACGGCACCGTCACCACCGGCGCCCGCGCCACCTACGACAACGGCACCACCCGCGCCGACGGCCTGCTCGCCTACGCCGGCGGCCTCCAGGCCAGCGCCGACTTCAGCACGAAATCCGGGCGCAGCAGCGTCCAGGCCCGCGTCCGCTACCAGGACGGCCAGTACCGCGGCCTGGCCCCCCAGACCCCCGGCCTGACCGCCAGCGCCAGCGTCACCACCCAGCACACCACCAGCCTCAGCAGCAGCGTCCAGGCCGACTACCATAACACCCTGGGCACCGCCGCCACCGACACCCAGGGCGGCAGCGTCACCGCCCGCGCCGACTACCGCCTCGCGCCCTTCAGCGTCGGCGCCGGCATCAAATACGCCTACGGCGACCAGTACGGCGTAGGCGCCGTCCTCAGCGCCGGATACCACCAGGCCCCCATCGACGTGGACGTCACCCACACCCAGCCCCTCGCAGGAGCGGCCGGCGGGAACCTCGACCCCGTCACCACCGTCACCACCCGCTACGCCATCACCGACACCCTCGCCCTGGGCTTCACCGACGAGATCAACTGGGCCAGCGGCCAGCGCGCCGCCCTGACCCTCGACAGCCGACTGGGCAACACCAACTACCAGGTCGCGTACGACCTTCCCACCGCCGGCGGTCAGGGCAACCGCGCCCGCTTCGGCGTCACCACCAGCCTTCCCCTCAGCGACCGGCTCGGTCTGGGCCTGCGCGGCAGCGCCAGCTACGACCTGAACGCCCGCGCCGCCGAACTCGGCGCCGGCGCCGACCTGAACTACAAGACCGACACCGTCAGCGCCACCGCCGGCACCGACCTCACGTACGGCGCCGCAGGTTTCGGCGTCGTCCTGCGCGCCGGCATCAGCGGCAGCCTGAGCGACCACCTGACCCTCACCGCCGACGGCCTCGCCGAATTCGGTGCCGGGAAGAACGGCCAGCGCGCCGCCCTCGGCTTCGCGTACCGCAACCGCACCTTCAACGCCCTGGGCAGCGCCCGCTACGTCACCGGCACCCTCGCCGGCAACCAGCCCGAACTGAGCAGCAACCTCGCCGCCGAGTACCGCCAGCCCACCTGGGCTGCGCGCGCAGGCCTGGACACCCGCACCCTCCTGAACGACCCCGGCAGCTTCACCGCCCAGCTGGGCCTGGGCGGCACGTACTACGTCACGGACCGCGTCGGCATCGGCGCGTGGGGCCGCGCCCTCACCCAGCCCGGCAGCGGCACCACCCAGTACGGCTACGGCCTGGAAGCGTCGTTCCGCGCCCTGCCCGGCACCTGGATCACCGCCGGATACAACCCCCAGGGCTTCACCGGCCTGGGCACCACCTACACCAAACCAGGCGCCTACCTCAGGCTCGACCTGACCCTCGACGAGACCCTGGGCAAGTAATCCCACCCGACAGGGGAGAGGCGGCCCACCCATGGCTGCACTCTCTCCTCTTTTTTCCTCATGAGAACACGGTTTTCCCCATCTGCTGTAAGGCCATAGCAAGACCCAGGACGGCACCATACATCCCACACCCCCGCCCCCACCCCACCCGAAAGCGAGGCCCCGCATGAGCTCACCCCCCAGACGGACACACCTGAAGTTCCTGACCGCACTTGGACTGACCCTGGCTACACTGGCCGGGGCGTACCAGATTGTCGGCGACCTGAGCGGCACCGCCACCACCTGGAGCGGGACAGTGGGTACATTCCAGACGAACAGCACCAACTATGTCGGTGGCACGGCGTCCGCCACATTCCGATCTGGACTGTCGACCACGTTCACGGCGTCCAAGGACACGACGAACAACCAGAATTCCTTTTACGTCAACGACGGCGCAGGCGCTCTGAAGTCTGCCATGAATACAAGAGCAGGGACGTACAGCACATACCTGCCAAATTTTACGACTACAGCGGTTGAGGGTGTCGCACTCCTGGCACGAGATACCCGGCAGGACAACTCATTCACGGATTACATCGTGACCAACCCGAACAACACGTCACAGACGCAGACCGTCAGGTTTTACGGTGATCTGTCGTGCTACCCCACCAGTTCGACCTTGGACAGCTCGGCCACATGCGCCCGCGGGAAACTCACAATCACCTTTACCCGCCCGGTCACGAATCCCGTACTGCATCTGGCAGGTCTGGGCGGTAACTCGGCGATCGGTTCACCGGTTGTTGACGCCTGGGGGATCGCCACGAACTTCCGCGTGATGAACGCCGGGGCGACCATGACACTGCTGGGCACCCCAGCCAACCTGGCGGTCACCACCGTAGGTGGGCAGCCGCAGCTTGGCGTGGCCACGTTCCGTTCCGGCACTGCGTACATTCAGGGGTCGTGTACACCGGCGTCCGGGTTGGCAGCCGGTTGCGGCAGCATCCAGGTGAACGGCACCTACACTCAACTCAACATTGACGTCTCGATGACGATCAGCCGAGTGCTGACTGGCACGTCCAGCCGCATTCTGCCTATTCCTGGGTACGACACCGGCCAGGCTGTGGGGTCTGTTCGCACGGCCGGCAGCAGCGCTGACGCCGTGAACTTCGCCGTCAGCGTCGACGAGGACTTCGGCGACGCGCCCGCCAGTTATGACCCCACGGCGGCCGCCAGCCACGTGGTCGGTGACCTGAAACTGGGCAGCACCATCGACGCGGACAACACCGGCACCCTGAACGGCGGCACGGCGATCACCCCCAGTCCCAATGCGGTGGCCGCCGGGGCGGACAACACGGGAGCGAACGGTGACGGCGCGGACGAGGACGCGATCACGACGTTTCCTGCTCTGACAACCGCCGACAACGCCTACAGCCTGATTGTGCCGATCAGCGGTGCCAGTCAGGCCGGTCAGGTGTGTGGCTGGGTGGATTACAACCGCAACGGTGTCTTCGATGCCGGAGAGCGGGCCTGCGGCACCTTCGCGGCCGGCGCCACCAGCGTCACACTGAACTGGACGGGACTGACCGGCCTGAGCACCGGAACGAACTACGTGCGGCTGCGTGCCAGCTACGACGCGACCGGCGTGCAGAGTCCCACCGGCCGTCTGGACAGCGGTGAGGTCGAGGATTATCGCCTGACGATCACTGCCCCGACCTTCAACGTCAGCAAGTCCTTCGCGCCCACCACCGTTTCTGCGGGCGGCGTGACGGCCCTGAACATCACGGTCACCAACCCGTATCCGTTCGCCACGAGTGCCCTGGCCATCACGGATAACGTCGCGGCCACCATGGGCCTGAGCACGCCGCTGCCGCTGCGCGTCACGGCGAACTCCTGCGGCGGCTCGATCGTGACCGGCAGTGGCAACACCGCCCTGACCACCGGCGGCGCGGCCACCGAAAGCAACGACGGAGCCATACGCCTCACGGGCGGCAGTATCGCCGCGAACGCCTCGTGCAGCGTGACCGTGAACGTCACGGTTGTGGACGCCGCCGCAACCACGCGCACGAACACCATCCCGGCCGCCAACGTGACCGGCACCGTGAACGGCCAGGCCGCCACCGGCGCTGCCGCGGCCACCGCCACCCTGACCGTCACGGCCGGCACGGCCGGCACCGCGTACACCTGCGACGCCCGTTTCTACCAGCTGCGTCAGGATCCCACCACGCTGCTGTCGAACCTGTACCTGCTGGATCGCACCAATCTGGGCAGTGGCGGCGCGGCGCAGTGGTCGTCTGGTTTCGGTCCAGGCCTCAACGCCCTGGCCTTCAATAAGGCCGACGGGTACTTCTACGCCGTGAACATCACGCCGTTCGCCAGCGGCGCTCCCTTCCGGCTGTACCGTCTGGGGCGCAGCGGCGCGGTTGAAGTCAGCGCGGCCAATCTGGGCATCCCGACCGGTTCATCCATCGCCGCCGCGACGATCGACGCAAACGGCGTCATGTACATCAAGAAACTGACGAACGACGCCGTGATCTACCGGTACACCATTGGCACTGGCGCCACCAGCACCCTGACGATCAACGGCGGTAGCGGCCTGAACATTTTCGATCTGGCCTTCAATCCGGTAGACGGGTTCCTGTATGGGGTGGTCACCCCCGGCGGCGTGTACCGGATCAACGTGTCGACGGGTGTGGTGACTCTGCTGGGCTCCCCAGCAGCGGGCGCGGCGGACTTCTCGAATTACATCGGCAGCGCGTTCTTCGATGTCAGTGGCGCGCTGTATGCCTACCAGAACGGCGGGACGTATGGACTGATCAGCACCACTACGGGGGCATTCACAACGCTGGCGTCGGCCGCTCCAGCCAGCCAGTCCGACGGGGCGTCCTGCGTCTTCCCGGACAACCGCGTTGACGTGGTCAAGTCCGTCGGTACTGTGACGGCGGTCAGCAGCACGACCTTTGACGTGCCTTACACGGTAACGGTGAAGAACACGGGCACGGTCAGCGACCCGAACATGCAGATCACGGAGAACCTCAGCGCGACCTTCAACGCCGGGAACCCAGGCCTGAGCATCGTGACCGGGCCGACCGTGTCCGGCGGCCTGACGGGCAACAGCGGCTTCAACGGCACCACGGATACGCGGCTGCTGAACGGCACGGGCACGCTCGCGGCGGGCGCCAGCGCCACCGTGACCTTCACCGTACGTGTCGCGTACCCGGATCGGGCCAGCGTACCCGGCAGCGGCACGCAGCTGAACAACATGGTGTACGCCAGCACGACCGGCAGCACCAACGCGGGGTATACCTTCGTGAGTGGTACGCCCATTCCACCGGTTGATCTCCTGGCCAACGATATGTCCACGAACGGCAGCACGCCGCCCGCCACGGCGAACGGCGACACGGCCAGCGCGACGCCCGTCACCCTGCCGGACGTGGCGGATCTGGTGGTGGACAAGAGCGGGCCCGTTGCCGTGGGGAGTGGCGCGAGCTTCAGTTACACGGTTCGGGTGTGGAACAACGGGCCGAGCAGCGTGACGGGCGCGGCCGTGACGGACACGCTGCCGAGCGGCTTCACGGTCACGAACCTGACCTGCGCGGCGACTGGAACGGCCAGCTGCGGCACGCAGACCTTCACGGGGAGCAGCGTGACGATCAGCACGGGCACCCTGACGCTGGACACGAACACGGCGAACGGCACGCCGGACGGGAACTACCTGACGTACACCGTGACGGGTACGGCGCCGGTCAGCGGGTCGCTGAGCAACATGGCGAGCGTGGCCGCGCCAGCCACTGCCCGCGACACGGTCACGGTGAACAACACGAGTGCCACGGTGGCCACCCGCGTCGTGGACGCCGTGAACGACACGGGCGCCGCCACCTTCAATCAGGCGGCGACCTTCACGATCCTGGGGAACGACACGGTCGGTGGCGCGGGCGCCACCACGGTGAACGTCACGCTGCCCGTGATCACCGATGCCGGCGGTCTGCGGGGCCTGAGCGTGAACAGCAGCGGTCAGCTGGTGCTAACCCCCCAGGTTCTCAATCCCAATCTGCCCGGCACGTACACCGTCACGTACCGCATCTGCGACGCGGCCGTCACTGGTGCGTGCGACACGGCCACGGCCACCATCACGATCACCCCGGCCAGTGCTGACCTGGGTATCAGCAAGGCGCAGCGCGCCGGCACCAGCGGTACTTTCCAGACCAGCCCGCTCAGCGTGCTGCAGGGCAGCGCGGTGCAGTACCAGCTGACCGTGACGAACAACGGCCCGGCGGCCGTAACGGACGCCACCTTCAGCGACGCCGTGCCCAGCAATCTGACTGGTCTGAGTGTGATCAGCGCCAGTGGAACCGGCACGACCTGTGCGGCGACCTTCACAGGCAATACCCTGAACGGTACGTTCAGCGGCACCAGTGGTCAGTCCTGTACTGTCGTTATCCAGGGTGCGGCCACGACCGCCGGCACTATCACCAATACGACCCAGGTGGCGGCGCCTAGCGGGATCACCGACGCTTTGACGGGCAACAACACTTCTAGCGTTGACGCAACCATTACCCCCACAGCCAACCTGAGCGTCACGAAGACGGACGGCGTGACCAGCGTCAACGCGGGCGCACCCACGACCTACACGATCCGCGTCACGAACGCCGGGCCGAGCATCGTGACCGGCGCGACCCTGACCGACGCCGCCGTGGCAGGCCTGAACGTCACGGCCGTGACCTGCTCGGGCACGCCCGGGCAGTGCACGACCGGGACGACGCCGACCGTGACGGAACTGCAGGCGGGCTACGCGCTGCCAGCACTGACCAGCGGCCAGTTCTACGAGCTGCGCGTGACGGGCACTGTCACGGCCGCGAGTGGCAGCGTCACGAACACCGCGCAGGTGGCGGCCCCCAGTGGCGTCACGGACACCGACACCACCAACAACGCGGCCAGTGACGTGAACACCGTCACCCCCGTCGCAGACTTGGCGGTGGACAAGAGCGGCCCGGTGGCCGTGGGGAGCGGTGGGAGCTTCAGTTACTCGATCCGGGTGTGGAACAACGGGCCGAGCAGCGTGACGGGCGCGGCCGTCACGGACACCCTGCCGAGCGGCTTCACGTTCATGGGTGCGAACGTCGGGTGCGTGGCGACGGGCGCGGCGACCTGCGGGAGCCAGTCGGTGAGTGGGAACACGGTGACCTTCACGACCGGGACCCTGCCGCTGGATACCACGCCGGGGAACGCGGTGCCGGACGGGAACTACCTGACGTTCACGGTGACGGGCACGGCGCCGGTCAGCGGGTTGCTGAGCAACATGGCGAGCGTGGCGGCGCCGGTGGGGACGCAGGACACGGTGACGGGGAACAACACGAGCGCCACGGTTACCACCCGTATCGTCGACGCCGTGAACGACGCGGCTGTCAACCTGCCTGCCGGTGCGGGCGGGACGGTCAGCGTCTTGGGGAACGACACGGTCGGCGGCGCGGCCGCCACGACGACCAACGCTGCCGTGAGCATCCAGAACAACGGTGGGCTGACGGGCCTGACCGTGAACGCCAGCGGTCAGCTCGTGGTCCCGACCACGGCGCCTGCCGGAACGTACACGGTCACGTACAAGCTGTGCGACGCGACCGTCACGACCGCCTGCGATACGGCGACGGTCACCGTCACGGTGGCCGCCGCCGCGACCGCTGATGTGACCATCACGAAGACTGGCCCGGCGTACGCGAAGCCCGGCGGGGACGTGACCTACACGCTGACCGTATCGAACTCCGGCGCGGCGACTGCCGCGGCTGTGAGCGTGACGGACTTGCTGCCGCCGAACGTGACTTATAAGAGCAGCGCCCCGGCCGCGACGGTCAGCGGGCAGAACCTGACCTGGTCGGTGGGGTCGCTGGCAAGTGGGGCGTCGCAGATCCTGACGGTCGTGGTGACGGCGCCGTCGGCCGCGACGCTGGCGAGCACGCCCGCCACGCGCACGCTGACGAACACGGCCACCGTGAGCACCACCACCCCGGAATCGAACCCGGACAACAACTCGGCCAGTGCGGTGACGCAGATGGTCGACGCGGCCCTGACCAAGACCGTGAAGAACGTCACGCAGAACACCGCGGTGGGCACCACGGGCGGCGGGAAGCCCGGCGAGGTGCTGGAGTACTGCATCGCGTTCGAGAATATCGGTGCGGCGGCGCTGCCGAACTTCGTGGTGACCGATCAGGTGCCGGGCAACACCACGGCGCAGCTGACGGGCTTCGACGCGGAGGAGCCGGGTACGGCGACCGGCTTCGGCGTGAAACTCACGCGTGGCGCGGCGACCTCGTACCTGACGAGCGCGGCGGATACGACAGACACTGGCAGCCTGACAGACAGTGGCGGCACGTACACCCGCGGCACCCTGAGCGTGAACCTCGGATCGCTGGCCGTGGGTGAAAAGGGCAGCGTGTGCTTCCGCACGACCATCCGGTAACCGCCCGACCCTGATTTCGGCGCGGCTCATCCTGACAGGGGGTGGGCCGCGCCTGCTGGACAGTCGGGCCCGGACGGTGGGAACCGCCGCATAGAATCGCGGGCATGTCTGCCCGTGCGCGTGGCGCCCTTCTGTTGATCGCGGTGACCTGCCTGTGGGGCAGCACCTTCGCGGTGGTCAAGACGCTGGGGCAGCTTCTGCCCGCTCCGGAACTGATCTTCTGGCGGTTCCTGATCGCGTCGGTGGCGTTGCTGCCGCTGGTGGCCTGGTCGCGCCGGGGTTCTGGGCGCGCGGCGCGGGTGCCGGACGGCTGGCGCAGCCGCAGCCTGTGGCGTGACGGTTTCCTGCTGGGCGCGTGGCTCATCGCGGGTTACGGCACGCAGACGATCGCGCTGCAGTCCACCTCCGCGAATCGCGCGGCGTTCTTCACGGCGTTGAGCGTGGTGCTCGTGCCGCTGTGGCTGGTGGTCGCGCAGCGCCGGCGCATGCCGGGCGTCCTGTGGGGGGCGCTGCCGCTGGCCGTGGCGGGTCTGGCACTGCTGTCGTGGGAGGGCGGGGCGCTGGTCGTGGGTGACGTGTGGGCGCTGGCCTGCGCGGTCACGTACGCGGGGTTCATCGTGACCCTCGAGCGGATGGCGGGGCGTCACGCGGCGCTGCCGTTCACGGTCACGCAGGTCCTGAGCGTCACGGGTCTGGCGCTCGTGTGGCTACTGGTCAGCGGCGCGCCGGCCCTTCCCCCGGCTGCCGCGTGGGGGCCGCTGCTGTACCTGGGCGTGGCAGCCACGGCCCTCACGACCCTGCTGCAGACCATCGGGCAGCGCAGCGTGAGTGCGGCCGAGGCCAGCCTGATCTACGCACTGGAGCCGGTGACGGCCACCGCCTTCAGTTTCGTGCTGATCGGTGAGCAGGTGGGTTTGCGCGGGGCCCTGGGGGGCGCGCTGGTGGTGGTGGCGACCGTACTCAGTCAGCGGGCGGACGCCCCGCACGCTGAGACGCCGGCCGTGCAGGTCGAGTAGCGGCTAGAGCCCGGGGCTCAGCGCCGGACCTGATCCGGGATCAGCAGGGTCTTCACGGCGGCGTTGCTGGCCCAGATGCCCCGCAGGCCGTTCTGGATGGCGCTGCCGCGCACGGCGGTGTACAGCGCGGGGGGCAGGCTCACGGAGGGGTACACGCCGCGCGAGCCCTGGGCGTCCACGCGCATGTCGAGTGGGAAGTTCAGGGCCAGCGTGGCGATCAGGACGCCGCCCAGGGCGAAGCCGCCGGCGGCGCCCGCGCCCAGGTGCCAGGGTTGATCCAGGGGGTTCTGCAGGCGCCGCGTGATGACGGTGCCCAGACCGACGCCCGCGAGGGCTGCGATGGGCAGGCTGATCAGCGCGCTGCTGCTGATGGCGTTGGCCAGGAAACAGGTGGCGACGCCGCCGAGGCCCCAGGCGAGGCCGCTCAGGCCGCGCCGGGCGCCCAGGGCGGTCACGGCGGCCCAGAGGGTCACGAGCAGCGCATCGAACCAGGTGATCACGTTCCGCAGTGTACAGGGGGGTGCCTGACAAATCTCTGCACGTCCCGTGCGGGGGCGTGGCCTGCACTTGGGGGCTTTCCTCCCGGTGAGGGGCGCGCGGCTGGCCTAGACTGGGGGCATGATTCGCGTCTTGCTCGTGGATGATCACGCGCTGTTCCGTCAGGGACTGCGCAGCCTGCTGGAGTCCGAGGGAATGCGCGTGATCGGGGAGGCCGCCAACGGCCGTGAGGCGATCCGGTACGCGGCGGACACGCACCCGGACGTGATCCTGATGGATATCCAGATGCCGGACCTGGACGGCGTGAAGGCCACGCAGAGCATCCTGGAGATCGATCCGAACGCCCGGGTGATCATGATCACCATGTACCGCCAGGACCGCTACGTGTTCGAGGCCGTGAAGGCCGGGGCGCGCGGGTACGTCCTGAAGGACGCGGACGCCGCGACGCTGCTGGACGTGATCCGCCGCGTGGCGGCCGGTGAGGCCCTGCTGGACCCGGAGATGGCGCAGAACGTGCTGGACGACTTCCGCGACAAGAGGGAGGAGCTGCCCAGCGAGAAGCACGCGGACCTGAACGAACGCGAGACGATGATCCTGAAGCTGCTCGCGCAGGGCTTCTCGAATCAGGACATCGCGCTGCGGCTGGACATCAGTGAGAAGACGGTGCGCAACCGCCTGTCGGAGATCTTCACGAAGTTGCAGCTGAACAACCGCACGCAGGCGGCGCTGTACGCGATCCGCGAGGGCATCGCGAACCTTGAGTAGGGGCAACCGCCGCGTGGGGCCGGGCGCGTCCCTGAAGCCCGTGACGTTCCGTGCCGGGTGTGGCCGCGAGTGGAGCCTGCCCAGCGCCGAGGCCGATCTGGCCTACACCGAGCAGGCGTTCCCGGAGTGCCCGACCTGCGAGCACCGCGTGGAACCGGACGGTGGGCCGCCCTTCTGCACGCTGCGCCCGGTGGGGACCGCGCACCCGTTTGCGGCGTTGGCCGGGCTGGACCTGCCGGAGTGACCGGCGGGGCAGGGGAGAGGGGAGCCGGGGAGAGGCTGGCGGCCTTTCAGGCGCATCTGGCGTCGTCGGGCTTTCCCGGCGTGGTGGGGCTGCGGGTCACAGACCTGAACGGCACCGAACTGGTCGCCTGGAACACCGAGCGGGTGTTTCCGGCGGCGAGCACCATCAAGGTGCCTCTGCTGGTCCTCGCTCTGCAGAAGGCGCAGGCGGGGCGGCTGGACTTGTCGGCTCGGATGACCATGCAGCCGGGGGACCGCGTGCCGGGTGCGGGCGTCCTGCACGACCTGGACGGCGGACTGGCCCTGACGTGGCGGGACGTGCTGACCCTGATGATCGTCGTGAGCGACAACACTGCCACGAATCTCGTGATCGGGCGGCTGGGCGTGGACGCCGTGAACGCGTGGCTCGCGGCGCAGGGCCTGACAGACACGCGGCTGGTCGGGAAGTTGCAGTTGCCCCCCGAGCAGCGCAACGAGGCGCAGCGGCGTGGCGAGCGCAACGCCACCACCGCCCGCGACCAGACGGCGCTGCTGCGCGCCCTGGTGGCCGGGCAGGTCCTGGACGGGGCGCACACGGCGCTGGCGCTGGACATCCTGGGACGGCAGCAGTACCGCGACCTGATCGCCCGGCACGTGCCCTGCGGCCCGGACGGGGAGCGGCTGTACCGCAGCGCTACGAAGAGCGGTGAGTTGCTGGGCGTTCACCATGACGTCGGCGTGCTGTTCACGCCCCGCCCCCTGCTGGTGGCCCTGCTGTCGGAGGGCGGTTCGGACCCGCGCGAACATCCCGAGAACGACGACGTGCGGACGCTGTCGCAGGCCCTGTGGCCGCTGCTGTCCGCGCTGGGTGAGATTGCGTCCCAGGGGGACATTTAACCGCTCGGTCAGGCGCACTATGAAGGGTGCCGAAGTCTGGCGGGCAGCCCCAAGAAGCGCGGCTGGGCGCATGTTCGGTGCGTGGTATGCTGGCCCGTATTAGGCCACCTGAGAGCAGGGTTTCCATCCGCGATACGGCGGGAAATGACTGGCCACTTCATGCTTAGGGAGAGGGAAAGTGGAAAGAAACGACGCTGTCATGCCCTGGGTCGCCATTGTCAGTGCGGCCATCATGTGGATCATCCTGCTGTTCCTGTTCAACAAGGAAACGGCACCAGAGCCTGTGGTGGTGGACCCGGCGGTCGTGGCGAACATCAGTAAGGAATGGCCGACACTCGGGAAGCAGGTCTTCGGTTCAGCGTGCGCCGGCTGTCACGGTGCGGAAGGTCAGGGGGGCGTCGGCCCGAAACTGGCCGGCGACGGGAAGATCGTCAAGGACCCCGTCTACGTCCACACCATGATCGTCAAGGGCAAGGGTGGCATGCCCGCCCAGAGCCAGCTCAAGGAAAACGAAGTGTACGCCGTGGCCAACTACGTGCTGCACTCCTGGGGCAACAACATTGAGGAACCCCTGACGCCTGCCCAGGTCGCCGAGGGCCAGACGAAGATTGACCCGGCGGTCCTGAAGAACCGCAGCCGCTTCGTTCCGGAAGACCTGAAGCTGATCGAGATCTTCCTGGCGACCTTCATCATGGTGCTCCTGACCTACGGTCTGATCGGCCTGTACAGCGTGTGGGCTGAGGGGCTGGAACTGCACCCCGGCATCCACAAGGTGCGCTCCACGCCGCTGGCGACCATGGGCATCCTGACCACCATGGCCCTGACGGTGCTGTTCGGCGTGCTGTTCGTGCGGCAGATGGTCACGGACTTCGCCGGCTGGGGAGCCAAGGAAGCAGTGGCGCCGAACGTCACCGCCGAGGGCTTCTACGCCGCGATGATCCTGCTGATGCTGGCGGCCAGTATCGGGCTGTACAAGAAGTACTTCATGGACGGCGAGGTGCTCGTCGAGGACGCCAGCGGCGAGTTCCCCTGGTAATCAGGAGAGATTTGACATGACCCGGTACAAGAAACAAGATCCCGAAATCACACGCCGCAAGTTCATCAACGCGGCCATGGGCACCAGCGCCGGCGTGGGCGTCCTGAGTCTCGTCAGCGCCCTGGGCAGTGCCAAGCCCGTGTTCCGCCTGACCGCCGACGTGGCCCCACCCATGAAGGGCGACGTGCTCGTGCACGCCGAGGGCCCCAACCAGGGTCAAGTCGTCAAGGCGTCCGAACTCAGCGAAAAGCTGGTGCGTGCCTACCCCAAGGGACGTGACTCCAAGGGCAACGAAGTCATCCGTGACAAGGACCCCACCAACATCCTCGCGGTGTACAAGTTCGCGCCCGGCACCCTCAAGGAACCCACCAAGCTCGACGCGACCATCGACGCTCAGATCGTGGCCTACGGTGACCGCTGCATGCACGCAGGCTGTAACGTCGGGGACGATCCCAAGGGTGTCGGCCAGATGTTCTGCCCCTGCCACTCCGGTCAGTACGACGCCACCCAGGGCTGCCGCGTGACCGGCGGGCCGCCCCCCGCGCCCCTGCCCCAGCTGCCCATCAAGCAGGAGGGTGATCAACTGGTCGTCACAGGCTTCTTCCTGTCCCAGCCCTACGGGTTCACGAAAGAAGCCTGGGAGGAATACATCAAGAAGGTCGAGGAGGCAATGGCATGAACCAGTGGCTGGACGAACGCCTTCACATCTCGCGTCTGAACGACAAGTTCCTGCGCAAGGCTTTCCCGGTGCATCACTCCTTCTTCCTGGGGGAGATCACCCTCTTCTCGCTGATCGTCCTGATCATCACGGGCATCCTGCTGGCGCTGGCCTACGAGCCCAGCAACAGCCTCGTGGTGAACAGCTTCGATCCCGGCACCGCCGACAAGCAGAACCTGATCCCGGCGGCGTACCACTCGGCGCTGAAGATCAACGCCATGCCGTTCGGCGACATGCTGCGCCGCGTGCACCACTGGATGGCGAACATCATGGTGGCCGCCGCCGTGATCCACATGATGCGCATCTACTTCACGGGCGCGTTCAAGAAACCGCGTGAAATCAACTGGTGGATCGGCATGCTGCTGCTGATCTTCGCCGCGCTGACCGCCGTGACCGGCTACATCCTGCCGTACGACAACTACGCCTTCCAGACCGTGGGCGTGGTGTACGCCATCGTGAAGTCGGTGCCCTGGGTGGGCGACTGGCTGGCGCAGGCCGCCTTCGCGGGGCAGTTCCCGGGCGCCGGGATCATCCCGCGCATCTACGGCTACCACATCATGCTGCTGCCCGGCATCCTGCTGGCCCTGACCGGCGCGCACATGCTGATCATGATCAAGCAGAAGCACACCCAGCCCCAGTACGCCAAGCGTCTGGCCTACAAGAAGATCGTGGGCGTGCCCCTGATGACCCAGCAGACCCCGATCATGCTGATCCTGGCCCTGCTGTTCACCGGTCTGGTCATGCTGTTCGCGGCGTACATCCCGGTGCACCCCATCGAGGTCTTCGGGCCGCCCAGCTCCACGCCCATCCCCAACATCAAGCCCGACTGGTACCTGCTGTGGGTCTTCGGCGCCCTGGCGATCATTCCTGGCAACCTCGGCTTCGAGCTGTTCGGCGGGGAAATCAATGCGGAATTCATCGGCGCGATGGTCTTCCCTGGGCTCGTGATTGGCCTGATGTTCGCTGTGCCCATGCTTGACCGGGCCAAGGACAACCAGTACTACGCCGAGAACCCCACCAACCACCCCGTCCGCCTGGCGGCGGGTACAGCGTTCATGGCCTTCCTGCTCATGCTGTCTGTGGCTGGGTACAAACCCGACCTGATCCAGGCAGGGCTGCTCACGACCGCCAACTCCAACGCCATCCTGTGGATTCTGGTGATTGCGGTGCCGGTTGTCATCTACTTCCTGACGATCGGGATCGTGCGGATGATCCGCGCCCTGCGTGAAGCGGACGAGCGCGACTCGCTCGCTCACGCCCACGCGGACGACTGAACCTCACCCCTGAAGCCCCGGCCACCGCGCCGGGGTTTTTCTCTGTCTCCCCGGTGTGCTTCACTGCGCGTCATGGATGACCTTGCCCGGCAGCTGGCACAGACCGCCCGTGACCTGAAGCTGGCTGGTCAGGTTCCCAGTGAGGCGGACCCTGAGGTGCTGGCCACGCTGGCCCGCACGGCACTGGACGAACTGATCGCCCGGGGACTGCTGCCCGACCCGTCGCCTGAGGTGGGATGCTGGAGTGCCCCCCGATCTGACCAGAACTGAGGAAAGGATGTGCCCGATTGGCACAGGACAACCGCCGCCTCCAGAACGGGGCGGCGGTGGGGAAGTGTGGGTTCAGGCCTGAACGCGGGGCGTGCTGGGGATGTTCGCGGCGGGCGTGTCCCCCTGGCGGCTGCCGGCGGCGTAGCCGACCTGCGCGCCGAACTGCCACGCGAGCTTGATCATGAACTGGATGGCGTCCTCGTCGTGCTGGTTGATGAGGTTGCGCAGGTGCTCGGGAAGTCCGTCGGGCAGCGGCATGGCGCGGAGCTGCTCCCCGTATTCGCTGCGGAGCTGCTCGAACCACTCGGCGTAGGGGTTCGTCATGCCCACCATGTTAACACTGGTGCGCTCAAGGAATGTAAGCGGGAGCCCGGCGGCGCAGCGGGTGGAGGGGCTGGCCACTTTGCTTTCCAGGCACCTTTTTCTTTCCCGAATCGGAGTACGCTTCACACATGACTGCGACCACCACCCCCGACATCAGCGGCGGCGTGCCCGCCCGTGAGATCACCATCAGCGAATTCGGCGCGCAGAAAGCTCTGGGTATCCTGGCCAACAGCGGCAAGGACAACGCCGGCGTGCGCGTGTTCATCAAGAGCGGCGGCTGCAGCGGCTACCAGTACGGCATGGCCATCGACGACCGTGAACTTGAGGGCGACCTGATCGTCGTCGACCGCGGCGTGAAACTGCTCGTGGACCGCATGAGCCTGCCCCTGCTGCGTGGCAGCGAGGTGGACTTCGTCGAGAACATGATGGGCGGCGGCTTCACCGTGCATAACCCCAACGCCACCTCCGCCTGCGGCTGCGGGTCCTCCTTCCGGACGGACGGCGCCCAGTCCCCGGACGGTGAGGGTTCCGGCGGCTGCGGCAGCCACTGATCCTCCCAAGATGAAGATGCCGGTCACCCCACAGGTGGCCGGTTTTTTGTCGTGTCAATCCCCCATTACACGTGATCGTTGGATACACCGGGATCTTGACGGTCTTCATCTGACCCGTATACTGCCTGCATCACCTACATCCGGGCTGCAGGACCTGCCCAGTCAGTACACGGAGGCTCCATGAAGAAGACCCTTGCCCTCACTGCATTCCTGCTCGGCGCGGCCCTCGCGGGCCCGGCCAACAACAGCCTGGTCGTCGGGACCTCACAGGAACCGCCGAACATCTACGATCCGTGGAACACGAACAACCTCGCCATCACCAGCGAGATCAACGGCTACATGGGCGCCGGCCTGACCTACCAGGACGACGACGGCGTGACCAAGGCCGACATCGCCACGCGCGTCCCCACCCTGGCCAACGGGGACTACAAGGTCGTCAAGGACGCCAAGGGCGACGTGATCCGCAACAGCGTGACCTACACCATCCGCAAGGACGCCAAGTGGAGCGACGGCACGCCCATCAAGATCGCGGACTTCCAGTTCTGGCTGAAGCTGGAAAACGACGACCGCGTGCCCGTGCCCGACCGTGACCCCTGGAACCGCGCCAAGATCACCACGAACGACGCCGACACCTTCACGATCACCTTCGAGCCGCCGTACCTGTTCGCCGATCAGGTCAGTCCCGGTCTGGCCCCCAGCCACATCATGGGTGCCAGCTGGAACGCCTTCGACGCCAAGACGAAGAACGAGAAGGACGCCAAGGTCACCAACGAGGAATGGAAGAAGTTCATCGCCTCGTTCACCACGGCCCGGAACCTGCCCAAGGTCGTGGCGGGGCCGTTCAAACCCACCGCGTGGCGCACCGGCAACAGCCTCACCATGACCCGCAACCCGGTCTACTGGAACCAGCCCAAGAATCCCGACAACTACGTGCAGACCGTCACGTACCGCTTCATCCCGAACACGAACACCCTGAAGGTGAACATCCTGTCCGGGCAGCTCGACGCCGTCAGCGCCGTGGGGCTCACCTTCGACCAGGGCACCGATCTGGCCCGCAACGAGCGCAACAAGTACAAGACGTACTTCGTGCCCGGCGCCGTCTGGGAGCACATCGACATCAACGCCCGCGGTCAGCGCGCCAAGGACCTCGACCTCGACGATCCGCGCATGCGTCAGGCGCTGCTGTACTCGATCGACCGGGACGCCCTGACCAAGGCGCTGTTCCAAGGCAAGCAGGCCGTGTCGAACAGCTGGATCGGTCCGGTCAGCCGCCTGTACAAGAAAGACGTCACGGACTACAACCTGAACGTCGCCAAGGCCAAGCAGCTGTTCACGGCGCTCGGCTGGACACCCGGCAGCGACGGCATCCTGCAGAAGAGCGGGAAGAAACTCACCCTGAACTTCTCCACCACCGCCGGCAACAGCACCCGCGAGCGCGTCCAGCAGATCCTCCAGGCGCAGTGGAAGGCCGTGGGCGTGCAGGTCAACATCCAGAACTACCCCGCCAGCGTCATCTTCGGGCCGGACTTCCTGAGCAAGGGCGAGAGCGGCAAGTGGGACATGGCCATGTACGCCTGGTCGAACAACCCCGTTTTCGAGGAAGGCAACCTCTGGAAGAGCGAGGGCATCCCCACCGCCGCCAACGGCTACTCCGGCCAGAACAACCCCGGCTGGAACAACGCCGACTACGACAAGCTGTACAAGCAGGCCAAGGTGGAATTCAACCAGGCCGACCGCATCAAGCTCTTTGACCGCATGCAGGCCATCTGGAACAGCGAGGTGCCCGCCCTGCCCCTGTACTTCCGCGTGAACGTGTACACCAAGGTGCCCGGCCTCGTGAACTACACCTTCAGCGCCATCACCCAGTACCCCAGCTGGAACGCCGCGAACATCGGCTGGTCCAGCAAGGGCGCCGCCGAGGAGTACAAGCAGAAGTAACCGCCCCACCGCGCGCCGCGTTCACAGGCGGCGCGCCCGGGGCAGGGGGGAGGGACGGCCAGCCAGCCGCCTTCCCCCTGCCCCTTGCAGGAGTTCGACATGGGAACCTACGCACTACGCCGCGTCGTCCAGATGATCCCGCTGCTGCTGGTGATCAGCCTGCTGATCTTCGCGCTGACCGCCCTGCAGCCCGGTGATCCGGTGGATCAGCTGATCTTCGGGAACAGCAAGATCACCCCCGAGGACATCGCCCGCCTGAAGGCCGCGTACGGTCTGGACCAGCCGTGGATCACGCGGTACTTCTTCTGGCTCAAACAGGCCGTGACCGGCAACTTCGGGTACTCGCAGGACTTCGGGATTCCCGCACTGGACTTCGTGTTCCAGAGCCGCCTGCCCAACACCCTGCTGCTGACCGTCCCGGCGCTGGTGATCAGCACCCTGATCGCGGTGCCGCTGGGCATCTTCAGCGCGGTGCGGCAGTACTCGGCGCTGGATTACATCCTGACCTTCTTCGCGTTCCTGGCCGTCAGTGCCCCGGTGTTCTGGGTGGGGGCGCTCGCGCTGTACTTCTTCGCGGTGTACCTGCCCGGCGCGACCGGTGGGGCGCTGTCCCTGCCGCCCGGCGGACTGGGCAGCCCGGACCTGCCCGCCGACGCGAGCGCCTGGGCGGTCTTCGCGGACAAGCTGAAGTACCTGCTGCTGCCCATGATGATCCTGATGCTGCGCGAGATCGCCGTGACGCTGCGCTTCATGCGCGCCAACATGCTCGAGACCCTCACGCAGGACTACGTGCGCACCGCGCGCGCCAAGGGCCTCGCGGACCGCCGGGTGCTGTACAAGCACGCGCTGCGCAACGCCGTGACACCCATCGTGACCCTGCTGGGCCTGAGCATCCCCGGCCTGTTCGGGGGGGCCGTCATCACCGAGACGGTGTTCTCCTGGCCCGGCATGGGCAAGGCCATCCTGGACGCGCTGGTCAGCAAGGACTTCAACGTGGTCATGGTCTGCCTGATGATGCTGGCCGTCCTGACCGTGGTATTCCAGCTCCTGACCGACCTCGCCTACGCCATTGTCGACCCCCGGATCCGGTACGCCTGATGACCACCATGCCCGCTCCCACGTCCGCCCCCGCCAAGAGCCGCTCGACCATGCAGATCGCCCTGCGGCGCCTGCGCCGGCACAAGGCCGCCATGGTCAGCCTCATCGTGATTGCCGCCCTGATCCTCATGGCGATCTTCGCGCCGCTCATCGCGCCGTACGACCCGAACGCGCAGGACCTGAACGGCATCTACGCGCCGCCCAGCGCCCAGCATCTCCTGGGGCAGGACAGCCTGGGCCGTGACCTGCTCTCCCGCATCATCTACGGCAGCCGCGTCAGCCTGATCGTGGGCTTCACCGTCGCGCTGTTCAGCGTCGCGCTGGGCACCCTGATGGGCCTGCTGGCGGGCTTCCTGGGCCGCTGGGTGGACACCACGATCAGCCGCTTCATCGAGATCATGCTCTCCATCCCCGAGCTGCCCCTCCAGCTGACCCTCAGTGGCCTGTTCGCCGTGAGTGACGTCCCGGCCATCGCGGCGCTGCGGCAGAACCCGAACTCCAGCGTGTTCATCATCGTCGGGATCTTCACCTTCTTCGGCTGGATGGGCACGGCCCGGCTGGTGCGCGGCGAGGTCCTGAAACTCAAGAACCTGGAGTACGTGGACGCCGCGCGCGCCCTGGGCGCGAACAGCCCCCGCATCATGTTCCGGCACCTCGTGCCGAACGTGGTCGCCGTGATCATCGTGAACGGCACACTGGCCGTCGGCGGCGCGATCCTCGGCGAGGCGGCACTGTCCTTCCTGGGCTTCGGCATCCAGCCGCCCGTGAGCACCTGGGGCAACATGCTCTCCAACGCGAACGAGGTCGTGCTGGAGCACCCGTTCATCGCGGTGTACCCGGGGCTGGCGATCCTGCTCACGGTGCTGGCCTTCAACTTCCTGGGGGACGGGCTGCGCGACGCCTTCGACCCCAAGAGCCGCCTGTAACCCCCACTCTCAGGTCTCGCCTCCGCTCCGGCGGGGGTTTTTCATTTGCTGCCTCTCAGGTCGCGTATCCTACGGGCGTGATACGGCTTCCGTCTGTTCCGTCAGCACCCCGGAACAACACCGGGGTGCTCACTCCAAGCCCGGAGTCCGCATGATCGTGCTCGGTATCGACCCTGGACTTGCGAACCTCGGCCTGGGGTTGGTTGAGGGTGACGTGCGCAAGGCCCGCCACCTGTACCACGTGTGCCTGACCACCGAGAGCGCCTGGATCATGCCGCGCCGCCTTCAGTACATCCACGAGGAGGTCACCCGCCTGATCGCCGAGTACCGCCCGGACGCCGTGGCGATCGAGGATCAGATCCTGCGCAAGCAGGCGGACGTGGCGTTCAAGGTCGGGCAGGCGTTCGGCGTGGTGCAGCTGGCCTGCGCGCAGGCAGGCGTGCCGGTGCACCACTACGGCCCCATGCAGGTCAAGCGGTCTCTGGTGGGCACGGGCCGCGCGGAGAAGGAACAGGTGATCTATATGGTCAAGGCCAGCCTGGGTATCCGGGAACTGTTCAACAACCACGCGGCGGACGCGCTGGCCCTGGCCCTGACGCATCTGGCGAGCGCGCCCATGCAGGCCCGCGCGGCCGGACTGGCGCTGCGCTGAGCGCATGACCCTGATCCTCGCGCTGCTGCTGTCGGTCACGTTGACGTTCGCGTGGCTGTGGTTCTTCGTGCGCCGCGACCGGCACCCGGAACCCCTGTGGCTGCTGGCGCGCACGTTCGCGTGGGGGATGCTGGCGTGGGTGATCTCGGCGGCACTGGAATCCAGTCTGGGACACCTGATCGTGTCGCCCCTGCCACTGATGGCGGCGTTGGTGGTGCTGCTGACCGCGCTGATCGAGGAAGGCTTCAAGTTCGTGGCGGCCACGACCGCCATCACGGAACTGTCCTTTGACGAACCCATGGACGGTCTGATCTACGCGGTGACGGCCGCGCTGGGCTTCGCGTTCATGGAAAACGTGACCTACACCCTGGGCTTCGGCACGGGCGCCGGCGCGTGGCACGCAGTCCTGGCGACCCTGGCGCACGCGCTGTTCAGCGCCCCGCAGGGTTACGCGCTGGGTGGCCTGCACTGGCAGCAGGGCCGCAGGTGGGTGGTGCAGGGCCTGCTGATCAGCGTGGCGCTGCACGCCGTGTTCAACGGCCTGCTGGTCGGCGGAGGCGGCTGGCTACACCTGCTGCTGCTGGGCGTGGTCGTGCTGATGATGGTGGGGCTCGCCACCCGTTATTACCTCGCGTTCGAGGCGCACGCCCGCGAGCACGGCCCCAGCGAGTACTTCCTCTTCGAGCAGGCACAGCGCCGCCGCTGAGTCCGGTCCCCCTTATAAGGTGTCGTATCCGGTCTGGCCCGGCACCCAGTGCTGCCCATCCTCGTCGCCCTCGTGTTTCCAGACGGGAACGTGCACCTTCAGGTACTCAATGATGTCGTCGCACGCTTCCAGCGCGGCGCGGCGGTGCGGGCTGGCCACGCCGATCAGGATGCTCGCCTCGCCGGGCAGCAGACGACCCACCCGGTGCTGGATGTACACGCGTAGCTCTCCGTGTTTCTCGCGGGCGGCGTCGGCAGCACCCTGCATGACCTTGCGAGCCAGGGCGCCATAGCCCTCGTACTCGATGAACTCCACGTCCTTGCCCTGGTTGGGGCTGCGGACGGTGCCCACGAAGTACGCCTGCGCGCCGTACTGCGGTTTCACCAGGTAGAGGTCGGCCGCCGCGAGACTCAGCGGTTCGGGCGTCATCTCGCAGAGGGTGCCCGGATCGCTCGCCTCG
>CALPYF020000029.1 GCA_943327755.2 Deinococcus hopiensis KR-140
GCGGCGTGGTCGACCACGGGTGGTGCGCGTGGTGGGTGGTGGGATAAGAGGTGCAAGGACGGCCCATTGGGCATCGCTCAGCCGCATTGGCAGAGTGTGCCGCCCAGATGGGCGCCACACTGTCATCCAATTTCCGGATGACCTCTAGGCATGCCGCTTGTCGAGCCATCTGCCTTGGTCATATTGACTGACCAGTTGGAATCATTGTTCCAGCTGCTGCCGGTCTGCTTGAGAACAATGCGCACATCTGCCTTATCCCAGTAGGTGTTGCCTGCAACCGGTTGTAGGTCGGCGACAGTGGGCACCGTGAGCGCATTCAGGCCGCCCTTGAGTTTGTTGCCAAACGGGAGCGTTTCCGTTGTCGTGAGTTGCTTACGTCCTGTGCTATTGCAGTTGACTGTTTGGAGGGTGTTGGTGGCGTCACCTATCTGCACTGTTCCCACGCAGGCAGTGGAATTCTGTTTGACCCCCCGGTAGATGGTCTGCGCCGAGGTTACCTGACTGTTCGAGCCGTTGATCGTCAACAGGCCATCCAGGAACAGGTTCCCGTTGGTGTGTACCGGACCACTCAGCGTGAGCTGAGCGGTATTGTCGAATTCCAGATCTTTACTGAAGAACACGGCGAACTGGAATAGAGGTACCAGTCGGCTCTTGAAGACCAGTGACGCGATCGCTTCCGGATTGTTGCGGCTGTTCAGAGCGACGCCGTTTACCGTGAACGGCGTCTCCTCTGCGCTGAGACCTGCGAAGTCCTCGCCGGGAGGGATCTGGATATTCTGACTGGTTCCCTGCACGGCGTAGCTGGTGACATTGCGACCCTCCAAGTTCAGTGACTCGCATTGCATGTCATTGCTCCCCTGGTTGCTGCCCTGGCAGGGAACATTGCTGGCGTTGTCCAGCGGCGAGGGACCTGTGGGAGTGCGGAACCCCACGAACCTCTGCCGGATGCGTTCTGCGCGTGAATTCAGCGCAGCCTCAGCCGCGTACAGACCCCGACTGCTGTCCCGGCTGCTGCTGTTCGTCTGGACGTTGTTGATCGTCAGTACGGCATACGTCCCGAGCACGATAGTCAGGAGCGCCACCAGGCTGAGAACCAGGATCAGGGTGAAGCCCTGTGTCTGTCGGGCGGCCGGGTGCGGACGGGGGGGGTGGGTCATGGTGCAGTTCCTCGCGCTGTCTCGATGTTTCGGGGGAAGACGTCGGCTGTGAAGACCTTCGTGGTAGAGCGTCCCTGAGCGGAGGAAGCACCGGTCAGCTGCAGGTTGACGTTCTGGATGCGGGCCCATTTGTCCGCGCCGTCCGCCAGGGTCAGGGACGTGACGCTGCTTGCCGGGCTGGTGGTCGTAGCGTTCAGGGTGACGTTCACGCGCAGGCTGCTCACACCGAAGGCCATGACCTGCGACGTGGCGCCCGCCCCACCCTGTGTGAAGCGCAGTTCGCCGTCCTTGGCAAGGTAGGTGCGTTCATCGACCAGCAGCAGGAAGCTGTTGTTGGCGGCGGTGAAGTCGGCCGGGACAGGATCTTTCAGAGTGGCCCAGATTTTGCGGTCGTAACTCGTCAGGGGGTTACTGGTGTACTGCACGGCTCCAATGACGGTGACGGTCGCGCGGGCCACGGCGGCAGGGAGGCCGCCACCGGCCGGGCGGATCAGCAGCGCGGCCTGAGGGCGGCCGCTCTGCAGCGTGAAGTACTGCCGCCACGCCATCACGCCGGTGTCGTCGCTGGCGGGCAATGTGGGGTTGACTGGCGCGTATGTGCAGCCGCCCGTATTGCTGGCGATCAGGATGGCCTTGCTCCCGACTTCACAGATTTTGCGGGACTGCACGGACGCTGCGCCCAGGTACCCGCTCGGCAGTTCCGAGGGCCGGAAGGCCGGGATGGCCCGGCGGATGGTCAGGGTCTGATCCGAGTCGCTGAATTCAAGCCCTGTGACGCGGACGTTCTGGCTGTACAGATTCTCCCCAGCCTGCCGGAGGTCACTGACAAGCAGATCCATGGCGCTCTGGACGTTCTGCGCGGCGTTGATACGCCCCGTGTCGGCCTCGACGAGTCTATTGGTGCTGCTGAACACGCCGAAGGCCACCGTGATCACCACGCCGAACAGCGCTATGGCGATCAGCATCTCGATCAGGGTCAGGCCGGCCGTACGGCTCTCAGTTCGCATCCGGCGCTCCGAAACGGGTGTAGTAGGTCGAGGCGCTGTACAGCACGGTCGAGTTTCGTGAGATCGTCAGCTCGATGAAGACGGCCGTGTCCGAACAGGGCATCTTGGCCGTCAGATCAGCCGAGCGGGTGTCGGGGCAGAAGGTGGTGCGGGCCACGTAGGTGCGCCCGTTGCGGGTGAAGTTCTGACTGATGGGTGCGCTGACTGCCAGGACGCCGTAGTTGCTGTTCTGACGATAGCTTTCCAGGACGGTTTCGCCGATGCGCGTGGCGTCGGCCCGCTGGTCGACCACGCTGTTCAGGTTGGTATTGGCGAGAAAGGCCGTGGTGAGCAGGGTCAGGGTGACGCCCAGGACGGCGATGGCGACCAGGGTCTCGATCAGCGTGAACCCGCCGCTGCATTCACGATCCACTGGTCTGCACTCCGCCGGCCAGCGCAACGGTGACCGTGTAGTTCCCACGTGTGTCGCTGACATTCAGGCGACCCCCGGCCTCGGCCAGGCCACGGGGCGTGAAGCACGCCACCACGTTCGGGGTGGGCACCGGGACCGCAGGTGTGCTGAGCGTGACCGGGTAGCGGGCCGACGCTTTGGGCAGCGTGACGGTGGCGTAGGTCGTCCAGTGGGATTGGTCGGCGTCGCTGCAGCGCAGGGCGCTCTGCAACTGCAGCGTGCCGGTGCTGGTCAGGACCATGCGGCGGGCCTGCGTGTTGGCAACCGCGCCGGCCCGCAGTTTGAACAGTTCGGAGTGGACAGTTAGGGCCGTTTCACGTGCGGGGCTGCGTGCGTTGGTCAGGTTCATGACGCCGAGGCTCGTGAGAATTCCGAGGATCGCCATCACCACCAGCAGTTCGAGCAGACTGAATCCGTGCGTATGTCGCTTCATCATGACCTCTGCCAGTCATTCTGCCGGGTGGGGTCTGACAAATGAGGCACAAGGGCCGCGCAAAATGGTGTATAGGGGCACCCTTTTGGGGGCGGCCCCTGTCCGGGTGTTTGGGGGTTCCAGATTTCCTGAAGGTGTGATCAGGGCGGGCCGCGTAGGCTGGTTCTCATGCTGGTATCGGATCGGGTGCAGGGGCTGCTGTCGCGTGAGCGGGGGCTGCTGGGGGACGTGCAGGCGTTTCTGGAGGCGCAGGGTGCGCCGCCGGAGGTGGTGGGGCACGCCCGGCAGGCGCTGCGTAATCTGGATGAGGCCTTCCTGCTGGTCGTGGTGGGGGAGTTCAACGCGGGCAAGAGTTCGTTCGTGAATGCGCTGCTGGGCGCGGCGGTGCTCCCTGAGGGCGTGACACCTACCACGGACCGTATCTATGTGCTGGTGCATGGGGAGCAGCCGGGTCAGATGGAACCCACCAGTGATCCCTTCGTCAGCCGTCTGACATATCCCTTGCCCAGTCTGGAGGGTGTGGCGCTGGTGGATACGCCGGGCACGAACGCGATCGTGCGGCAGCATCAGGCGCTGACCGAGGGGTTCCTGCCGCGCGCGGACCTCGTGCTGTTCCTGACGTCGGCGGACCGGCCGTTCACGGAGTCCGAACGGCAGTTCCTCGAACTCGCGGCCCGCTGGGGGCGCGGCGTGATCATGGTCGTGAACAAGGCCGACCTGCTCGAAACTGCCGAGCAGCGCGAGCAGGTCCGCACGTTCGTGGAGACGGGGGCGCGCGGCGTGCTGGGCCTGACCCCGCCCGTGCTGCTGATCAGCGCGCGCGGCGAGCAGCGCGGTGGGGACGCGGGCTTCGCGGCGCTGCGCTCGCTGCTCCAGGCGCGCCTGTCGGAGACGGAACGCACCCGCCTGAAACTCCTGAGTCCGCTGAATACCGCCTCGCAGCTCCTGAGCGGCGAGGTCACCCGCGCCGACGCGGCCCGCGCCACGCTGAGCGACGACCTGCGCGTGCTGGGTGACCTGGAAGCGCAGCGGGCCACGCATGGCGAGACGATGCTGGGCGAACTCGACGGGCAACTGAACCGTGTCGCGCGCCTCCTGAGCGAGTTCGAGGTCCGCGCGGACCGGTTCATTGACGCGCGGCTGCGCTTCTCGAACCTGCGGGGGCTGCTGAACAGCCGCGAGCTGGAGGAGGACTTCCGGCGCGAGGCGGTCGCGGACCTGCCGGAGGCGATCGACCGGCAGTTCGGCACGATGATCGACCGCTTCGTGGAGGCGAACCTGCACTTCTGGGAGGACGTGCAGGCGTTCCTGATCCGCCGCCAGCCCAGTCAGGAGGTGGCCCGCACCCGCTTCTCGTACGACCGCGCCGCGCTGCTCGACGGGATCGCCGGGTCGGCCCGCGAGCACCTCGCGACGACCACCGAGCAGGAACTCGCACGGAACCTCTCGCGGGACGCGGAGGACGCCATGAAGGGTGTGATCGGCGGCCTGGCGGGCGGCGTCGGGATCGGCGCGGGCATCGGCGCGCTCGTGGGTGCCAGCGCGCTGGACTTCACCGGGGGCATCCTGGCGGGCCTGACGCTGGGCAGCCTGGGTCTGTTCGTCCTGCCGAACAAACGCATCCAGGCGCACCGGCAGCTGCGCGCCCGCGTGGCGGAACTGCGCGAGGCTCTGGAACGCATCGTGCGGCGCGAGTTCGAACGCGAGCAGGACCGCGCCGACACGCGCCTGCACGACGCGATCAGTCCTTTCACGCGCTTCACCCGGCAGGAGCAGGCCCGGCTGGACGCCGCCCGCACCCGCTCCGGGGAGCTGCGTGCCGAGCTGGACGCCCTGCAGGGCGAGGTCAAGGCGCTGGGGTAACGGCCCCGGCCCCCGGTTGTGCCGCGCGGGGTGACAGCGCCCGTGCAGACGACGCCCCCGCCCCCGCCGGTGGGGGCCGCCTAGGCTGGGGCATGCGGCAGAACATCAGCAGCGGCAGCCCCTGGGAAGCGAAGATCGGATACGCCCGCGCCGTCAGGGTCGGGAACGTGGTGCACGTCAGCGGCACGACCGCCACCGTGAACGGCGAGGTCGTCGGCGAGGGCGACCCCGCCGAGCAGACCCGCGCGGTCCTCGGCATCATCCGCCGCGCCCTGGAGACCGCCGGCGCGCGCCTGGAAGACGTGGTGCGCACCCGCATCTACGTGACGGACATCCGCCAGTGGGAGGAGATCGGCCTCGCGCACGGGGAGGTCTTCGGCGAGATCCGCCCCGCCACGACCATGGTGCAGGTCGCCGCGCTGATCGACCCGCTGCACCTCGTGGAAATCGAGGCCGAGGCGATCCTCCCCTGACGCTCAGCCCGGCTTGGCGGCCCGCGCCGGGTGTGGCACGCTGGAACGCATGATCACCGTTTCCCCCCGCGCCCGGCTGGGCGGATTATTCGCCCTGGGCTGCGCCCTGAACGTCATGGGTTTCGTGCTGGGCGGGGCAGGCCACCGTCCGGTTGCCCTGTTCCTGCTCAGCGGCCTCGGGTGCCTCCTGCTGCTCCTCAGCCTGTGGCTGGGTCTGCGTCACGTCCGCCGCTGACCACCACGCGGCAGACTGGGGCCATGAACTTCCTTCCTGCTGAGGCACCCCGACTGGGGCTGGGACTGGCGGCGCTGGGCCGCCCCGGGTATATCAATCTCGGGCATGGCGCGGACCTCGCGGACCGCAGCGTGGACGGCCTGCGGGCGCAGGCGTGGGCGGTGCTGGACGCCGCGTGGGCGGCGGGCGTGCGGTACCTCGACACGGCCCGCAGTTACGGGCTGGGCGAGGCGTTCCTGGGTGGCTGGCTGGCCGCGCGCGGGCTCGGGCCGGGGTCGGGCGTGCGGGTGGGCAGCAAATGGGGGTACACGTACGTCGCGGACTGGCGCCCGGACGCGCCGACGCACGAGGTGAAGACCCACGACCTGCCCACGCTGACGCGGCAGTGGCCGGAGACCCTGGCGGCGCTGGGGCGCACGCCGGACACGTACCTGATCCACTCGGCGACGCTGGACTCCGGCGTGCTGGACAATGCCGGGGTGCTGGGGCGACTGGCGGAACTGGCCGCGTCGGGCGTGCGGGTGGGCCTGTCCACGAGCGGCCCCGCGCAGGCCGACACGCTGCGCCGCGCGCTGGCGGTGGAGGTGAACGGCGTGACCCCTTTCAGCGTGGTGCAGGCCACCTGGAACGCGCTGGACCCCTCGGCGGGCCCGGCGCTGGCCGAGGCGCACGCGGCGGGCTGGACGGTCGTCGTGAAGGAGGGCGTGGCAAACGGCCGCCTGACTGCCCACGGCCTGACCGGGCGCGGCGACGTGCCCGCGCCCCTGGCCCGGCTGGCCCACGAGCACGGGGTCACGCCGGACGCCATCGCCCTGGCGGCGGTCCTCGCGCAGCCCTGGGCGGACGTGGTGCTCAGTGGGGCCAGCACGACCGGGCAGCTGGCGCAGAACCTCGCCGCGCTGCGTCTGACCCTCCCGGCGGACGCGCTGAACGACCTGAAGCAACCTCCGGCCGAGTACTGGGCGGCCCGCGCCGCACTGCCCTGGCAGTAGGACCGAACCTCAGCCCGGGACCTCAAGGTTGCGTGGGGGCCCGGCCCTGCGGCGCCCGCTTACACTGCGCTCATGTTCATGAAAGCCCTGCTGGCGTTCATCCCGATCAGCCTCGTGCTGAAGTACGGCGTGCACGCCCCGCCCATGTGGATCTTCTTCACGGCCGTGCTGGCGATCGTGCCGCTGGCCGACTGGCTGCGCAAGGCCACCGAGCACGTCGCCGTGCACGCCGGGCCCACCATCGGCGGTCTGCTGAACGTCACCTTCGGGAACATGGCGGAACTCATCATCGCGATCTTCATCCTGATCAGCGGGAACACGCAGGTCGTCAAGGCGCAGATCACCGGGTCGATCATCGGGAACGCGCTGCTGGGCCTGGGCCTCGCGATCGTCGCGGCGGGCTTCGTGAAGGGCGGCGGGCGGCAGAAGTTCAACGCCGCGAACGCCGGGCAGCTGTCCGCCATGCTGTTCCTGACGGTCATCACCCTGACCCTCCCGGCGATCTTCGACTACACCGAGCAGCTGCCCGCCTTCGCCGCCGAGGCGGGCACCCGCGCGAACCTCGACGAGCGCCTGAGCATCGGCGTGGCCATCCTGCTGATCGTCGTGTACCTGCTGAACCTCATGTACACCCTGGTCACCCACAAGGACGTGTTCGCCGCCCCCGAGGGCGAGGCCGGGCACGGGCACGGCCCGGAGAACCCCTGGTCGCTGTCGGTCGCGCTGGGCGTCCTGCTGGGCGGCACCGCCCTGATCGCCCTGGAATCCGAGATGCTCTCCGGCGCGCTGGAAGCCACCGCGAGCACCCTGGGCCTCAGCGAGTTCTTCCTGGGGATCATCGTGCTGGCCATCGTCGGGAACTTCGCGGAGTACCTCGCCGCCGTGTACTTCGCCCGCAAGGGCCAGATGGACCTCGCGGTGAACATCGGCCTGGGCGCCACCATCCAGGTCGCGCTGCTCACCGCGCCGCTGCTGGTCATCATCGGGGCGCTGCTCGGGCACCCCATGAACCTCGTGTTCAGCTCCCCGCTGGAACTCATCGCGATCATCGCCGTGGCCCTGATCGTCACGAGCGTCACCAAGGACGGCGAGACCACCTGGTTCGAGGGCGTGCTCCTCATCGCGGTGTACATCGCCCTGGCACTGGCGTTCTACTTCGTCACGCCGCGCGGCGCCGAGGAGGCCGCCACGACGCTGCCCACACTGCTGCGCGCCCTGGGCGCATAACCCCACCCGCCCTCACACGCCCGGTCACCCGCCGGGCGTCTCTTCGTGGCCGTCCGCCAGAGCCTGAAGCGCGGGCCGCAGGGCCGGGAGGTCCACGCGCGCCGTGTGCCAGATCAGGCCCGGCTCGATCCCGAAGTAATCGTGCGCGACCGTGTTCCGGATGTCGCGCAGCAGCACCCACGGCACCTCGGGGTGGGTGTCCTGCACGCTCTGCGGGATGAACTTCGTCGTCTCGCCCAGCCGCGCCAGGTTGTGCAGCACGGCGTCGCGCACCACCTCGTCCCGCTCGAAGGTCGTCAGGGAGTGCCGGTCCGTGAACGCCACGATCCGGTCGATGGCCGCCAGCAGGTCGAACACCCGCCAGCGCCAGCGCTTCGGGCGGTGCGAGCGCGGCGCGGGCTCCGGCACCGCCATGACGTCCACCGCGTCCGCGAGGATCTCCCCGCGCAGCGGCGGGCGCAGCGCCCCGGGGGTCATCACGTCCACCCGGCGGTTCAGGACCCCCTCGAACACGTCCCGCACCCGCATCAGGTCCAGCAGGCCCCGCGCCGGACCGGGCTGGAACTCGATCAGCACGTCAATGTCGCTGTTCGGCCCGGCCTCGCCGCGCGCCACGGACCCGAACACCCGCACCCGCGCCACGCCCAGCGCCTCCCACAGCGGCCGCGCCTCCCGCAGCGCCCCCGCGATGGTCGGCAGGCGGAGGTCCGGGAACAGCGGCTCGGCGGCGGGCATGCGCCCCAGGATAGGGGGCGCGGCGCGGGCGAGCCGCTATGCTGACCCTCATGATCGTCGCCGTGGGGCATGACCTGATCGAGATCAGCCGCATCCGGCGCATGCTCGAGCGTGAAGGCAGACGCGCCGAGAAGCTCTTCGCGCCCACCGAACTCGAGTACTGCGCGCGCCTGACCGACCCCGCCCCCAGCCTCGCCGCGCGCTTCGCCGCGAAGGAAGCCTTCCAGAAGGTCTGGCCGCGCCCGCACGGCTGGCGGGACGTGTGGGTGCAGCGCGACCGCACCCCGGACGGCCCCTTCCCGTTCGCGCCGCCCGTGCTGGGCTTCGCGCCCGACATCGCCGCCGAACTGAGCGAACGCGGCTGGGTGGCGCACCTGACCCTGACGCACACCAAGGAACACGCGTCGGCGGTCGTGATCCTGGAGGCGCTTCGAGGCCCCACCTAAGCGCTACCGAGCTGGACGGCACGCTGCCGGAACTGTCCGCCCGCTGACAGCGTGCCCGACAGGGCGGGCGTACGCTGGAGCATGAACACCAGCGTCCGGGACGTGTGCCGTACCGTGGGCCGGGGAGTCGGCCTGAGCCTCTGCCTGCTGGTGGCGCCTCCGGCCCCCGCGCAGAGCCTGCCTGGACCCAGCGTGCAGGCCGCCGCCGAGCAGACCGCCCTGACGCGCGGCCGCGCGCTGCTCGCGGAGTTCTACGCCGTGAAACTCGACGCCCTGTGGCAGGCCTTCACGCCCGAGGTCCGCGCGCAGTGGGGCACCCTGGCCGACTTCCGCGCGTACCGCGAGGCGGGCGTGCAGACCTTCGGCGCGCAGCGGCAGCAGATCGGCGAACGCACCCTGACCCGCGACGGCGAGACCTTCTACGTCCGCAGCGCCACCTTCCAGCGGGACCCGACGACCGTCTGGGCGCTGGTCATCGGCTTCACCGGCCCCCGCGTGAGTACCTTCGTGATCCTGCGGGAAGGGGAGACCGGCAATGATCCGGTCGCGGGCCTCAGCCCCCGCTGGCTGGCGCGGCCGTAGGCACGCCGCCACTCTGCCGGGCCAGTTCACGCCCGGAGCCGTCCGTCACCGTGAACGTGTACGCCCGCTCGCTGCGCGCCACCCAGTTCACGCGCAGGTCCACGCACTCCGCCGGCAGCTGCGTCTGCGCCGCGGACGGGTAGCGGTCATCCAGGCTGTCCTCCCGGAAGACCTCCAGCGTGCGGGTCAGGGCGTTCGCGCAGTTCTGCCCCGCCGCGCGCACCGTGACGCTCTGGGCGTCCGCCGGCAGGGCCGTCTCCTGCTCGGCCTGCATGGCCCTGACCTGCGCTTCCAGCTCGGTCACGCGCGCCTGGAGCGCCGCGTTCTCGGCGCGGGCCTCGCGGTCCTGACAGCCGCACAGCAGGACGGAACACAGCAGCAGGGGGAGCGCCTTCACGCGCGGCAGCCTAGCGCCTGCCCGCCCCGCCAGGGGTCAGAACCCCCTCACGGACACCTTCATGAAGGTCGCCCCGCCCAGGCCACCGGAGCGGCCGGGCAGGGCGAACAGGAGCGGGCGCGTCATACGGGTTCCGTTTGTTTCGTTAACAGATCGGAACACCGCCGATCTGCCAACTCCACGCCCGGAACCCGTTTTTCTCCCACTCGCTCCGCTCGGGTTGAAAGATTTTGCAAACCTTTCAACCGGAGTCAGTATCAGCGGTTCAGGACGCTCACGATCTCCACGTGACTCGTCTGCGGGTAGAAGTCATGCGGGACCACCTCGCCCAGCTTCCAGCCGCGCCGCACCAGATCGCCGACGTCCCGCGCCCAGGTCGCCGGGTCGCACGACACGTACACCAGCCGGTCGGCGGTGCTCGCGTGAATGTGATCCCGCGCCGCCTCCTCCAGCCCCGCGCGCGGCGGGTCCACCACGATCACGTCCGTGCCCAGCTCGCTGAAGCGCGCCGCGTCCCCGTTGCGGAACGTCACGTTCCCCTCACCGGTGTTCGCCACGTCCTGCCGCCCGCGCGCCAGCGCCTCGGCGGACGAGTCCAGCACCGTCACCCGCCGGAAGTGCTTGGCGAGGTGACGACCAATCGCCCCCGCGCCCCCGTACAGGTCCACCGCGTGCTCGCCCTCACCGGCCAGCTGCGTCGCCCGGCGGTATGCGAGACCCGCCGCCTCCGGGTTCACCTGCGCGAAGCCCGTCGCGGACACCCGCACCTGCACCTCCCCGAACTGCTCGGTGATCTCCCCCTCACCCGCGATCAACCGCACGCCCGCACTGAACCGCCGACCCGCCGGCTGCGCCAGACTCACGCCCACCACCCCGGCCTCCATCAGGTGATCACTGGCCCGCAGGAACGCCTTCGGTTCCCCCGCACCGATCACGGCCGCCACGACCTCCCCGGTCAGGCGACTCGCACGGAACGCCACCTCGGTCGCCGGGTCCAGCCGCTCGGGATCGATGCGGTCCAGCACCGCCTGAATCTCCGGCATCACCAGCGGGTCTGCGCGCACCACCAGCGGATCACTGCCGCGCCGCTCGCGGTACGCGAGGCCCTGCGGGGTCACGAGGTACTGCGCGGTGTTCCGGTAGCCCCACTCCTGCGGGCTGGGCACCGTCGCCGCCACCCCATGCCGCACCTTCGCGATGCGGCTCAGGGCCTCCTCCACGAACGCCCGCTTGAAGCCCAGCTGCGCCTCGTAACTCGCGTGCGCCAGATCCGCCGTGGGCAGGTCCGGGCCGTCCACGCGGTCCGGGCTGCGGCGCAGCACCTCCACCGTCACGCCCTGGCGCACGCCCTTCCCGCTGCGCACCCGCGCCGTGACCTGCTCGCCCGGCAGCGCCCCCCGGACCAGCACCACGCCGGACTCGTCCCGGGCGAGCCCCAGCCCCCCGGCTACAAGTTTCTCTATTTCCAGCGTAAGCAGTGCGTCCGACATCCCCACAGCGTAGCGCGGACGACCCCCACCGCGCAGGACCGGCCCCACACACGCCCCCACTGGACACGCGCCGCACGGAGTGATACATTCCCTGAGCCCTGAGGCATCAGGGGCTGTGGCGCAGTTGGGAGCGCGTCTGAATGGCATTCAGAAGGTCAGGGGTTCGAATCCCCTCAGCTCCACCAGAGTAGACCCCTCCACCCGGAGGGGTTTTTCCATGTTCCGCCAGTCCAGATTCCTCCAGCCCAGGCGAGGGGCTTTCAGCCCCGCCTGTCGCGCACTGAAAGCCTCTCGGGGCATGCTGCGTCCATGCCCGAACCCGCCCAGCTGGAGAGCCTGCGCGTCACCGATGAACCTGCCGCCCGCGCCCTGCGGCAGGACACGCACCTGCTGGGCCTGTTCCTGAGTCCCGCCTCGCCCAGTGACGTGGCGGCCCGCGCCGGGATGCCCGCGAACCTCGTGCATCACCACGCGCGGCGACTGGCGGGCCTGGGCCTGCTGTTCGAACAGCGGCGCGAGGCCGGGCGCGTGTACTACCAGTTGCGCGCCCGCACCTTCCGGGTGGCCAGCGACCTGCTGCCCCCACAGGACCCGGATGGGAATGGGCAGAGGGACATGCGCGACCTCACGAGCAGTTTCCTGGCGGCGTACGAGCGCTGCTGGGCGTTCATGCGCGACGGCGAGGATGGCGTGTGCAGCTTCGGCAACGACGAGCATCCTGCCCCGCCACTCGAGGACGTGACCGACCCCATCCCCGTGCCCTTCCCCGCCCACCTGGACCGCCTGACGCTGCGCCTCACGCCGGAACGCTACGCGCGGCTGGCCCGCGACCTCAGTGACGTGCTGACCCGCGCCTATGCCGAAGGCCACAGCGAGACGGGAGACCCCTGCACGCTGGCCGTGCTGGCTTTCAGCGACCCCGCGCCGCCCGCCGGAACCCTCTCCCTGTCCCGCAACCTCAACACCTTCCTGGGCCTGAACCCGGCGTGATGAGAAACCCCCGCGTGGGGCGGGGGCTGTGTGGTTACTCGTCGGTTTCGTTTTTCTTCTCGCGTTTGTAGGGGCCTTTTTCCTTCCATTTCAGGCGGACGGGAATCCCGGCGAGTTGCAGGTCCTCGCGGATACGGTTCTGCAGGAAGCCCTCGTACGCGCGGGTGACGAAGTCGGCGCGGTTGCAGAAGATCGCGAACGTCGGGGGCGCGGTTTCCACCTGGGTCATGAAGTACATCTTGAGTTTCTTCCCGTGGAAGTTCGGGACGGCCTGGCGCATCTGCCAGACTTCCAGCCAGCGGTTGAGTTCGCTGGTGGGGATGCGGCTCTGCCATTTCTCGTGGAGTTTCATAGCTTCGGCGAGCATGTCGTGAATGCCGTACTCGTTGATGGCGCTGGTGTACACGCGCGGCGCGTAGCTGATGTGGTTGAGTTTCTGGTTGAGGTCCTTCTCGACGCGTTTGAGGTCCTCGTCGGGCACGAGGTCCCATTTGTTCACGACGACGATGACGGGCTTGCCGCTGTCGTAGGCGAGGTTCGCGAGTTTCAGTTCGTGGTCGCCGAGTTCCCCGGCGTTCAGCACCAGCCAGATCAGGTCGCTGCGTTCGATGGCGGCCTGGGAGCGCTGGATGGCGTAGTCCTCGATGGCGGTGTCGGGTTTCTTGCGGATCCCGGCGGTGTCCACGAGCACGAAGCGTTGCCCGCCGTAGTCCCATTCGACGTCCAGGCTGTCGCGGGTGGTGCCGGGCTGGTCGGCGACGATGGCGCGGTCGGTCTGGGTGATGGCGTTCAGGAGGCTGCTCTTGCCGACGTTGGGGCGGCCGATCAGGCTGATGCGGATGGGCGCGATCTCGGGGACGTCCTCGGTGTCCTCGGGCATGTGCGTCAGGACGCGGTCCATGAGGTCGTCGAGGCCGCGGGCGTGCTCGGCGCTGATGGGGAGGGGTTCCCCGAAGCCCAGGCCCCACAGTTCGGCCATGTAGACCTCGTGCTTGGGGCTGTCGATCTTGTTGGCGGCGATGATGACGGGTTTGTTCAGGCGGCGCAGCCAGTCGGCGACCTCGTAGTCGGCGGCGGACAGGCCCTCGCGGGGGTCGAGGACGAAGATGATGGCCTGCGCGCCTTCCATGGCCCACTCGGCCTTCTGGCGGATGGCTTCTTCCCACTCGTCCCCGCTCCAGAGGCCCCCGGTGTCGATCAGGCTGATGCGGTGGTTGTGGTACAGCATCAGGCCTTCTTTCGCGTCGCGGGTCACGCCGGGGAAGTCGGCGACGACGGCCTCGCGGCGGCCGATGAGGCGGTTGAACAGGCTGGACTTGCCGACGTTGGGTCGGCCGACGATGGCGACTTTCTGCATGGTGACGCTCCTTGTACGGTGTCGGTTCCACCCCGGGCGTCTGGGGGGTTCCGCCGAAACGGCCTGCGCCTCACGGTGAGGGGGCCTGCGACAGACGAGTCTACCGCACCGGGCCGTGCGGGCGTCGGTGCGGAGGGAACGTTTGACGGGGGTATGGCAGGGGGGCGAACCATGCTACTGGAGGCGGGGTCAGTTGCTGGGGTTCAGGATGGTGTCGTCGCAGGGCATGAACCACGTGCTGCCGCCGAAACCGCCGGTCGCGGCGGTGCGTTTGAAGCCCAGCACGGCGTTCACGCCGCTGAGTTTCAGGGTCAGGGTGCCGCTGCTGCGCGCCGCGCCGCGGGGCGTGTCGGCCCAGCTGCCGGTGACGGTGTTGCCGCTGCGGGTGCCGTGGAAGACGTTCGTCCAGCTTTTCCCGCCGTCGCTGCTCAGGCCGACCCACCAGACCTGCGTGCCGATCTGCCGGACGTGGTACGTGCCGCCGTCGTTGGCGCGCCACGTGCCGTTCAGGTCGGGCGGCGCGGCGCACAGGGCCTGCGCGGGCGTGCCGTTCAGGGCAGCGAGGCTGAGGGTGAGGGTGGCGGCGCGGATCAGCAGTGTCTTCATGGGGATGCCCTCCTGGGTGATGTGCCCGGAGAGTACGCGGGGGACCGTGATCACCCCATGATCGCTGCATACCGCCCGGTGAGGCATGGGGCGGAGGGCGTGCTGCACGCGCTTTTCTGGTGTATGCGCATGAGTTGACACGCGCCGCATACCGCGTTATTCTATTTCTATCACCGTTCGAAAAGGGCGGATTTTTCGTTTTGATCCCGTGAGGGTGCCGCAGGTGAGGCAATCCGGGCAGTCCGGGCCGCGTAGCGTGCAGACGTGAACACCACCCTGAGTCTGGGCAGTCTGGCGGCCAGCAGCGGCATTCTCGCGGCAGGCCTGATCTTCCTGTACAGCGTGTGGCTGGGTCGCCGCGACATTGGCTGGCGGGCCGCGCGGGGCGTCCTGGCCGCCGTGGTGCTGGGCGGCGTGCTGCCGTTCTTCCTGATCCAGTTCGCCCCCGTGCTGTTCAGCTCCGATTCCCGTAGCCTCACCAGCCTGTTTCTGCTCACCATCGTGAACATTGTCGGGGTGCTCGTCGCTTTCCTGCCGTGGCTGGTCGCCGGGAACTGGCTGGAGATCATGCGCCGCGACGCGCCGCACACCTGAACCGGGGCAGGGGCAGTTCCGAGTGGATACCCTTGACCACCCCTGCATACCGCGCTATAGTTTTGGACATCACCGCCCACGAGGCGGCTTTTTTATTGCCTGTTGCCGCTCAGCCTTCCAGGGTGGTGAGGTCGCCGGGGTCCTGCCCGAGGGCCTGGGCGCGCAGGACGCGGCGCATGATCTTCCCGCTGCGGGTCTTGGGCAGCGCCGTGACGACGCGGATCTCGCCGGGCGTGGCGATGGGGCCCAGTTCGCGCCGGACGTGTTCGCTGATGCTGGCGCGCAGGCCCTGGCCCACCTGATCCTCGAAGCCCTGGCGCAGGATCACGTGCGCGACGATGCTCTCGCCTTTCAGGTCGTCGGGCACGCCGATCACGGCGGCCTCCGCGACGGCGGGGTGGGCGACTAGGGCGTCTTCCACGTCGGCGCTGCCGATGCGGTGCCCGGCGACGTTCAGCACGTCGTCCGCGCGGCCCAGAATGCTGATGTACCCGTGCTCGTCGCGCACGGCGAGGTCGCCGGACAGGTACCCGGCGGGGTTCTCGGTCCAGACCTGCGCGTACTTCTCGGGATTGCCGTGAATGCCGCGCATCATGCCGGGCGTGGGGCGGCGCAGCACGAGATGCCCCTGCACGCCGTCCGGGAGGCTGCGGCCCTGCTCGTCGACCACGTCGGCGTCCACGCCCGCCAGGGGGCGGCCCACGAAGCCGGGCCGGGCGGGCCAGCGCGGGTGGGTGCCCAGGATCGGCGCGCCCAGTTCCGTCTGCCACCAGTGGTCGATGACGACGGCGTGCGCGCCCTCCTCCAGCCCCCCGGCGAGGTGCTCCTGCGCCCAGCGCCACGCCTCCGGGTTCAGGGCCTCGCCCGCGCAGGCGATCACGCGCAGGCTGCTCAGGTCGTGCCCCTTCAGGACGTCGGGGCCGAGTTTCATGAACAGGCGCAGCGCGGTGGGCGCGGTGAACAGCACGTTCACGCCGTAGCGTTCGACCGTGCGCCAGAACACGCCAGGATCCGGGAAGTCCGGGGCGCCCTCGCGGAAGAGAACGGTCGCCCCGGCGGCCAGCGGCGCGTACACGATGTAGCTGTGCCCGACGATCCAGCCGATGTCGCTGGTGCAGAAGAACACGTCGCCGGCGCGCACGTCGAACAGCTGTCCGAGGTGGTAGGTGCTGGCGACCATGTACCCGCCATGCGTGTGGATGACGCCCTTGGGTTTCCCGGTGCTGCCGGACGTGTACAGCACGTACAGGGGGTGTTCGGCGTTCACGGGCACCGCCCCGGCGCGGCCGTGCGTGAAGAGGCTCTCCCAGGGGACGGTGCGGACGTCGTGTTCGCGCTGGTAGGTCTTGATGCGTTCCCACAGCACGAGGTGCTCCACGCCGCCCAGATCCGCGATGGCCTCCGAGGCGATGGCGTACAGGTCCACGAGTTTCCCGCGCCGGTACCCGACGTCGGCCGTGATGACCACGCGCGCCCCGGCGTCTGTGATGCGGTCGCGCAGCGCACCCACCCCCAGGCCTGCGTACACGACCGAATGCACCGCGCCCAGGCGGGCGCAGGCCAGCATGGCGATCACGCCCTCGGGCGTCAGGGGCATGTAGATCACCACGCGGTCGCCCGTTTTCACGCCCAGCGCGCGCAGCCCGGCGGCGGCCCGCTCGACCCGTTCGTGCAGCATGCCGTACGTGATGACCTGCGCCTCCTCGGTCTCCGAGAGCCAGATCAGCGCCGCGCGGGTGCGCGCCTCGCCCCGGGCGTGGCGGTCCAGGGCACTCAGGGTGATGTTCGTCTCGCCGTCCGCGAACCACTGCATGTGCGGGCGGTCCCAGGTCAGACCCGTCGTGGGCGCCTTCGTCCACTCGAAGGCGCGGGCCTGCGCCAGCCAGAACGCGTCCGGGTCGCGGCGGGCGGCCTCGATGTCGCCCTCGGGGTCGCTGTTCAGGCGGCGCAGCACGGACTCGGGAACAGACCAGCGGTCAGGGCGATGGGCATCCGTCATGGGTGAAACCTCCGGGGTCGGGAAGCGGGGTTCGGGTTGTGCGTGCCGCTCAGTGTAGCGGGGGGTGGTGGGTTGAGGGGTGTACCGGGCCGGTATCAGGCAGAATTCCTGCTCCCGGAGGGCCGTGGAGTCCTCAGGATCAGCCCCGACGCAGGGTCTGATCACCCACCGGTCATTATGCTTTCAGCATAATTTATGCTATAATTTTCTTGTGAAGAACGTACCCCTGACCCTCGATTTCGGCACCGTCCGGCTGCCTGTCAGTGCGGACGGCCTCCTCCACGCGGCGGCGGCCCTGACGCAGCTGGGCGTCCCCGAGGACGCGCACACGGCCACCCTCGCCGCCCACGACCTGACCACCGACACCGCGGACTTCGGTGCCGGTCCGGAAGGTGCCCTGAGCGTCCCCGCCTTCACCGCGCTGTGCTTCGCGCTGGACACCACCCAGGCCCGCCGCTGGCGTAAGCGCGCCCAGGACCTCCTGACCGGCGCGCTCCAGGGCGACGTGCGCCTCGCCGCGAGCATCGCCGAGCGCAACCCCGACCCCGAAGCGCGCCGCTGGCTGGCCGCGCGCCTGGACAGCACCCACGCCCGCCGGGAACTCATGAGCACCGTCGCGCGGCACGGCGGCGCCGGGAACGTCTACGGGCAGCTGGGCAGCATCAGCAACCGCAGCGTCCTGGGCACCGACAGCGCCACCATCCGCCGCGAGCGCGGCGTGAAGCACACCCGCGACGGCCTGAGCAGCACCGAACTGCTGCGCCTCGCGTACCTCGACGCCGCCACCGCCCGCGCCATCCAGGACCGCGGCGCGCACGGCAACGCCGCCATCCTCCGGGTGCACGAGCACCTCGCCCGGCACGAGCGGCAGGGCTGGCACGGCGCGCAGCCCCCCCAGGCCGGATAACCCCGGAGCGGGGGCGGCGGGTGGACGTGCAAGTCCCCCGCCGCCCTCATGCAGTCCCGCTAGAATCCGGCACGTGCCGTCACTCCTGATCCGCCTCGTTCTGGCCGAGGTCACGCGCTGGTACGCGGCGGGCGTCGCGCTGTTCCTCGCGCTGCAACTCACGGACGCCCTGAGCAGCACCGTCGCCAACCTCATCACGTACAAACCCGCCCTGAGCACCGCCGCCGGCGCCTTCCTGAGCCTCGCGCCCAGCTTCCTGAACCGCAGCCTCGTGCTGGCCGTGCCCTTCGCGATCCTGCTGGCGCTGGCGCGCATGCAGAGCGACAACGAACTCAAGGCCATCAGCGCCGGGGGCGTGCCGCCCCTGCGGCTCGTGTGGCCCATCGCGCTGCCGTTCCTGCTCGTGGTGGCCGTCACGTACGCGAACGCCAACCAGTTCGCGCCGCAGGGCATGGCCCGCTGGTGGAACACCTGGTACGGCGTGTACAACATGACCCCCCCACCCCCCGAACAGCTGCGCTACACCTACGCCCCGCCCGGCGCGCTGTACTACGCCGGGAAGGTCATCACGCCGCCCGGCAGCGACGAGGCGCAACTGCAGGGCGTCATGGTGCAGCGGGGCCAGAGCGTCCTGACCGCCAGCACCGGCACCTGGAACACCCGCACGCGCACCTGGACGCTGCTGGCCCCCTGGGAGACCCGCCCCGGCCAGCCCCCCCGCGCCCTGACCGGACCGGTCACCGTCCCGCAGACCGACCGCCTGCGCCCCGCCATCGTCGAGGTGGAGCAGACCACCACCCCGGTCCTGCGCGCCCGGGCGGCCGACCCCGGCCTGCCCGGCACCGACCGCCGCGAGGCCGCGTTCACCGTCGCGCAGCGCACCGCCGACCCCGTCACGCCCGTCATCTTCGCGCTGGCCGCCGGGGCGCTGGGCCTGCTGCTGCGCAACCGCGCCGCCGCATTCGGCGCCGTGCTGGTCTTCCTGGTGGGCTTCTACGCCCTGTGGACGACCATGCCCGGCCTGGCGCGCGCCGGGGCGGTGCAGCCCGATCTGGCCGCCTGGACGCCGAACATCGCATTCCTGATTCTCGCCGCCGCGCTCGCCTGGAGGCTCCGGTGACCCGCCCAGCCATCCCGCGCGCCCCACGCGCCGCGCCGCGCCTGAAGACCTTCGAACGCTACGTCCTCTCGGAGATCGCGCCGCTGCTGTTCGGCGCGCTGGCCGCCGTGATCGCCCTGCTGGTCGTCGCCAGCCTGGAACGCTACCTCGCGCCGCTGCTCGCCAAGGGCGCCCCGCCCCTGCTGGTCGCGCGGCTGCTCGCGCTGAACGTCCCCGAGGCCGCCGCCCGCGCCCTGCCCATCGCCCTGATGTTCGCCGTGCTGCTGGGCCTCTCGCGGCTGGCCGCCGACAGCGAGATCAAGAGCGCCCTGGCCGCCGGGATTCCCGCCACGCGCCTCTACCGCCCGGTGCTGATCCTGGGCGGGGTCGTCACCGCGCTGGCCTTCGCGCTCGGCGAGGGCCTCGTGCCCCGCGCGCAGACGCAGATCAGGGAAGTGCAGCAGCAGATCGTCCTCGCCAACCCCCGCGTCCTGGGTCTCGGCGAGCAGAACGTCGTCCTGCGCGACGCGCTGGGCCGCGCCATCAGCATCGGGCAGATCCTCCCCGGCGGGGAACTGCGCGACCTGCGCATCGTCACCATGCAAGACGGCCTCCCCCCCCGCGAGGTCATCACCGCCCGCGAAGGCCGCCTCGTGCCCGGCAGCACCACCCTCACCCTGAAAGGCGGGCAGCGCGTCACGTACCAGGACGCCCGGCCCGTCACCATCCTCAGCTTCGAGACCGGCACCCTGCCCCTCCAGGACACCGGCACCGACCTCGGCAGCGCCGCGCAGACCCGGCCCGTCAACGACCCCCTGCCCGCCCTGTGGGCGCGCCTGAGCACCTACCGCGCCCAGGGCATCCAGGCGCCCGCCGAGTTCACCGCGCTGCACCAGAAATTCGCCGCGCCCCTCGCCGCCCTGGCCCTCGCGTTCTTCGGCGTCAGCCTCGCCGTGTTCAGCTTCCGCTCGGGCCGCAACGTCGGCTTCGTCTGGGCCCTCATGCTGACCTTCGCTTACTACGCGACGTACAGCGTCTTCAACGTCATGGGCGAGAAGGGCGCCCTGCCCGGCGCCGTCGCCGCGTACGCCCCCGACCTCGTCGCCGTGCTCGCGGGCAGCCTGCTGCTCTGGCTCAGCGCCCGCCGGTAACCGGACAGGGGAGAGGGGCGCGTGATCTGAACTCACGCGCCCCTCTCTGTCCATCATCCATCAACTGTCCGCTCCGGCCACCTGCGTGGCCTGGATGGCGGTCAGGGCGATGGTGTAGACGATGTCGTCCACGAGTGCGCCGCGGGAGAGGTCGTTGACGGGTTTGCGCAGGCCCTGGAGCATGGGGCCGACGGCGACGACGCCGGCGGCGCGCTGCACGGCCTTGTAGGTGGTGTTGCCGGTGTTCAGGTCGGGAAAGATGAACACGGTGGCGCGGCCCGCGACGGGACTGCCGGGGGCTTTCTGCTGCCCCACGGAGAGGACAGAGGCGGCGTCGTACTGCATGGGGCCGTCGACCAGCAGGTCCGGGCGGCGCTCGCGGACCAGGGCGGTGGCGGCCTTGACCTTCTCGACGTCCTCGCCGCTGCCGGACTCCCCGGTGGAGTAGGACAGCATGGCGACCCGGGGGGTGATGCCGAACGCGCGGGCGCTGTCGGCGCTCTGGATGGCGATGTCCGCGAGTTCCTCGGCGTTCGGGTTGGGGTTGATGGCGGCGTCGCCGTACACGAGCACCTGCTCGGGCATCAGCATGAAGAACACGCTGCTGACGAGTTTCGAGCCGGGCGCGGTCTTGATGAGCTGCAGCGCGGGCCGCACGGTGTTCGCGGTGGTGTGGACCGCGCCGGACACGAGGCCGTCCACCTCGCCCAGCGCGAGCATCATGGTGCCCAGCACGACGGTGTCCTCCAGCTGCGCCTCGGCCTGCGGGGCGGTCAGGCCCTTGCTCCTGCGCAGTTCGACCATCGGCGCCACGTACAGCGCGCGGATGGTGTCCGGATCGAGGACTTCCAGCCCCTCGGGCAGCGTGAGGCCCTGCCCCTCGGCCACCTGCCGTACCCGCTCGGGCTTGGCGAGCAGCACTGGGCGCGCGATGCCCTTCTCGACGCAGCGGATCGCGGCCTTCACGGTGCGCGGCTCGTCCCCCTCGGGCAGCACGATGCGCTTGGCGGCCGCGCGGGCCTTCTGGATGAGTTCGTACCGGAACGCGCTGGGCGGCAGGCGGCGCTCGCCGTTCAGCGGGGCGCGCAGGCGCGTACCGAGCGGCACGGTGTCCAGCCGGTCCGCGATGAAGTCCAGCATGCGGTCCATCCGCTGCGGGTCGTCGTGCGGCACGCGGGCGTCCAGCCGCGAGAGGCGCGAGGCGGTCTCGAAGGAGTTCGTGTTCACCCGCAGCACGGGCAGGGTGCTGCCCAGCGCGGCGCGGCACAGCCGCTTGATGCTCTCCTCGGGGCCGCTGCCGGACGTGAACATCAGCCCCGCCAGCGGCACGCCGCTGAGGTGCGACAGCGCGGCCGCCATGATGACGTCCTCACGGTCGCCGGGCGTGACGACCAGCGCGCCCGGCACAAACAGGTGCGCCATGCGCGGCACCGTCCGGGCCGTCACGACGGTGCTCGTCACGCGGCGCACGCTGGCCTCACCCTCGTTCACCACGTCGGTGCGCAGGTGCCGCGCGATATCCAGCGTGCGTGGCGCGTTCAGGCCCACCGACTGCGACACCACGCCCAGCAGCGGCAGTTCACCGCTGGCCAGCACGCGACTGCGCGACCGCAACTCGGCCATCAGCGTGCCGTAGTCCAGGCCCGGCGGAGCGAAGTTCAGCACGTACCCGCTGAGGCCCGAGCCGTCGCTGCGCCGGTACGCCTGCGCGGCGATCTCCAGCTCGTCCGCCAGTTCGCCCGGCGTGACCCCTGCCAGACTGGACACGAGGACCGTGTCCGCCTGGAGGTTCCGCGCGAGGCTGGCGTTCAGCGCCCCGGCGTAGGTGTTGCGTTCGTTCAGCGCCAGCCCCTCGGCGATCAGGACGTCCGCGCCGCCCTGCGTGACCTCCTGCGCGAGGGCCACGACGCTCTCCATCAGGTCCTCCTCACCGCCGTGGCTGAGCTGCTCCTCGGCCAGCGCCAGCGCGATCGGGTCGGGGACGCTCAGGTGCGCCAGCGCCCGCGCGAAGTGCACGCTGTCGTCGGTGCTCAGCTCGTGCGTCTGCGCGATGGGTTTCAGGAACGCGACCTTCAGACCCTGCCGTTCCAGCGCCCGCGTCAGGCCCAGCGCCGTGCTGCTCAGGCCCACGCCGTTGCGGGTCGGGGCGACGAAGAGGGTTTTCATGCCTGGGCTCCCTTCAGTTCGGCCAGGAGGTCCTGGGTCTGCTGCGCGATCATCAGTTCCTCGTTCGTGTTCACGACCAGCGCCGCCAGCGCCCCCGGCGCGCTGATCACGCCGGACTGCCCGCGCACCGCCGCCGCGTTCGCCGCCTCGTCCACCCGCGCGCCCAGCACCGCCAGCCGCGCGAGCACCGCGCCGCGCACCCAGGCGCTGTTCTCCCCGATGCCGCCCGTGAACACCAGCCCGTCCACCCGGCCCATCGCCGCCGCCATCCCCGCCATCTGCTTGGCGAGGCGGTGCACGAACACGTCCAGCGCCAGCCGCGCCCCCGGATGCCCGCGCCCGGCGGCTTCCTCCAGCTCGCGCATGTCGTTGCTGAGGGCTGAGAGGCCCAGCAGACCGCTCTCGCGGTTCAGCGCGGCCGTGACCTCCGACAGGCTCAGACCCGCCTGCCGCGCGATGTAATCATGCAGGCCCGGATCCACGTCCCCGCTGCGGGTCCCCATGACCAGCCCCTCCAGCGGCGTCAGGCCCATGCTGGTGTCCACGCTGCGGCCACCCTGCACCGCGCACACGCTGCACCCGTTCCCCAGGTGCGCCGTCACCAGATTCAACTCTGCCAGCGGCCGCCCCAGCAGATCGGCCGCGCGGGCCGCCACGAACGCGTGACTCGTCCCGTGAAACCCGTACCGCCGCACCCCGTGCTGCCGGTACCAGTCCCCCGGCACCGCGTACCGGAACGCGACCTCCGGCATGCTCTGATGGAACGCCGTGTCGAACACCGCCACGTGCGCCGCGTCCGGGAACGCCGCCTGCGCCGCCTCGATCCCCGCGATGTTCGCCGGGTTGTGCAGCGGCGCCAGCGGCACGCACGCCCGGATCTCCGCCAGTACCTCCGGCGTGATGGGCGCCGGGGCACTGAACCGCTCCCCGCCGTGCACCACCCGGTGCCCCACCGCGCCCACGCCCGCGCGCACGCCCAGCTCATCCAGCGCCCCCGCGATCACCGCGAACGCCTCCGCGTAACTGCCGCCCGCCAGATCCACCGCGCGCCGCACGCCGTCCACGTCCAGCCGCGCCGACGCGCCCGCCGACCCCAGCCGCTCCGCCAGCCCTGACAGCCGCACCTGCCCACCCTGCACGTCCAGCAGCGCGAACTTCACGCTGCTCGACCCGCAATTCAGCACCAGAGTCCACATGCGCCCATTCTGACAGTGGGCACGGGGACGCGCGGCCCCACCCATGAGAAACGGCCTTCACGTGGGGTGAAGGCCGGAAATCAGGGGCGGGGTTCAGCTCTGGCCGGTGTCGAGCCAGGGACCGACCTGCTCGTCGAGCTCGGTCCAGTTGGTCGCGCGGCCCAGGCGCCACTCGCCGGGCACCGTGCTGCGCGCCGACCAGACGTGCGTGCTGTCCCCCATGTCCAGGCGCTGCAGGCCCAGCGCGCTGGCCTGCTGGAGCAGGCTCAGCATGCCCTGCGCGGCCAGGGTGTGCGCGCCGTGCTGGATCTGACCCTGCACGAACAGCCAGGTGTCCGCCGCGCCGGTGGGAGCAGGCGGGTCAGTCCGCGTGGACGCCCCACTGACGGGACTGGTGGCGACCGGCGTGGCAGGCGGGCCGGACAGCAGCGTATCGAACAGCGAGGCTGCGCTGGCGGCCGGTGCGGCGGGCGCCGGCACACCGGCCGGATCGCTGCCCGGGGACCGGACCGGACCGGGATCCAGGTCCAGCACGCTGCTGTCCTGGAAGTCGAACACGTCCAGCAGGCCGCTCAGGGCGTCCTGGCCGAAGGTGGAGGTGACCTCCTGCGCGGCGCGGTACTCGGCGTGCGCCTCGGTCAGCAGGGCCTCGGCGTCGTGCAGGGTCTGCTCGTAGCGCTCGCGGGCCTGGGCGCTCATGATCCCCAGGCGGCGCTGGGCCCGCAGCGTGTCGGCCATGCGGCCCAGGCGCTGCGTGGTCTCGCCCGCCAGCTGACGCACCATGTCGTACTCGCGGATGACCCGGTCGGCGCGGGCGTCGAAGTCGGCCCGCTCCTGCGCGGCGGCGCCCATGTAGCGCTCCAGTCGCGTCCAGAGGTCCGTGACGTTCACGGCGCCGCCCTGCGCCAGGGCCGCGCGCGCCTCGGCGAGCAGCGGCGCGAGCTCATCGCTGGCCCCCGCGACGTTGCGGGCCGAGCGTTCGATGTCCAGCAGCTCCCGCTGCGTTTCCAGGTGAGCCCCGGCGTCCATGCCGGCCGCCAGGGCGGCCTGCATGCCCAGCAGTTCCTGCAGTTCGTCCGTGGCGAGGCTGCCGCTGTCGAGCAGGTGGCGCGCCGAATCGAGCGCGATGCGCATGTCCGCCGTGGCGGTCGCCTGGGCGAGCGCGCCCTCCAGGCGGGCCAGCGAGGCGCGCTGCTCGCCCAGGGTGCGTTCCCGCTCGACTTTCAGCTGCGCGCGCCAGCCCTCGACCAGATCGGCGGTCAGCTGGCCCTGGCCCTGCAGGGCGCGCAGGCGGTCATACGCCTCCCGCAGGTCCGTGCGGCTCTGGAGCAGCGGCGCGAACTCGCGCTCGGTGACGCTCAGCTGCTGCGCGGCGTGCTCCTGTTCCAGGGCCAGTACGCGCGCCTGCGCGTCCGGATCGAGGATCGTCGCGGAGGTCGGCACGGGCGCCTGATCCACCGGTACGGACTGCACCACCGAGGATTCCAGCAGCTTGCGGAGGTTGAAGGTGATGGTGCGGGCGCGCTCGACCTCGCCGGGCAGCAGCGTGCCCTGCTTCTGCGCCTCGTCGATCTGGCCGATCAGGGTGTCCAGGCGCCGGACGTCCTTGCCGCCCATGCCCTGCACCCGCTCGAACGCGGCTTTCAGTTCCGCCAGGTCCTGCCCCTGTTCGACCAGACCTTCCTGCAGGCGGCGGTCCATCGCGTCGATCAGGTTCTGCGCCTCGCGCACCAGATCCTCGACGTCCCGGCCGTCCTTCTCCTCCTGCCGGGCGACGGTCAGCACGCCGCGCAGGCGCTGCGTCTCGGGCCAGTCGAAGTACAGCGAGAAGCGCCGCGCGGCCTCCTCCAGGGCGGGCAGCTGACTGCCCTGGGCCGGCAGCAGGCGTTCCTGCGTGGCCTTGATCAGCTCGGACAGCACCTCGGAGACGCGTTTTTTCGCCAGTGGTGCGGGTACGCTGAGCTGCAGGCGCTTGAAGACCTCCTTCTTGAGAATGTCCTCGAGCGTGGCGATGTCCAGCAGTTCCAGTGTGGAGCCGCGGGACTGCGCGGCCTCCTGAAGGATGCGTTCCAGGGCGCGCGGGGAGACGAGGTCGCCCAGCATCTGGACGGGTAAACGGTGCAGGCTGGCCATCAGACGTCCTCATCCCAGTCGATCGCGGTGTGATGCACGGTGGCCTGGGCCGCGCTGCCCGAGTCACCCAGCAGGCCGAACTGCACGCACAGCCCCCGGAACCCGTAGGTGAGCAGGCCCAGCGCCGCTGCGGCCAGCACCGCCCAGATCGGCAGGGCGTACGCCCCCTGGGACAGCGTGACGTTCGTCAGGGCGCTCAGGGCGCCGCCGCCCATCGCGTCGCCCAGGGCGCCCAGGAAGCCGAACAGGCCCTCGAGGAACAGCGGCAGGAGCAGCAGCACCAGCCCGGCCGTGATGGCCCGCCAGTACACGTTCCGGCCACCGAACGCCAGATTCAGCAGGTACAGGGGCGCGGCGGCCGCCACCGCCAGCAGTAGGAAGATCAGCGCCCGCACCCAGCCGCTGAACCACCCGGCGGTACTCAGGGACGCACTGTCCAGGGCGCTGACCGGCTGCGCCCGGGCCGCCTGCTCGGCGTTCGCCAGGGCGCCCAGCAGCGCCTGCACGTCACTGGGGCGCGGGGCGGCGCGGGTCTGGGCGGCGTCCAGGGCGCCCTGGAGTTTCAGGAATTCGGCCGTGTCCCGCAGCGGCGCGCCCGCGCGGGCCAGCTGCACGCTGGCGTCCTGCAGGGCGGCGCGGGTGCCGGCGCCGTCGGCGTGACTACTGGCCGCCAGGGCCCGGCCCAGCGCGGCGTACGTGGCCTCGGCGGCCCCACTCCGCGAACTGGCCGGGGTGCCGGAGGTCGTCGTGCCCGGAGTGGTGCTCGGGGCGGCACTTGACGGAGCCGTGCTGGACGGGGCGGTGCCCGAGGTGCTGGCCGGCGGTGTGGTCGTGCCCGCACCGGTCGGAGTCGAACTGCCCTGGCCGGCAGCCGCGCCGGTCACGGCAGGCGGCGTGGCGAGGGCCTGCACGAAGGCCTGCGAGCCCTGCCGGAGCGCCGTGAGTGAGGTGCCCAGCGCGGCCGTGTCCCCCGCGGTCAGCTGCCGCAGCGCGTCCCCGAACTGCGACAGTTTCAGGGTGCCCACGCTGCCGGAATCCTGCACCACCGTGAACCAGCTGGTGGCGCGCGCCAGATTCACATACGACGCCGTCGTCTGCTGCGCCTGGGTCCGGGCCAGGGCCGCGCTGACCTGCCCTGCAGCGGCGCGCTGCAGACGCCACGCGGCCCGCGTGAACTGCCCGGCCTGCACGTCGCCGCTGAAGGCCTGCGCGGCCGCACCGGTCAGGCCGAATTCTCGCGCCAGGACCCGCACCTGCGCGTCCCCGTTGGCCGGCTGCCCGGCCAGCGCCGACAGACTCTGGTCGTACAGCGCCTTGCGCATCAGGCCGCGGGCGAGCAGCACCTGCGCCTGCAACTCCGCCGGGGTGCGGGCCAGCGCGCCGCGGCTGCGGTCGAGGGCGTCGCGCAGTCCGGCCACGATCTGCTGGTTGCGCAGCGTGGGCGCCAGCTGATCGAGGGCGGTGCCCGCTGCGTCCAGGCGGTTCAGGGCCGCCTCGGCCGACTGCGCACGGGCCTGCACCGCGCCGTCCAGGCTGCTGGCCAGCGCCCCGTACGCCGAGAGGTTCTGCGCGCCGGCAACGCTCAGGCCGGCGGTGAGGAGCCACGCGAGTCCCGCACGGCGCACCCTCACGCGGCCACCTTGATCTGCTGCAATTCCACCAGGAGTCTCCCCACGTTCGCCTGCGAGTTGGCGATCACCGCCACGCAGTACTCGCCCAGCGGGCACACGCACACCGTCTGCCCACCCAGATCCGCCGACAGCAGCCGCAGCGCGCGCTTCTGGAACAGCATCGCGCTGGCGGCCACCACGCCCGCCAGTCCATTCGCGTCGCGCACGGCCCGCACGCGCAGCACCTCGCCGCTGGCGCGGCACACCATCACGCCCTGCACGCCGCTCAGGCGCCCCAGCGTCTGGATCAGCGTGTCCTGATCCATGGTGGAGTTCAGGTCGTACGAGCGGCCCGACGGGCCCGTGGCGTACTCCGGGTCGTCGAATTCGAAATCGTCGGCGCCCAGCCCCAGGTCGTTCCAGTGGTCCGTGTCCTGCGGTTCGTCCCAGGTGGCCTGCGGGCCGGTCTCGACGAACAGGGTGGGAGCTTTCGGGTAGCGCTCGGCCATCTGGCCGGACAGGGAGCGCAGTTCCTGCCGGGCGCGGGCGGCAGGCATCACGGCACTCAGGCGGGACAGCAGCGGCCCGGACAGCAGTCGCTGCATGTCCTGGGCACTCACGGTTTCCGGCAGCAGGTTCTGCTCGCGCAGCACCGACCGCACCATCGTTTCAGCCGCCCGCTCGGAGACCACGCCAGCCAGGGCGCGGACGGTCATGGTGTACACAGCGTTCGTCATGAGGGACCTCGAGCCAGTATAGGTACACCGGACTTACATGATTATCTCATCCGTGCGCGCGTGAACGCCGCAGGGGGCCCCTGCTATACTTCCGGCGGCCAGCTGCGCCCGGCCCCGATCCTCACGCACTCGTAGCTCAGCTGGATAGAGCGGCCCCCTCCTAAGGGGCAGGCCCCGCGTTCGAATCGCGGCGAGTGCACCAGAAGCCCCGCCTCAGGCGGGGTCTTTCCTTACCACCAGCCGCGCCGTTTGAAGTACACGCTCAGGGCCGCGCCGATCAGCAGGAACGTCCCCCAGGCCAGCGCGTAGCCGTGCGGGCTTCTCAGTTCGGGCATGTGGTCGAAGTTCATGCCCCACACGCCTGCCAGGAACGTCAGCGGCAGGAAGATCACGCTGACGGCCGTCAGGGTCCGCATGACCTCGTTCATGCGCTGGCTCTGGAGGTTCAGGTGCAGGTCGAGCAGGTTCGTCAGGAGGTCGCGCAGCGTGTCGAAACGTCCGGCGGCGCGCGTGAAGGAGTCCTGCACGTCGCGGTAGCGGACCAGATCGGCGGGGGTGCAGTTGGCGTGGCGGCCCAGCAGCGCGGTCGCCTCGCGCGCGTCGGTCGCCAGCCGCCGCGCCTGCGACACGAGGTGCTTGAGTTCGAACACGTGCGGCACCGGGTTCTCCCGCACCCGCTGGAACACGCGTTCCTCCAGGTCGTCCACGCGGGCCTCCAGCGCGTCGGCCGCCGTGAAGAAGGTGTCAGCGGTGTGGTCCAGCAGCTCGTACGTGACCTCCTGCGCGGTGTTCACGCTGTCGCGCCCGGCCAGGGGCCACACGCTGTTCAGCGCGCGGGTGCCGCCGGGGCTGTGGGTCAGCACGGCGGTGCCAAAGGTGAAGATGCTCAGCCGCTCGGTGAACTCGTCGGCCTGATCGGGGTTCACGTACGAGCGCACCGTGATGAACGCGTGCTCGGGGTACACCTCGGCGCGGCTCCAGTGTCCGCGTTCCAGGGCGTCCTCCAGCGCCAGCCGGTTCAGGGGGAACGCGGCGCGCAGCGCGGCCAGTTCGTCCGGGGTGGGGTCCTGGGTGTCCACCCAGACGTTCTCGTGCTCCCCGTTCCAGGGAAAGTCCTGCCCGTCGCTGAGTCGCCGCGCCCTGATCATGCCCGCAGGATGGCAGACTCCCGCCCGGCCTCGAAAGCATCTGCCAGAAAGAGCTGTCCTTTCCGGCCGAGCGGAGTGAGTGAATTTTGACGAGCAGGACGGAGAATGGAGGCATCAGAAGGCTACTGTTCTGATGCCGGAATTCGGAGAACTGCCCTATGCTGTCTGCATGAACGCGTGGCTGTGGGTGATGGCGGGCGGCGCCGTGGGGGCGGCCGCGCGGTACGGCGCGCAGCTGCTGCTGGCGCCGCTGGCCCTGCGCGCCGCGTTTCCGGTGCCGGTGCTGCTGATCAACGTCCTGGGGTCGTTCCTGCTGGGCCTGACGCTGACGCTGGTGGGCCGGGGCGTGTGGCCGGACGCGGCGCGGCTGGCGTTCGGGACCGGGGTGCTGGGCGCCTTCACGACGTTTTCCACCTTCAGCGTGGAACTCGACGACCTGCTCGCGCACGGGCGGGGCGGCGCGGCGCTGCTGTACGCGGGCCTCAGCGTCACGCTGGGCGTCCTGGCGGCTGTGGCAGGCCGCACGCTGGGCAGCCGCCTGTGACCCGCCGCAGGAAGAAGACCGGGGAGGGGGGGAGCAGCGGCGCGACCCGCCCGCCCGAGCAGTTCCTGGAACTGTCGGAACTCCTCGCGTACGTGGGACAGGTCGTCGCGCGGGGTCTGCCGGGCGCCGTGTGGGTCCGTGCCGAGATCGCCAGCGTCACGGACCGCCGCCACCTCTACCTCGACCTCGTGCAGGCCGCAGACGACGGCGAGGTCGCCAAGTGCCGCGCGACCGTGTGGGCCCGCGAGCGCTTCAGCCTGGAGGGCAAGTTCCGCCGCGCGACGGGCGGCACCCTCACGGCAGGCCTGAAGGTGTTGCTGTTCGCGGAGGCGACCTTCCACGAGCAGTACGGCTTCTCGCTGAACGTGCTGGACGTCGCGCCGGAATTCACGCTGGGGGACGCCGCGCTGCGCCTCGCCGAGCACCGCGAGACTCTGGTCCGCGAGGGCGCATACGGCCTGAACCGCCTGCTCGCGGCCCCCGAGGACTTCGGGCGTTTCGCCGTGATCGCCCCGCGTGAGGCGGCGGGCCTCGGCGACTTCCGCCGCGAGATCGACCCGCTGGAGGCCGCTGGGGTGCTGCGCCCGGTGTACCTGGAGGCCACCTTCCAGGGCCGCGACGCCGCGCCCAGCCTGCTGCGCGCCGCCGGGGAGGCCCGCGCGCTGCACGAGCAGGAGCCGCTGGACGCGCTGGTCGTCCTGCGCGGCGGCGGGGCCGTCACGGACCTCGCGTGGCTGAACGACCTCGCGTTCGCGCGCGCGCTGGCGACCTTCCCCGCGCCGGTCATCACGGGGCTCGGGCACGCCCGCGACGACACCCTCCCGGACGAGGTGGCGCACACCCGCGTGGACACGCCCAGCAAGGCCGCCGCGCTGATCGTCCGCACCGTCGCGGGGGCCGCCGCCCAGGCGCAGGAGGACGCCCGCAGCATCCGCGCGCACGCCACGCAGATTCTCGTGGACGCCCAGGCGGGCGCGGACTGGACGCTCGACCGCGCACGCAGCGCCGCCGGACGGCACGTGGACCGCGCCGCGCAGGACGTGGACGCCCTCATGCGGCAGGCACTGGGCCTCACCCCGCAGCGCACCCTGGCACGCGGCTACGCCCTCGTGCGCGGCGCGGACGGGCAACCCGTCACCCGCGCCGTGCAGGTCCGCGCCGGGGACACCCTCACGCTCGAATGGACGGACGGGAGCGTCCCCGTGCGGGCCGAGGGGTGACCCTCAGTCCTCGCCGGTCGCCACCGGGCGCGTGTCGTCGCTGATCCAGTCGCTCCACGAGCCGGCGTACAGGCGGTTGTCCGGACCCAGGGGCACGCCTGCCAGTTCGCGCGCCAGCAGATTCGGCGTGGCACTCACGCCACTGCCGCAGTACGTGACCGTCGGGGCGTCCCCCGCGTCCAGCCGCGCCGCCTGCACGTTCGCGTCTCGCCAGTGGCCCATCTCGTCCAGCGCGCCCGTCCAGTCGCGGTTCACCGCGCCCGGGATGTGCCCGGCCTTGCGGTCGATGGGTTCCACCTCGCCCCGGTAGCGGCCCGGCGCACGCGAATCGATCAGGAGGGTCCCCGCTCCGCGCGCCTGCACGTCGGCGGCGGTCGCCACGAGTTCCGCCTGCACGTCCGGCATGAACGTGACCGGGGTGGGGGAGGGGTCCTCCGTGCTGACCTCACCGCCTGCCGCGACCCAGGCGGGCCAGCCGCCGTCCAGCACCGCCACCCTCGCGTGCCCCAGCCAGCGCAGCAGCCACCACGCCCGCGCCGCGTAGAAGCCCTGCCCGGTCCCCGGGTCGTCGTAACACACGACCAGACTGTCGTTGCCGATCCCCACGCTTCCCAGCCACGCGGCCAGCGCCGCCGGGTCCGGCAGCGGGTGACGCCCCTCGGACCCGTCCGGCTGCACCGGGCCGCTCAGGTCCGTCTCCAGATCAGCGTACGTGGCGCCCGGCACGTGCCCGCCCAGGTACGCGATCCGCCCGGTCAGCGGGTCGCTCAGGGCGTAGCGGGCGTCCAGCACCCGCACGCGCGGGTCACGCAGGTGCGCGCGCAGCCAGGACACGGAAACCAGCGGGGTGGGCAGCGTCAGGTCGGCCATGCCCGCAGGCTACACCCGCCGCTCAGGCCTCCAGCCGCTGCCACGCCCGGCGGAACACGTTCAGCGTGCCCCTGTCGAACAACACCACCCGCACGTGCAGGTCCGGGTGATCCGCCAGGAACGCGGTGATCGTCCGCAGGGTCACCTCCGCCGCGGACGGCAGCGGGTAGCCGTACACCCCGGTGCTGATCGCCGGGAACGCCACGCTGCGGCACCCGGCCTGCACCGCCAGTTCTAGGCTGCGGCGGTACGCCCCGGCCAGCAGCTCTGCCTCGCCCTGGGTGCCGCCGCGCCAGATCGGCCCGACCGCGTGAATCACGTGCCGCACGCCCCGCGCCGACAGGCCGAACGCCGGAGTGATCACCGCCGTGCCCGTGGGCGTCCCGCCGATGGCGCGGATGGCGCGCAGCAGCTCCGGCCCGGCCGCGCGGTGGATGACGCCGTCCACGCCACCCCCGCCCGCCAGTTCCCTGTTGGCCGCCGTGACGACCGCGCACACGTCCTGCGCGGCGATGTCCCCCTGCACGAGGTCCAGCGGCATGGACGCCTTACTCCCCCGTGACCTGCGCCAGCCGCGCGTCCGTGAAGGTGTAGCTGCGCAGGTGATCGGCCCGCACGCGCGCCTCCCGGTCCGCTTCGGTCCACTCGGGTTCCGGCAGCTGCCGCGCCCGCTCGGCCCGCTGGATCGCCACGAGTTCCTCAACCGCGCGGTCCAGGTCGTCGTTCACGACCACGTACCGGAACTCGTGCGCCTCGCGGATCTCCTCACGGGCGCGCGCCAGGCGCTTCTCGATCCGTTCGGGCGTCTCAGTCGCACGGCCCTCCAGGCGGCGGCGCAGCTCCGTCAGGCTGGGCGGCATGATGAAGATCAGAATGGCCTCCTCGCCCACGCGCGCCTTGACCTGCATGGCGCCCTCCACCTCGATCTCCAGCACCACGTCCTGCCCGCGGCTCAGCGCCGCCTCGATCGGCTCGATCGGCGTGCCGTAGCGGTTCCCCACGAACGCCGCGTGCTCCAGGAAGCCGTTCGCCTGCGCCTTCTCCTCGAACGCCTCGGGGCTCACGAAGACGTAATGCACGCCGTCCTGCTCGCCGGGGCGGGCCTCCCGGGTCGTCCAGGACGTACTGAAGAACACGTCCTGCCCGGCCAGCCAGCGTTCACGCAGCGTGCCCTTGCCCACGCCGGACGCGCCGGTCATGACCAGCAGCAGCCCGCGCCGCGCGGGAGTGGAAAGTGGAGTCTCGGAAACCGTCATCCCCCCACCATACCTGGGGCCCCCCAGGACTGGAAACCCGCACGGGACAGGCGCGGCCCCCGCGTGTGTGGGGGCCGCGCCTGAACTGGAGGGGTGTTACTTCTTCTTCTTGCCGGAGGTGGTCTTCGCGCGGCCCTTGCCGAGCGCCTGACCCTTCTCGAAGCTGGCCTGCATCTTGCGGCGCGTCTCCTCGACCATCGTCTGGAAGTCCACCAGACCGGACTCGACGGCTTCCATGCTGGGCTTGATGTTCCCGCCCCGGCGCGCGGCGGCCAGTTCACGGTTGGTCTCCTCGAACCACGTGTCAAAGTCCGGCGTGTGGTCGAAGATCATCTCGCGGGTGTCGCGCTGGTAGGTGTCGGTGCTGCCGCGGCGGGTGAACTGCTTGGGCATCGTGAAGCGCTCGGGCAGGTAGGCGCCGTCGATCTTGCCGGACCTCACTGCCTCCTGGAACAGTTTCACGAAGGTATCGCTACGCTGGGGGTTGCTGAGTTCCATCACCTGTTCACTGAGTTTCTTGTAAGCCATAAGTGGAAGTCCTCCTGATTCAGGAGTATGACCGCTGAGAAGCCATGAAGTAAAGGCCGCCAGATAGCTATCGTTTCAGTTTCTCCTCTCCAAGAGGCTGCATCTGAACGATTTGCAGCCGAGGAGCCGGCAGAGAAACGTTGTTCGATCACGCTGTCCTGGCGGAAAATCCCAGATCTCACGTGCCTGAGGTAGACAGGTGCGGCACGACTGAAACACCTCGGGCCCCCGCACATAATCGGCGCTCATGGATTATTCATCCCTCCCAGCGCACTCAGGGGCAGGCGGCGGATGGACCTGCACGCCCTTTTGAAGATTGTCATGGACCCCGCCAGGTAAAATCTCCGGCACTTTCTCACTGTCCATCTCGGAGAGCATCGCCAGAGATGGGTCGGAGAGGTCGAGGAACGCGGCAGTTGAAAGTCGAGCGATTCAAGTGGCAAGCGGTAGCCCGAATTGACCATTCCTGCCCCTCCATCCGTGCCGGAAGCAAGGCGGGAACCACACTCCAAGTGTGGCGCCGGTCCTTCGTAGAGCAACGTGCGGGGAGGTAATCCGCGGCGAATCGGAGTTACGGGTGCAGGCGCAGCAGCCCGGCGGACGTGTCCGTGAAGCCACAGGCGCCATAGAAGGCCGTCAGGTGAGCTTCGAAATCCACGTGCAGCCACTCCACCCCCACCTGCGCCCGCGCGGCGCGGATGGCCGCCTGCACCAGCTGCGTGCCGACGCTGCGCCGCTGCACGTCCGGGTGGACGGTCGTATCCAGCAGGAAGGCGTGCGCGCCGCCGTCCCAGGCGACGTTCACGAACCCCACCAGCCGCGCCCCGTCATGCGCGGTCACCCAGGTCAGGCTGCGCGTCAGCACCGCCGACCAGCGCGAGCCGTCGTCCGCACCGCCCCACGCGAGCGACCGGAGCTCCCCCAGCGCGGGCAGATCCGGCCACTCGCGGACGCGGTACGTGACGGGCGGCGCGATCAGGAGATGATGCCCAGCGTGCGGCCCACCTCGGTGTACGCCTGCAGCGCGTGATCCAGGTCGTCGCGGGTATGCTCGGCGGTCACGATGTTGCGGATGCGGGCCAGCCCGCGCGGCACGGTCGGGAAGCCCAGGCCCACCGCGAACACGCCCCGGTCGAACAGCAGGCGGCTCGCCTCGAACGCAGCGGGCGCTTCGCCGAAGATCACCGGCGTGATGGGCGTCGTGCTGCCGAAGATGTCGAAGCCCAGGCCCTGCAACTCCGCCTTGAAGTACCGGGTGTTCGCCCACAGGCGCTCCATCAGGGTCGGGTCGCGCTGCACCTCGTCCAGTGCGGCGGCCAGCGCACCCACCGTCGCGGGCGCCTGCGCGGTGCTGAACAGGTACGGGCGGGCGCGGTTGATCAGTAGCTGCCGCAGGTCCCCGTGCCCGGCCGCGTAGCCGCCCACGCCGCCCCACGCCTTGCTGAGCGTCCCTACCTGGATCACGTCGTCGGCGTACTCGAACCCGAAGTGATGCACGGTGCCGCGCCCCGCCGCGCCCATCACGCCGCTGCCGTGCGCGTCGTCCACGTACGTCACCGCGCCGAACTTCCGGGCGACCGCCACCAGCCGGTCCAGCGGCGCCACGTCCCCGTCCATGGAGAACACGCCGTCCGTCACGACCAGTTTCAGGCCGTCCGTGTCGTGCTCCTTCAGCAGGCGCTCCAGATCGTCCGGGTCGGCGTGTTTGAACACCTTCTTCGTGGCCTTCGTCAGACGCAGCCCGTCGATGATGCTCGCGTGGTTCAGCTCGTCGCTGACGACCAGATCGCCCTCACGCAGCAGCGCGCCCAGCACGCCCTGGTTCGTGGTGAAGCCGCTGTGGAGCACCAGCGCACTCCCGGTGTGCTTGAACGCCGCGAGCTGCGCCTCGAACTCCTCGTGGATTCGCAGCGTCCCGGCAATCGTGCGCACCGCGCCCGCCCCCACCCCCCAGCGGTCCAGGTACTCGGCGGCCCGCGCCTTCAGGGCCGGGTGATCCGCGAAGCCCAGGTAATTGTTGCTCGCGAGATTCACCACCTCGCGCCCATCCACGCGCGTCCGGGCGCGATTGGCGCTGTCCAGCACGCGCGGGTGGATCAGCAGCCCGCTCTCACGCAGGCCGGACAGCTCGGCAGTCAGACGGTCGGACAGGGAAGTGGCCATATCCGAAGAGTCTAGGCGCCCCCCACCCCCGCCGTCCGTGAGCCGGGGACGACCTCCGGCGCGGCGCGCCGAGACGCGCTGCCGGGCCCACTTGCACTATCGTGCCCGCGTGACCCCTTCCCGCCTGCGTGACCACCTGCCCGCCCTGACCGGCGCGGCCACGGCCATCGCGGCCCCCGGCGACCTGGACAGTCACCTGCTGCGCCCACTGGAAGCCCTGCTCGACACGGCGTGGCTGCGCTGGAGGCGCGGCGCCGGGCAGCCCTGGACGGTCGCCAGCCACAGCGGCGCTGCGCCTGTCCAGGCCCCCGCCCCCGGGGACAGTGACGACGAACCGCTGCCAGCCATCAGCGTCACCCCGCACGGTCTGCTGCTGCGGGTCACGCCGGACGACGCGGCCCTGCTGGCCGGGGCGCCGCCCGGCGCGCAGGAACGCGGCGAACTGCTCTCCGCGCTGCGGGTCGCCGCGCTGGCCCTGCGGCACGCCGCGCTGCTCGGGGCAGCCCAGGCCGACCACGTCGCCCTGAGCCGCGCGCAGACCTTCGCCACCCTCAGCCCCATCGGGATCGCGGCGGGCACCCTGGACGGCCGGCTGGTGGAGGTCAACGACGCTTACCTGCACCTGCTGGGCTACACCCGCGCCGACTTCGACGCCGGGCGCATCAACTGGGTGGCCCTCACGCCCGACAGCGAACGCGCCGGGGACGAGGCCGCCTTCGCCCGCGCGTTCACGCACGGCGCCAGCGGCTGGTACGAGAAGACCATGCTCGACCGCCACGGTCAGGCCATCCCGGTCGAGGTGCAGCTCCTGCGCTACCACGACCGGACGGACGATCTGGTCATCGGTTACGTCCGCGACCTGCGCGAACGCCGCGCCCTGGAACTCGAGCGGCAGGCCCGCGCCGCCGACACCCAGGCGCAGCTCGGCCGCACCGAATCCGACCTGGCGCGGCTGGCCGCGCAGCTGCACGGGCAGAACACCGAACTCGAGGCCCGCACCGCCGTCCTCGAAGGCTTCGCGGGCCTCACGCGCGACCTCACCCTGGAAGGCGACCTGTACGCCCTGATCCGCCGCGCCCAGCAGTTCGCGCAGCAGCTCCTGCCCAGCGGCTTCGCCGTGTACTACGAACCCGAAGGCGACCTGTGGCGCCTGAAATCCCAGGTGGGCGACCTGGGCAACCCGGAGCTGCAGGCCATCCTGGACGCCGGGATCTCGTTCGAGGGCACACCGAACCTGCTGATTCCCTGGCGCACCCGCCAGCCCCACTATCAGGAACACTACGACCGCGCCGCCGACGGCCTGGAAACCGTCACCGAGCAGCTCCAGACGACCGCCACGCTGCCCGTCAGCGTGCACGGCGCGCCACGCGGCATCTTCGCGTTCGGTCTGAACCAGGCCCAGCCCTGGCGCCGCGCCGACAAGGCCGTCCTGGAAAGCGTCGCCCAGAGCCTCGGGCTGGCCATCGAACGCGCCGAACAGGCGCGCACCCTGCGCGAACACGCCGCCGAACTCGAGATCCGCACCCGCGCCCTGGAAGCCTTCGCGGAACTCTCGCGGGACCTCACGCTGGAACCCGAACCGGTCAGCCTCGTGGGGCGCGCGCAGGACATCATCGTGAGTCTCCTGCCGCACGCCGTCACCACCTACTACGAACCGCAGGGCGACCGCTGGCAGCTGCGCAGCCACCGCGGGCACTTCCGCAACCCCAACCTGCTGCCCGTCCTCCAGCGCGGCCTGCCCCGCGGCCAGACCGTCAACGTCGACCGGCCCCACGCCACCCGCGCCCCCCACTACCAGGACCGCTTCGACCCCGCCACCGTCGCCGCCGCCCGCGAGGACATCACCGACATCCAAGCCACTGCGTCCTTCCCCGTCCAGAGCGGCCAGCGCGTGCGCGGCGTCCTCGTCGTGGGCCGCCACACGCCCGAACCCTGGAGCAGCGTGAACCGCCGCCTGCTCGACACGGTCCTCTCCAGCCTGCAACTCGCCCTCGAACGCACCGAGCACGCCCAGGCCCTGCACCGCCGCACCCAGGAACTCGAACGCAGCAACGCCGAACTCGAACAGTTCGCGTACGTCGCCAGCCATGACCTGCAAGAACCCCTGCGGACCATCACTAGCTTCACCGAACTGCTCGCCCGGCGCTTCGATCACCACCAGGACCCCCGCGTGGCGCAGTACGTCACGCACATCAGCAGCGGCACCGCCCGCATGCAGCAGCTCATCCAGGACCTCCTGAGCTTCGCGCGCGTCACCTCCCAGCGCGAACCCCTGCAACCCACCGACCCCGATCAGGTCCTCTCACAGCTGCGCGCCGATCTGGCCGCGCCACTGGAACAGGCCGGCGCCACACTCAGCGCCGACCCCCTGCCGCACGTCCTGGCCTCCGGCACGCAGCTGCGCCGCCTCCTGCAGAACCTCATCGGGAACGCCCTGAAATTCCACGCCCCCGGCGTGCCCCCCCACGTGCACATCAGCGCGCAGCACGAAGGAGAACAGGTCCGCTTCACCGTGCAGGACAACGGCATCGGCATCGCGCCCGAATACCACGAGCGGATCTTCACGGTCTTCCAGCGCCTCCACGGCCGCGACGAGTACCCCGGCACCGGCATCGGCCTGTCCGTCGCCCGCCGCATCGTCGAAGGCCACGGCGGCCGCATGGGCCTCACCTCGGCGCCCGGCCAGGGCACCACCTTCTGGTTCACCCTCCCCGCTGCGCCGACCGAGCTGCCACCTGCCCCTCAGGGTCACTGACCACCACTTCAGGTATGGCAAACCCCCGGGCCGCCCCGTGGGTTCGTTCGCTTCTCGCTCTACTCGGCCCTTCGGGCGCGATGACCTGCATCGGCGCAGGGCGGCCTGCGCCTCCGGTGCCTACTCGCTCCGCTCGCCGCGCTTTGTCTGTGACAAACCCCCAGGGGCGGCCCTGGGGGTCTATCGTTTCTCGCTTCGCTCGGCCCTGCGGGCGCGATTACCTGTTCATGATGTGAATCGCCTGCTTGTGCACCGCCTCGGCGGCCTCCAGCACGCTCTCGCCCAGGGTCGGGTGCGCGTGGATGGTCAGGGCGATGTCGCTGGCGGTCGCGGCCATCTCCAGCGCCAGTCCGGCCTCGCCGAGCAGGTCGCTGGCGTGCGGGCCGACGATGTGCACGCCCAGCAGCAGGTCGGTGTCCTTCTCGACGACCATCTTCACGAAGCCGTCGGTCTGCTGGAGGGTCATGGCGCGGCCCGACGCGGACAGGGGGAACACGCCGGTCTTGACGTTGTACCCCTTGTCCTTGGCCTCCTGCTCGGTCAGGCCCACCCAGGCCAGTTCGGGGCTGGTGTACACCACGCCGGGAATGGCGACGGCGTCCTGCTCGGCGGGTTTCCCGGCGATGACCTCGGCGGCGACCAGACCTTCCTTCATGGCCTTGTGGGCCAGCATGGGGTTACTGGCGACGTCCCCGATGGAGTAGATGTGCGGGATGTTCGTGCGCTGCTGCCTGTCCGCCGGGATGAAGCCCCGGTCCGTGACCGTCACGCCCGCGTTCTGGGCGTTCAGCCCGTCGGTGCGGGGGCGGCGGCCCACGGCCACCAGCACGCGGTCGAAGACCTCCACGGTCCTGGCGCCGGTCTTGACGTCCTCGAGTTCCACGTGGACGCCGTCGGCTTTCTTCTCGGCCTTGTTGGCCTTGGTCTGCACGGCGATCTCGATGCCCTGCTTCTTCATGGCCTTCGTGAATTCCTTGACGGCATCGGCGTCCGCGCCGGGCACCACGTTCGGCATGAACTCGATGACTTTGACCTTGCTGCCCATGTTGTTGTACACGTGCGCGAACTCGAAACCGATCACGCCGCCGCCGATGCACAGCATCCGCGCGGGCACCGGGTCCGGCATGACCAGCGCGCCCGTGGAGTCCACGATGCTCTCCTGATCCACATCCAGGCCCGGCAGTTTGGCGGGTTCGCTGCCCGTCGCGATGATGATGCTGGCTGCCGTGACCGTCTGCTCGCCGACCTTGACGGTGTGGTCGTCCACGAAGCTGGCCTGCCCGGTCAGGTGCGTGACCTTGTTCGCCTTGAACAGCGCGCCGACGCCGCCCGTCAGCTTCTTCACGATGCCGTCCTTCCAGCCGTTGAGCTTGGCGATGTCCATCCGCTGCTCGCCGAAGGTCAGGCCGAAGTCCGCCGCGTGCCGCGCCGCGGCGATCTGCTCACCGGCGTGCAGCAGCGCCTTGGTGGGAATGCAGCCCACGTTCAGGCACACGCCGCCCACCTTCTCCCGCTCGGCGCACGCGACCTTCAGGCCCAGCTGCGCCGCGCGGATCGCCGCGTGATACCCGCCGGGCCCCGCGCCGATCACGAGCACGTCGTAGTCATAGGATTTCGTCATGCTGGCAGTCTAACGCGCCCCCCGTGAGCCGTCACTGACCTGCCACCATAGCTGGACAGGCGCCATTCACAACTCCCACTAGTCAAAAAGTCGATGGGGGAGAGGTGACAGGTGATGGAGAGAAGACTCACACCTCCAGGAAGTCTGTTATCACGCGGTTCAGGACCCACCAGCCCTCGGGCGTGGCGCGCAGCCGGGCGTCGTCCAGCGTCAGGAGGCCGCGCGCGACGTTCTGCGCGATGGGCGCGGCGTACACCTCCGCCACGTCCAACCCGCTGCGGCGCGACAGGTCCGCCAGATCCACCCCCGCGCGCAGGCGCAGGCCCATGAACAGCGCGTCCGTCACGAACTCGGTCGCGTCGATCGCCTCCGCCTCGCCGTGCTCACCGGTCAGCCACTCGTGCAGGTGCGGATTCGTGCGCCGCACCGTCAGCACGTTCGGGGCGCGTTGCTGTTCACCATCCGCCATCTGCCATCCGCTATCTGCCGGGTAGTGCCCCGCCGCGCCCGGCCCCAGGCCCAGGTACGTGCGGCCCTGCCAGTACGCGAGGTTGTGCCGGGATTCCTGACCGGGCCGCGCGTAGTTGCTCACCTCGTACCGCGTGAAGCCCAGAGCGGTCAGGGCCGCCTCGGTGTCCTCGAACCCGCGTCGCTCGTCGTCCTCCTGCACGGTCACGCCGCGCCGGGCGAACTCGGTGCCGGGCTCGATCGTCAGCGTGTACGCACTCACGTGCCCCACGCCCAGGTCCACCAGCCCCTGAATGTCATTCAGGAGCGGCTGCCCCGGCGCGGCTGTGATCAGGTCGCCACTCACGCGGAACCCCTCACCGATCAGGGTCGTCACGGCCTCGCGCGCCTGCGCCGCGTCATGCTGACGACCCAGGAACTTCAGGGTCGCGTCGTCCAGGCTCTGCACGCCCACGCTGGCCCGGTCGAAGCCCAGCGCCCGCCAGTGCGCCGCGCGCGCCCCGCTGACCGTCCCCGGGTTGACCTCCAGCGTGTTCTCCACGCGGCCCCAGCCCAGGTGCCGCCGCACGCTGCCCACCAGCGCCGCGAGTTCCTCGTCCCGCAGGAAACTCGGCGTGCCGCCCCCCAGGTACACCGTGTCCAGCTCGACGGTGTAGGCCGCGGCCAGTCCCGCCGCCTCGACCTCGATCTGTTCCAGGTAGCGTTCCACCATCCCGGCGCGGCGCGTCAGAACGTGAAAATCGCAGTACGGGCAGATGGTCGGGCAGAACGGCACGTGCACGTACAGGTGCCGCACCACCGGATCCAGCGCGGGGGAGGGGGCAGGCAGGCTCACGCGCGGCAGTGTACCGCCCACCCCCACGCGAAGCCGTGACCCGCCTTCCACGCCCAGCGAGAGAAGCCCGAGGGGGGGGCAGTCCAGCGACCTGCTGCGGCCCGCGCGTATCCTCCGCGCATGACCGACCAGCCCCGAGAGCGCACCTACACCTGGGCCGACATGACCCCCGCCCTGGAAGCCGCCCGCCGCCTCAGCGGCCTGGAGTACCTGCACGCCATCGCCCGCGGCGAGCTGCCCCCCGCACCCATCGGCATGACGCTCGGCATGGAACCCCTGCGCGCCGAGGACTTCACCGAGGGCCGCGCCGTCTTCCGCCTGAAACCGCAGGAATTCCACCACAACCCCATCGGCAGCGTGCATGGCGGCGTGTTCGCCACGCTGCTCGACTCCGCCGTGGGCTGCGCCGTCCACACCACGCTCCCCGCCGGGGTCGGCTACACCACGCTGGAACTGAAATTCAACTGCATCCGCCCCCTGCTCGCCGGCGGCCCCGAGGTGCAGGCCATCGGGCAGGTCGTCGCCGCGACCCGCCAGACCGCCATCGCCGAGGGCCGCATCGTCGACGACACCGGGAAACTGTACGCGCACGCCACCACCACCTGCCTCCTGTTGCGCTGAGTCAGAGGGTCTGAGAGTCCAAGGGTCTAACAACGGCGTGTGACACGTCTTTTTTCTCTTAGACTCTCAGGCCCTTGGACCCTTGACCCATCGACCCTGAGATCTGCAATGCGGACGCTGCGTGTGCCCGGCGCTGAATCCCGACTCCGGCACTGGCTCAGCGGCCGTGCGGGGTGCGGTCCATCCAGGCGGTCAGGATGGCGGCCAGTGAGGCGGGCGTGGTGACGGTCACGGGCACGCCCAGGCCCGCCACAGCAGACGCGGCCGGGCACTCGCCCTGCGCGCCCGCACCGGCGTCCTCGCCGGTCCAGGCGGGGAACTCGCCGCCCTCGTGGTAGGGAAGGCCGCCCGCATCCTCGACCAGCGTGTCGGGCACGCTCACCGCCGGGCCGCCCGCCAGCGCGGTGCCCGCGATCACGATCACCCCGCGCGGACGCTCCTCCTGCACGGCGGCCAGCAGCGGCGTCAGACCCTCGTGCACGACCAGCGCGGCGCGGCCCTTTCCATCCACGTCCGAGAGGGCCGCCGCGAGTTCGCCTGCCAGTTCGGGCGGCGCGGCGATCAGCCACGCGTGCCCCCCGGCGCGACCCTCGAACAGGGCGCGGGCACTGCCATACACGTCAGACCAGGTGCGGGTGTGTTGCATGCCTGCCAGCATAGGCGAGGTGCGGCACCCGGCCCCAGTCGCGTGCGGCAGACTGTCCGGCATGACCACCCGCGATCCCCACCCGCTGAACCTGCTGCGCGAGGAGGCCCGCCACACCGACCCGCGCGCCGTGCAGCGCGACCTGAACGCCCGCCCCCTCCCCACGCTGGAACCCGGGGAGTGGACGGCTGCGGCAGAGGAAGCCCTGCGCGACTGCACCGGCATGGAACGCAAGATCCAGATGGAGATGCGCATCGGGCTCGAAGGGCACCTGGACGGCCTGCCGCTGCGCCGCACCGCGCCCCTGGCCGACATGACCCTTCCGGAGCTGCTGACCGAGCACGCCGAGGGCCGCCGAATGCTCCTGCGCGTCCTCGACCGACTGCTGACGGTGGGCGAGGCGCACGACCTGCGCGCCTGGACGATGGGCGAGGAGGTCCCCCCGGCGGTGTACGTCCTAGCGCTGCGGGGCCGCCTCGCCCGGCTGGACGGCTACATCAACGAGGAGCGAGTAGCGCCATGATCAGTCCGTGAAGCGCAGCAGGTACCCGTCGGGGTCCTATACCAGCGCGAGTGCGGCGTGTCACCTTCCATGTATGTAGCGGTGGTCAGCGGTGCGAACAGCAGATAGTCTTCCGCGACCAGCCGAGCGTGCAGGGCGTCCAGCTCCGGGTGGACGATCTGGAAGTTGATGCCGCGCCCGAACGGCACCTCCAGCGGCCCGGTCAGCCACGCCTTCCCCGCCTCCGCTTGCTCCAGCATTCACTGCGCGCGGCCCAGACTCAGATAGGCGAACCCGGGTCGCGTGTAGTGCAGCGTGAACCCGAACACGCGCATGTACACGTCGAGGCTGCTTGGCAGGTCGCTGACCATCAACTCGGGCACCAGCAGCGCCCACTCGGTCACGGGCACCAGCGAGAGGTTCTCGGTCATGGGCGCAGCGTAGCCGCCTGCAGGGGCATCCTCTGCCTCACGCGCCCCGCCGGTGGGGTTTGGGAATCCTGACGCGGACTCTGCCGGTGCGGCCTCCGTTGGTGCGGCTGCCGTACTTGACGCGCCACTCGACTTTCGCCTGCCGGATGCTCCGATGCAGAGGATTTCGCATGTGCCTTCAGTGTGTACCGGGCGTCTGACAGCGGTCTGTCAGGTGGTCTTGACTGTCCGTTTCGGGGTGACCGGGGATCAAAACAAAAAATCCATCCTTCGCGGACGGTGATAAGGAAAGGATAGCGTGGTATGCAGGGCATGTCAACCCTGGTGCATGGGTTCCGGGAAGTGCGTGCTGGACGTGTCTTCCGGTGGGGCCGTATGCGGCGTATGCGGTCGCGTCAGCCGGTCAGGCGGGGCAGCAACGCCACGACCGCCGCGATGGTCGGGACGCTCAGGACGGTGCTGAGGAACGCGGTGCGGGCGACTGTGTCGGCGTCCCCGCCGTACTCGCGGGCGATCAGCAGGGCGTTCACGGCGGTGGGCATGCTGGCGGACAGCACGAGGACGGCCAGCACCTCGCCCCGCAGCCCGCAGGCGAGCCCAGCGGCGAGGCCCAGCAGGGGGCCGCCGATCAACCGCGCGGCGGTCGCGAGCCACACGCGGGCGTCCAGGCGCGGCCAGCCGCCCGAGCCGAGTTGCAGGCCCAGCGAGAGCAGCACCATCGGCAGGGTCGCCTGCGCCAGCAGCTCCACGCTGCGGGATAGTCCTTCGGGCAGCTGGAGGTGCAGGGCGCGCAGCGTGACGCCCAGCGCGACCATCCACACGGCGGGCAGGCGCACCATGTTCAGCAGCATCCGGCCCGCGCTGGGGGGCGGCTGGTCCGGGCGGCGCACGCGGGCGGTGTACACGACGGGTGCGATGACGTACATGCCCACGAAGGACATCAGGAAAAGAAGCGTGGCGTGCGCGAAGCCCGTCTGTCCGAAGGCGAACAGCGCAATCGGGAGGCCCATGTTGCCGCTGTTCCAGATGCCGACGCTCGCGGTGAGGCTGCGCCGCTGCGCCTGCGGGGCGCGCAGGCCGGTCAGCCAGCCCAGCAGCAGGCTGCCCGCGACGGTCAGGGCGTACGCGGCGCCCAGGCTGAGGATCTCGCGCGCCTGCACGGGCGTGGTCAGCAGGACGTTCAGCACGAGGGCCGGGGACAGCAGGTACAGCGTGACCCGCGCGATGGTCGCCTGATCGATCGGAAACCGCGCCGAGACGAGCGCGCCCAGCCCCGCGACGAGCATGACGGGCAGCAGGACGTTACTCAGGGCCTGAATCACCCCGCCATGGTTTCATACCTTGCGGTGAGTCGAAGACGAACCCGACCGAAGGGAGAAGCAAGAAGGACCGGAGTTCAGGAGATGGCGATCATCGGGTGGTGGTCTGGATGATCGGGAATCGGATGGATCCGGTCGCGCGACCGGCGGGGTGAAGGGTGGGCCGGTGCAGACGGGGTTCAGCCCGCGGGCAGGAGACGCAGGCGGGTGGGGCAGCCGGTGCCGGTCAGGGTGGCCCAGTCGCGGGTGACGCCCGCCTCGTCGGCGCGGCGTTCGAGCAGGTATTCCTGTACGCGCGCCATGCTGAGCAGCCCGCCGGGCACGCGCTGCGTGAGATCACTGACCTGCTCCTCGGTCCAGTCGGGCCAGAAGCGCCGGAGCATCCCGGCGACCTGTTCGGGCGTGGCGTTGCCCAGGTGCACGTGCCGGTCGGCGCGGCCGGGGCGGATCAGGGCGGTGTCCAGGCCTCCCAGGTCATTGGTGGTCATGAAGGTCACGCGGCCTTCCCCGGCGGCCACGCCGTCCAGGGCGTTCAGCAGGCCGTTGAAGGACAGTTTCACGGTGGGCGCGCGCGGTTCGCGCCCCAGGAACACCGCGTCAATGTCTTCCAGCAGCAGCAGGGCGCGGCGGGGCAGATTGCTCAGGAGGCCCGTCAGGCGGTCGTCGGTCAGGTCGGGCGTGGCGAGGTTCAGCACGCAGACGTTCAGCCCGAAGTGTCCGGCGAGCGCTGCCACGAGGCTGCTCTTGCCGTTGCCGGGTGGGCCGTGCAGCAGGTACCCGCGGCGGTAGGGGATGCCCATCTGCGCGTACCAGTCCCGGTCGCGGAAGAAGGCGTTCAGGTCGCCGCTCAGCGTGTCCAGCAGCGTCTCGGCGTAGATGAGGCTGCTCAGGGGGCGGGCGGGTCGGCGTTCGGCGAGCGTCCAGCCCTGGTACTCGGGCACGTGAATCTCGACGCGGCCGTCGCTGCGTCCGGCGGTGCTGTCGTACGCGTCGCGCAGCAGCTCCCCGATGATGGGCCGGGCGCTGGCCAGCATCCGGAAGGTGAGGCTGTGGTTGAATCCCGCGGCGCTGCTCCCGGCGATCTGCCGCTGGGTGCGGGCGGGCCGGGCGAGCACCCAGTGGCCGCGGTAGCGCAGCAGCACCTGCCCGCTCAGGGGCACGAGGCGGACGTTCACGTCGTCGCCGTCACGGTCGACGCCCAGCGTGAGGTTCTGCCCGCCCATCTGCTCGTTGAAGCGGGTCACGACGCCCAGGTGCCGCAGGTGCCGCCCGACGGGCTGCGCGGCGAGCCACGCGGCCAGCCACGGGAACGCGGCGTCGTCGCCCTGCACGTCCAGCGTGATCGTGAAGCGGCCCTTCAGGTGGTTCAGGGTAGTGGCCGGGAGGGTGCGGGCCTGCACGGCCAGGGCGCTCAGCGCGGCGATCAGCAGGCCGCCCTGCGCGAGTTCGTTGTGGGTCAGGGTGTGGCGGACGGTGGCCTCCAGGTCATGCCAGAGGCTCAGGGGATCGGGGATGGGCATGGGGGGCTTCCGGCAGTCGTGAGGCCCAGCGGGCGTCCACTCCGGAAGTGAGCGGGGCCGCGCAGGTGAGGGACAGGGGTCACTCCGGCGCGGGGGCGCGGGGAGACTTCGCCTCTCACAGTAGGGGCGCGGGGTCGCCGGTGCCTGCGCCGTCTGGCGGAGGGGTCCCTCTGCACCCTGGCCTGTGGGCCTGAACGGCAACAGGCTGAAACGGGTTCGCCGTTCCAGCCGTGCCGGTGCTCTGCCCTCAGGACCAGTGCCCCGCCTCAGTGAGAGACGTGCAGGGGGAGGGTCGGGGCCAGCCACACCCGGCCGGTGCCGCGGTAGGCCTGCACGAAGCCCTCGCCGGTCTTGCCGCTGCCGAGCAGGCCGCGCGCACTCTTCTCCACCTTGAATTCCAGCCCGTCGGTGTATGCCACCACGAGGTTCCCGTCGACTTTCAGGGTGTCGCCGTGCAGTTCCAGCACCTGGAATTCCTCGGGCGGGACGGGGCTCTGCAGGGCGAACAGGCCGCTGCCGGTCAGTTTGGGCTGCACGCGGCCCTCGCCGCTGCCGACGGCCTGCGCGAAGCCGTGGTTCACGTGGCGGCCCACGCTGATGTCGCCGACGCACGCGACGAACGCGCCGTCGTCCACGATCAGGCTCTCGCCGCGCAGTTCGCCCAGCAGCAGGTGCAGGCGGGTGGGTTCGGTGTACAGGGTGCCGCTGCCCCGGAAGGCGGTCTTGTACAGGCCCTCGCCGCTGGCGGCGGCGGTGACGGCGCCGCGCAGGAAGCCGCCCAGGCCACTGCCCCCGGCGGCGTTCACGGCCTGCATTTCCAGGGTGCCGCGCAGGTACTGCAGGGCGCCGGTTTCCAGCACGGCGTTCCCGGCGCTGCCTTCCCCGGCGACGTGCACGGCCAGCTGCCGCCAGCGGGCGGGGCGGCTCAGCGTCTGGTGGTAGCCGCTCAGCGCGGCCTCCATGGGCTCGGCGCTGTACTCGATGACTTCCAGACGGTTCTGCCCGCTGCTCAGGTCACGTTCGGTGACGCCTTTCCAGGTGAAGTCCATGTCGGTCAGTACGGGGGCCGGCAGCATGGGGTTCCCCGAACAGGTCAGCGACTGACACTCCAGATCCCGGCGAAGCCCGCCAGTTGCGTGTCCCGGTCTGGCGTGGCGTAGGCGCTGATGCTGCCGTCCAGGTACAGCGCGTCCGGGCAGCCCAGCGTGTCCCGGAAGAAGGTGGCGAAGGTGTAGAAGTTGACGGGCCCCGTACTGACGACGAAGCGGACCTGTCCGCCCCGGCAGACGCCCACGCCGCTGCGCAGCTTGAACGAGGTCCCGCCTTTGTTGAAGGCGGGGTGCAGCCGCCCACCCTGGACCAGCAGCGGCCCGGACTGCGTGGCGTACGTGGGGGTCAGGCGTGCGCGGCGGTACGCGTCGGTTTCCAGTACACCCGCGCGGCTGCCCTTGATCCAGAACACCCCGTTGGGCCGCAGCGCGAAGTTCCCCCCGGACCGGGCGAGGTTCAGCGGCGTCAGGGTCTGCCCACCCTCTATATGGAGGCCCAGGGGTGTCAGACCCGGCGCGTAGATGCCGCTGTTCGTGGCAAACAGCAGCGTGCGGCCCTCCTTCTTCAGGCGGGCGCCCAGCTGCGCGAAGGTCGCGTACGGGGCAGAGGTGGTGGGATTGCGCCAGTGCAGCCGCAGGTCGTCGCGGCCCGGCGTGACGGTCGCCACCGTATACAGGGTGCCCCCGGCGACGACAGGCTTTACGGTCAGGGCCGTGGCGGGGGCGCTGCCCAGCACGAGCAGGCACAGGATGGGGGAGAGGCGCGGCATGTCGCCTCCCAGTCTCCCAGTCCCCGATGAGGTTTTGCCCTGCCACACGCGCTTGCGCCCGCCCGGCTGGATCTCTCAAGGTCAGCTGGCGGGGAGGGTGTTGACAGATTCAGGATGGGCCTGTATCTTTTCTGAGCCTCAAGCGAGGCGGGAAGCATGACAACGAGTGTGAAACGAGCGAGAGAACGCATATACCAGCGTCCCACCGCCCACCAGATCCCCTCGGGGTGACGGAAAGCGGAGGACGCTAAGAACGAAGATGGTCAAGATACCAAGGGTCCACGGTGGATGCCCTGGCACTGGAGCCGATGAAGGACGCGATTACCTGCGAAAAGCCCGGGCGAGCTGGAGATACGCTTTGACCCCGGGATGTCCGAATGGGGAAA
>CALPYF020000030.1 GCA_943327755.2 Deinococcus hopiensis KR-140
GGCACCGGCGCCTGGGTGCCCGGTGCCCCACCCCCCTGTCCCCTCAGCGCAGCCAGTCGTCGCCGACGTCCTCGACCTTCTTGCCGCGCAGGTCGTCCACCTCATCCTTGCGGGTCGCCCAGGCGGGGAAGGGGTAGTTCACGAGCACCGGGTTCGGCACGTCCGGCTGACTGACGAGCATGGTGCCCGGCTGGAGGATGCCCGCGCGCGCGCGGAAACTCTGCGGCAGGAAGCGGTACTCGGGCCGCTCGGCCTCCGCGAGGTCCAGGCGACCCACCACGCGGATCGCGGCGTTGGACACGATGCGCCGCTCGACCTCGCTGGCGGTCTGCTGCGCGCCAATCAGGATGATCCCCAGGCTGCGGCCGCGTTCGGCGATGTCCAGCAGCACGTCCTTGATGGGGCTGTCCCCGTCGCGCGGCGCGTACTTGTTCAGCTCGTCCAGCACGACGAACACCGTGTCCTGCCGCCCCACACGTTCCTTGTGTTCGAACAGGTCGCGCAGCAGCACGCCCACCACGAACATCTGCGCCGTGGCGGACAGCGTGTGGATGTCCACCACGGTCGTCTGCACCCCGGGCTTCAGCGGGTCCGGGCGGTACTGCGCGGCCTGCTGGGCGCTCAGGTCCCCGCGCACCAGCGGCGTGAGGTGCTTCTGCACGCCCCGCAGTCGCCGGATGAACGCCTGCAAGGTCGCCGGGGACTGCTTGCCCACCCACTTGCGGTCGCCCTCGCCGTCGTTCGCGTCCAGCAGCTTGTACTCCAGGTACGCGACCAGCTGCGGGAAGGTGCTGATCCGCACGCCGCCCAGTTCGTCGAAGCGCACGTCCTCGTCGATCAGCTGCTCGGTGTCCGGCTGCCAGTCCTCCACGGTCAGGTACGGCGTGTCCGCCCCCTGCGCGAGGCGGTACAGGCGGTCCTCGATACTGCCGATCACGAAGCCCAGGTTCACGCTGGCGTCCCGGTCCACGAACACGTACGGCAGCATGCGGCGCAGGCAGAACTCCCGCAGCGAGTACAGGAACGGCGTCACGCCGCTGGCGCGCTGCTCCACGTGCGGCACGATCGCGCCCGCCGCGCTGCCGGGCCGGGGCGGCGCGAGGAACTGCACGTCCCGGAACGCTTCCGCCGGGAGGTTCATCAGGTCGTAGCGGGTGCGCGGCAGGCCCTTCTGCGCCTGCGCGTCCGCCTCGCGCGCCGCCACGTCCTTATTCGCCTGATCGAGAAACAGGAGGTCCTCGCCCTTCACGTTGAAGATCAGCGCCCGGCCCGCCGACGCGGACGCGCCCATCACGCCACTGCGGAAGATCGAGTGCAGCAGGAACAGCGCGTAACTCGTCTTCGTCGCCACGCCCGAGATCCCACTGATGTTGATGTGCCCGCCGTTCTCGCCGTTCACGAACCGGTAGTTCAGCGGCAGCACCTGCCCGTCCGCCAGCAGCCCACCGGGGAAGGCCCGGTCGCCCATCTTGTCCGCGCTGAGCGCCATGCGCAGGTCCGCGTCCCGCGCGTGCCGCACCACGTCCCCCGGCTGCGGCGGAATGAAGTTCTCCGGGTGCACCCGCGTGACCAGTACCCGCGCCGCGTAACTGACACTCGCGGGTAGCAGACCCGCCGCGACGTCCTGCACGTCACTGTCGAACGTCACGCCCTCGTGCCGGGTGCGGACGTGATCCACTATCCCGTAGAAGCGGACCTCCGCCCCGTCGGGCTTGCGGGTGCCCACCACGACCAGATCGTCGAGCTGGATGCTCGCGCCGGGCTGCACCGCGAACCAGAAACTCACCGGGGTCACGTCCTGCGTGCCCAGCACCATGCCCACGACCGCGCCCGTCGCTGCCGACGGCCCCTGCACGCCCGTCATGCGACGGCCCCCTGCCCGAACGTCGCCGCGATGTGCGCCCGGATGCGCCGCGTGACCAGATCCGCGCTGCCCATCGAGCGGTTCATCGCCTGCTCCAGCGCCGCCGTCGGAATCAGGTTCTGCGGCGCGCGCGGGTCCTTGTGCGCCCGGCTGCCCAGCCGCGTCAGCAGCGTGCCCGACAGGTTCGCGACCTGACGCACGGAACGCGGCAGGAAGTCCGGTTCCGGCGGGGCGTACATCTCGAGGCGCATCACGCCGCTCATGGGGTGCTGGTAGAACGCCGCCTCGCACAGGCGCACGTACCACGTGAAGCGGGTGCTGCGGCCCGTCTCGGACTTCATGTGCAGGATCGGGGTGCGTTCGCCGGGTTTCAGGCTGGACAGCAGCCCCACGCGGTCCGCACTGAGGTACTGCGTCTGCATGGTCTTCACGTACCCGACCACAGCGCCGCCCAGGTTGGCGCCGCCGCGCCGCAGCGTGCCGTCCTGCAAGGTCAGGGCCGTCAGGGGCTCCTCGTCGTCGGTCTCGTCCGCCGGTACGGCCGAGGCGTAGGCGTGGGACAGCTCCTGTTCGGCGTCCAGCATCAGGCTCTGGAGGCGGTGCAAGGGCGCCAGCGGGTCGGCACTCTCGGTGGGAACCGGGACGTACAGCAGTTGCCCGGTGTGCGGGTCGCGTGGGGACAGTTCGGTGGGGTTGACCCGCAGACCTGGCGCGTGCGCCAGTACGCGCTGCGCGCGCACATCCAGCAGTTCGGCCTGTCGCGTGCCGTGCGGGCAGAGATTCACGGCACCCACCACGTACGCACCGAAGCCGCCCATCCCGGCGCCGCCCTCGCCGTCTTCGAGGAACACGCGGGATTCCATGCGGCGCTTGCCGTCCACGACGAGCACCTGCGTCAGGCGTTCCGGGATGGACCGGGCGGGTATGGCGGCCCAGCGGGGTGTTTCGATGTCGATCAGTTCTCCGCCGAAGGGCTGGAGGCTCAGCTGGCCCCCTTCTATGTCCACGGGCCAGGGGTCGAGGCGGATACGCATGCGGGCTATTCTACGTGCCGGACAGAAAAAGTGTGCAGTGAGGTGCGCGGTGCACGAAAACGCCGCCCCGGTAACGGAGCGGTGTGCGGGGTGCAGGTGGCTTCAGCCGTGGTAGCCGCTGAGCAGGCGTAGGCCCGCCTCGTCGGTCAAGGTCAGGCAGCGGTAAGCGGGGTTCAGCAGGCCGTCGTCGCGCATCTCGCCGATGAGTTTGCTGACGCTCTCGCGGGTGGCGCCGGTGCCCTCGGCGATCAGTTCGTGCGTGGCGCGCACGAAGCGCGTGCCGTCCGGGTGCTGGCCGCCCAGGCTGCTGTCGGCGAGGTTCAGCAGGTAGCGGGCGATGCGTTCGCGCAGGTCGCCGTCCTGGATGTGCACGCCGTCGGTCATCATGCGCTGCAGCTGGTGGCTGAGGCTGCGGGTCAGGTCCCACAGTTCGCCCTGCGACAGGTGCTGCGGGTGGATGGGGGTCAGGACGGCATCGGTCAGGGCGACGACCTGGTGGCCGCGGGTGGTGCCGTGCAGGCATTCCTCGCCGAAGATGTCCCCGGGGCGGATGTGGCGCACGGTCAGGTTGCGGCCCTGGGGGGTGAGGCGCACGGCGCGCATCAGGCCGCTTTCCAGGCGGTAGAGGCTGGGGGCGGCGTCCCCGGCGTAGTAGAGGGTTTGGCCGCGGCGGACGGTGCGGTTGGGATCGGTGTAGGTGCTGGTGGGGGTGGGGGCGATGTAGGTCATGGCCGGAACTCCTGGGGTCGTGCGTCCGCCTGTGCTGCTCGTGCCGTGGCGGGGATGGGGCGTGCGTCTGGGGGCCGCCTGTCCTTCGATTGATCAGGAGTGTACAAACCTTGTACAAGCCTGAATCGTGTGCGGCACACAGTGTGAACACTCCGCCAAACGACCCCCCGTCGGGTGTGGCGGTTCTCACCCTTCCCGACCGGCTGACCCGTTCAAAACCGACGGCCTGGGCAGTCTTTTCCGGCCATTCGTGCCCGTTCACGCTCACAGCTCACGCCCGACGCGGCAGACTGCCGGACGTGACCCTCCCCGACCACGCCGGACCCTACCGGGCCTGGACGCCCGCCGCCTACACTTTCCCCCTGCCGGACGGGCACCGCTTCCCGGCCTACAAGTACGCCGGGGTCCGTGACCGCCTGAGCGGACTGCTGCCCGTGCTGGACACCCCTAACCTGAGCTGGGCGGACGCCGCGCGCGCCCACGATCCCCTGTGGCTGCGCCGCTGGCGCAGGGGCGAGATCGACCGGCACGAGGAACGCGCCTTCGGCCTGCCCTGGAGCGCCGAGGTGGTCGAGCGCGCCCGCCGCGCCGCCGGAGGTTCCCTGGCTGCCCTGCACGACGCCCTGGCGGTCGGGTGGGGCATCAACCTGGCGGGCGGCACGCACCACGCCTTCCGTGACCGCGCCGAGGGTTTCTGTCTGGTGAACGACGCCGCGATCCTGACCCGCGTGGCCCTGGGTGACGGACTGGCGCGGCGCGTGGCGATCCTCGACCTGGACGTGCACCAGGGCAACGGCACCGCCGCGCTGCTGGAACACGAGGCGCGGGCGTTTACCCTCAGCGTCCACGGCGAGCGGAACTACCCCTTCCGCAAGGAACGCAGCAGCCTCGACCTCGGCCTGGGGGACGGCGTGACCGACCAGGAGTACCTGCGGGTGCTGCGCGGGCAGGCGCTCCCGGCGCTGGACGCCTTCCGGCCCGACCTTCTGCTGTACCTCGCGGGCGTGGACGTCCTGGCCGGAGACCGCTTCGGGCGTTTCGTCCTGACCCTGGACGGCGTGCGCGAACGCAACCGCGCCGTGTTGACCTGGGCGCGCGGCGCGGGCATTCCCGTCGTCACGATGATGGCCGGCGGGTATAACCGCGACCACGCCCTGACCGTCGAGGCGCACGCCAGCGTGGTGCTCGACGGCCTGGATGTGCTGACCTGAACGCTCCCTACCCCCGGAGGCGTCCCGTCTTGCCGATCGACTGAATCGTTCAAGGTGAATAATGCCCCCCATGACGACCCGCGCGCCGTGGAACCGCAACGAACGCCTGGGCATCCTCAACGGCTGGGCCGTGTTCCTGGGCGACGGCTTCATGAGCGTCGCCGTCGTCCTGACCGGCTTCGCCGCCCGCCTCGGCGCGCCCAACTGGGTCATCGGCCTGCTGCCCGCCATCGCGGGTGGCGGGTGGATGCTCCCGCAACTGCTCGTCGCGGCGCGCGTCCGTCCCCTGACCCACAAACTGCCGGTGTACCGCTCGGCCGCCATGGTCCGCACCGCCACGTACATCTTCATGGTGCTGGCCGCCGCGCTGCTCGCCGACCGGCCCGCGCTGTGCCTGACGCTCTTCATCGTCGCCATGAGCCTGAACGCCCTGGCGTCCGGCGTCAGCGGTCTGCCGTTCCTGGAGGTCGTCAGCAAGACCGTCCCCACCGAACGCCGCGCCCGGTTCTTCGGCACCCGCAACCTGTACGGCGGCCTGCTCGCCTTCGGCGCGGGGCTGCTCGTGCGGGCCATCCTGGGCAGCGACCTGGCCTTCCCGCTGAATTACGCCCTGATCCTCGCGCTGGGCACCGTCGCGTTCACGTTCGGGTACTGGGTGTTCGGGCTGGTGCAGGAACCCGCCGACACCCCCCTGGACGCCCAGGGCACCCGCGCCGAGTTCCGCGCCATCCCCGAGACGCTGCGCGACCCGCACTTCCGCGCGTTCCTGACCGTGCGCCTGCTGCTGGCCGCCGCGAGCATGAGCGATCCCTTCCTGGCCGTGTACGCCCTGCGCGAACTGCACTATCCGGCCGCTACGCTGGGCACCTTCGTCATGGCCCTGACCTTCGCCGCGCCCCTGAGCAACATCGTCTGGCAGCGCGTCGCCGAACGCAAGGGCTCCCGTCGCATCATCCGCTACGCCAGCGTCTTCTACGGCCTGGCGCCCCTGTGGGCCCTGACGGTCGGACTGCTGCACCTGCCCGCCTGGACGTACCTCCTCTCGTTCATCCTGACGAGCACCGCCGCGCAGGGCTTCAACCTGGGCCACACCAACCACCTGCTGAACATCGCGCCCGAACACGCCCGCAGCCGCTACATCGGCACGCTGAACACCCTGGTCGGCGCGGCCCTCTTCACCCCCGTGCTCGGCGGGCTGCTCGCCGACCGCGCCGGGTACGGCCCGGTGTTCGTCCTCAGCGGCGTGCTGTGCGCCGTCGCCTGGGTCTGGTGCGGGCAACTGCGCCGCGACGCCTGAACAGCAGAAGGGTGCCCACCAGCGTCCAACTGAGGGCACCCTCCAGAGTCAGCTGCTCAGTGGTCCAAGATCTTGCTGAGGAATGCCCTGGCCCGCTCGTGCTGCGGGTTCTGGTAGAAGGCTTCCGGGGTGGTGTCCTCGACGATGTTGCCCTGGTCGAAGAACAGGATGCGGTCGGCGACCTCGCGCGCGAAGCCCATCTCGTGCGTGACGACCAGCATGGTCATGCCGGTGCGGGCCAGTTCCTTCATGACGTCCAGCACCTCCTTGATCATCTCGGGGTCCAGGGCGCTGGTGGGTTCGTCGAACAGCATGACCTTGGGTTCCATCGCCAGGGCCCGCGCGATCGCCACGCGCTGCTGCTGCCCGCCCGACAGTTGAGCGGGGTACTTGTGCGCCTGCTCCTCGATGCCCACGCGGCGCAGCAGTTCCAGGCCGCGCTTCTCCGCGTCGGCCTTGCTGGCCTTGCGCACGCGGGTGGGCGCCAGCGTGATGTTCTCCAGCACGGTCAGGTGCGGGAAGAGGTTGAACGACTGGAACACCATGCCGACCTCGCGGCGGATGGCGTCCAGGTTGCCCTTGCCGTCCAGCGGAATGCTGTCCACGGTGATCTGCCCGCCGTCGTGCGGGTCCAGGGCGTTGATGGTGCGGATGAAGGTGCTCTTGCCGCTGCCCGACGGGCCGATCACGACCACGACCTCGCCCGGCTGGACGCGCAGGTTCACGCCGCGCAGCGCGTGGAAGCTGCCGAAATGCTTGTGCACGTCACGCACGTCGATGATCGGGGGGGCGTCCCGGCGGATCTGGCTGCCCGTGGCGGTGGGAGAGGACTGCGTCATGCCCAGCATGGTACCGCCACGCCGGAATGCGGTGCGCTTGACCCGGTTCACCTTTCAATTGAGTCAAAAGGTGCCGTGCTACGATCCGCCTATTCTTCACACCCCGGGCCGAGACTTCTCATCTGCCCACGCATCACCCAGGAGGAATCATGAAGAAGACCACCAAGCAACTCGGTGCCCTGCTCGTCCTCGGCACCGCCGCTATCGCCCTGGCACAGGGCACCACGTTCCTCACCATCGGCTCGGGCAGCACCACCGGCGTGTACTTCCCCGTCGCGACCGGCATGGCCAAGATGGTCAACGACGCCGGGGCCGGCGTGCGCGCCAACGCCCGCTCGACCGGCGGCAGCGTCTTCAACGTGAACGCCATCGCCACCGGCGAACTCGATGCGGCCGTCGCCCAGAACGACGTCGTGTACTACGCCTACAAGGGCACCGGCCTCCAGGCCTTCCAGGGTAAGGCGAACACCAAGCTGCGCACCATGGCCGTCCTGTACCCCGAAGTCCTGCACGTCGTCGCCCGCAAGGACAGCGGCATCCGCTCGATCGCCGATCTGAAGGGCAAGCGTGTCGTGATCGGCGACCTGGGCTCCGGCACCGAACTGACCGCCAAGCAGGTGCTCGAATCCTACGGACTGGGCTTCGACGACCTGGGTCAGGCGCTGCGCGTGTCCCCCGCACAGGGCATCACCCTGATGCAGGACAAACGCGCCGACGCGCTGTTCTACACCGTCGGCGTGGGCGCCAGCGCCATCAGCCAGATCGCGCAGACCGTGGACGTCACCATGGTCCCCGTCAGCGGCAACCAGGCCAGCAGCCTGATCAAGAAGTACCCCTTCTACGTCCGCTACAACATCCCCGCCAAGAGCTACAAGGGCGTGGGCGCCACCGTCCCCAGCGTCGCCGTGCAGGCCACCCTGGTCACCAGCACCGCCGTCAGCGACGACGCCGTGTACAAGGCCATGAAGGCCATCTTCGACGACGAGGGCGCGCTGAAGGCCATCCACCCCAGCCTCGCGAACAACTTCAGCTACGCCAAGGCCGTCAAGGGCATCCCCGCGCCGCTGCACGCCGGGGCCGTCAAGTTCTTCAAGGAAAAAGGCCTGAACGTCAAGTAACGGCCCGCACCTGGGGGCCAGCCGGGGAAACGCTCGGGCTGGCCCCCAACCCCATTCACCCCATGAGGAACCCATGAGCGAACCCACCCGCCCCATCAGCAGCGACCCCACCCTCACCCCACCCGGCCAGGAGATGACCGACGGCGAACGCCGCGCCATCGAGATGGTCGAGGCCGCCGAGACCGGCGGACGCAAACTCGGCGGCTGGCAGCGCGGCCTCGTCACGCTGGTCGCCGTCGCGTGGTGCCTGTACCAGATGTACGCCGCGCAGGTCGGCAACATCGACACCCTCACCCTGCGCGCCACGCACCTGGGCTTCGCGTTCTTCCTCGCGTACCTCGTGTTCCCGCACCGCAAGACCCCCGGGCAGCCGCAGACCCGCGTGCCCTGGTACGACTGGATCCTGGGCATCGGCGCGACCGGCACCGCCGCGTACCTGATCGCGCAGTACCCGCACATCGCCAACGAACAGGGCGGCCTGCTGACGAACACCGACGTGTGGGTCGGCAGCGGCATGATCGTCCTGCTGCTGCTCGCCGCGTGGCGCACCATCGGCATCGCCATGCCCATCGTCGCGGGCGTGTTCATGCTGTACGCCCTGACCGGCCCCAAGGGCCTGATCCGCGGCGACCTGGGCCCGCAGCTCCAGCTGCACGCCGGGCAGACCTGGCCGCAGGTCGTGGGTCAGCTGTTCGCGAACACGGAAGGCATTTTCGGGACCGCCATCGGCGTGTCCGCGCAGATCGTGTTCCTGTTCGTGCTGTTCGGCGCGATCTTCGACAAACTCGGCGCGGGCGAATGGTTCATGCGCGTCGCGCAGGGCGTCCTGGGCGGCTTCCGGGGCGGCGCGGCCAAGGCCAGCATCCTGTCCAGCGCCCTGAACGGCGTGATCTCCGGGTCGGCCGTCAGTAACGTCGTCACCGGCGGGAACATTACCATCGGCACCATGATCCGCACCGGCTACAGCCGCGAGAAGGCCGGAGCGATCGAGGTCGCCAGTTCCAGCAACGGCCAGCTCATGCCGCCCGTCATGGGCGCCGCCGCGTTCATCATGGCGCAGAACCTGAACATTGAGTACCGCAGCCTGATCCTCGCCGCCGCCATTCCCGCGTTCCTGTGCTACGGCACCCTGCTCGTCCTGGCGCACATCGAGGCCCTCAAGCTCGGCCTGAGGGGCCTGCCCAGAAACGAACTGCCCCGCGTGCGGCAGACCCTGCTCAGCGGCTGGTACTACCTCATCCCGCTGGGCTACCTGATCGGCACGCTGACCATCAACCCCGACGCCACCCCGGAACGCGTCGCGCTGAACACCATCTTCGTCATGCTGATCATGATGTTCGTGCAGGAAGCCGTGCTCGCGCAGCGTGACGGACGCGGCCCAGCGCGGGGCCTCCTCGACGGCGGGAAGAAGATCATCGAGGCGTTCGAGGGCGGCGCCCGCTCCATGATCGGCATCGCCATCGCCACCGCCGCCGCCGGGATCATCGTCGGCATCGTGACCATCACCGGCCTGGGCTTCGGCCTGGCCGACATCGTGCAGCTCGCCAGCGACGGCGTCAAGAACCTCATGGCCTTCGCCGGGCCGCAGGTCGCCACTTTCGCGTCCATCGTGGTCGTGCTCGTCATGGCGCAGCTCATCGCGCTGATCCTCGGCATGGGCCTGCCCACCACCGCCAACTACATCCTCATGAGCGCCCTGATCGTCCCGATCATCGCCAAGATCGCCGGACTCGACCCCAGCAACCCCGCGCAGATGCTTCCGGTGCACATGTTCGTCTTCTACTTCGGGATCATGGCCGACAGCACCCCACCCGTCGCGCTCGCCGCATTCGCCGCGGCCGCCATCAGTGGCGGGAATCCCGTCGCGACCGGCGTGCAGGCCTTCCAGTACGAACTGCGCACCGCGCTGCTGGCCTACATGATGTTCTTCAACCCGCAGCTGCTGCTCATCGCGAACGGCCGCCTGGGCGGCGTCACCTGGACCGAGGCGATCCCCATGATCCTCTTCGCGTTCATCGGTCTCGTCGCGTTCAGCGCCGCCACACTGCGCTTCCTGCACCGCCGCACCAACCCCGTGCAGGCCCTGCTGCTGCTGGCCGCCGCGCTGATCCTGATCATCCCCACCCACATCCTCTGGAACCTCGGCGCGCTGGCCCTGATCGCCGCCGTGTACGTCTGGCAGAAAGCGGGCCGCCGCGCCGACCCCCCGGCAGAACCGCCCGCCGCCCTCGCCTGACCCACGGCAAGGCGCCCCCCGCTCGAAACGGGGGGCGCCTTCGTTCAGCCGGGATACCCAAGCAGAAACCCCCGCCGGGGCGAGGGCATCTGCCTGATTGGTGCCGGTGAGGGGACTCGAACCCCTACGGTTTCCCGCTCGATTTTGAGTCGAGTGCGTCTACCATTCCGCCACACCGGCAGGTGCGTGGGGAATGGTAGCGCGTGCGCGCGGGCTGGTCAAACGGGCGCCGGGTCGGGGGCCGCGCCGATGCGGGCGCCGATGTCGCGCCGCAGCTGCGCGCCGGGGAAGTCCACGCGGTCCGCGAGGGCGTACGCGCGGCCCAGCGCGCCGTTCAGGGTGTCCGCGACGGCGGTGACGGCCAGCACGCGGCCCCCGCTGCTGACCAGTCCGGCGGCGCTGTCCGTGGTGCCCGCGTGGTAGATGACCTCGTCCGGGCCGGGTTCGGGGAGGGTGAGGGGAATGCCTTTCTGCGGCTCGCTGGGGTAGCCGGGCGCGGCGAGGATGATGGTGGCGCTCGCGGCGTCGCGGAAGCGCACATCCTCCGGGCGGAGCTGCCCGCGCGCGGCGTCCAGGGCGTGCCGCGCGAGGTCGCTCTCCAGCAGGGGCAGCACGGCTTCCGCTTCGGGGTCGCCGAAGCGGGCGTTGAACTCCACGACCTTCGGGCCGTTAGGGGTCAGCATCAGCCCGGCGTACAGCACGCCCCGGAACGGGTGCCCGTCAGCGCGCATGCCCGCCAGGGTGGGTTCGATGATGGTGCGCCGCACGACCTCCAGCTGTTCGGGGCTGATGGGGAAGGGGCAGATGACGCCCATTCCGCCGGTCATGGGGCCGGTGTCGCCCTCGTGGATGGTCTTGTGGTCCTGACTGGGGGGCGTCAGGGCGTAGGCGGTGCCGTCGGTGAGGGCCAGCACCGTGACCTCCTGCCCGGTCATGAAGTCCTCGATGACCGCCTGCGCGCCCGGCTGCGTGAAGATGTCCCGCAGCGCCGCGTGCGCCTCCTCGGCGGTGTGGGCGATGGTGACGCCCTTCCCGGCCTTCAGGCCCGCGTCCTTCACCACGATGGGCGGCGTCAGGGTCCCCACGTGCGCCCCGGCCGCCGCGAGGTCGCTGAAGGTGTAGTGCGCGGCGGTCGGGATGCCGTGACGGTGCATGAACGCCTTGCTCCAGGCCTTGTCGCCCTCCAGTCGGCTCGCGGCGCGCGACGGGCCGAACGCCGGGATGCCCAGCGCCTCGCACTCGTCCACGACGCCCGCTGCGAGGTACGCCTCGGGCCCCACGATCACCACGTCGGCCGCCTCGGCGCGGGCCAGCTGCGCGAGGCTCGCGGCGTCCTGCGCGCTGCCGATCACGCGGGCCATCTCCGCGATGCCGGGGTTGCCGGGCGTGCACAGCACCTCGTGCCCCGCGCGGACGCAGGCGTGCACGATCGCGTGCTCGCGTCCGCCGCCGCCGATCACCAGGACGCGCATCAGCCCTGCCCCCGCGCGGCCTGCCGCGCCCAGTAGCGCAGGAGGCCCTGCACGCTCATCCACGGCGGGCACGCGAAGTCGTAACGGGCGGGCAGGGTCGGGTCTTCCATCTTGAGGTCATGCATAAGCTCCTCGGTGAAGGCGGTCGTGATGGCCTGCGGATCCAGTCCAGCACTCAGGCCCGCGCGGACGCGCTCGGCGTCGGCGGTCATGGTCGCGCGCAGCCCGGCCCAGTGCGCGGGCGAGTTCGGGTACGCCCCGAAGTGCGCGAGGTGCAGCGTCCGGGCGTCCAGCGTCTCCAGCACGGAGAGGCTGTCCCGCCACGCCTCCAGATTGATGTCCGGCGGCGGTGTGGGCGCGCGGGGTGTCTGGGCAACGTCCAGCCGGATGCCGCCCACGTCCCCCAGGAACAGGTCGTCCCCCGCGTGGTACGACACGTGGTGCACGGCGTGCCCCGGCGTGTAGTGCACCTGCACGGGCACGCGGCCCAGCGTCAGCGCCTCGCCGCCGCTCAGGACAGTCAGGCGCGCGGGATCGATGGGCTGCATGGTGCCCCACAGGGTGTCCATGTGCTCGCCGTAGATCTGCGTGGCGCTCGCCAGCAGCCGCTCCGGGCGCGACAGGTGCGCCGCGCCCCGCTCGTGCACGTACACGCGGGCCTGCGGCACCCGGTCCAGCACCGTGCCCGCCGCGCCCGCGTGATCGAAGTGAATGTGCGTCAGCAGCACGTGCCGCACGTCCGCCAGCGACGCGCCCATTCCGGCCAGTCCGGCCTCCAGCGCGCCCAGGGTGCTGCCCGGCCCGGTATCCACGACCGCCAGCCCGTCCCCGGTGTCGAACACGCTGGACGCGATCACGCCCCCCACGCCCTGGAAGTTCAGGTCGAGCGTGTGGACCGTCATGCCTTCCCGGTCAGGCGCGCGCCCAGCAGCAGCAGCGCCGCCGCGTACTGTACGTACGCGATCATCCGGATGACCCGCACGTTCGCCGCCGCGCGCAGCGGGCCGAACGTCATCGCCAGGATCAGGGTCGCGCTGAGGAGGATGAAACCGAACACAAGCCAGAGTGCCATGACGCGCAGGATACCCCGACCCCCAGCCTGATCAGTCGCGCCTGCGACTGCTGATCGCGATCAGCGCGTCCCAGCTGTCCGGCTGTCCCGGGTCGTCCAGCGCGGCGCGGTTGCGGCCCGTGAATCCGCATTTGCGGCAGCGGTGCACGATCACCCAGCCCTTCTTCCCACTCTGGTCCACGTCCACGGGTTCCATCACGCCATGGCAGTCGCAGGCGCGGTCGCCGGGCATGACGTCCACGTGCAGGCTGTGCAGGCACACCGGGCAGTGGTTGCGCACCGACCCGTTCTGAAGGGGATGCACCAGGGTCCCGCAGTTCGCGCAGGTGAACGGGTTGTTCGTGCCCTGCACCGTGAAGCGCCGCTCGCCGCTCACGCCCGCCGCCCGGACCGCTGCGCCCAGCGGGAATCGAGGAAAGCGCGGATGCTGGGCGTTCCCACCAGCGCCGTGCACAGCAGCAGGTACCCGACGCCTGCCAGACTGACGATCCAGCCGCGCCAGGACGCGCTGCCCGCCAGCATGCCCACGATGAACACCAGAAAGCCCGCCAGCATCCCGAAACTCAGGGTCAGGCGCCACGCCCACACGCTGCCGCGCCACACCATGCTCAGCAGGAACGCCGTGCCCGCCGCGTAGATCAGTTCCCGCAGGACGCCGTCGGTCTGCCCCTGGATCAGGCCCGCCAGGAACGGCAGGACGGTCAGGCCGAACAGGGACACCAGCACGGCCAGGGTCGGGACTCGCCCCGCCTCGGCCAGGGCGGGATCGAAGGGGGACGCGGGGGGCGCAGCACTCACGCCCCGCATTCCATCACACGCCCGCGTTCCTGACGAGGACAGTGGTCACCACGCCCCGTGCCCGCCACCGTGTCTGCCACACCCCGCGCCCGGCACGCTACGCTGGCAGGCATGACCCCCACCCTCAAGCTGGACGCCGTGTGCGTCGGGCAGCCGACCGCCCTGCGCGTCGGGAAACGCGACGACATCAGCGGGATCGACAAGCACCCGGTGCCAGGCCGCGTGACCGTCGGCACGGCACGGCTGGATGGCGACCACATCGACAACCGCAAGCACCACGGCGGCCCGGATCAGGCGGCGTACCTGTACACCGCGCCCGACCAAGACCACTGGACCGGGGCGCTGGGCGAACCTCTCCGGCCCGGCACGCTGGGCGAGAACCTCGTCCTGAGCGGACTGGAATCCGCCGCGCTGCGGGTCGGGGACCGCCTGACCGTCCACGCCCCAGGGGGAGACGTCGTGTTCGAGGTCACCGCGCCCCGCATCCCCTGCGCGACCCTCTCGGCGCACATGGGTGACGGCACCTTCGCGAAGAAGTTCGCCCAGGCGCGGCGGCCCGGCGCGTACCTGCGCGTCCTGCAACCCGGCACGGTGGGCGCGGGCGACCCGGTGACCTTCACGCCCGCCGAGGACGGCGCACCGACCATCGGTGAACTGTTCGACCTGTGGTTCGGCGCCAAGCCGGGCGCCGCCACGCTGGAAGGGTACCTGCGCTGGCCGCTGGCCGTCCGCCTGCGCAAGGACGTGCAGAAGTACCTGGACGCCGCCCGGGGCTGACGTGCGCCCGCTTGCCGCACATGAGGCGCCGGATGGATCTGCCCTCAGGTACCGTGCCGTATGCGACGTCTGCTTCCGCTCCTGTTCGCTCCCGTCCTGGGCGCCTGCGGGCTGATTCCTCTGCCTGAAGTCCGGTCTGACGACTTCTACGTCGTCAACACCGTAGCGGATCTGCAGCCGCACGAGGTGCTGTATATCGACGCCAACCAGATGGACGCCGTGCGGGCGCCGGACGTGCGGGTGTCGCGTGTCACCCTCGACGCGTCGCTGACCGGCATGGGCGACAACGACGACCTGCGCCTCCAGCTGTTCGTGGCGCGTGCCCGCCCCGCCTGCCCGGTGATTCCCACTCCGGCCGAGTACGTCGGCTATTCGGGCGCCTTGCGCTGCACTGACCCGGCGGGCGGTGAACCCCTGGCCGAGGTGACCGTGAAGCGCGGGCTCGCCACGCCCGTTCACATGGAAGGCGCCGCCCTTGACCGGGCCGTTCGGGCCCGGCAGGTGTACCTGGGCGTGCGTGTCTTGCGTGGTACCGCCCGGACCGGGCCGTTCCTGAAGGTGTCCACCATCCGCCTGAACGGGCGGTTCTGACGGCGGCGTTCAGGCCCACTTCGGAGTGCAGCTGAGCACCGCTGCGACAGAGAAGGGGCGCGAACCTGCCAGTGGTCCGCGCCCCCTGTGTCTTGTCCTTATCCGATGGCGAGCATGCGCTCGATGGGTTTCAGGGCCAGCGCGCGGATGTCCGCCGGGACGGTCACGCGGGGTTCCAGGTTCACCAGGGCGTCGCGGATGTTCTCCAGGGTGATCATCTTCATGTACTCGCAGCAGGCGGTGCGGCTGACGGGAATGAAGGTCTTGTCGGGCACGTCGTGTTCCAGGCGGGTGACCATGCCGGTCTCGGTGACGACGATGAATTCCTGCGCGGGGCTGGCCTTGGCGCGGTGGATCATGCCCTCGGTGGAGTACAGCTGCAACTCGGGGATCGCGCCGAGGATCTTGCTGGAGCAGCCGCACTCGGGGTGGATGAGGAGTTCCGCGTCCGGGTACGCCGCCTGCTGGCCCTGCACGTCCTCGGGGCGGATCGCCTCGTGCACGTGGCACGCGCCGTCCCAGACGTCCATGGCGCGGCCCGTCTCGCGGATCACGTGCGCCGCCAGGAAGCGGTCGGGGGCGAACAGGACGGGCACGCCTTCGGGGAGGCTCTGCACGACCTGCACGGCGTTGCCGCTGGTGACGCAGTAGTCGCTCTCGGCCTTCACGTCGGCGGTGGTGTTCACGTAGGTCACGACTAGCCCGCCGGGGTTCTGCGCCTTCCAGTCGCGGATGCCCTGCGCGGTCACGGTGTCCGCCAGGGAGCACCCGGCGCGCAGGTCGGGCAGCAGCACGGTCTTTTCCGGGTTGAGGATCGCGGCGGTTTCCGCCATGAAGTGCACCCCGGCGAACACGATGACGTCCGCGTCGGTCTTCGCCACCTGCCGGGAGAGGCCCAGCGAGTCCCCGACGAAGTCCGCGATCTGTTGCACCTCGGGCCGCTGGTAGTTGTGCGCGATGATCACCGCGTTGCGCTCCCTGCGCAGGCGTTCGATGTCGGCGCGGATCTGCGCCTCGTCGGGCAGGACCTCCAGTTGCAGCAGGTCGCGGTGCGGGGTCTGGGGGCGGGGGACGACAGGATTCACGTTCGGGTCAGTCATTGCGGGTCCTCGGGCAGTGGAATGAAGTTCAGGCTGATGTCCAGCGCGGGCGCGGAGTGGGTCAGGCCCCCGGCGCTCACGAAATCCACGCCGCTGGCCGCCACGGCCGGGAGGCGCGCGGGCGTCATGTTCCCGCTGGCCTCCAGCGTGACGTGCGGCGCGAGGCGGTCCCGGACCGCGACCGCCTGCGCGAGCAGGTCGTCACTCATGTTGTCCAGCAGCACGCGGTCCGCCCCGGCGCGCAGGGCTTCCTCCAGCCCGGCGAGGTCCGGCACCTCGCACTCGACCTTCAGCAGGTACGCGTGGTCCCGCGCGCGGCGGATCGCCTCGGTGATGCTCCCGGCGGCCGCGACGTGGTTGTCCTTGATCAGGATGCCGTCGTCCAGCCCCGCGCGGTGGTTGAACCCGCCGCCGTGCCGCACCGCCTGCTTTTCCAGGTCGCGCCACAGCGGCGTGGTCTTGCGCGTGTCGAGCAGCCGCGTGCGCGACTCGCCCAGGGCGTCCACGTGACGGCGCGTCTGGGTCGCCACGCCCGACAGGCGCTGCATCAGGTTCAGCGCCAGCCGCTCCCCGGTCAGGAGGCTGCGGGCCGCGCCCTGCACCGTGCCGATCGGGCCACGTCCGCGCGCCTCGCCGTCGGCAGCCGTCCAGGTGACGGTCACGGCCGGGTCCACCAGCGCGAACACGCGCGTGGCGACCGTCAGGCCACTGAGCACCCCGGCTTCCTTGAGCAGGAACTCCGCGCGGGCCTGCTGCGCGGCGGGAATGGTGGCGAGGGTCGTGGCGTCGCCGCGGCCGATATCCTCGGCCAGGGCGGCGTGCAGGCGCTCATCCAGACTCAGCACGGGGCGGCCCCCACGGTCAGCGTTGTGCGGGAATTCACGCGGAAGACCCTAGCACAGCCGCGCGCGCCTCGTGCACGCCGACCGGCACGCGGGCCACCCCGTCCCCCAGCGCCCGCGACTGCACCGAGTGCACGGCCGACGCCGCCTCACGCGGGAAGTCCGTGCGGTGATGCCCACCGCGGGACTCCTCGCGGGCCAGGGCGGCGCGCAGCAACCGCCCGCCGATCAGGGCGAGGTGCCCCGCCTCCAGACTCTCGCGGGACTCGGCGGTCGTGCCCGGCCACTGCCAGCCGTCCAGTGCCGCGCGCAGGCCCGCCGCGTCCCGGCGCAGGCCCGCCGCGCCCGCCACCACCGCGCGCAGAGTGGGCAGGCAGGCCGGGTCCACCAGCGGCGCGTCCAGTGCCTCCGAGCGGGCGGGCACGGCCTTCAGGGCCGCCAGGGCCGCGCGGGCCGCCCGCGCGCCGAACACCAGCCCCTCCGACAGGCTGTTGCTCGCCAGCCGGTTCGCGCCGTGCAGGCCACTGGACGCCACCTCGCCCGCCGCGTACAGGCCGGGCACGGTCGAGCGGCCCTGCACGTCCGTCTGCACGCCGCCCATCGTGTAGTGCACGGCGGGCTGCACCGGGATCAGATCCGCGCCCAGATCCAGGCCCAGCGGGGCCAGGGACGCCGTGACCGTCGGGAAGCGCGAGCGTACGAACGCCGCGCCCAGGTGCCGCAGGTCCAGATCCACGCGGGCCGTCGCGGCGATCTCCGCGGCGATCGCGCGGGCCACCACGTCCCGCGGCGCGAGTTCCAGCGCCGGGTCGTACCGCTCCATGAAACGCTCGCCGCGCGCGTTCAACAGGCGGCCCCCCTCGCCCCGCGCGGCCTCGGTGACCAGATGCGCCGCGCCGCTGCGGACCACGGCGGTCGGGTGGAACTGCACGAACTCCAGGTCCCGCAGCGCCGCGCCCGCCTGCCACGCCAGCCCCAGTCCGTCCCCGGTGCCCTCGGGCGGTGCGGTCGTCACCGGGTACAGCCGCCCGAAGCCCCCGGTGGCGAGCAGCACCGCCCCCGCCCGCACCCACACCGGGCCGTCCGGCGTGAGCAGGTCCGCGCCCACCACCGCGCCGCCCGACACGCGCAGGTTCCGCACAAACGCGTGCTCCAGGACCCGCAGCGCCGGACTGCGGCCCGCCTGGAGCGCCTCGGCGAGGGCCACGCTGATCGCGTGCCCGGTCGCGTCCCCCTGATGCCGGATGCGCGCCCGGCTGTGCCCGCCCTCCAGCGTGACGTGCGGACTGAACGTCACACCCAGATCCCTCAGGGTCTCCACGTGCGAGCGGGCGTCGCGCACGAACGCCTGCACCGCCTCCGGCTCGCACAGGCCCCGCCCGGCCTTCACGGTGTCCTGCGCGTGCGCATCCTCGTCGCCCTCCGCCAGGGGCGCGGCGATCCCGCCCTGCGCCCAGCGGGTCGAACCGCCCACCAGCGGCGTCTTGCAGGCCAGGATGACGTCCGCCCCGTAACTGCGCGCCGTGAGGGTCGCGTACGCCCCGGCCACCCCGCCGCCCACCACGAGCAGCTCCGTTTCCAGCATCTTCACGCCGCCCAGGGTACGCCAGCCCTGCCCGGTCCGTTCGCCGTCCATCTGCACGCGCCCCTTGCTACACTGCGCCCTGATGACGCGTCTCCTGCTGGCCCTGGCGGGCGTGGTGCTGCTGGCCGTGACGGCCCTGGCCGCCGTGTGGCTGCTCGGGCAGCTCCTGACCGGCCTGGGCCTGTTCATCGTGGGCGCCGCCGGGGTGCTGGGCCGCCTGCTGTGGTTCCTGCTGATCACCGGCGTCCTGGCGGGCGTGGTGTACTTCGTCGCCAGCGCGTGGCGGCCCAGCGTGCGCGCCCCGGTCCGGCCCTACACGACCCAGCCCCAGGCCAGGCGTGCCGCCCCCGGCAGACCGAAGCGCGGCCGCAGCGGCAAACGCGCCGAGCCCACGCCGGTCGTCCCGGCCAGCCCGGCGCCCAGCAGCGTCGCGCCCGTGAACCCGGCACCGGCTGCGCCGTCGGCGCCCGAACAGGCCCTGACTGAGTCTGCCCTGACTGAGCCCGTCCAGACCGAGCTGGCCCCGACCGAAGCGCCCGAACCTGAGGCTGCCCCGGGCGGGCCGGTCAGATCCGGCGGTTGAGCGGCTCCCCGGCGCGTATGCTCCGGGCATGACCGACTCGCAGGTGGTGAATCCCGCGCGCTTCCTGGGCCGCGCCGACGCGTACGCCGCCGCCCGGCCCGGGTACCCCGCGGCCCTGGGCGCGTGGCTGGAGGAGGCCGGGCTACTGTCGGGTGGCGTGGCGGATATCGGTGCGGGCACCGGGCGGTTCACGGCGCTGCTGCTCTCAGGCGGGGCGCGCGTGGCGGCGGTGGAACCCAACCCGGAGATGCGCGCGCACCTCGAAACCAGCCTGGAGGGTGCCGTCCGCGCCGGGGGGCTGAGCGTCCACGCCGGCACCTCCGAGGCCACGGGCCTTCCGGACGGCAGCGCCGGGCTGATCACGGCGGCGCAGGCCGCACACTGGTTCGACCCGGCCCGCACCGTCCCGGAGTTCCGGCGGGTGCTGCGGCCCGGCGGGCGCGTGCTGCTCGTCTGGAACGACTGGCGCGCGGCGGACAGCCCCTTCAACCGCGCGTACGGCGAGGTCGTCCGGGCCTTCACCGGGGACGACCCGCTGCGGACCCGCGTGCTGGAGGACGAACTGCCCCAACACCTCCCCGGCGGGTTCACGCGGCACACCTTCACGCACGGGCACCCCCTGACGCGCGAGGGCCTGCGCGCCCTGGCGACCAGCGTCAGTTACCTGCCGAACCAGGGCGACAAGGCCTACCCGGCGCTGGAGCGCGCGCTGGACAGTGCCTTCGACCGGCACGCGCAAAGCGGAGGGGTCACCCTGGCGTACCAGACGCAGGCGTTCCTGGGCCGCCTGGACTGACTCCACTCCTGACTGGCACCGTCTCAGACAGAGAGCACTGGGGCGGCGCGGGCTCCAGATGCGCCGCTCGATCCTATGGGTCCAGGCTGGTGTGCCACGGGAACAGGTCGGGCGCTGCCCGCGTGTGCTGGCTCTGTTCAGTGGCTGGCGGGGTGGTGGGAGGTGAGCTGGGCCAGCAGGTGGGCCAGGAGGGCCTTGTAGGCGTCGGGGCTGGCGGGTTTCTGGTGCACGGCGGTCGCGCCGGCCATCTGGGCGGCGTGCAGGTCGGTGGGGTCGTCACTGGCGGTGAGGACCACGACGGGCAGGGCGTGACCGGCTGGAGCGCTGCGCAGGATGCGCAGGAAGTCCAGGCCCATCAGGCCCGGCATGTGCAGATCAAGCAGGAGCGCGGTGGGGTGGTGTTCGGGGTGCTGACATAGCTGAGTAAGCAGGTGAGTGCTGGGTGGGAGGCCCTGAAACCTCAGTGAGGGCGCGAGGTGCTGGAGCAGCCCGTGAACGAGCGTGAGTTCGTTGGGGTCGTCGTCGACCATGAGGATCAGGTCGGCTGAACCCGGTGGCGCTACAGTTTCAGAGCGCATGTGAACCCCATGAGAAAGAGGGAGTGAGGACGCAGGATGCCAACACGTATCTGAGTCTGCCTGATCTTGGCGGATCAGGCCCTGCCCGACGTACGCGATCGCTGTTCAATCGCCATGTCCGCGTTCAGGAATGGACACTGCTGAACAGATTGTCCAGAGGACGGCTCATTCAGTCAGGACAGGAAGATGAACGGAAATTAAAATCTGGGCGTCATGGTGCCCAGAAACCGCAGCGTCCGGCGAACCAAGGCGGCGCTCCAGTCCGCACTGGTTGACCTGCTGCTTGAACAACAGAACCTTCAGTCCGTCACGGTGCAGGCTATCTGTGACCGGGCGAACATCAGCCGCTCCACCTTTTACCTGCACTTCGAAAACAAGGAGGAAGTGCTCAGTACGTACCTTATTCAGATGATCGGCCGGGTCCACGACGCCCTGCGCGCGTGGACCGGTTCGGACGATTCCCGCTGGACGGTGTATTTCGCCCACATTGCCCAGATCGCGCCGATCCTCAGTTCCCTGAGCGACGGCAGCGGCTCACACGCGATCCTGTCCCGGTACGAGCGGCAGTTCGCGGTGATCATGCAGGATCTCCTGATGCCGGGGCGGCTCAGTGTCCTCGATCCGGCCGTGTCGTATCAGGCGCATTACTTCAGCGGCGGCCTGCTGTCGCTGACGTGGTGGTGGGTGGAACAGGATCACTGCGCGACGCCCGCGCAGGAGATGTCCCGCCGCTACCATGCGCTGTGCAGCGGACAGCACTGCCCGTAACCGGACGGATGAATGGGAGGCGGCCCGCAGCAGGAGCCGCCTCCCATTCATTTACCCTTCGCCCTTACTGCCCGGCCAGGAACGCCGCCTGGTTGCGGTAGAAGGCCTTCACGTCCCGGAAGGACAGGTTGCCCGTGATGTCGATGTGGTCGTACCCGTCCACGCGGCCCAGGCGGTACCAGCCTCCGGGCGCGGTGAGCTGCCCGGTGTACGCGGCGCTGCTCTGGCCCAGCGGGGCGTTCATGGAGCGGTTCGGGACGATGCCGTCGTTCGCCCACCATGAGCTGTCGTACCCGATGCCGCCGGGGCTGCGGCCGCTGATGTTCCCCAGGCCCGGCTTGAGCGGCCATGCGTACGGGTACGCGATGGGGGAGAGGACGGCGTTCATGGTCAGGTTCGGGTAGTGCCACCCGCTGAGCAGGCCGGGGGACGTGGCGTTGGTCTCCCAGGAGAAGTACTTCGTGGTGCGGCTGCGGCCCACGTACGTGTTCAGCGCCGCCGAGCCGTCCACGCTCAGGTCGTACGCGGCCTGATCGCGGGAATTCCAGATGCCGGAGTTGAATACGCGGGTGTTGTACGAGGTGAAGCTCTCCCCGGCCGCGCGGCTCAGCCCCCACTGGTTCAGGTCGAAGTCGTACACGAAGTTCTCGGGGTCCAGGCCCCCCACGCTGGACGCGAAGGCCAGGATCAGGTTCTTGAACATGGGAATCGCGTCCTGCAGGGTGTCGGCGGCCGGGGAGCCGCTGTTCGGGGAGCTGACCTTCATGACGCTGCGCACCCACCCGGCGCGGCCCCCGCTGAACAGGCCGCCGCTGGCGCGGTTCGCGGCGTCCCCGTCGTCCAGCAGTTTCACAAGGAGCCGCGCGGTCTGCCCGCCCATGGAGTGCCCCAGCAGGTTCACGGGGTGCGTGGTGTCCCAGGCGGGGTAGAACCCCGCGTAGCATTTCTTCGTGTCCTTCTGCGCGTGTCCGTGTGTCTGGGCGTGCGCCGCGCCGTAGTCCACGCAGCCGCCCTTGATCTGCGCGTACAGTTCGGTGGCGCGGTCCCAGTTGCTGCTGACCGGCCCCAGGCTGGCGGTGTACACGGTGTACCCCTGGGCGCGCAGGTCGGCCTGCACGTCCAGCAGTCCGCCCCAGTAGCGCAGGCCCAGGCCCTCGTCGCGGCCCCAGCCGCCCAGGCCGTGCACGAGGATCAGCGGGACGCTCTTGTCCAGCGCCAGCGTGCGCGGTTGCGTGCCGCCGGGGTACGTGGCGGTCAGGTCGGTGAGTTTCGGCGTGGCGGTCGCCTCGGTCGGGGTGGGCGCGGCGGGGTCGCTGCGGCACGCGGACAGGAGGCTGGTGACGGCAAGGAGCAGCGTGAGGGGAAGGCGGGGTGCGGTCATACGGTCTCCTGGGTGGCGACCCAGGCGGCCACGTTCCGCCCGGGTCGGGGGCGGCGTGTGGAGGCCGGGCGCCGGGTGAATTGTGGGTACGCGAGCATGGTGACACCCGGCTGACCCGCTGTCTTGACCCGGGTTCAGAAGAATGGATTCGGAGGGTGTGGGACGCGCGGCGTGGCGTTTTACCCTATACGGTGCTCAAATCCAGCTCCCCGGTAGGATTAACGATTGAAAAGTTTTATCCCAAAAATCCAGTCAATCTCACGCCGTCCGCTGCGGAATACGGCATCATGGGGCGCATGACGAACCCCACCCCCCGCCCGCAGACCATGGCGGAAAAGATCCTCTCCCGGCGCGGCACGCACACCGTGTACGCCGGTGACCTCGCGGTCGTCGAGGTCGATCAGGTCATGGTCGTGGACTCCATCGCCCAGAGCTTCATCCAGCGCATGCAGCAGGACCTCGGCGCCACGCCTAAATACCCCGAGCGGGTCAGCATCGTGATCGATCACGTCGCCCCCGCCAGCACCGTCAGCGTCGCGCAGGCGCAGAAGGAAGCCCGCGAGTACGCCGCGCAGACCGGCGTGCGCCTCTTCGACGTCGGGCGCGGCATCTGCCACCAGGTCCTGATGGAGGAAGGTCTGGCCCGCCCCGGCTGGATCGTGCTGGGCAGCGACAGCCATTCCACCACCTACGGCGCAGTCGCGGCGTTCGGCAGCGGCATGGGCGCCACCGACATCGCCCTGGCCGCCGCCAGTGGCAAGACGTGGCTGAAAGTCCCTGACAGCGTCAAGGTCACGTTCAGCGGCGATCTGCGGCCCGGCGTGACCGCCAAGGACGTCGCGCTGGAGATGATTCGCCGCCTCGGCGCGGACGGCGCCACGTACCAGAGCATCGAGATGCACGCCGGGGACCGCTTCACGCGCGGTGAGCGCATGACCCTGGCGAACCTCTGCGTGGAGGCCGGTGCCAAGGCCGGACTGGTCGTCCCCGGCGGCGAGATCCTCACCGCGTACGGCTACGACATCCCCGAGTGGGTCTACCCCGACGCGGGTGCCACGTACGTGCAGAGCATCGAGATCGACCTCGCGGCCCTGAACCCCCGCATGAGCGCCCCCAGCGAGGTGGACAACGTGTTCGACGTGGCCCAGTTGCGCGAGGAACTGCGCGATCAGCACGTGGATCAGGTGTTCATCGGCACCTGCACGAACGGCCGCATCGAGGACCTGCACGCCGCCGCCGACGTCCTGCGCGGGCGGCGCGTCGCGCCCGGCACCCGCCTGCTGGTCATCCCGGCGAGCAGTCAGGTCATGGAGGACGCCATGGCCGACGGCACCCTCCTGACCCTGCAACGCGCCGGCGCCGTGCTGGGTACACCGGGCTGCGGGCCATGCATGGGCCGCCACCAGGGCGTCCTGGCGCCCGGCGAGGTCTGCGTCAGCACGAGTAACCGCAACTTCATCGGGCGGATGGGCGACAAGGACGCCCGCATCTACCTCGCGTCGCCCGCCGTGGCCGCCGCGACCGCCGTCATGGGCCGCGTCGCGCTGCCCGAGGACGTCCTGACTCAGGGGGAGGTGGCCTGATGGCCCGCATCTGGAAATTTGGTGACAGCGTGAATACGGACGACATCCTGCCGGGCAAGTTCGCGCCGTTCATGGCGGGCGAGGACGTGTTCCAGACGTTCGCGTTCCATTACATCCGCCCGGAGTTCGCCGCGGAGGTGCGGCCCGGTGACGTGCTGATCGGTGGCCGGAACTGGGGCCTGGGCAGCAGCCGTGAGTACGCCCCGCAGGCGCTGAAGAAGTTGCAGGTGGGCGGGATCGTCGCGCCGAGTTTCGCGCGCATCCATTACCGCAACCTCCTGAACCTGGGCATTCCGGCGTTCGAGTACGACCTGACCGGGCTGCTGGAGGACGGCGCTGAGGTGTCCCTGGACGTGCCCACGGGCGTCCTGACGCATGCGGGCGGCACGGTGCAGTTGCCGCCTCCGCCGGAGTTCCTGCGTGAGGCGCTGGCCGAGGGGAGCATCCTGGCGTTCTTCAAGAAGCACGGGCGCTTCCCGGGCGAGCCTGCCTGAAGCGGGGGCCCTACACTGGGCGCATGGCGACTCTTGAGATTGATTGCCCCATCTGTGCCGAGGTGCTGGAACTGACCGATCAGGACCGCGCGGAGCTTCAGGTGGGGGACGTAATCGTGTGTTCCTCCTGTCATTCGGAAATGGAGGTGACCCGCAACGACGGCGGCGAGGACTTCGAGCTGGAGCTGCTGGGCGCGATGACGACCTGCCCGAACTGCGACGAGGAGTTCGAGGTGACGGCCGAGATGCTTCAGGCGGCCCCGATGACCCGCGCGCAGGACGGTGTGGAGGTGGCGCTCATGACCTGCCCGCACTGCCGCGCGAAGTTCGAGCTGGAACTGGCGGACGAGGAAGGGTGAGTCCCCTAGACAATATCAAACGAAAAGCCTGATATCGTTTAGCCTGTCAAACGCAAGGAGTGATTATGGCTACCGTTCAATTTGAAAATCCCGATACCGGCGCGACCATCGAACTGACCAACCCCGAACTGGGCGAACTCGTCATTGACGACGAGACCGGTGTGGAATACGAGGTCGTCTCCATCGACCCGCCCCGCCTCGAAGCCGCCCCGCAGGAAGCGGAGGACTGGGGCGAGTAAAGCGGAATACGTGGGCGGTCAGGCGTCACGGCACAGTGCTGCCTGCGTCTGACCGCCCGCCCGCTTTCCCCCAGGAGATCAGCATGGCCGACCTCGCCGTCCTGTACGACCGCATCCGCCCCGACGAGAAGATGCTCTTCGAGGCCCTCGACGACCTCGGCGTTCCCTACGACAAGGTCTACACCCCCCAGCTGAAGGTCACCTTCGACGAGCAGGGCCGCGCGGGCGTGCCCTGGAAGGTCGCCATCGAACGCTGCGTCAGCCAGAGCCGCGGCCACGGCGTGACGCGCGCGCTGGAAGGCTTCGGGGTGAAGGTCATCAACCCCGCGCACGTCATCGAACTGTGCGGCGACAAGCTCGCCACGAACGCCGCCCTGCACGCCCACGGCCTCCCCACCCCCCGCACCGGCGTGGCCTTCGACGGCGACACCGCCCTGACCCTCATCGAGGACATGGGGTACCCGGTCGTCCTGAAACCCACCGTGGGTTCCTGGGGCCGCATGGTCAGCCGCCTGAACGACCGCGCCGCCGCCGAGGCCGTCATCGAGCACAAGGAAGTCCTGGGGGGCCCGCAGCACGGGATCTTCTACGTGCAGGAACTCATCAACAAGCCCGGACGGGACATCCGCGCGTTCGTGGTCGGCGGCACGTGCATCGGCGCGATCTACCGCACCAGCGAACACTGGATCACGAACACGGCGCGCGGCGCGAAGGCCAGCAACTGCCCCGTCACGCCCGAGATCGCCGACCTTGCCCAGAAGGCTGCCGCCGCCGTGCAGGGGCAGATCGTCGCCATCGACCTCGTCGAGGACCCTGGCGCGCAGAACGAATGGGGCGGCCTGAAGATCATCGAGATCAACCACACCATGGAGTTCAAGAACTCGGTCGCCACCACCGGCGTGAACATTCCGCGCCTGATGGGCGAGTACGCGATCAGCCTGCTGTAACGGCAAACGCCGGAACAGGCCAACAGTGGAGGCCCGGTGTTCAATGCACCGGGCCTCCCTCTGTCCTGTGTTCAGTCCAGCACGTCGATGCCCGCCGCGCGCACGCGGTCGCGCACGTCCCGCACGCCCTCGCCACTGACACGCATCACGAAGCGGCGGCGGCCGTTCTCCCCGCCGAACGTCGCCACCGAGATGATGTTGCTCGGCAGGATCGCGTGCGTGGCCTTCTCCAGACTGCCCGGCACGTCCGGCATGTCCAGCGTCAGGCGCTGCCCACCCTCGCGCATGCCCAGGATGCCCGTGAACGCCCGCAGGATGTCCATGGTCGTGATGATGCCGCTCAGCTGCCCCGCGTCGTTCAGGACCGGCAGGCCGCCCACGTGATGCTCCTGCATCCGCAGAGCAGCGTCCTCCATGTACTCGCCCTCGGCCGCCGTGATGACCGGGCGGGCCATCATCTCGTCCACCGTCAGCTTGCTCAGCAGGTAGTTCAGTTCCCACACGCTCAGGGTCGTGGCCTTGCTGGGCATGGCGTCCTTCAGGTCCTTGCGGGTCGTGATGCCCACCAGGCGTCCGTGCCCGTCTAGGACCGGCAGGCGGCGGAATCCGCCCTCCTTGAGGATCTTCAGGGCGTCCATCACGGGCGTGTCGGGGGTGACGGTCACCGGGTTGCGGGTCATCCAGTCGCGAACGAGCATGACCGCAGTGTACCCAGCCCGGGCGCGCGGGGGCGGCCAGAACGTCCCGCCCTGACGGATGACACCAGACGGATGGGAAGCGCATGTGACGCGCGTCAGGTGCCCTTCATTCGGCTCAGAATGCCGCATGCTACGTTTCCAGGCATGAAGATCAGCGCGAAACTCGTGGCCCCCGTGGCCCTCGCCGCCGCATTCGGCCTCGGCATGGTCGCCCCCCACGCGCAGACCACCCCCCAGAAGGTCGCTTTCGTGGACGTCAGCAAACTCCTGGCCGCCCACCCCAACGACAAGAGCATCAAGGACATCCAGGCGAAGGCTGACGCGGAACTCGGTGCCCTCGACAAGCAGATCAAGGCGATCGATGCCAAGGGTGCCAACGCCACAGCCGCCGAAAAGCAGACCCGCGAGCAACTCGTCAAGACCATCCAGGCCAAGGCTGCGGACTACGACAAGCAGATCGACCCCAAGATCACCGAGATCGAGCAGGCCGTCGACAAAGCGGTCAGCGCGGTCGCCAAGAGCAACGGGTACGGCGTCGTCATGGACAAGAACGTGGCTGCCAAGAGTGGCCTCGTGATCTATGCCGACGACAGCACCGACCTGACGGCCGCTGTCGCCAAGAACATCAAATAACCACAGGGAATGCGCTGACTGCCTCGCGCCCCAGGGGCCCGGCAGTCAGCGCATTCCGTTGACCACATAGGAGGTTCCCATGAACCGATTCCTGATCATCGCTCCGCTGGCCCTGCTGGCGACCGTCCCACACGCGCAGCAAACCAAGAGTCGCGTTGGTGTCGTCAACGTTCAGGCCGTCATCAAGAACATGAGCGGCAGCAAGACATACCTGGATCTGAACGCCAAATCCGCTTCTGACCTCAAGACCCGCCAGGCTACCCTTCAGATCCTGGCCACCAAGGCAGCCCGGGGAAACGCCGCTGACAAGGCCGCGCTGACCAAGGCGCAGCAGGACTACGCCAAGGTGCGTGACGGCTACCTCAAGCAGATCGACACGGCGTTCAAGCCCCTGGCCGCCAAGGTCAACGCCGCTGTGGCCAAGGTTGCCAAAGCCAACGGTTATAGCATCGTCATGGACGCGAACGTGGCCAATGAATCCAACCTGATCGTACATGCCAATCCCTCGGTTGACCTCACCCAGGCTGTCCAGAAAGAAGTGAAGTAACGCGTCCCGCCAGGGTCTACTCCCGTGCAAATGGAGCGTGACCTGCGATCTGTCTCGGTCGAGGTGTGTGCTGCCTGGAAGTGGACGTGCATGGCTGGTCTGCCATTGTTCAAGAAGAAAGCCCCTGGGTCAGACCCGGGGGCTTTCTTCCATACCGACGTTTCGTTCAGAGGTTGACGGTCTCGTTTTCACCCATGTGGGGTTGCTCGCCTTTGATGAGTCCCTTGGCGAGGCCGATCAGGCTGCGGACCTTCCCGTCGCTTTCCCAGTATTCCGCACCTCCGGCCGAGACGTGGATGAGCTGGATGTTCGGATCTTCCTTGCCCTGCGGGAAGTACGCCTTGTAGAAGTCGCTCCACAGTTCGTCCAGTTTGGTGCGGTCGTCGACCAGCTGAGCGGTACCGTTCACGCTCACGTAGACGCCCTTGTCCGGCCGGGCGTAACTGACGTTGACCTGGGGGCGGGCGCGCATGTCTGCCACCTGGGCCGTGTCCTTACCACCGATGAACCAGATGTCACCGTCGAACTCGACGTCCTGTGTCGTCATCGGGTGGGCGTGCAGGTGGCCAGCTTCAGTCTGGACCGTGAGCATGGCGAACTTCACGCCCTTGATAAGTTCTGCGATCTTCTGCACTGCGGCCGTGGCGGTCTGATCCGTCGTGGATTGCGTCATGCGCGGAGCCTCGCACGCACCTGATCGGCTGAATGCAGCCGGTCGCACCGTGTGAACGGCGCGCGAAGCTCTCATGAATGGACCCTCACCGGGTCAGGCCTCGCCGCTTGCAGGCCGTGCCCGTCACCGGGAGATGTCAATTGGACGGGGTTGCGGCAGTGCGGGTCAGCTGCTGCGCAACCCGTTCCGAAACCCCTGCAAACAGCAGGGTATTGAGGGGCTCACCCAGGGCGCCGATGGGCAGATGGGCGCCCCACGCCGCGTCCAGAGGTACAGCGGGCGGTAGCCCCACCGCCCGCTGCAGGGCGTTCTGGTAGGTCGAGCAGTCGAATGCGTCCAGTGTGCCGTTCAGGAGGTACGGGGCGTCCCTCAGGCGCTCCACAGCGGCGCGCAGGGCCGGAAGATGGCGTTCGCGGACCCCTGCATCCAGCACCAGGATCAGGTCACGCCTCAGCAGACTGTCCAGTGGCAGCAGTGCGGCGCCCCGTCCGAACAGTCCGGGTTCTTCGGTCACGGTGGTGGCGGTGAACTTCCGGGTCAGGTGACTGCAGGGGCCCCACATCGCCTGCGCGTATTCGCAGGCGACGATCAGGCTGCCGACCGGCGCGCGGTTCAGGGCCTCACGCAGCGGCAGGACCCGGCCGGCAGGAAGCTCCGCGTCATGCAGCAGGCGTTCGGGTGTCCAGAACTGATCCTGGACGATCCGCAGCCGGGTCAGGTCCGGGCCGGTGGGGGCCGGCATGCAGCTCCCTAACAGGCTGACCAGCAGCCCGGCGAGGCACAGGGTCGACCAGACGGAGCGGCGGTTCACTCCAGCAGTCTGCCACGCCCGGTGGTTCAGGCGCCCGGCAGGCGCAGCACGCCGTCCAGCGCGGTGTAGGCATCTGGCCGGGCCAGGAAGACCAGTTCATCCGTATCGGTCAGGCGCAGTTCGGGGCGGGGCAGGCGCACTGAACCGTCCCTCACCACGCCCACGACCTCCACGCCCGGCGGCAGGGTCACGACCCCCAGCCTCGCTCCCCGCCAGCTGGCCGGTACCAGACGGCGGTACAGTTCCCGGTCACTGGATGGGGGCGGCAGGAGGTCGGCGCCCTGAGGAGCTGCTGGAGACCCGGTGTCGTAGGGCACGGCGGGAGTCTCGGCCGGTCGGCGGGGAATGTACCGCACGGTGTCGGGCAGCCAGGCGGGGGTGCCGGCATGCACGCCGCTCTCGCGCCGGGCATAGACCTGACTGTCGATCAGGCCGCGTGAGCCGCTGAGCAGGTGTGCCAGACCACTGGCGGCCAGCGTCACGGGCATGAGGGCCTCGCCGCCCCAGGTGACCGTGAGGAGCGTCGCCGCGAGCGGGACGTTCAGGGTGACGGTCAGGAACGCGGCGGCCCCCACCATGGCCGCGACGGCCGGGTCGACGCCGAGCGCGCTGCCCAGGCCCACGCCCAGCAGGCCCCCGACCCCCACGGACGGCAGGACGCCGCCGCCCAGCGCCACGTGCAGGCCGAGGGCCAGCAGGACCCAGCGCCACGCGGCCTGCGCGCTGCCCTCGCTGCCCACGAAACCTCCGGTGCCCAGCTGCAGCCAGCCCAGGCCGTCCCCGAGGACCGCGGGCGTGATCTGCTGCGCTGCAACCGCCGTGAGCAGACCCACCCCGCCTGCGAACGCCACGCGGCGCCAGCCGCTCAGGAAGGCGGCGGGCAGCGCCGAGCAGCTGAGCAGGGCCAGCCAGCCGAGCAGGACCGAGCCCAGCGCGACCAGTAGGAAGGCCGGCAGCTGCGCGGCGGCCGGGACCTGCACGTCCGGAAAGGTCAGCAGCGGCGTGAAGCCGAAGGCCAGGCCGTACACGGCGGTACCGGCCACGGCGGCCAGCAGGCACGGCATGACCACCTCGAACTCGAATTCGAAGCGGCGGTACAGCACCTCGGCAATCAGGACGGCGGCGGCCAGCGGAGCGTGCAGGACAGCGCCGAGCCCGGCCGCCGCGCCGGCGAGGGTCAGGGTGCGGAATTCCACCGCGTCCAGCCGCGTGACCCGTTGCATCAGGCGAGCACCCAGCATGCCCGTCATGGTGAAGGGAGCGTCCCGGCCCACGAGCAACCCCGGGGCGTGGCCGATGAGCGTCCCGGCCAGCGTCCGCAGTTGCGTGGGCAGAGCGGGCCACTGGCCGCGCTGGTGGTACCCCCGCACCAGCTGGGTGAGGGGGTCACCCACACCGGACGGGAGCAGCGCGGCGTAGGTGGCGGCGGCGACCGGCAGCGCGATCAGGCCCCAGTGCGCGACGCTGCCGAACGCCATCATCAGGCCGCCTTCACCGGTTGAGCCGGGCGGGGCGTAGTCCGTCAGGCGGGCCGCCAGGGTAATCAGGCTGTCCAGGGCCAGACGCAGCACGATGCACAGGCCGCCCACCAGCGCGCCCAGCAGGACGCTGAGTACCACCAGTCGTCCGGTTTCCAGGCGGTGCAGCACGGCGCGGGGGAGCGGGGAACGCATTGCCGCCCATGCTAGAGCAGTTGCCGGCTCAGCGCCACCGCCGCCCCAGTGAATACGTCATTTTTTTCTGCGTGCAGTCGCGTGAATTCATGGTCATCCCCGGCCGGGCGTCGGGTGTGCGGCGTGCAGATGAAGAGGGCTTAAAGTCAGGCCGGGTCTTCACAAATCGCGCGCCACGCGTAAGATACGTGCCGGTACTCCGGTGACGGGGCGCGGCGCGGCGCCGCGATGTCCCGCCCGGCCTGAAAGGAGCTTCACCATGGCCTACGAACTGCCCACGCTGCCCTACGCCTACGACGCCCTCGAGCCCCACATCGACGCGCGCACCATGGAGATCCACCACACCAAGCACCACCAGACGTACGTGGACAACGCGAACAAGGCGCTTGAAGGCACCGAGTTCGCCAGTCTGCCGGTCGAGGACCTGATCCAGAAACTCGATCAGGTGCCCGCCGACAAGAAGAACGCGCTGCGCAACAACGCCGGCGGCCACGCCAACCACAGCCTGTTCTGGCAGGTCATGGGTCCCCAGGGCAGCGGTCAGCCCAGCGGTGAACTGGCCGACGCGATCAACGCGGCCTTCGGCTCCTTCGACGCGTTCAAGGAGAAGTTCGAGGACGCCGCCAAGACTCGCTTCGGCAGCGGCTGGGCGTGGCTGGTCGTCAAAGGCGGTCAGCTGGCCGTCGTGAGCACCGCCAACCAGGACAACCCCCTGATGGGTGAGGCGGTCGCAGGCGTCAGCGGCACGCCGATCCTCGGGGTGGACGTGTGGGAGCACGCGTACTACCTGAACTACCAGAACAAGCGCCCGGACTACCTGAAGGCATTCTGGAACGTCGTGAACTGGGACGAGGTCGCGCGCCGCTACGCCGCCGCCAAGTAACCCACTGAAACGAAGCGCGCCCCGGTGATGGGGCGCGCTTCACTGTCGGTTCCTCAGGGGCGCATGCGCGTCAGCATACGCGGGAAGGGAATCGCCTCGCGGATGTGGTCGATGCCCGTGATCCAGGCGATCACGCGTTCCAGACCCATCCCGAAGCCCGCGTGCGGCATGCTGCCGGTCCTGCGCAGGTCCAGGTACCACTCGAAGGCCTCCAGCGGCAGACCCTCGTGCTCGATGCGGGACTTCAGCAGGTCGTAGTCGTGGATGCGTTCGCTGCCGCCGATGATCTCGCCGTAGCCTTCGGGCGCGATCATGTCGTCGCACAGCGCCACACGGGGGTCCTGCGGGTCGGGCTGCATGTAGAACGCCTTGATGGCCGCCGGATACCGCTCGATGATCACGGGACGGTCGAAGTGGTGGCCGAGGATCGTCTCGTGCGGGGCGCCCAGGTCGTCGCCCCACTCGACGGGCTGCACGTCCTCCTGCACGTTGGCGGGCAGGTCGCGGTCCTCGATGTGCTGGCGGATGATGTCCAGCGCGTCGGTGTACGTCACGCGCGGGTAGTTGCCTTCCGCGGCGCCGGCCAGCTTGCTCTGGTCGCGCCCGAGGATCTTCAGTTCCTCCTGGCATTCGTCCAGCACGCGGCGCACCAGGAAGCTCACGAAGCGCTCCTGCAGGGCCATGTTCTCCGTGTGGTTGCTGGGGACGACCTCGGGTTCGATCATCCAGAATTCCAGCAGGTGACGGCGGGTCTTGCTCTTCTCGGCGCGGAACGTCGGGCCGAAGGTGTACACCTTGCCGAACGCGAACGCGCCCGCCTCGGCGTGCAGCTGCCCCGTCTGGGACAGGTACGCCTTGTCCTCGCCGAACAGGTCGATCTCGAACAGTTCGGTGGTGCCCTCTGCGGCGTTCGGGGTGAAGAACGGCGCGTCGAAGCGGATGAAGCCCTCGCCGTGGAAGAAGTCCACCACGGCGCGCTGCACGCTGTCGCGCACGCGCATGATCGCCCAGGGGCGGCGGTGGCGCAGCCACACGTGCCGGTGGTCCATCAGGAACTCGATGCCGTGCTCCTTGGGCGTGATGGGGTACTCGCCGTGGTTCTCGCTGATCACGGTCAGGTCCCGCAGGCTGAGTTCCACGCCGCCCGGGGCGCGCTCGTCGGCGCGGACCTCACCGGTCACGGTGACGGCCTGCTCCTGCGTGAGGCGCTTGGCCTGCTCGAACACCTCCTCGGGCACGTCGGTCTTGAAGACGGTGGCCTGCACGAAGCCGCTGCCGTCGCGGAGCTTCAGGAACTGGATCTTGCCCTTGCCGCTCTTGTCCTGCAGCCAGGCGTGAACGGTGACGGTCTGCCCCACGTGCTGCGCGAGGTCATGAATGCTGGAATGAACGCTCATCGCGGCTCAGTATAGGCAGCGCGCGCCCCGGACGCCCGGGACGGACGCGGCCCGCCCACCCCGTACACTGGCCGGGTGGGTCAACCGCTTCTGGAATTCGGCATCCTTGTGGTACTGCTGATCATCAACGGCTTCTTCTCCGGCTCCGAGCTGGGGGTGGTGTCTGCCCGCCGCTCCCGGCTGCAGGCGCAGGCGAACGCCGGCCACCGGGGCGCGCGCCGCGCCGTGGAACTCGCGGAGAACCCCGGCGCGTTCCTGGCGACCGTGCAGATCGGCATCACCCTGATCGGCACCGTCAGCGCCGTGTTCGCCGGGGGGAGCCTCACGCGGTACCTGGAGGCGGCGCTGACCCCGGCACTGGGGGATCTGGCGCCCAGCGCCGCGTCGGTCGGCGTGGTGCTGCTGGTCACGTTCCTGTCGCTGGTGCTGGGCGAACTGGCCCCGAAGAACATCGCGCTGCGCAACCCGGAAGCGCTCGCGATGCGGGTCGCGCCGTTCTTCGCAGGGCTGGCGCGCGTCGCGAAACCCGTCGTGTGGCTGCTGGAAGTCACCACGCGCGGGCTGCTGCGCCTGCTGGGCATGCGCGGCGAGACGCAGGAACAGATCACCGAGGAGGACGTCAAGGCGCTGGTCATGCAGGCCTCGGAGAGCGGCAGCCTGGAAGCGGGCGAGCGGGAACGCATCGATCACGTGCTGCGCTTCAACGACCGCCGCGCCCGCGACCTCATGACGCCCCGCGCGGACGCCGTGACGCTGCGCGCCGACCTGCCGCTGGCCGACCTGATCGCATGCGTGCTGGCCACGCCGCACGACCGCTACCCCGTCACGGACGAGACCGGCGACGTGACCGGACAGGTGGCCGTGGCGGACCTGCTGCGCGCCGTGACCGAGGGCGGCAGCATCCTCGACCACGTGCAGAGCGTCGTGTTCGTTCCGGAAACCGCCTGGGCCGAGGACGTCCTGACCCGCCTGGCGGGCGAGGCCGGGCAGCGGCTGGCGATCGTCGTGGACGAGTACGGCGTGTTTACGGGCCTGCTGACCACCACCGATCTCCTGACCGAACTGGCAGGCGTGAACACCCCGGACGACGAGGGCCTGCTGGTCATGCGCGACGACGGGAGCTTCCTGGTGGACGGCGGCATGCCCATGCACGATCTGCGGGACCACCTGCCGCTGCCTGCGTTACCCCGCGAGGAGTTCAGCACGCTCGCCGGGTACGTGCTGGAGGTGCTGGGCGAGTTCCCCGCCGTGGGGGCCCGCGCCCGCCACGACGGCTGGGAACTGGAAGTGCTGGACCTTGACGGGCCGCGCATCGACCGGGTCCTGATTACCCCCCCGGGCCAGAGCGAATAGAGCGGCGTGATGTGGGCGTCTGCCGGGCTGTGCCTGTGCAGGGAGCCACACCATGCCGACGTACGGTGAGTGCATCAGGCCTGCGCAACGTGGTACGAGGAACCCGTCCCGGCCGTTGCGTCTGCTGAACTCTGCTGAGAACTACGTCAGGCTGGGATTGGAACGGTGGGAGTTCCTCGCACCGTAGACAAAAAATGCAACTGGCAATCTATAGAAAACAAAAAATTCACGCATTAGATCAATCGTGAAATTATTCACTTAATAAGACAAGAGAGTGGCCCACCATCAGGGTAGGCCAGTCGAGGGTTACTTCAGAGCGTCGTTCATGCCCAGCACGTCCGCGACCTTCAGGCTCGCGCCGCCCACCAGGGCGCCGTTCACGTTCGGCTTCGCGCAGATGCTGGCGATGTTGTCCGGCTTCACGCTCCCGCCGTACAGCACGCGGATGTTCGCCGCTTCGTTCCCGTAGCGTTCCTCCAGCGCCCCGCGGATCGCTGCGGCCAGTTCCTCCGCGTCCTCGGCAGTGGCAGTCTTGCCCGTGCCGATCGCCCAGACGGGTTCGTATGCGACGACCACGTCGGTGCCCACGCCCTCCAGGCTGCCCGCCAGCTGCGCCAGCGTGAACGGGACGTGCTCGCCTGCCTCGCGCACATCGAGTTTCTCGCCGACGCACACGATGGGCGTCAGGCCGTTTGCCTGCGCCTGACGCGCCTTCGCGGCCACGACGGCGTCCGTCTCGCCGTGGTAGTCGCGGCGTTCGCTGTGGCCCACGACGGCGTACGTCGCGCCGACGTCCTTGAGCATCGCGGCGCTGATCTCGCCGGTGTAGGCGCCGGACTCGTGCGCGGACACGTCCTGCCCGCCGAAGCCCACGCCGGCGGGGAGGTTCGCGGCCAGCGCGCTCAGGGTGATCGCGGGGGCCATGACGGCCAGTTCCGCCTGCCCGGCCTCGAGTTTCTCGCCGAGTTCCTGCGCCCAGGCGCGGGCCTCGGTGGGGGTCTTGTTCATCTTCCAGTTCAGTGCGAGCAGGTTCTTCATGTCAGTTCCTCTCAAGCCCGGACAGCACGTCCGCCACGGCGCCCTGCCACACGGTGGACGCCATGAACGGGCGGAAGCCCAGGTCGGTGTTGATCTTCAGCATGGGGCCGTTGCTGTCGGCGTTCTGCGTGCGGATCTCGGTCGCCTGCGGGTTCAGCCGCACGACCTCGCGCACGTTCGCCGCCTTCAGCCAGCGGCCCAGCTGGTGCCCCCGGTGCGCGGGCAGCACGCCGGTGTTCCCCTGACTGACGATGCCCGGCTGTGCGGGCCGCCACGATACGTCCGTCAGGCCCGCCAGCGTCCCGTCGGGCGCGCGGACGACCGCCACGACCGTCACTCGGCCCCCGGCGCGCGCCAGGGTCTCCATTGAGCGGACCTCCTCGGGGGTGGTGCGGTGGTCCTCCAGGTCGAGGTCGTCGCGGGGGGCGCTGTTCATGACGTTCAGCAGCTCCGCATAGGCTTCAAGGTCCGCGTCCGGCACGCCGTCCGTCCAGACCTCCAGCGTGTACCCGTCGTCCGGGCGGGTCGTCCAGGCGTCCAGCAGGCCGTCCGGGATGTCGGAGAGCAGCAGGCGGTTGACGTGGTTGCTCAGGCCTGGCTGGAACCCGGCGCGGCGCGCGAACGCCTCACCGGCAGGCACCCGGTCGTTCGTCTGCGTGATCAGCAGCGTCCGCCCGCGTTCCCGCATGGCCCGCGCCGCGTGGTCCAGCAGCGTCCGGCCCAGCCCACGCCCCCGCGCGGCAGGGGAGACCATGAGCTCCAGCTCGGCCAGATGCTGGTTGTCCCCAACGGTCAGCAGCTGCGTGCGGGCGTGCGCGACGATCACGCCACCCTCCTCGACCGTCCAGAAATCCAGTTCCAGGACGGGGGGCAGGTGCTGCATCTGCCCCCACACGTTTGCCGGGTCGACCGGCGGGTCGTGTGGATGGGACTCTGCCCGCAGGCGGTTCAGGTGGGCCACGAGCACCTGCGCGAACTCCTCGCTCAGGGCGGTGTGATCGCGGTGCTGGACGGCGGCGGAAAATGTGGTCATGGTGCCTCCCAGCATGTCACGGGCGGGTGTGGCGGCGCGGCGCAGGTGAGCGGGGAGGCGCGGCGGCCTCCCCGGTACGGGGTTACTTCATCGCCTCGACGCCGGGCAGCGCCTTGCCTTCGAGCAGTTCCAGGCTGGCGCCGCCGCCGGTGCTGATGTGGTCGATCTGGTCGGCCTTGCCGCTCTTGTTGATCGCGCTGACGGAGTCCCCGCCGCCCACGACGGTGTACGCCTGATCCTTCAGGCTGCCCACGGCCGCCGCGACGGCGTTCGTGCCGCCCGCGAACTTCTCGAACTCGAACACACCCAGCGGGCCGTTCCAGAACACGGTCTTCGCGCCCTTCAGGGCCTCGCTGTACAGCCTGACCGTCTCGGGACCCGCGTCGAGGCCCTGCCAGCCGTCGGGGATAGCGTTACTGGCGACCACCTGGGTGTTCGCGTCGGCGCTGAAGGCGTCCGCGGCGATCACGTCCACGGGCAGCATGATCTTGTCGCCGTACTCGCGCAGCAGGCGCGCGGCGAGGTCGAGCTGGTCGTCCTCGTGGATGCTCTCGCCGATCTTGCCGCCCTGCGACTTGATGAACGTGTACGCCATACCGCCGCCGATCAGCAGTCGGTCCACGCGCGGGAGCAGGTTCTCAATGACCTTGATCTTGTCGCTGACCTTCGCGCCGCCGATGATCACCACGTAGGGGCGTTCGGCGCCGCTGAGCAGTTTGCCCAGCGCGTCCACCTCGGTCTGGAGTAGCGTCCCGGCCGCGTGGGGCAGCTGCGCCGCCACGCCGCTCACGCTGCTGTGCGCGCGGTGTGCGCTGCCGAAGGCGTCCAGCACGAACGCGTCGCCCAGGCGGGCCAGTCTGCCGTTCAGGCCGCTGTCGTTCTTCTCCTCACCGGCGCTGAACCGCACGTTCTCCAGCAGCGCCACCGCGCCCTCGGGCAGCGCCTGCACGGCGGCCAGGGTCTCGTCACTGTCGGCGGTCCCCGCGATGAACGTCACGGGGCGGCCCAGCACCTGCTCCAGCACGGGCGCCACCGGCTTCAGGGAGTACTTCTCCTCGGGGCCATTTTTCGGGCGGCCGAAGTGGCTCATCAGGATCACGTTGCGCGCGCCCGCGTCCAGCAGCGCGCTGATGGTGGGGAGGCTGGCGGTGACGCGCGTGTCGTCCTGCACCACGCCGTCCTTGACGGGAACGTTGTAATCCACGCGCACCAGCACGCGCTTGCCCTGCACATCCAGCTGACTGAGGTTCTGCATGTCGTCTCTCCGGGGAAAAAGGTGATGGTTGATAGAGGATGGACGGGCCACCGCTCTATCAACCATCAGGATGGGGCGGTCAGCCTTTCTGCTGGACCAGCTGCACGAGGTCGGCGATGCGGTTGCTGTAGCCCCACTCGTTGTCGTACCAGCTGAAGAACTTCACGAGGCTGCCCATCGCCATGGTCAGGCCGCCGTCGATGATGGCGCTGTGGGGGTCGCCCACGATGTCGCTGAGCACGATGGGATCTTCGGTGTAGGCGATGATGCCCTTGTGGCTGCCCTCGGCGGCCTTACGGAACACGTCGTTGACTTCCTCGACGGTCACGTCACGCTTGAGGATCACGACGACGTCGCTGATGCTGCCCGTGGGGGTGGGCACGCGCAGGCTGGTGCCGTCGAACTTGCCCTTCAGCGCGGGGTACACCTGGGACACGGCCTTGGCGGCGCCGGTGCTGGTGGGGATGATGTTCACGGCGGCGGCGCGGGCGCGGCGCAGGTCGCTGTGCGGCAGGTCCAGCACGCGCTGGTCGTTCGTGTAGGAGTGCACGGTGGTCATGATGGCCTTCTCGATGCCGAAGGCTTCATCGATGAGCTTCATGGGCGCGCCGAGGCTGTTGGTGGTGCAGCTGGCGTTGCTGATGATGTTGTGCTGCGCGGGGTCGTAGTCCTGCTCGTTGACGCCCAGCACGACGCTGATGTCCTCGCCCTTGGCGGGCGCGGTGATGATGACCTTCTTGGCGCCGCCCTGGATGTGCTTGCCTGCGCCGTCACGGCTGGTGAAGATGCCGGTGGATTCGATGACGATGTCCACGCCCATCTCGCCCCACTTGATGTTGGCGGGGTCGCGTTCGGCCAGCGCGTGGATCTTCTTGCCGTTCACGGTCAGGGACGCGTCGTCGTACTCGACGGTGCCGTCGAATTTCCCGGCGGTGCTGTCGTACTTCAGGAGGGTGGCGAGCGTCTTGTTGTCGGTCAGGTCGTTGATGGCGACCACTTCAACGCCGCGAGCTTCCAGAACACGGAACACCAGACGGCCGATGCGGCCGAAGCCGTTAATCCCTACTTTCATGCTGTGCCTCCAGTCGTGAGGGCCGCCCCCTGTGCTGGGGCGGATGACCTCGCATGTCGCAGTGTAACGCGGGTCTCAGGATCGGCGGTTCGTGTCACCTGTACACCAAGGCATTCATGAACCGAGTCCAAAAAAAGGGGACGGCCGGAACCACCCCATCCTCACGTCATTCCGCGAGTTTTACCCGGCGTTCAGCACGAACGCCACGTCCACCGTCACCGAATCGCTACTACCCGGGTAACGCACGTCGAAATCGAAGGGATTGAACTTGAACTGCGTGCTCACGTTCACCTTCCCGCCCTGCAACGTCGCCTTGACCGGCACGCTGACGCTCTTCGACGTGCCCTTCACGGTCAGGGTGCCGGACGCCGTAGTGGACAGCGTCTGACCCTCGATGAGCTTCCCGCCGGTCAGTTTCTCCAGTTTGAAGGTCGCGTTCGGGAATTTCGCGGTATTCAAGGCTTCTGCGCCCTTGGCGTGCGTGTCCCGCAGGCCGATCCCGGTCTTCAGGTTCACGACCGGGACCGTCACGCTGCCGGTCGTCGCCGCGAGATTCGCCGGATCGAGATCCACGCTGGCGGTCACGCCCGCGATGCTGCCCCGCACCGGGATGAAGCGCACCGTGTGCGTGAACGTCGCCGAGCCGTCCCTGGCCGCGTACGCCGCTGCGACGGCCGGAACCGAACTCAACAGCGCCGCGCCCGCCAGTCCCACCACGAGATGTCCTGTCATGCCCTGATGGTGCGGCACGCGCGTGAATACTTGGTGAAACGATCAATTCCTGCTCAGGGTCCTGAGTGTCCACGCCCACTGCGGCCGGCCCATGTCGCCGGATGGAAGCTGCCGCACCCTCTGCGGGATGTCGAAAATGTCTCTTCATCGCCGTCATTTGAAAGTCGCGCGTGCCAGTGCGCCCCCTACCCTGAAGCCAACCGCCCCGATCCCGGGTGCCGGTTGTCCCGGAGGCCCTCACATGCACCGCATCCTCAGTCTGCTTGTTCTCGTCGGCACCGCCCAGGCTGCCCAGGTCACCATTCCTCTGCGCCTCACCGTGCAGCCCGTGTGCGAACTCAGCCGCAGCGACGCCACGACCCTCACGCTGCGCTGCACCCGCGACTACCGGCCCGCCGACCCGCGCGCGCTGCCCGAACTGACGGGCCGGCTGCCGCTGGGCGAGTGGCAGCTGACCACCAGCGACGCCGATCCCCGGGGCGGCACCCTGAACACCTACGCACTCGTGCCGGGCTCACCCACCGCGACCACCACCTTCTACTGAACAGCGCACGGGCCGGTCCACCAGAGGTCATTCCCGGTGGACCGGCCCGCTGGCGTGAAGACCGCCTCTACGGCATTCCCGGCGGACACTGCACCACCTCGTCCGCCGGGGCGATCTGTACCGCACAGATCACCGGCCCGTCCGCCGCGCGCACCTCGGCCCGGAAGGAAAGCGGGCGCTGGGGCACCAGCCCGTAGCCCTCGTCATCCAGCAGCGCAGAGCCGTCCGCCCAGATCAGCGACCCGCTGGCGACCGGCTGCCCACCGGCGCGCACCTGAACCCAGCGGGACACCAGGAAATTCGCCCGCCAGTCCACCACGCTCAGGCCCGCTCGGGGCGGCACGATCACGCGCCGGTCGGTACCCACCTGCACCCCGAACGGCGCGTCCCGCAGGTCCACCCGCACCTCTGCGGTCTCGCCCGGCGTCAGGCCGCTGATCAGCAGGCTGCCCGACGCGTCCGTCCGCCCCACGAACGTGCCGTTGAGGAGCAGGCTCAGGCCCGGCACGCCCGTCTGGAGCAGCACGCCCCGCTGCCCCAGCGTGGCCTGCGCACTCACGCCGCCGGGCAGCACCGCCACTGCCCCCTGCACCCGCGCGGCCGAGCCCCGCAGGCCCACCGTCCCGCTGGCGAGCACGCGCCCGACGTGATTGACACCCACCTGAACGTCATCCCGCAGGACGGTCGCCGTGAACCGGTTTCCCGGATCGGCCTGGAATCCGGCCGTGGCGGACGCCTGCCACGCCGGGGCCGACGACCCGCCCGCCGGCAGAGGAGCCGTCCCGACCACCGCCTGGGCCGACAGATCCCAGCGCGGCGCCGGACGGTACCCGCCGGACAGACCGATCCGCCAGCCTCCCGGCTGCGCCGAGCCGCTCAGGGTCACGCGGCCCAGCGGGCCTATCGACCGGGTGACCGCCGCGTCGAGCACCCAGCTGGCCGGCCGCAGGGCCGTACGCCCCGAGACCTGAAGCGTCCAGGGATCGAGATCCAGCAGCAGGGCGGCGCCCAGCTGCGAGTCCCGCCACGCCCCCAGCGGCAGCACCGTGAACGCCGAGACGCGCGCCGCCCCCACCTGCGTCTCCCCGCGCAGCCCCAGGGCCGTGACCGGCACGCGCGCCTGCCCGGGTGCCGGCGCCGCCGCGCTGCTCTGCACGCTGACCTGCACGCCCCGGGTGGCGTCGTTGTAGGCGAGGCGGCCCTGGGCGCTCCAGGCGCCGCCCGCGACCTCCGCGCTGGCCCCGACCCGCCAGCCCCGCGGCAGTCCGTACTCGCCGCGGGCCGTGACACCCCACCTGCTCTCGGCCACGCCTGCCTGCGCCGAGAGCAGGTACGCCCCGGCGGGCAGCGGCGAGACCTCCGGGTCGAACGTCCACTCCTGGGTGCGCCGCCCCGTCTCGTCGGTCACCTCGACCAGCAGGACGGTCTGCGCCGCGCTCGCGTGCGGGATGTTCACCAGTCGCAGCACGCCCGGCGCGACCCGCTTCGACGCGACCTCCACGCCATTCAGGTACACCACGACGTCGGCGTCCAGCGGCAGGTCCAGGGTGCGTTCCGCCACGAACGTCGTCAGGCCCCCCTGGGCGCTGACGCCCATCCCACGGAACGAGGTGCCGGTCAGGCCCGGCGTGCCCGTCAGCGGCTGCGCGTTCCACGCCGCGCCCACGCTCACCTCGTCCGACAGGGCGTACTCGACCTGCGCACGCGGCTGCGCCGCCCAGCGGCCCTCTTCCCGGGTCACGAGGACGCCGGCCGAGCCGCTCAGGGCGCCGGACGCACCGGCCAGGTCGGTATGCAGGCCGGCCTCCAGCGTGCGGGGCGCGGCCGCGTCCGTCAGGCTGTACGCCGCCTGCGCCGCCACGCCGTACTCCACGCCCCAGACGGGCAGCCCGGCTGGCGCTGGCCGGATCCGCGCGCCCCGCAGGTCGAGCGTGTTGCCGGTCAGCCGGTCCAGTTTCGGCCGGACCTGCAGGCGTTGCCGCGCCTGATCGTAGGTCACGCTGACCTGATCCGACAGGCTCACGTAGGCCGCGCCGTCACAGTCCAGGCGCTGAGCGACGTATGGGGCCTCGGTCTCCCGCAGCGCCCCGATCGGAATGAGGGCCTGCGTGGCGTCCTCGGAGAGATGGACCACCAGCGTCCCCCGGCTGGCTCCCCCGACCGTGATGTCCAGCAGCACCTCCGGTCGGCGGCACAGCGCCTCGGCCGTCTCGCCCGGAGCGGCGTGCACCGCGCCCAGCGCCAGCAGCGCGCCCAGCGTCAGCGCCCCACGCCAGCCGCCCCTGGTTTCCCGGTGCCTGCGCGGCATGTCAGGGCACCTGGACGGCCACGCGACTCTGCCGGCCGTCCGCGTTCAGAAACGACAGGGTCAGCTCGCCCGACTGCTCCCCCAGGCCCGGCAGGGTCACCGTGGTGGCCGCGCCGCCCAGCACCGCCATGGACGGCACCTGCACCCGGCCCGCGCCGCGCGTGGCCAGCAGGGCGTTGAAGGTCTCGTGCCGGTTCCCGGCGTTCCGGAAGGTCACCACGAGATCGCTGCCCTGCCGGGCCGCCACGTACGTCATGCGGGCGTCCGCCGAGGGCGGCGCGATGTACACGGGCAGCGAGTACGTGGTGGGCAGGTTCAGTTTCACGTCAATGCCGTCCGAGGGAATGGTCGTCTGCGGCACGCTGTCCCCGTAGGGCTGCTGCTGGATCAGGAGGCGGAAGGCCAGTTCGTCCGCGCCGGGTTTCTTGCGGACGCCCACGCGGATGACCTGCGACGCGCCGCCCGGCAGGATGAACTCGGACGGGTTGGCCAGCAGGTCCCGGGTGTCCTCGAGGACCATCTGCCCCCCGACCACGCGCCACGCCTTGACCGTGACCGTGAATTTCGAGGCGACGCGCCCGGTGTTGATCATCGTGGTCTGCGTGCTGAGACTGCGGGTCGGATCGAGGCTCAGGGCGGTCGGCGTGAATCCGAACCCCTGCGCGCCCGCCAGAACCCCGGCCAGTACGGTCAGCGCCAGCAGGGTGCGGGCGGACGTCACGGCTGCGCCCCGTCAGACGGAGCGCCGTCAGTGTGGTTCATGATGGTGACCTCCAGGAAGGCGCTGTACGTGCCGGCGACCGACCACTGTCCGGCGGGCAGCAGCAGCGGCAGCGTCACGACCTGCGAACCGGTCCGGACACGCGCCCACTCGCCGTCCGGGACCCGCGCGGCCAGTTCCGCGCCGCCGGGCGCCCGCAGGATCAGGTGGTTCTGGGGGCTGAGTCTCACCAGGAAGCGGTCCTCCCGGCGCTCGCACTGCACGCGCACGCTCAGGGTGGCGCGGGTGTCCGACAGCGCGGCGTAGGTGCCCAGGTCGGTGGGGGCCGGGGCGCTGGTCCCCAGGCTGACCTGAGTGGTCACGGGCACGCAGGTGGCCTGCGCCGAGGCGCAGATCCACAGCAGGGGCCAGACCCGCCAGCGGCGCAGGGTGAATGCCATGGAAACCTCCAGTGCGGTGCGGGGACCGGCGCGGTGAACGTGACCGGCGGCGCTGGCACCAGGGCCGACCACGCGAGCCCCTGCGCCTGAGCGCCGCCGGATGCGGGTTCAGTTGTACGAGACGGTGATGGCCAGCGTGCCGCTGTACTCGCCCGCAGGAACGCCCCACTGCCCGTCGGGCGCGGTGAACTTCAGGCGGCCCATGTACCGGTCAGGAGAGGTCGGGCCGGTGGATTTCGTCGGGTCGATCCGCGCCCGCCAGACGGCTTTCAGGGCGGTGGTGGTCGGGCCGCTCAGGTTGATGACGCCGGTGTAGACCGAGTTGACGCTGTTGGAGACCGTCTGGCCGGTCAGGCTCTCCGATCCGGCGCCGCTCGCGGTGATGTCCAGCTTCAGGGCCGTGCCGGCCGTGCAGCGGATCCCCAGCATCAGGACCTCGGCGCCCCCGCCGTCCCCGTCGAGCGCGTTGTAATCGAACTCCGGGTAGCCCGGCGCCTGCAGGTTCGTGCCGTTGATGTCCACGCTGCCGGGCGCGAGCGTGGCGCAGACGTTCGAGACCGTCACCGTGGGGTTGAGGGTCACCGTGGCGCTCTGAACGGCGTGGGCGAGGCTGAGGTTGAGGGCGGCCAGGAGAAGCGCGGTTCGTTTCATGATCCTTCCTCCTGCCCGGTCGGGTGGGTGGCGCGCGGCGCACAGGACGCCGCCAGCTCCTCCCCAGAAGCTGCCGTGATGGGTGTCGCCATGAACCTGACCGGACTACCAGTGACTATAGTTCTCATCTTTGGGGTGGTCAATTTACGGCGGCGAATGCCGTTATGACAGCGTTTCAGCAGCGTCAATCGCGGGGCGCGCCCGGCCAGCCCGGCGTGCCCTGTCGCCGCCTGCAGGGAAAAATCGTCGCCTGGAGACGCTGTCCTCTCAAGGCGACGGGCGGTGGATCTGCCCGCACTCACGGGCCGGACGCCACCGCACGCCGTGTCTACCTGGCGCCGCCGTCCGGTCAGAACTCTCATAAAGTCGGCGTGTTGGGGCGGCGGACGCTGCACAGACGGCCCGCGGCCCGCCCCGGGCGGCACACGTCATACTGCTCGCCATGAGTTACGACCTTCTCGTCATGAAGTTCGGCGGCACCAACATGCAGGACTCGCGCGCCATCCGCCACAGCGCCTCCCTGGCCGCCCGCTCCATCCGCGTGGGCGTGAAGGTCGTCGTGGTCGTCTCGGCCATGGCGGGCGTCACGAACCAGCTGCTGAAACTCGCCGACGCCGCCCAGTCCGGCGACATCGCCGCCGCCAACGACGAGATCGCCCTGATGCGCACCCGGCACTTCACGGCCGCGCAGGAACTCGGCGCGGCGCCCGACAGCGTCACCGTCCGCGAGATCCGCGAGATGCACGAGACGCTGCGGCAGGCCGTGTACGGCGTGTACCTGCTGCGCGAACTCACGCCCCGCAGCCGCGACCTGATCGTCGCGTTCGGCGAGCGCCTCTCCGCGCCCCTGATGAGCCTCGCGCTCGAACAGGACGGCCTGCGCGCCCACCACCTCTCCGGCGGCGAGGCCGGCATCCTCACCGACAGTCACTTCGGGAACGCTAAGCCCATGCCGAACACCTACGAACGCGTCAAGGACCGCCTCAGCGGCCTGCTGTCCGCCGGGGTCACGCCGGTCGTGGCGGGCTTCATGGGCGAAACCGAGAAGGGCGCGATCACCACCCTGGGGCGCGGCGGCACCGACTTCAGCGCCACCATCGTCGGCAAGGCCCTCGGCGCAGACGAGGTCTGGGCCTGGAAGGACGTGGACGGCGTCATGAGCGCCGACCCCCGCGTGGTCAAGGACGCGCAGAACATCGAGGTCCTCTCTTACGGCGAGGTCATGGAACTGGCGTACTTCGGCGCGAAGGTGCTGCACCCGCTGGCCGTCACGCCCCTGCAGGAGAGCGGGATTCCCCTACGCGTCAAGAGTGCCGCCGACCCGGACTTCCCCGGCACGCTCGTGCAGGCGCAACCCCGCGACGAGGACGGCCACCCCGTCAAGGCCGTCACCGCGATCCGCAACGTCAGCATCATCAACGTCAGCGGCGCCGGGGTGCTCGGCATTCCCGAGGTGATCGCCAGCGTGTTCGACGCGATCGCCCGTGAGAACGTCACCCTGCTGATGGTGTCCCAATCGTCCAGCATGAGCAACGTGTCGCTGGCCGTGCAGACCGTGGACGCCGAACGCACCCTGGCCGCGCTGCGCGCCGGGGTCAGCCTGGAACTGAAGGTCGAGGAGCAGCCCGGCGTGGCCGTCCTGGCCATCGTGGGCAGCGGCATGCGCGGCCAGAAGGGCGTCTCCGCGCGGATGTTCACGGCGCTGGCCGAACAGGACGTGAACGTGCTGATGATCTCGCAGGGCAGCAGCGAGCTGAACGTGTCCGTCGCCGTGGAGGCCGCGCACGTGGACGCCGCCACCCTGGCGGTCCACCGCGCCTTCGGCCTGGGCGCCGCAGCGACCGCCTGAACCGCAGACCGGACCCACAGGAGAGAGGACAGGGAAGCGCCCCTGTCTTCTCTCCTGTGGACCGGTGGACTCAGCTGGAGCCCGGGCGGGTATCACGCTCCCCACCGGGGCTCTGGCGCAGCTGCGGCCAGCGGCGCGCCATCAGGATGTACAGACCCGCGACCCAGGTGACGCTGGCCGTGAAGCCCGCCAGGACGTCCGAGGGGTAATGCACACCCAGGTAGTTGCGGCTGACCCCGATGGCTAGGGCCCACAGCACCCCGAACACCGCGACCGGCCACCCGGCCCGGGAGCGCCAGAACACCAGGGTGAGGGCAAACCCGAACGCGGCGTTCGCCATGGCGTGCCCGCTGGGGAAACTGAACCCCGGTTCGGTCAGGACGGCCATCAGTTCGTCCGGGCGGGGGCGCTGGAAAACCACCTTGGCCACGACATTCAGCAGCGTGGCGCCCGCCACGGCCGTGAGCAGGAACCAGCCGTGCGCCTTGCCCTGCGCCCGTCCGAGCAGCCACGCGATGGCCAGCACCACGAAGGGCAGGACAGTCACGCCGCCCAGCACGGCCAGCAGTTCCGCGAAGCGCGTCAGTTCCGGGGTGCGGCGCTGCGCGTACCAGTTCAGCACCGCCTGATCCCACGCGAAGCCGCCCTCACGGAACACCTCGTGGGTCAGGTGCGTGAACAGCACGAAGGGCACCATGACGCCC
>CALPYF020000031.1 GCA_943327755.2 Deinococcus hopiensis KR-140
AGTTACGCGTTACTCACCCGTGCGCCACTAGCTCCGAAGAGCCCGTTCGACTTGCATGTCTTAAGCACGCCGCCAGCGTTCACCCTGAGCCAGGATCAAACTCTCCAAAAAATGGTTCCATAACGCTCCGCAAGCGGAGCGGTATCGATTCGTTGACCCAAGCTTGCGCTTGGCTGTACCCATTGGGTACCGTTGTTGACTTCACCCCAAGGGGCGTCGTCCGTTTCGTGAGTCTGGAGCACACCGGGGGGCGTGCCGCTCACCCGACCCTGTCGGATCGGCCTGTCATCGTCATCATCACCAGATTTTCATGCGTCCCAGCGGTACCTCTCGGCCTTTTCCGCCTCGCCCTTCTTCTCGGGCGAAGAGAACTATATGCCCGCAGCCCAGAACTGTCAACACCCCCCGGCACGGCGCGCGGATGTGCCCAACCTCAAGCCGCATTCAAGAATCGCCCGGACCGGAAAAAGGCCCTGCCGGACGACCTCTACCAGCCCCAGCTGCCCGGCTCGCCCTTGAACGGACCGGCCACGTCCGGCGTGATCCAGCCGCCGTAGAACCCGCCCGGCTGGGGCGTGACCCGCACGCCGTTCACGCGGCATTCGTCCATCCGGCCCGCGTACACCGCCACGAACCCCGCCATCGGCGCGAAGGGCGCGGTGGGCTGCTCGTAACTCCAGCCCGCCGCCTCCGCGACCCGGCCACCCGCGCGGAGCGTCCAGTACGTCGCCTCGCCCTTCCACTCGCAGACGCTGCCGCCCGGGGCGCGCTCCAGCACGCCCAGCGCGAAGGCCGCCTTCGGGAGGTAATAGGTGGGCGGGTGGCTGGTCTCCAGCACCCGGAAGCCCTCTGTCGTGCAGGCGATCCGCTCGCCGCCCAGCCAGACTTCCAGGGTCGCGGGCGTGCGCTCCAGACGCGGGGGGCGAGGGTAGTCCCAGACGCTCTCCTGACCGGGGGCGGGCGGCACGGGCTGCGGACGGGCACGCTGAGGCATACGCCCAGTCTCCCCTTCCCCACTGGGACACGCTGTGGCCGTTCTGACCGGATCGACCGGAGGCGGGCGCGGTACGCTGACCCATGACGCCCGACGTTCAGGCCACCCCCAGTGAAGCCCTGCACCACGCCGTGAACCTCGCGGACATTGAGGCACTGGGCCGCGCCGCGCTGGACCGCAATGCGCTGGAGTACTACGCGAGCGGCGCGAACGACGAACACACCCTGCGCGAGAACCGCGCCGCGTTCACCCGCGCCCGCCTGCGCCCCCGCGTTCTCGTGGACGTGTCCGGCGTGGACACGGGCACCAGCGTGCTGGGCCTGCCGCTGAGCAGCCCCATCGGGATCGCGCCCAGTGCCTTCCACGGCCTCGCGCACCCGGACGCCGAACGCGCCACCGCCCGCGCCGCCGTTGCGAGGGGCAGCGTCATGACGCTGAGCACCTTCAGCAACACGCCCATCGAGACGGTCGGCGCCGACGCGCAGGGCCGCTTCTGGTTCCAGCTGTACCTGCTGCGCGACCGCGCACTGAGCCGCAGCGTCCTGGACCGCGCGCACGCGGCCGGAGCGCGCGCCCTGGTCTTCACGGTGGACGCCCCGTTCCTCGGCCGCCGCGAGGCGAACGAACGCCACCGCTTCGCGCTGCCCGCGCACCTGAGCGCCCCGAACGTCGCCAGCCGCGCCGCACTCGCGCAGGTCGAGACCGACAGCGGCTCGCAGCTCGCGAACTACTTCCAGAACCTCGTGGACAAGACCTTCACGTGGCGCGACCTCGACTGGCTGCGCGGCCAGACGCCCCTCCCCATCATCCTGAAGGGAGTCCTGACCGCTGAGGACGCCGTTCCGGCCGCCGAGCACGGCTGCCACGTCTGGGTCAGCAACCACGGCGGACGGCAGCTGGACACCGCCATCAGCAGCTTCGAGGCCCTGCCCGAGATCGTGGACGCCGTCGCGGGCCGCACCGAGATCTACCTCGACGGCGGCGTGACGCGCGGCACGGACGTCCTGAAAGCCGTCGCACTCGGCGCGCGCGCCGTATTCCTCGGCCGCGCCGCCCTGTGGGGCCTCGCCGCCGGAGGGCAGGCCGGGGTGGAACGCTCCCTGACGCTACTGGAAGAAGAATTCCGCCTCGCCATGGCTCTGTGCGGCGCCACGCGGATCGAGGAGCTCAGTCCGGCGCTGGTGCGGCTGTAGATCAGGCCCTCCAACAACCGGAGCGGCGGCCAGGGCTGACGCTCTGGCCGCCGCTCCAGCCCGGTGTTACCGCAGGGATTCCGGCAGGCCGTACACGTTCCACAGGCGTTCCACGCGGTCCACGATGTCCTTGTCCATGACGATCTTGGGCGGCCACTCGCGCACGAAGCCTTCCTGGGGGAGTTTCTGCGCGCCGTCCCAGGCGAGGAGTTCTCCCTGCACCCAGACGTCGCGTTCGGCGTCGATGTTGTTCAGGATGGTCCACCAGACGTCCTGGAGGTCGTTCACGTCGGTCTGGTCGTCGCAGATGAGGAGGTGGCGGATGCCCTGCGCGGCGGGGTGGGCGGCGAACGCGGCGGCAAGGTCGCGGGCCTGTCCGGCGCGGGTCTTGTGCAGCGCCACCAGCCAGTAGCCGTCCGGGGTCTGCCGCTGTGCGAGGACGCCGTCGGAGGTGGGGAGGTCCTGCGCGGCGCGCGGCGTAAAGGTCTGGGGCGCCACGGTGTCCCCGGCCTGGTCGGGGCGGCTGCTGGCGGCGCTGCCGACCTCCTCGGGGCGCTTGGTGGTGGCGTCGATGATGAGTTTCCCGCCGTAGCCCCAGCCGCGGCTGGAGTGGTCGAGCACGTCGATGGGGCCGCGCGTGGTGAGGGTGTCACGCCCCGGCACGGCCTTCTGCGTCACCTCACGCCACACGGCGTCGAAGTCGGTGACGGTCACGTCCTCGTCGAGGACGACGATGACCTTGGCGAACATCATCTGGCCCAGGCCGAACAGGCCGTTGGCGACCTTGTACGCCTGCCCCGGGTAGCTCTTCTTGATGCTCACGAACACGAGGTTGTGCGCGACCCCGGCGGGTGGCATGTGGTAATCCACGATTTCGGGGATGATGAGCTGCGCGGCGGGCAGGAACAGCCGTTCGGACGCCTCGATCAGGTACGCGTCCTCCATGGGGGGGCGGCCCACGATGGTCGCCGGGTACACGGGATTGCGGCGCATGGTGACAGCCGTGACGTGAAAGTGCGGGTACAGGTCGGGGAGGGTGTAGAAGCCGGTGTGGTCCCCGAACGGCCCTTCCATCACCCAGTCCTCGCTGGGGTCCACGTAGCCTTCCAGCACGAACTCGGCGTTGGCGGGCACGTCCAGATCCACCGTGACGCCCCTGGCGACGGGGTAGCGCTGGCCGCGCAGGTACCCGGCCAGGGCGAACTCGTCCAGGCCCGGCACGGGCGGCAGGGGCGCGGTGGCGGCGTAGATCAGCGCCGGATCACCACCGATGGCGACCGCGACCTCCAGCTTCTGCCCCAGTTTCCTGGCCTTCTCGAGGTGTTTCGTGCCGGTCTTGTGCCGCTGCCAGTGCATGCCGGTCGTGTTCCTGCTCATGACCTGCACGCGGTACATGCCCATGTTGCGCTCGCCGGTTTCCGGGTCCTTCGTGATGACGAGGGGCAGCGTGACGAACGGCCCGCCGTCGAGCGGCCAGCACTTGAGCACCGGGATCTTCGAGAGGTCCACCTCGTCGCCGCGCCACGCGACCTCCTGCACGGGAGCGTTGCGGACGCGGCGCGGGGGGAGGTTCATGGCGTCCCGCAGCTTGGTGACGTTGCTCAGCAGGCCCAGTTTGCTGCCGCCGCCAGACAGGTCGATGAGATTCCGGACCTTCTCGGCCAGTCCGTCGAGGTCGTCCACGCCGAGGGCCAGCGCCACGCGTTCCTTGGTGCCCAGCAAGCCGATGGCGACCGGGTAATCGCTGCCGAGTACGTTCTCGAACAGCAGGGCCGGGCCGCCCTGTTTGACCATGCGGTCGGCGATCTCGGTGATTTCCAGCTCGCGGCTGACCGGGGTCGTAACGCGGAGCAGTTCGCCGCGCTGCTCGAGGAGGCGCATGAAACTCTGGATGTCCGGAAAGGCCATGCGCCGAGTGTAGAGGTGGAGGGCCGGGGCAACCGTACCCGCGCATGAGGTTGCGGCGGCTGGCACCGGGGGCAGGTGAGGTGAGACTGGCCGGATAGTGTAGACACGACACTATCTAGTAGTTGACTGAAGTTGTACGCTATTGAGATCAGCGCGCAGGCCCCGCCCCCGCCGCCCCTCCACCCCACCCGGTTGCCCCGGCAACCTCCCAAGGAGTCCCATGAAACACGTCATTCTGCCCCTGCTCACCCTGACCCTCGGCCTCGGCAGCGCCCAAGCCGCCGCCCCCAGCACCCTGCAAAAGGGCGTGCTGAAGATCGGCATGGAAGGCACCTACGCCCCCTTCACGTACAAGGACGACAAGGGCAACCTCACCGGCTTCGACGTGGACATCGCCCGGGCCGTGGCCGCCAAGCTGGGCCTGAAGGCCGAGTTCGTCCTGACCGAATGGAGCGGCATCCTCGCCGGCCTCCAGGCCAACAAGTACGACGTGATCGTCAATCAGGTCGGCATCACCGCCGAGCGCCAGAAGACCATCGGCTTCAGCAAACCCTACGCGTACTCCAGCCCGCAGATCATCGTGAAGAAGACCGGCAGCTTCTCCCCGAAGACCCTCGCGGACCTGAAGGGCAAGCGCGTGGGCGTGGGCCTGGGCAGCAACTTCGAGAAGCAGCTGCGGGATGCGGGCGGCATCAACGTCGTCACGTACCCCGGCGCGCCCGAGTACCTCGCGGACCTCGCCGCGGGCCGCCTGGACGCCGCGTTCAACGACCGCCTGCTCGTCGGGTACCTCATCAAGTCCCAGAACCTCCCGGTGCGCGGCGCGGGCGTCATCGGTGACCCCGAATCGGTCGGGATCGCCATGAAGAAGACCAACACCAGCCTGAAGGCGGCGGTGGACAGGGCCCTGCTGCAACTCAAGGCCGACGGGACGTACGCCAAGATCAGCCGCAAGTGGTTCGGTCAGGACGTCAGCAAGCCTTAAGCTCAGAGTCGTGAGCGCTGGGCCATGGACGCGGTCACCACCGCCCGTGGCCCAGCGCCGTGCCAGGGAGGCCCATGAACACCGAACAGCTGCAACTTGTCCTCCAGAGCGCCTGGACGTCCCTGCCCACCCTGCTGGGGGCGCTGCCCGTCACGCTGGGGTTCGCGCTGGGCGCGATGGTGCTGGGCCTCCCGCTGGGGTTCCTGGTCGCGCTGGCGCGGCTGTCGCGCCTGGGCTGGCTGCGGGGCCTGAGCAGCCTGTACGTGTCGTTCATGCGCGGCACGCCGCTGCTCGTGCAGATCTTCGTCATCTACTACGGGCTGCCCAGCCTGGGGGTCACGCTGAACCCCGTGGCGGGCGGCGTGATCGCGCTGACGCTGAACGCCGCCGCATACCTCTCGGAGACGATGCGCGCCGCGATCCTGAGCATCCCGAAGGGGCAGCGGGAGGCCGCGACCAGCCTGGGCCTGAGCCCCGCGCAGACCATGCGGCTGATCATCCTGCCGCAGGCGGCGCGCGTGGCGCTGCCCAGCCTGAGCAACACCCTGATCGGACTGGTGAAGGACACGTCCCTGGTCAGCGTGATCACGGTCGTGGAACTGCTGCGCAGCGCGCAGCTGGTCATCGCGCGGACCTTCGAACCGTTCGGGCCGTACCTGGCGGCGGCGCTGATCTACTGGGCGGTCAGCAGCCTGCTGGAGGTCGTGCAGCGCGTGCTGGAACGCCGATTCGCACGCGGCGGATAGCGCGCGGCCCAGTCGGGAGGAGGCTTCTCCTCCTTTCGCTGTAGTCCCTCCGGTGGACGCCGCGTGAGGGCAGGGTGAGTACGGTGCGGGCATGACCCTCCCCGGTGCGCCCGCCGATGTCCCTCAATCCCCCTCCCCGGCGCCGAGGCTGGCGTGGCCGCTGCTGACCGCCGCCGGGCTGGCCCTGGCCGCGCTGCTGCTGACCGAGGGGGCGGGCGGCGCGTTCGGGCTGAATCTGGCGGTGTGGACGGCGCTGTACCTGGGCGTGGTGGCGTGGCGGGCGCGACGAGAGGGCACGCCCCCCAGCCGCGAGGGGGTGATGCTGCTAACCCTGGCGGTCCTGTTCGGCGTGACGTTCACGCTGTGGGACCCCACGCCCGACCTGGAGTTCCTGAATGCGCTGGCCCTGACGCTGTGCCTGGGGCTGGGCTCGGCCGCGCTGCGCTTTCCGGGGCTGGCGCGGGCGGGCGTGCTGGACGGGCTGGGCGCGGCGCTGAGTAGCGGCATTCACCTTATCTACGGGCTGGCGGTGCTGCTCGACCGTTTCCCATGGGCGCACCTGAAACCCGCCCCTGCCGCGCCGCGCACCTGGGGCCGGGTGGGGGTGGGCGCGCTGCTGACCGTGCCGCTGCTCGCGGTGTTCGCGCCGCTGCTGGCCGGAGCGGACGCGTCGTTCGCGCGGGCGCTGGAGGCGCTGCTGAACCTGGACGTGAACCTCGAGCGGTCCATCAGCACCCTGGGGCACCTGATCGGCTGGCTGATCCTGACCGGCGGACTGGTGTACGGCGCGCTGCTCGCCGCGCGGCCCAGCGTCTTCCCGCCCGCCCCGCGTGAAGGGCGGCTGGGCCTGATCGAGACGGGCGTGCCGCTGGGCGCGCTGGCGCTGCTGTTCACGGCGTTCGCGGCGCGGCAGCTACCGCTGCTGCTGGGCGGCGCGCTGCCGGGCGGGCAGACGTACGCGGCGTTCATCCGCGAGGGCTTTGGGCAACTCATGACCGTGGCGCTCCTGACGGCCGCCGTGCTGCGCGTCGCGTACGCCCTGAGCACCCCGCAGTCCCGCCGCCGCCCGGCCTTCCGCGCGCTAAACGCCGCCGTGCTGCTGCCGCTGACGGTGATCCTGGCGTCCGCCGCGCAGCGCTGGGTGCTGTACACCCAGGCGTACGGCCTGAGCGAGACGCGCGTGCTGGGCGCCGCCTTCCTGGTTTGGGTGACGCTGACCCTGGCGTGGCTGGCCGTGACCCTCTGGCGGGACCGGGCGAGCCGCTTCGCGTACCCGGCGTTGCTGCTGGGCCTGGGCACGCTGCTCGTCACGACGGCGCTGAACCCCGCGGGCCTGATCGCACGGGTGAACGTCGCGCGGGACCTGTCGGGCGTCACGAACGCGCAGCGCACCGAGCCGCAGCGGGCGAATGCGGGCGAACTGCTGCGCCTTGGCACGGGAGCTGTGCCAGTCATGGCCGCGCACCTAGATGTCCTGACCGACTGCGCGCCCAACCCCGGCGCGAGCGGCGTGCCGGAGTGCATTGAGGCCTCAGCCCTGATCCGCTTCCTGCGGGACCGGTACGCGGAAACGCGTGACCCGCGCGCCTGGACCCTCGCGCACGCCCGCGCCCGTCAGGCCGCGCTGCGCCTGCCCGAGCCTCCCGTCCCCACCCCTCAGGAGGACGTCGCCGTTCCCCGGGGGCGCTGACCTCCGGCGGAGGTCAGGGGGCCGTGACCGGCACGGTCCAGGCAATGCTCAGGGGCGAGGTCAGGGTGGCCAGGGTCTTCGGCCCCCAGTTCCCGGTCGCGAACCCCGCCGCGACGTCGTACCGGTTCAGGGCCGAGCCGGCCAGCACGTACGCCTTTCCGTCGGTGGGCAGGGTCAGGTCCCGGATGTCGGACAGGTTCGCGACCGTGGCCGCCGAGGACGCCGCTCCGTCCCACAGCCGCAGGGGGCTGTCCGAGGTGACGGCCAGGACGTTGCTCCGCCACGCGGCCAGCAGCGCGCCGCTGGCGCCGCCCACCCACAGCCGGTCGTAGCGGACGCTGCCGAACGCGGCGAGGGTCGTGGTGCTGTCGGGTTCGCCCGTGGTCTTCAGGGCCTGGATGCCGGTCGCGGTGGCGGCCAGGAGGCGCCCCCCGTACGGCGCGAGATCGAACACGGCGGGAATGGCCAGCGGCGCGCTGACGTCCGGCGTCGCCGCGCCGCTGGGGACCGCCACGCGGATGACCTCGCTGCCACCGTTCAGGCGGGCGCGGGTGAGCAGCCCCACGTCGCCCTGCACCGCCAGCCGGGTGGGAGGCGTGTCGCTGGTCGCCACGGGCGGCAGGTAGGTGGGCAGCAGCGCCGACCAGACGAGCGCGCGCGTACCGACATCGAACAGCGCGGCGCGCTGCACGCCGCTGCACTCGCTCAGCAGCAGCAGCCGGGCGCGGCCCGCGTCCTGCGCGGCGCGCGTGTAGCAGGGCGTGAAGCCGGGGTCCGCGAACGGCTGCGGGTCGCTGCCGTCGGGCGCGCGGGTCTCGGCGGCGTCGGTGCGGACGGTGATGACGCGCCGCGTGCTGCTGGTGGGCAGCACCTGTACGCCGCCCGTGACCGCCACGGTGTTCACGGGGCCGCCGTCGGTGTTCAGGGCGCGCAGCTGCGCGGCGCGGCCCGAGGGGCCCGTGTCGGTCAGGACGTTCAGCTGCACGGCGTACGTGACCTCCTCGGTCCCGGTGCAGGCGGTCAGGAGGGCGGCGGTCAGGGCAGGCAGGAGCAGGAGTCGGCGCATGTGGGGGGCACCTCCGGTGGGGGCCGTGGGATCGGGTCGGTGCGGGAGGGTCAGGGCAGGGTGGGAATCAGGGGCACGCGGGCGCCGTCCGGCGTGAGTTCGAACAGCGGGTACCCGGTCTGGCCGGGCAGGCCCACCGCGATGCGGTAGCGGCGGTTCACGAGGTCCGCCTCGGCCTGCAGGGCCCAGCAGCAGCGGTCGATGGTCAACCCGAACACGGGCGTCAGCGGGCCCGGCGTCTGGCGCACGCCGTCCACCCAGGTGAAACTCTGCGACAGGGTGCCGGTCAGGTACGCGCCGGGACGCTCGCCCGCGCGGCCCAGGCCCAGGTTCACGCGCAGCGGGCTGAGCTGCAGGGTGTCGGTGGCGACGTCGTCCGGGTACGTGCCGCTGCGCGTGCGGGTGTACAGGGCGCTGCCCGACACCCAGAAGCGGCTGCCGAACTGCGCGGCGCCGCTGAGCTGCGCCCGGGTGAGTTCGGTGCGTTTCTGGTCCAGGCCCGGAGTGTTCACGGTGGCGGCCACCGTCAGGCTCTGTCCGGTGCGGGTGCGGGTCAGTTCTCCGCTGAGCTGCGGGGCGGTGAAGCCCCCCCGGCGCAGGTCGTACGCGCCGCCGTACTTCACGGTCCAGCTGTCGCGGCTGCCGCTGACCGTGCCGACGCTGAAGTCCACGGTGCCGCTGCTGGTCGCGCTGTCCGGGCGTTGCAGCAGCAGGCTGTGGGACGTCCTGAACTGGTACTGGCCGCGCCACAGGGCGGTCAGGCTGCCGCTGAGCTGCCCCGTGACCGGATTCAGGGTCTCGTCACCGCTGACGCTCAGGGCGTTCAGCACGGTGTCCTGCGTGCGGGTCAGGCTGTAGCGCACGCCCACGGACGTGATCTCGGGCGTGCGGACGTTGTGGGTCACCGCCACGCTGAAGGTGTTGCTGCGCACGTCACCCGTCACGGCGGCCGTGACCGTCAGCGGCTTGGGCCCGGTCGCCAGGGCGTACCCACCCGACGCGCTCAGGCTGAGGTTCGGGCCGGGCCACGCGCTCGTGCGGGTCGTGGTGGCCGGGCGGGCCGGGGTGGTCGCGGTGGCGGGCTGCGCGGGCGTGACGGTCACCTTGCCGCTGTCCGGGTCGGCCAGGGTGGCGCTGAAGGTCACGTCCTCCAGGGTGCGTTTGTCCGGGTTGACCTGCGCGCTGGCGCTCAGGTTCAGGGGCCGGCGGTTCACGCCCAGGTTGAAGGTGGCGTTGCCCTGCTGCTCGCTGCTCAGGAACAGGTCGCGGCTGTACGACACGCCGAAACTCACGTCCCGGGCGGGCACGGTCGAGAGGTTCAGGCTGATCGGCGCGCGCAGCACCCGGCCCCCCAGCGCGTCGAACGCAAAGGGACTGGTGCCCTCGGTCCGCAGGTACTGCGCACTGACACTGACCGAGTTCGAGCCCGCCCAGCGCTGCGTGAGGGTGCCCGTGACGTTCAGCTGCACGGTGCGCGCCCCGGTGCCGTAGTACCGCCCGGTGAAGGTGTTGCTCAGGCTCAGGTCGGCGTCCCGCCAGGGTTTGACGGTGTAGGCGAGGCTGTGCTGCTCTTCCAGTCGGCTGGTGGTGATGTTCACGCCCTGCGCGGTGGCACTGGGGGACAGGGGGTTGCTCTGCGCGGTGTAGGTCCCGGCCGTGAGTTTCACGTCCGCGCTGAACGGGCCATTCGTGTACGGCCTGGGGTCCACCGTCACCTCGGGCCGTTTCAGAGGCGTGCTCAGCGCGGTCGTGGGCGCCGGGCCGAAGCGGTCCACGTAGTCCAGCGCCGCCGTGAACAGCGGGTACTCCACGCTGGCCCGGAACTGCACGTTCGTCAGGCCGCGCTGCGGGTCGGTCGCGCTGCGTCCGATGTCGCGCCGGGTCACGTTCAGGCTGTAATCCAGGTCCCGCACCGCCAGCGCTAGGGGCACGCGCCCCTTCACGCCGAAATCCAGATTCACGTCCCGCCCGGTCTGCCCCACCGGGCGCGGCTCGGCCAGCAGGTCCAGGTCCACGCGGTCCACGAACGGCAGCGGCGCGTACGAACGCAGCGTCACGCCCGCGCCGACGCTGGGCGTGCGGTTCTGGTAGTAGCGCAGCCGGGTGGTGCCCAGCGTGTTCCCGGCGACGCTGAACGGCAGGTCGGCCAGGACGGTCAGGCCGTCCACGGCGTCCCGGCCGACCTCCAGACGCGGCTGGCGGTCACGGTCGTTCAGGGGCAGCACGAGCACCGGCAGGAACAGCACGGGAATGTCGGCCAGGAGCAGCTGCGCGTTGTACGCGACCAGCCGGTCGCCGGGGTACACGATCAGCCGCTCGGCGCGGAACGCGTAATCGTTGGGCGTGCGGCCGCAGCGGGCGCAGGTCGTGAAGTACCCGCCCGTGGCGCGCAGCTGCCCCGGAATGCGGTCCACCTCCTGCCCACGGATTTCCAGGCGGGCGTCGCTGATCAGGACGTCCTCGCCGCTGACCTGCTCCTTGCCGAGTTCCACGACGAGGTTCTCGCCCTGCAGGTCCTCGCCGTCCTTGGCGCTGCGGTACGAGGCGGCGCCGATCAGGGTTAGGGTGCGGCGCGTGCGGTTGAATTCCACCCGCTTTGCGCGGACCACGTCGTCGTCGACGCGCAGTTCGACGTTCTCGCCGCTGATCACCACGAGTTCCTGGCCGTCCACCTGCCGCAGTTCCAGCGTGTCGGCCGAGACGATCTTCACCGTGCGGGCCTGCGCGCCGCCCAGCGCCAGCAGGCCCAGCGCGAGCAGCGCCGCGCGGACCCGCGCGCCCCGGCGGCGCCCGGTGCGGGTCATGGCGTGAACCCGGGGGCGGCGGCCAGCAGGTCCGGCCCGTGCTGGGCGTGGGCGGCGGCCCAGACCTGCGCCAGGGGCGGCACCGGCAGCGCCGCCTGCACGCTCAGCGCCGGGCGGGTGGGGCCCGCGTCGCCGGTCAGGGTGGCCAGCTGCGTGCCGGGATAGTAGAAGCCCAGGACGTGCAGGTGACTGTACCCGGCGTTCGCCAGACCCAGCGCCCCGTACTGCGAGAGGCCCACGCCGTGCCCGCTGCCGCTGCCCGACAGCACCAGCGGGTTCAGGCCCGCGAGGGTCACGCGCGTGCCGGACGCGCCCAGCGCCCGCACGAAGCCCCCGGCGCTGGCCCCGGTCAGTTTCCCTGTGCCCGAGGCGCCCACGAACGTGATCTCCAGCGGGCGGCCCGACTCGCTGACCCGCGTGACGGTCACGCTCCGGAGGGCGCCGACGCGCACCCCGGCGTTCCCGGCCGCCTGCTGCACGCGGCTCAGGGGCACCTCCAGCTGCCAGCGGGCGCGTGGACTCCCCGCCGAGAACGGATCGGCCTTGGCCACCAGATACGGCAGGTCCTTGCCCCAGACCTCCCCGCTGGACGCCGTGAAGCCCCCGCTATCACTGCTGAAATACGTGCTGGCCGCCTTCCCGCCGAACGCCACGACCTGCGCGCGCGTCGCGGCGATCGCGGCGTCCGCCAGGGGCTTCTCCGCGGCGATCCCGCTATACACCTGACAGGTCTCGGTGGCGCAGGTGTCGTACGGCGTGGCGGGGTTGATGCGCGCCGTGACGTACGTGCGCGCGATGACCGCCTGCGCCTGCACCGCCGCCGACGGCCACGACGCGGGCATCTCGGCCGGGACGACGCCCCGCAGGTAGTCCTCCAGGTCCACGACGTTGATGCCCTGCACGCCGCCCGCCTCGGCGCGCAGCTGCACGCCGCCCCGGTACGCCTTCCCGGCGATCTCCACGACGCTGCCCGGGCTGGGCGGCAGGTACAGGCTGGCGTTCCCGGTCGGCTGGCCGTTCAGGGTGAGCTGCGCGCCACTGACGCCCACCGTCCAGGCCTGCACCGGCAGCGGCGCCGCCCCGGGCGCGCCGGGCACGTTCAGGGCGCCGGGCGCCGGGGCGGGCGCCGCGACCCGCACGGTCAACTGCGGCGCCGACGCCACCAGCACCCGCACATTCAGCGCCGACGCCCCAGAGCCCAGCAGCAGCCCGCCCCACACCGCAGCGCCAACACGCAGAAATGAACGCATGATCAAGGTCGAGTATACGCACGCCCACCCCCGCCCGCCTGACAGGCGCGTGAGAACGGGCGATCATGCCCGCATGACCACCCCCACCCCTGGCCGCGTGTGGGCCCACGTCGGCCAGCCCTTCACGCCCGGCCGCGACCCGCAGCCCGCCTACGACGTGCTGATTCTCGGCGCGGGCCGCATGGGCAGCGCCCTGGCCCTGGCCCTGACCGAACGCGCCCCGCACCTGAAGACCCTGCTGATCGAGGAGGGCGGCCTGCCGAACGAGGACGGCGCGACCATCCTCGCCCCGGGCATCTGGACGCTGGCCCACCTGCCCGCCGCGCAGCACGACGCCGCCCGCTGGACCCTGAACCGGCTGCGGACGCTGCTGGGCGACGACCTCCAGGCCCGCCCGTACCTGACCCTGCATGACGGGCCCACCCCCGGCAGCGGGCCCACCCGCGACCTGCTCGCCACGCACCCGCAGAGCCTCGCCCTGCTCGACCCCAGCGTCCTCCCGCACGCCCGGGCGCACGAGGCGCATACCTACCGGCCCGGCACTCTCGCGCAGACCGCCGCGCAGAGCGCCATCCGGCGCGGCACCGACCTGCTGCTGAACACCCGCGCCACCCCTCACCCCGGCGGGCGTGTCACGCTGGAACGCCTGACTGTCACGAACACCCATCAGATCGTCACGCACGAGACCCAAACCATCCATGCGCCCCTGATCGTCCTCGCCACCGGCGCGAACGCCGCCACGCAGGCCGAACACCACCTGGGCGTCCACACCCGCCATGCCCGCGCGTACCGGCAGACGCCGCACCTCGACGCGCCCAGCACCGAAGATACGCCCGTCCTGCACGCCCGCGGCCTCACCCTGCGGCCCCAGCACGGCGCGTACACCCTGATCCCCACCATCCACCACCGCGACCCGCACGGGTACACCCCCCAGGGCGGACACCTGACCGGCGTCCCCACCGGCCTGCGCCGCGAAACCCTCGAAGACCTCGTCGGCCTCATGGACGCCCTCCCCGCCCTCGCCACCAGCGACCTGCACCTCGGCCGCAGCCTTGCCGACATTCCCGGCGCGTGGCTCGCCCTCCCCGGCGGGCAGCCCGGCGCCCCACCCACCCACGACCGCCTCGACGACCACACCCACCTCCTTCTGGGCGGCCCCCACGCCGACACCCTCGGACTCTGGACCGCAGACGAACTGGCGCGAGAGATCGCGGGGGGAAGTGGGCAGTAGGGAGTGGGCAGTGGGAAGGGAGGCTGCTGCGCAACGGGAAGGGCAACCCCTCAGTCGCCTGCGGCGACAGCTCCCCTCAAGGGGAGCCCCACCCCATGCTGCTGCCGAGGCCAGAAAAGTCGATCAGCCGCCTGAAGCGTCCCACCACACCGGGTCACCGCCAACTGCCACCGGCCGTCGTGCGCGCAGCGCGCGGGCCTGCGAGGGGGCGGCAGGATGGCGTCGAAGCCGGACCCGTCACCGCCCAACACAAACACGCCGCATCAGGAACAACTCTTGCCCAGTGCAACGCCGCACCCCCGTCCCCCCTGGGGATGGGGGCTGGGGGGTGGGGCCGCCCGCCGCGAGGCGAAGCGCACCGCCCCTTGTCTACCCCTTCCCCACCACGCGACGCCCCCCGCCCCTAAGCTGTCGGTCATGAGCGCCGCGCGAATTACGGGTTGGTCAGGGGTGAACGCCTGACGGCCTGCGCGCTGCCAATCGTCCCCCGCCGTCCGGTGGGGGGTTTTCTTTTCAGACGATAGAGGGGGGATCGGGTGTGACGCAGGTTCGGGACTTCAAGCCGGGTGAGCTGGACGCGATGGACGTGTTGCGGTTGGCGTTGACGAGCAAGGTGTACGGGGCGGCGGTCGAGACGCCGGTGAGCGAGACGCCGCGTCTGAGTGCGCGGCTTGCGAACCGGGTGTTGTTGAAGCGGGAGGATCAGCAGCCGATCTTCTCGTTCAAGTTGCGGGGGGCGTACAACAAGATGGCGCAGTTGACGGTGGAGGAGCGCGCTCGGGGGGTGATCTGCGCGTCGGCGGGGAATCACGCGCAGGGGGTGGCGTTCGCGGCGGAGCGGCTGGGGGTGCGGGCGGTGATCGTGATGCCCGCGACGACGCCGGAGATCAAGGTGGGGGCGTGCCGGGCGCGGGGGGCGGAGGTGGTGCTGTTCGGGGACAGCTTCAGTGACGCGGAGGCGCGGGCGTTCGAGTTGCAGCGCGAGCTGGGCCTGACTTTTGTGCATCCGTACGACGATCCGCTGGTGCTGGCGGGTCAGGGGACGGTGGCGCTGGAGGTGCTGCGGCAGGTGGAGGCGCCGGGGCCGCTGACGGTGTTCGTGCCGGTGGGGGGCGGCGGGCTCATCGCGGGGGTGGCGGGGGTACTCAAGGCCCTGCGGCCGGACATCCGGGTGGTGGGGGTGGAGCCGGAGGACAGTGACGCGATGTTCCAGTCGGTGCAGGCCGGAGAGCGGGTGCGGCTGGAGTCGGTGGGGATCTTCGTGGATGGCGTGGCGGTGAAGCAGGTGGGGGCGTTCACGTTCGACCTGACGCGCCGGTATGTGGACGACTGGGTGCGGGTGAACACGGACGAGGTGTGCGCGGCGATCAAGGACGTGTTCGACGACACGCGCGCGGTGATGGAACCGGCGGGGGCGCTGGCGGTGGCGGGCCTGAAGCGCTTCGTGCAGGAGCGGGGCGTGCAGGGCGAGACGCTGGTGGCCCTGACGTGCGGCGCGAACGTGAATTTCGACCGGCTGCGGCACGTGGCGGAGCGGGCGGAGATCGGGGAGCGGCGCGAGGCGATCTTCGCGGTGACCATCCCGGAGCGGCCCGGTGCGTTCAGGGAGTTCATCGAGGTGGTGGGCGCGCGGGCGATCACGGAGTTCAATTACCGCTTCGCGCCGCGCGCGCAGGCGCAGATTTTCGTGGGGGTGCAGCTGGCGGCGCCGGGGCAGCGTGCGGAGCTGCGGGGCGAGCTGGTGTCGCGCGGGTACGCGGTGCTGGACCTGACGGACGACGAGCTGGCCAAGGTGCATGTGCGGCACATGGTGGGGGGACGCGCGCCGGAGGCGACGGACGAGCGGGTGTACTCGTTCACGTTCCCGGAGCGGCCGGGGGCGCTGCTGGAGTTCCTGACGCACCTGCATGGCCGCTGGAACATCAGCCTGTTCCATTACCGCAATCACGGGTCGGCGCACGGGCGGGTGCTGGCGGGCGTGCAGGTGCCGCCCGGGGACGCGCCGGAGTTCGCGGCGTTCCTGGCGGGGGTGGGGTACCCGGCGACCGAGGTCACGGCGAACCCGGCGTACCGGCTGTTCCTGACCTGACCCCTGCCGACCCGGCGGCCATCTCATGAAGGGGGGGTGGGGCGGCCCTCACCCCACGCGCGGGCGAACGTGTCCTGATGAGGCATGACGAACAGCAGCGCGGCCGGAAACGTGGTGGTGTGCCTCAGTGGGGCGTGGCAGGGGGAAGCCACGGATCCGCAGCGGTCCTTTCACGGAGCAGTTCTCACGTCCACACTGGAAGCGCTCCCAGTCGGGGAGGCGGTGGAGGTCACGTACCGCGACAGCGGCCGCCGCGTGACCGGACCCGGCGAGCACGGCACGTACACCCTGCGCGCCGGGTCTCACCGCTGGACCCTGTCGCGTTTCACCCAGCACGCCAGTCAGGCCGGACAGACCCGAGACGACCGCACGCCCGAAAGCGAATGGGAAGCGGAACTGGTCAGCGGGTGATGGGTGATGGGTGATGGGTGATGGGTGATGGTCAACAGCGTGTGCGCGACGCCCCAGCCCACGTCAAGGCCCCCACAACCCACTGCCCACTGCCCCTCCCCCAGTTGCCCTTGCCGCGTGGCGCAGTGCGTGCTGCACTGGCGGGCATGACCACCCAAACTGTCCGGATCGTGGAAGTCAGCCCGGCCGATTCGCGCGTGCTGGCCCTGATGGACGCGCAGCAGCGCGAGTTGCGGGCGTTGTACGCGGACACGACGGAGGTGACGGAGGCGTTCGATCCGGCCTCGCTGGCGGGGACGGGGTGCGCGCTCGTGGCTGCTGAACGGAGCGGGACGCTGATCGGCTGCGGCGCGCTGAACCGCTGGGACGCAGCTTCGGCAGAGGTGAAGCGCATGTACGTCAAGCCGGACGCGCGCGGGTCGGGGGCGGCGCGGGCGCTGCTGGACGCCCTGATCGCGCGGGGTCGGGCGCACGGGTACGCGCGGTTGGTCCTGGAGACCGGGGACCGGCAGCACGCCGCCATAGCGTTGTACGCGCGGACGGGGTTCCGGCGCATCCCGAACTTCGGAGTGTACGTGGGGGTGGAGAACAGCCTGTGTTTCGAGTTGCCGCTGGCGTGAAGGGGCTCTGAATCCGGCTCCCATCCCATGCCGGGACGGGGGTGCGACGGTGGGGCATGACCGAAGCCATGATCCGGGAATGCATCGACGCGTGTCTTGACTGCGTGGCGGCCTGCGAGGCGTGTGCTGCGGCGTGTCTGGCCGAGCCGGATCTCGACATGATGCGCGCGTGCGTCCGCCTGGACCGGGACTGCGCGGACGTGTGCGCGTTGACGGCGCGGCTGCTGATGCGCGGCAGCGACCTGCACCCGCAGGCGTGTGCGCTGTGCGCTTCAGCGTGCGAGGCCTGCGCGGCCGAGTGCGGCCAGCACCACCACGACCACTGTCAGCGCTGCGCGGAGGCCTGCCGCCGCTGCGCGGAACTGTGCCGGAAGATGGCGGCCTGATCAGATCAGGCGGTATTCCAGGGCTTTCAGGACCGCCCGGGTGCGGTCGCGCACGCCGAGTTTCGAGAGGATGTTCGAGACGTAACTCTTGATGGTGCCCTCGGTGGTGGTGATCAGCCCGGCGATCTCGCGGTTGCTGTACCCGCCGGCCATCAGGCGCAGGACCTCCTGCTCGCGGGTGGTGAGGGCAATGGTTTCCCCTGGCGGGGACGCCGCGTCGGGGCCGCGTACGCGCGAGGGCGTGACGGGTTGCAGCCAGCGGCCCCCCCCGGCCACGGTACGGACTGCCTGAAGGAGCACCTCCAGCGAGACGTCCTTGAGGAGGTAACCGCGCGCTCCGGCCTGCACGCCCTCGATGAGCAGGTCGTCGTCGTCGAAGGTCGTGAGGATCAGGGTGGGGGGCAAGACACCCAGGGCTTTCAGGCCCCGCAGGACGCCCAGGCCGTCCAGGTGCGGCATGCGGTAGTCGAGCAGCATGACGTCCGGGCGGTGTTCGGGGACGAGGCGCAGCGCCTGCAGGCCGTCCTCGGCCTCCGCGATGACCTGCAGGTCGCCGGACAGGGCCAGCATGCTGCGCAGGCCTTGGCGGACCAGCGTCTGGTCCTCGACCAGCAGGACGCGGATCATGCGGTCCCCCGCGCGGGCAGCGTCAGGTGCAGGGTCACGCCGCACGCCGGGCTGAGCTGGACGTCCAGGGTGCCGCCCACGCTTTCCAGACGTTCGCGCATGCCGGTCAGGCCACAGCCGAAGCGCAGGTCCGCCGGGCGGCGCGGGCCGTCGTCGTGGGCGCGCAGGTGCAGGGTGCCCGCGTCACGGTGGACCGTCAGCCAGACCTGCGCGGCGCGGGCGTGGCGGGCAGCGTTCGTCAGGATCTCCTGCACGCTGCGCAGCAGCACCTGCGCCTGCACGGGGCAGTGCACCTGCGTGTCCGGCGCCCAGTCCAGGTGGACACGCACGGGCGCGGCGGCACTCAGGGCCGCCAGTTCGGCCGGCAGGTCGCAGCAGGCGGTGTGACGCAGCCCCCGCACGGCCGAGCGGACGTCGCCCAGCAGGTCGCCCGTCACCTGCTGCGCGGTGAGCAGGTGGGGCCGGGCCGGGGCGTCCGGGGGCAGGAGGTGCCCGGCGACCTGCAGGTGCATGCCCAGCGCCGTCAGGTGGTGGCCCAGCAGGTCGTGCAGGTCGCGGGATATCTGGAGGCGCTCGGCCTGCCGGCTGGCGTCGGCCAGCAGGGCGCGGGTGGCGCGCAGTTCATCCACGACGGCAGCCAGCGCGTGGCGGCTGCGGATTTCGCGCAGGGCGGTGCGGGTGGTGGTCACGGCGAACATCTGGAAGCACAGGTACCCGGTGCTGAAGGCCAGGGCGTCCAGGTCGTGTTTCCAGTGGGTGATCATGATCAGCAGCAGCGCGCCGGACTGCGCCGCCACCCACAGCAGTGCCCAGCGCCACGGGATGAGCAGGCCCACCTGGGCGGCGATCAGGATGAGCAGGCCCGCCTGCACGCTGCTGCCGCGCAGCAGGGCGTTCCCGGTCAGCACGAGCACGCCCTGGAGGGCCAGCAGGGGCAGGGTGGGGCGGGCCGCCTGGGTCAGCAGGAACAGGATCAGGAAACTGACGCTGCTCAGCGCCCAGTGGCTCACCTCGGCGGGGTTCAGGCGGTCGCGGGTGGGCTCGACCAGGTAGGAGTGCAGGGACAGCGCGCTCCACACGAGCAGGCCGGTGATCACGATGATCCGCTGGATGTCCCGCGCCGGGTCGGGCGGCCCGGGGCGCAGGTGGGCGAGCAGACTCGGGAACCGTCGGGGGTGGGCGGGCGCGGGGGACGCGGCGGGCGACACGGTCATGATCGTTCCTCGGGACGGCAGGGGGACGCAGCAGGCTGGAGTGTGGCGCGATTGTACCGGGAGCGGGCGCCGGGGGCGCGGCGCGGTGGATGGAACCAGCCGGGCCGCCCGGTCACGCCCCTGTGCGGGCGGAGGGGCGGCCCGGCCGGCCGGCAGGTCCGTTCAGGTCAGTAGAAGGAGCCCTTGCCGCCGTAGTACACGGCGGTGTAGAAGGCCTGCGCGGCGGCGTAGCAGGGGTACTTGCGCCAGCCGAGGTCGTCGCAGACGTTCTGCATGTGCTGCTTGAACTGCCCGTCCACCCAGTGGCGGTGCGTTTCGTTCATCAGGCTGGGGTAGTGCCGGGCGTTGCGGTAGCCGAAGTCGTGCTGACGGCAGGGCCAGTAGAACTCGTCGCTCCAGCCGGTGTACCCCGAGGGGCCGCTGCAGCCGTCGGTCGTCCAGTTGAACGACGGGTACTTGCCGCGCAGGCTGGAGTACTGGGAGCGGAAGGAGTTGTTCGCGGAGACGCTCTTGTAGGTGCTGCTGGCGTACGGCACCCGCTGCGCACTGAGGTCCGGGACGGGCAACCGCTGGGGCTGGAGGCCCTCGTTCAGGTCGGCCTGGAGGGCCCCGAGCAGGGCGTCGAGGTCGAGGACCGCGCCGGTGTCGTCGAGGGGCGCGGCGACCCGGCCGGCCCTGACGTCGTCCCGCAGCTGTTGCACGTCGGCGATGCGGGTCCGCAGGGCGCCGAGCTGGTCGGCGTTGAGGTTGGTGGGGGCGGCCTCGAGGGTGCTGGGGCTGGTGGCCTGATCGGGCTGGGTGGGCGCGGCGGCGTTCTGGCCGCACGAGGCGAGGGTCAGGGTGCCGAGGAGCAGCAGGCCGAGAATGGGGGTACGCATGGGGGTGCCTCCTGGGGTTCCTTCCGGAGAAGGGGAAAGGGGGACGGGGGTGGGGAAGCCTGGAGTGGGTGCCGGGTGGGCGTGTGGTGCTGGATTCAGCGTACGTGTGGGTGTTGTGAGCGCCCACTGCCGGAAGACAGCCGGGCCAGTGAAGGCTTCTTAAGCCAGTCCTCATGTGGCTGATGTGGGTGGGTGGAACTAGGGTCCATGCGTGAAGATCAGGGGTGGACGCAAGTTTCGCTTTGGCCTATACTCCGGCGAGGTTGTTATGCCCATAGCAGAAATCATCAGTGTAGGCACAGAACTGTTGTTCGGCGAGATCGTCGACAGCAACGCCGCGTTCCTCGCCCGTGAACTGGGCGCGCGCGGCGTGACCCTGCACCGCAAGACCGTCGTCGGGGACAACCTGGATCGCCTGCGGGCCGCCATCGAACTGGCGCTGGGCCGCGCCGACCTGCTGCTGCTGGGCGGCGGCCTGGGGCCCACCGACGACGACCTGACCCGCGAGGCCATTGCCGCCGCCCTGAACGAGACGCCGCAGGTGGACGAGGCGCAGCTGACCCACCTGCGCGGCCTGTTCGAGGCGCGTGGCCGGGCCATGCCCGACCTGAACCGCAAGCAGGCGTGGCTGATCCCCTCTGCCGAGGCGCTGCCCAACCCGGTCGGCACCGCGCCCGGCTGGTTCGTCCGCACCACCTGGAACGGGCAGCCGAAGCTGATCGCGGCGCTGCCCGGCCCGCCCCGCGAGATGCGGCGCATGTGGACCGAGCAGGTCCTGCCGCGCCTGCCGCTGCCCACGACGGCGCTGGAGCACGTCACTGTTCACACGCACGGGATCGGCGAGAGCCTGATCGCCGAGCGGCTGGGCCACCTGACCCGGCAGGCGAACCCCAGCGTCGCCACGTACGCCCGCCTGACCGGCGTGGACGTGCGCGTGGCCGCCAGCGCCCCCACCCCCGAGGCCGCCCGCGCGCTGCTTGCCCCCGTGCTGACCGAGGTCCGGGAGGTGCTGCACGAGTGGACCTGGGGCGAGGGCGATCAGACCCTGGCGGGCACCGTGCAGGCGGCACTCGCCGGGCGCACCCTGGGCGTGATCGAGGCGGGCAGCGCGGGCGTGCTGTGCACCCTGCTGGCCGAGCAGCCGGGTTTCCTGGACGCGGCGGTCACGCAGGATCACCGCCGCCTGATCACGCTGGGCCTGACCCCCGTCACCCTCCAGGGAGACGGGCTGGTCAGCGAGGCGGGCGCGCGGGAACTGGCCGCCGGGGCGCGCGAGCACCTGGGGGCCGATCTGGGCCTCGCGGTGGTCGTGAGCACGGAGGGCGAGGGGGCCGGGCGCGCGCACGTCGCCTTGAGTGACGGCTCGCAGGTCGCGGTGGCGGGCGTGAACTGGCCAGGCGATCCGGCGCAGCTGCGTGAACGGGCTGCGGTGGCGGCGCTGGCCCTCGCGGCCCGCACCCTGCCAGGATGGACCCCATGACCGACCCCCGCCCGAAACGACCCGCCCGTCCCACCAGCCAGCCCGGACCCAAGACCGCACCCAAAGCTGGCGGCAGACCCGGCCCGAAAGCCGCCGGGAAGGGACGCGGCGCGCCGGACACCCACACGCCCACCACCCAGCGCCTCTTCTTCGCGCTGCCCGTCCCGGCGGACGTCACGCCCGCGCTCGTCGCGGCGCAGGGGAAACTGCGCGGCAACTGGCGCTCAGTGCCGGCGGACCAGATGCACGTCACGCTGGCGTACCTCCCGGCCGTGCCGCATGACCGAGTGGACGACCTGAAGAAGCTCGGCACGCGCCTCTTCACGGACGCCGCGCCGCTGGACCTGAAGCTGCGCGGCACCGGGTACTTCCCGAACGAGGGCAGCCCCCGCGTGTGGTTCGTGAAGGTCGAGGCCGAGGGCCTGAACGAACTGGCCGCCGCCCTGCGCGAAGGTATCCAGGCACTCGGCCTGAGCACCGACGACCTCCCCTTCAAGGCGCACGTCACGCTGGCCCGCAAGAAGGGCCCCGCGCCGCGTGTGCCCCCCATCCTCTTCCCACACCACTGGACGGCCGGGAGCGCCGGGCTGCACCGCAGCATCCTGCGCAAGACCGGTCCCATTCACGAAACCGTCAGTACCTTCCGCCTGCGCGGCACCCCCGCCACCCCCGCCCCCGCGACCGAACCGGCCCCGGACGAGGCTATCCAGGAGACGCCATGAGCAAAGAAAAAGACATCGCCGCCACCCCCACCGACGCCAAGGAACGCGCCAAGGCCATCGAGACCGCCATGAGCCAGATCGAGAAGGCGTTCGGCAAGGGCAGCATCATGAAGCTCGGCGCCGAGAGCAAACTCGACGTGCAGGCCGTCAGCACCGGCAGCCTGAGCCTGGACCTCGCGCTGGGTGTGGGCGGCGTGCCCAAGGGCCGCATCACCGAGATCTACGGCCCGGAATCCGGCGGCAAGACCACCCTGGCGCTGAGCATCGTCGCGCAGTCCCAGAAGGCCGGCGGCACCTGCGCGTTCATCGACGCCGAGCACGCCCTGGACCCCGTGTACGCCCGCAGTCTGGGCGTGAACACCGACGAACTGCTCGTCTCGCAGCCCGACAACGGCGAGCAGGCGCTGGAAATCATGGAACTCCTCGTGCGCAGCGGCGCTGTGGACGTCGTCGTCGTGGATTCCGTGGCTGCCCTGACGCCCCGCGCGGAAATCGAGGGCGAGATGGGCGACAGCCTCCCCGGCCTCCAGGCCCGCCTGATGAGCCAGGCGCTGCGCAAGCTCACCGCGATCCTCAGCAAGACCGGCACCGCCGCCATCTTCATCAACCAGGTCCGCGAGAAGATCGGCGTGATGTACGGCAACCCCGAAACCACCACCGGCGGCCGCGCCCTGAAGTTCTACGCCAGCGTACGCCTGGACGTCCGCAAGATCGGCCAGCCCGTCAAGATGGGCAACGACGCCATCGGCAACACCGTGAAGGTCAAGACCGTGAAGAACAAGGTCGCGCCGCCCTTCAAGGAAGTCGAACTGACCCTGATGTACGGCAAGGGCTTCGACCAGCTCAGCGACCTCGTGACGCTCGCCAGCGATATGGAGATCATCAAGAAGGCCGGATCGTTCTACTCGTACAACGACGAACGCATCGGCCAGGGCAAGGAAAAGGCCATCGCTTACATCGCCGAGCGCCCCGAGATGGAAGCCGAGATCCGCACCCGCGTCCTCGGCGCGATCAAGGAAGGCCGCGACCCGCTGGCCGCCGTGCCCACCGTCGCGGAGTAAGGTCGATCGTTTGATGGGTGATGGAGGGGGGAGGCCTGCGGGTCTCCCCTCTTCCGTGCGCCTAGTCCGTGCGTCTAGCGAGCCTGCCAGACGGTCACGGTTTCCGGTGGGGCCAGGGTCAGGGTGCGCGTGGCGTCCTCGCCGGTGTAATCCACGTCCTCCTGCACGACGTTCCACCCGGCGTGCAGGGGCAGGTCCACGGTCAGCCGCTCGGGCATGGCCTGCTCCGGCACGCAGCGGGCTTCGCCACTGACGGTCACGTCCGCCGCGCTGAATATCAGCCGCCGGAAACGCACGCGGCCGTCCATGTCCGGCTGGCCCTCCAGCAGGTTCGCCTCGGTGTTCAGGACCATGGCGGGCTGCCACAGGTCGTCACCCACGATGCTGCCCACGCTGGGGAACGTCCGCCCGGCTGCGGCCACGCGCAGTTCGTTCAGTGGGAACACCTGCGCGGCCGGGTCGCCCAGCGTGATCTTCCCGCTGCGGGTCACGCAGCCCAGCGGGTCCAGGTTCAGCCACTCCGCGAGCGGCACCAGGGCGCCTGCCAGCCGCGCCGGGGTGGGCAGCGGCAGCGTCAGGTCCCCCGCCGCGCCGAGCGTCCCGCGCGCCGCCTGGATGCGGCGGTCGTCCCCGCCGGGGAAGGGCAGCAGCACCCCCACGGAACCTGCACCGCCTTCCCAGCCGGGCAGCGTGCCGCGCAGCACCGGCGTGTCCGCCTGCGCCCCCACCACGCCGCCCAGGAGGGCCGCCCACACCGCCACCGTTCTCCGTCGCATGCCCCAGCGTACGCCGCCCGGCCTACGCGCGGATGCCACTTTCGGCGGATGCCCACCCAGCCGCGCGCCCGGCAGAGTGGAGTCACGCCAGCCTCACGGGTCTCCGCACGGGAGACACGCCACGCGCCGCCGCGCGGCATGGTGACGGCCCCCACCCGGGTGAAGGTGGGGGCCGTGTCAGGACTAATGGTTATTTGGTTATTTGCGGATGAACTTCCAGGCGGTGGGCAGCAGCAGCGCGGCCAGCAGCAGTTTGATGGTGTCCCCGATGATGAAGGGGGTCAGGCCGGCGGTCAGGAGCGCGCCGCCCTTCAGGCCGGTCAGGGCGCCCAGCACCGGGAGGCCCACGGCGTAGATGAGGGCGCTGCCCGCGAGCATAGCGAGGCAGGTGCCCAGGAACTTGCGGTCCAGCGCGTAGCGTTCCACCAGGAACCCGACGAGGGCGGCGGCCAGGGGGTAGCTGAACAGGTAGCCGATGCTGGCGCGCAGGCCGGTCCCGGCGACGTTCATCAGTCCGGCGGACCCGCCCGCCAGGACGGGCAGTCCGGCGGCCCCAGCGGCGACGTACACGGCCAGCGCGGCCAGCGCGCGCTTCCAGCCGAGGGCCGCGCCGACGAGCAGCACGCCGAGCGTCTGCAGGGTCAGCGGCACGGGCTTCAGGGGCACCTCGGCCTGGGCGAGGACGGCGACGAACGCGGCGCCGCCCACGACGAGCAGCACGTCACGCAGGAGGCTGGGGGTGGGGGCGAGCTGGCGGGCGAGTGTGGGGTGGGTCAGGGTCATGGTGGTGTCCTCCGGGGTGGGGGTGAGGGCGTCAGGTGAGGGTGCCGATGAGCTGCACGTCGCCCGCGCCGACGGTGAGGGGTCCGGCTGGCGTCTGCACGATCAGGCTGCCGCTGGCGTCGAGGTCGAGGGCGGTGCCGTCCACGGGGCCCTGCGGGGTCTGCACGCGCACGGGCTGCCCGAGGGTGACGCTGGCCTCACGCCACGCGCGCAGCACGTCGTGCGGCGGGGCGTCCAGCCAGGTGTGCAGTTCCCGCAGCAGATCGGTCAGGAGGTCCGCGCGGGTCAGGTCGGGGCGGAACTCGCGCAGGTGCGCGGCCCCGTCCGGTGCGGCGCTGACGTTCACGCCGATGCCCAGCACCGCCCGGCGGGCCTCCTCGCCGCGCAGGTCGGCTTCCAGCAGGATGCCCGCCAGTTTGCGGCGGTCCGGGGCGAGCAGGTCGTTCGGCCATTTCAGGCCGCCCACGCCCGCCGCGCGGGCCAGCGCGACGCCCGCCGCGAGGGGCAGCAGCGCCAGGTGCGGCAGGCTCAGGGGGCCGCCGCCGGGACCGTGCCGCAGCAGGACGCTGAACACCAGCGTGCCGTGCGTGGTGTCCCAGGCGCGGCCGCGCCGCCCGCGCCCGGCGGTCTGCCGTTCGGCGGTCAGGACCGCGCCGTGCGGGGCGGGGTCCTGGGCCTCGTCCGCCCAGGCGCGCAGGGCGTCCTGGGTACTCGTCACGGTGCCGTGGTAGCGGAGCGCGGCCCCCATCAGCCCGGTCGGCGTGACCTGCGCGGGCGCGGGGGCGTCGGCGGTCAGGGCGTACCCGGCGCGGCTGACCTGCACCGGCACCCCGTCCTCCTGCAATCGGCGGGCCAGGGTGTTGACCGTCACGCGGTTCACGCCCAGTCGCGCGCCCAGCGCGTCCCCGGTCTGGGGCCGCGAGGTCAGGAGGGGCAGGAGGCGCTCGGGCATGGTCGTTCAGTGTTGTACGCGCCCGACTGAACGAAAGCAATGAACTGGGTTCAAGGAAGTGACCCGCATGACGGGACGACGGGGAGTGGGAAGTGGGTTGTGGGAAGTGGGTCGGCGGCCTCACCCGGCACGCCGATGGGTGGCAGGACCGGCCTCCGGGGAGACGTTCCCGACCGACACCCTTCAACCCACTGCCTACTTCCCACTCCCCACTCCCCCTTTGTCACGCCCGTCATCCGCGCGTCAGGGGGCGTTTGCTAGACTGCGGGCATGACGATGGTGCGCCAGACCAAGCAGCGGGCAGCGGTGATCGACGTGCTGCGCGCGGCCCGGTCCCACCCGGACGCCGCCTGGATTCACGCGCAGGTGCGCGAGCAGCTGCCCAGCGTGAGCCTGGGGACCGTGTACCGCACGCTGGATGCCCTGGTCCGTGACGGTGTGGTCGTGACGCTGGAACGCGCCGGACAGGCCACCCGCTACGACTACAAGCACGAGGGCGACGCGCACCACCACGCCGTGTGCCGGGGGTGCGGCGCGATCTTCGACGTGGACGCCGGGGACGTGCCGGCCGTGCCCGCCTCGGCGCTGCCCGCCGGGTTCCAGGTGACGGACGTGCGCCTGGAATTCATGGGCGTGTGCCCCACCTGCCAGACGCAGAACTGAGGGTTGACGTTTAGCCCCCCTCCCCTGCCGCGCGAGTGGGGGGGTTCACCTGGGTGCGGGACGCCTTGCCTGGGCCGGGGGCGGTACGCTGCGCGGGTGACCGTGCCGCCCACCCAATCCCCCGCGCAGCCTGACGCTGCGGAATTCCCGGTGTACACCGCCCGCTCGTTCCTGCCGACGTTCCTGCTGGGGTGGGGGCTGGGCGCGGCGCTGACCTTCGCAGTGCGGGCGCTGGGCGGCGCGCTGCTCACGAACCCCTGCGAGGGTCACACCATCCTGGCGCTAGTGGTGCCGCTGCTGCTGGGCCCGGGTGGGCTGGCGTTCACGGCGCGGCACTGGCGGCAGCCCGCCCGGGCGGCGCTGGGCCTGGGACTGGTCGTGGCGTCCCTGATGCCCGCGCTGTTCGTGGGCGCGCAGGACATCGGCGGGCTGCGCCGCACCGGCTGTGCGGGTGGGTACGTGGTGATCTCCGAGGTGGTCAGCGGGCAGCGGGGCGAGAGCATCAGCGCGCTGGCGCTCGCGGCGGGCACCGAGCGGACCCTGACGGCCCGTGTGGGCGGCTACACCCGCCAGACGCACCCCGGTATGTTCACGGTGAGCGGCGCGGCCAGCACGCCCGGCGTGGTTGTGACGACCTCGCGCGCGCAGGTGCACGCGGGCGAGGACTTCACGGTGACGGTGCGGGTGCTGCCGAACACGCCCGTGAACTCATACACGGCGGGCGTGAACGCCGTGATCACGCAGGACGGCAAGCGGATTGAGGCGAGCGGCACGCTGGAACTGAACATCCGCCCCCGCCAGCCCTGACCGGCGGTCCTGATGGCGGGGGCTGACCGTCCAGCCGCGGGACGTGCGCCGCCGGGGGTGAATGGTACGCTCGGACGGTGAACGTGGCGGAACTCTCCAGCATTGCTTTACAGACGTTCCTGACCATGCTCGTGGTGATGGACCCCATCGGACTCGCGCCGATCTTCATCGGGCTGGCCGGGAACCGCCCCAGCTTCGAGCGGCGGCGCATGGCCGTGCGTGCCAGTCTGGTCGCGGGGATCATCATCCTGCTGTTCGGCCTGTTCGGGCGCGGCCTGCTCGATCACCTGGGCATCAGCCTGAGTGCCTTCCGGATCGCGGGCGGCATCCTGCTGTTCCTGATCGCGCTGGACATGGTGTTCGCCCGCCCCAGCGGCAGCAAGGAAACCGCCGAGGAGGAGCAGGAGGCGCAGGAACGCCAGGACATCAGCGTCTTCCCGCTGGCGATCCCGCTCATCGCGGGCCCCGGGACGCTGGCGAGCATCATGATCCTCGCGGGGGACGCGCACGGCTCGCCGCTGCTGCTGAGCGCCGTGTTCCTCGTGACGGGCGTGGTGCTGCTGCTGTGTTACCTCGCGCTGCGCCTGTCCGGGCAGATCGCGCGCGTGATCGGCCTGACCGGCGTGCACGTGGTCACGCGCGTGCTGGGCGTGCTGCTGGGCGCGCTGGCCGTGCAGTACGTCGCGGACGGCACGCTGGAACTGCTGCGCGGCGGCCTGAAGACCGGCACCGGGCTGCTGCGCGCCGCCGGACTGGCCTGAGGTACGCCATTCGCCGCACCCGAGTCGTAGCGGGAACTAAGCGTGTCAGCGCAACAATCCCCTGGCAGGCGCGGCTTAGAATCCGGACATGACTTCCAGAAAGGACGTGCCGGACACCAACCGAAGACCTCGGGTCGCCGCTGACCTGAACGCGCCGCGGGTGCTGGTGCTGAACGCGTCCTACGAGCCGCTGCACGTCACCAGCGCCAAGCGGGCCATCACGCTCGTGCAGTACGGCGTGGCGGAAATCCTGGAAGACAGCGACGACGTCGTCCGCTCGCCCAGCACGGTCATGCCGGTCCCCAGCGTGATCCGCCTGCGCCGCTACGTGCGCCGCCCGCGCGTGCACCCGGTGCCGTTCAACCGCCGCAACGTGCTGCGCCGCGACACCTTCACCTGCCAGTACTGCGGCTCGCCGGAGGAACTCACCATGGACCACGTGCTGCCCCGCTCGCGCGGCGGGCGGCACACCTGGGAAAACGTCGTCACCGCGTGCCGCGCCTGCAACCAGCGCAAGGGCAACCGCACCCCTGAGGAAGCCGCCATGCCCCTGCGCACCCGCCCCCGCGCGCCCACCTTCGGCGTGTACGCCCACGGGCAGTTCGCCCACTGGCAACCCCAGTGGACCCGCTACCTGGGCGGCTGAAGCGGGGTCAGAGGGTCGAGGGTCTAACAGTCTGAAGCTCCAAGGCAGTGCGACTCTCAGCCCCTTAGATCCTCGGCCCCTCCGACCCTCTAGACTGCGGCATGAACCGGGATCAGGCGTACGAACTGATGGTGGCGCACACGCCGAGCGTGTCGTTGCAGCGGCACATGCTGAACGTGGAGGCCGCGATGCGCGCCTACGCCCGTCACTGGGGCGAGGACGAGGAGCTGTACGCGGTAGCGGGCCTGCTGCACGACTTCGATTACGAGCTGCACCCGGACGAGCACCCGACGTGGGGCGTGGCATTCCTGCGGGACACCACGGACACTCCAGAGGTCGTGCTGGACGCGATCATGGGGCACGCGGCGTACACCGGGACGCCCCGCGAGTCGCAGCTGTCGCGGACGCTGTTCGCAGTGGATGAACTGACCGGGCTGGTGCAGGCCGCCGCACTGGTCCGCCCGGACAGGGACGTGCGGCTGGTGGAACTGAGCAGCCTGAAGAAGCGCTTCAGGAACCGCGCGTTCGCAGCGGGCGTGAACCGTGAAGAGGTCGAGCAGGGCGCGCGGGAACTGGGCGTGGACCTGGACGAGCACATGACGCGGGTGCTGCGCGCCATGCAGGACATGCAGCCGGAACCTCAGCCCGGCTGAGCCTCTCCCCCAATTCTGCCCGCCTGGATGTTGCGTCCAGGCGGGCGTTTTCTGCGCCGATCATGCCTGATGCCCGGCTGACGCGCGGCGATCATGGCCCGCTCACGGGGGGGCGCGTACGGTGGGGGCACCAGACGGGAAGGCGTCCCAGACGCCAGAAACCCCACCCGCAGGAGGTGAGACCGACTGGCCCTCCACACCCGACGACTGTCCACCCTCGACTGCCCGCCCCCGGTCACCCGCCCCGCTCACGACCCACAGGAGATCCGATCATGACCACCCGCACCCTGACCGCCACCGCTCCCCGTTCCCTGACCGCGCTGGCCCTCGCGACCCTGAGCCTGGGCGCGCTGATCGCCCCGCAGCGCGCGCTGGCCGCCCCGGCGGACATGACGGGCACCTGGGTGAACAGCAACGTCACGACCAGCGGCATCACCCGCGTGAACGTGACCCGCGCGGCGGGCGGGCAGATGACCGTGCAGGTCTTCGGGCGCTGCCACCCGAACGACTGCGACTGGGGCAGCGCCCAGATGGTCACGTACGGCACGACCGTCAGTGACAGCAATCACTTCACGGCGACCGCCGTGTACGCCAAGGGCTTCGCGACGACCACGCTGGTCATGAACTTCACCCGGGGCCGCCTGGACGTGCAGGCGCTGACGCAGTTCACGGACGGCAGCGGGCGGCAGAACTACGCCAGCCGCGACGCCTTCGCCCGCTACCGGTAACCGCCCCCGGGGGGAACGGGCTGACACGCCGGAAACCTTTCCCGCGCAGCATACGTATCAGGACGCAGGTGGGTGATCCCCCGCCGCAGTCACACCTCCACATTTCTCCAGTCTGTTCAGCGCCGCGCCTCCTGTTCCCGGAGGGGCGGCGCGCGACTGCCCACGCGGGTGTCCCTGAGAGCCGACTGCCCTGCCCGCACCGGGCGGTACCCTGGGCGGCATGACCTCGCCGATCACGCGTATGCAGCAGGCCCTCGCCGCGACCAGCCTGGACGGCTGGCTGGTGTACGACTTCCAGGGCCTCAACCCGCACGCCCGCACCGTCCTGAATCTGCCCCGTGAGGCGTTCCTGACGCGGCGGTTCTTCGTGTGGGTGCCGCGCAGCGGGCAGGCGATCGTGCTGCACAACCACATCGAGGGCGGCACCTGGGGCGAGATCACCCGCGGCTGGAACGCCGAGCGCCGGGCGTTCGGGTCGCACGCGGAACTCGACGCCGCGCTGCGCGCCGTGATCGCCGGTCGCACCCTGGCCATGGAGTACAGCCCGAATGGCGCGGTGCCGTACGTGAGCCGCGTGGACGCCGGAACGGTCGAGCGGGTGCGGGCCGCCGGGGCCACAGAGGTCCACACGAGTGCCGATCTGCTGCAGTCGTTCCTGGCGTGGAGTGCGGACGATCTGGCCGCGCACGAGCGGGCCGTGGCGGTGCTGATGCAGGCGAAGGACGACGCGTTCCGCCTGATTCACGAGCGCCTGCGGGCCGGGCAGCCCGTGACGGAACTGGACGCGCAGGCGGTGATCATGCGGCAGATCGACGCGGCGGGCATGAGCGCCGGGCACCCGGTGAACGTGAGTTTCGGCGTGAACGCCGCCGACAGCCACTACGAACCCAGCCCCGAACGCCACGCCACCCTGAAGCCCGGCGAGTGCGTCCTGATTGACCTGTGGGCGCAGGAACCGGGCCGCCCCTTCGCGGACGTCACCTGGGTGGGCTTCGCCGGGCAACCCACGCCCGCGTACCGGAGCGCCTGGGCGGCCGTGGTCGCCGCGCGCGACGCCGCGCTGCGCACCATCGTGGACGGGTACGCCCGCGCGGGCTGGGGCGAGGTGCAGGGCTGGATGGCCGACCGCGCCGCGCGCGACGCCATGGGCCCCGAGTGGGAACCGTATTTCCTGCACCGCACCGGGCACGACCTGGGCGTCAGCATCCACGGGGCGGGCGCGAACCTCGACGATTACGAGACGCGCGACACCCGCACCCTCACGCCCGGACTGGCCGTCACCATCGAACCCGGCACGTACCCGGCCGCGCAGGGCTTCGGGATCCGCAGCGAGATCGACGTGTACCTTGACCCGCAGACCGGGCCGCGCGTCACGCCACACACGCAGGCCGCGCCGTTCATCCTGGGCGAGGGCGACTGGGCACAGGTGCGCGCCCGCGCGTACGGCGACGCCTGACCCACCCCGCCGCATGAGGCCGCCTTGAAGCTTCCCTCAGGGTTGCGCGCGCCCCCCACGCCCGAACCGCTACCCTGGGGGCATGGCGAACCTCGGCTCCTCCACGATCATGCTCACGGGTGCGGGCGGCGCGCTGGCCACCGCGATAGCACAGGAACTCGACGACGCGGGCGCGCAGATGGTCCTCGTCGGGCGCGGCGAGAGCCTCGCGCGGGCCGCCGACCGCTTCCCCGCCACGGAAGTCCTCGACCTGGACCTGCGCGACCCCACCAGCATCGAGGCGCTGCGCAAGGTCAAGGTGGACACCCTGATCCACACCGTCGGCACCTACGCCACGCAGGACGCCCAGAAAGCCACCGAGGACGACTACGACGCGATGTTCGACGCGAACATGCGCACCCTCTTCCACGCCGTGCAGGGCGTCCTGCCGAACATGCTCAAGCAGAAGGACGGCCTGATCATGGGCGTCAGCGCCGGGCAGGCCGCGCGCCTCAGCGGCCCCAAGGCCGCGCTGTACACCGCCAGCAAGGCCGCCGTCGCCTCCTACGTCCTGAGCCTCCACGACGAACTCAAGGGCAAGGGCGTGCGCGGCATGGTCCTGTACCCCATGGGCGCCATCGACACGCCGGGCAACCGCGACGCCGGCATGGACTGGGACAGCATGATCGACCCGCGCGGCCTCGCCAAGAGCGTCGCCCACGCCCTCACCCGCCCCGACCGGGCGCACATCACCGAGATCAAGGTCTACCCCGACACCTGAACGCAGGGAGCCCCCCCGCACTCTGGCAAGAGGTCTCCCGGAGTAGCGCAGTGGGCATGACTAACCGTGCCAGGCTGGTCTGGTGCAGGGAGCCGCGTACAACGCCGCTGCTCAGTAGATGCGCCCGGAGCCATTCTCGACTCCGGGCGCACCTGCTGAGCAGGCCTTTTACTTCAGGATGCTCAGGCTAGACATCCCCGGCGCGCTGCCTTCCAGCAGAGCAGTAATCCCACCACCCGCATTGAGATCAGCCCGAACAACCCGTGTGCTGTAGGACTGTCCGAACTGAATATTTCTACTCTCTCCAGTGACCATGTTGACTCTGGCAATGCTATAGGAGCCACGCAGCCACAGGATATTGCTGTCGATCAGATCGACTCCGATCACATTGAAGTAGTACAGGTCTCCGGTGCCGTAGACCGTGGACTGTTGCCCATTGCGGTTCACTTGGAAGACTTGGGCTCCCTGTGTTCCGAACAGCACGCCGTCATTCGAGAGCGCTCCTGGCGTGAAGTAGCTGATGGCCGGAATGCTTGACACGGCACCAGTCGCACTCTCCACGAAGTAGTACTGGCCACCGAGCTCAAAGGAGAGGGTCTTCCGATCGGCGCTGACCAGCAGCGGCCTGGTGCTCCCGCTGTACAGATTCGGCAGATCGTTCCTGACCGTCGTGAAGGTACCCACTGGATCCAGGCGGACGAGTTCCGTGGGAGAACTGGCCTGACCACGTTCGGCCAGTCTCAGGAACCAGAAGTTGCCCGCGCTGTCGAAGGCGCCCAGATTCATGAAATCGCCCACCTGTTCCGGCGCGTACTGCTGCTGGCTGCGGGTGCCGTCCAGACCGATCCTGACAATGGCACTCTCGAGCTGGACCGTATAGGGATCAGGGTTCACGTCGACGTTGTGCACCACCAGCAGGCGCCCGTCAGCGGCGGCCGAGAAGCTGATGGGCGAGTAGGCGTCCACGGCGCTGATCGTTTCCCGCTGAACCTCCGCACCGTTGAGCATGCGGACGAACGTCCGCGTCCCGCCCTGCACACCCATCACCCACGTGCCCTGCGTCGTCGTGACCACCTGTGAGCCCTGATCGAGATTGACCGGAGTCTGGAGCGGCGTGACAGCGACCGGCACGCCGGGCGACATCATCTGAACTTTGGTTCCACCAACCTGTGCGGTGAAAGTGCCCAGGTTAGCCTCCCGGGTGGCACTCAGCTGAACGTTGACAGTCGTGTTCGCCCCTGGCGTCAGGGTGACGGTTTCGGTCGAAGCGGTGACGCCGGCCGGCAATCCCGTGAGCGTGATGGACGCCGGGCCGCTGAAAGAGTTCTGACTGCTTACGCTGACGGGAATGCTCTGCGTCGAACCCAGCGACAGGTATCTGGTGTTGTAGGAATCCAGAATGTACGCACTGACGTAAGGCACAACGACCTGCAAGGACGCTGAATACCGGCCGACCTCCTGACCTCCCTGCCTGATGATGATGTTCACAGGGCCGGAGTAGGCCTGCATATCGTCAGCGGCTTTGATCGTGATGGATCTCGCCAGCGCCTGCGCGTTGAGCTTCGACTGCACGGCCAGTGACGGGAGCGTGACGGCACTCGGTTCGATCGTCACCCCAGGGACGTCGGTATCCAGCGTGATGTCGCCGCTGATGGCACCGTTCTGCCTGAACACCGCATTGAAAGACTGGGATTCTCCAGCGCGCAGGCTCAGTGACGAGTAGGGAGGCCGGTCAGTCAGTTCGAGATAGACCCCGGGTTGAACCAGCGTAAACGCCAGCTGAGTGGGCGTGCCCGGCGTGACACTCTTCATTTCCAGTCGATCACTGGCACTGTTGTACTGCCACTGCACAACGTTCCATCCCTGCTGAAGATTCAGATCAAATGCAGAACGGGACGGCAGGCTGTTGGGGCAGCTGGCGAGACCTTTCAGGACGGCGCGGCTGTCACTGTAGAGTCGGCCAACCCGCCAGTCAGAACCCGGAATGGCTTCCGACATCTGGCCGAGATAATCGTCCTGTAGACTGTAGACCGGCAGGTAGGAACTGGATGTCTTCATACCGGGCGCCGTGAACGTTCCGTCCAGGGTGCAGTCCTGAAGCAACGCCCTCAGCTGCGTTGAACCGGGTGTAGGCAACTTGAAGCTCACGGCGCCGTCTGTTCCGATCATGCCAATGGCTGCGCCGCCATACTGCCCGGTCAGCTTCGCTTGGCCGTACTTCCAGCCAGTGATGGAGCCCTGGATGATACCTGCGTCGGTGGAGGATCCGACCGTGCTGGCAGTCTGATCCTGAGCCGCAGTGAACAGCAGGTTGAAGCTGTACGGCTGGGCACGGTTGTCTGTGCTGTTCACGTTGGGTAGATCAACGGCGAAGGTGACGTCGACAGAGGCGCCGGGCGCCAGTTGCTGGGCAGCCAACCATCCGGAAGTCATGACTGTGGCCGTCAGTCCGGCGGGGGGGGTGGGTGCCATGGAGGATGTGTCGAGGAACTCAAAATAGGGTGTCCGGTCCGGGTCGAGTTCAGGTTGGTTGCCTTGCAGCCGTTTGCCCTGCGCGAGGACTAGCTGACTCGCGGCCTGTGAGGCATCACTGCCGTCGAAGTAGCGGACGTCCCGGAAAGGAGTTCCTGCCACGGTGGGGGGCTGAGCATTGTTACTCGGATTTCCGTCCGTGTCGGCGGTCATGACGGGGGCCAGCACGAGGTTGCTCTGCACCTGGTTGGTGGTGTTGGTCATGCGGAACGTGACCTGGATGTGGCGCGTGCTGACGCCATTCGTGGTGGTCACGAAGGAGGAGGTAGCGACCGGGGTGCGGTCAATCCCAATGGGTTCGGTGACGTCAATTAACGACTGGGCACTCACCCCCGATCGGATGCTCTGAGCCGTCACCGTAGTGTTGCCACTGCCGATACCCTGAAAATTCAGTGTGTAGAGAGGGGCCTGTTTGGCAGGAGAAGGAGTCACGGCCGGGCTCGTGGAAGAGCCGCATGCGGACAGAAGGCCTGCCAGAAGCAGCAGGGCCGCGTGGGTATAGTTCATAGGTGACCTCAGGGAGAGCTCGTCAAAGAGATACTCAGCGTTAAGATATCTTGGCCATTTCTGGAAATCAGCTCATTTGAAGCTCTGGCTGGGCTTCATGAAGGGGTCACGGTGCACAGCTCCGCTGCCAAGCTTCTAGAGGCTGGATCCACTGCTTGCTGGGACAGATAGTGGGAGAGTCACGGCATCACTCAGCACGACAGTGTCGGGCCACAGACTGCATTCAAGAACAGTCTCCGTCCATCTGTCTGCCCAGCCGGTAGCTGTGGCATTCGGCACACTACGCGCTGTTCACTGCCTCACCCGTCGGCCAGTGCGGCCAGGAGTGCGGCGGCGTAGCGGACGCCGTTTTTGAAGTCGCGGCGGAGGATGTTCTCGTTGGGGGCGTGGACGCGTCCGCCGATGTTGCCGATGCCCAGGGCGATGATGGGCGCGCCGACGTGCTGCATGAAGGGGTGCATGGGGCCGCTGCCGCCGGAGCTGGGGTTGAGGATGGGCTCGTGTCCGTGGACGTCACGGGCGACCTGCACGGCCGTTTTCACGAAGGGGTGGTTCAGGTCGCTGCGGGCGGGGTGCTGGTGGCTTTCGAGTTCGACGATCTCGATGTCGCTGAAGCCCTGCGTGTCGAGGTGGGCGCGCAGGAGGTCCACGATGCGGTCGGGGTGCTGGTCGGGCACGAGGCGGAAGTCGAGTTTCACCATGCCTTCGGCCGGGAGGACGGTCTTGCTGCCCTGGCCCTCGTACCCGCCGTGGAAGCCGTTGACGTTCACGACGGGTTTGAGGTTCAGGCGGGTGTGGTACTCGCTCCTCTCCCCCAGGGTGCGGGTCACGTCGTACGTGTCGCGTAGGGCCTCGCCGGTGCCGGGCAGGGCGGCGATGGCGTCCAGGTCGGCCTGGCTGGGGGGGCGGACGTCGTCGTGGAAGCCGGGAATCAGGACGGTGCCGTCGGGGCCGCGCAGACTGGCAACGGCGGCGGCGAGGCGCCACAGGGGGTTGTCCACCACGGCGCCGTTGCTGCTGTGCAGGTCGCTCGCGGCGACCCGGCAGCGGAGTTCCACGCAGATGATGCCTTTCAGGCCCGCGTACAGGACGGGACGGCCCTCGGGGGTGATGCTGCCGAATTCCCACCAGACGCCGTCGGCTTTCAGTTCGGCGGCGTGCGCTTCGATGAACGCTTCCAGGCTGGGGCTGCCGACCTCCTCCTCGCCTTCGATGAGCCACTTGACCTTCAGGGGCAGGCCGCCGCGCTGCTCCCGAAGGGCGCGCAGTCCGGCGAGGCGGGAGACGAGTTCGCCCTTGTCGTCGCTGGCGCCGCGACCGTACAGGCGGCCGTCCCGTTCAGTCAGGGTGAAGGGCGGGGTGTCCCAGAGTTCGGCGGGGTCCTCGGGCTGCACGTCGTAGTGGTTGTAGATCAGCAGCGTGAAGGGCCCCTCGCCGGCCTCTGCCAGGAGGATCGGGGCCACCTGTCCGGGGTACTGGCGGACGGTGAAGCCCTCGGCTTCCAGCAGGGTCTGCACAGCCCGGGCGGCGTCTGGGAGGTGGCGGCCCTGGGCGGAGACGCTGGGGATGGCGACGAGGTCGGCGAGGTCACGCAGGCCGCGCTCAATGTGGGCCGTGAGGTCGGGTGGGGTCATCCCTGGCAGCGTACGGCAATCCGGCGCGGCATGCCTGCGCCATCTGGCCGGGTGAACTGAGGGACCACACCACAGCGTTGGTATGGGTCATCCGCCGGGGCGGTGGCCTGGACCTTCAGGCGGCCGGGGTCACAGCCAGCCGCGCCAGCGGCCCAGCGTGACGATCAGCACGATCAGCAGGCCACTGCCGAGCAGGACGTCCTGGAAGCCCGTGTTGCCTGCCTTGAAGATGTCCGCCTGGAAGTTCATGCCCATCAGCCCGGCCACCGCCGCGACGATGCCCAGCGTCACGGTCACGACGGTCAGGAGGCGCATGACCTCGTTGGTGCGCTGCCCGGTGGAACTCATCAGGAGGTCGAAGGTCCCCAGCACCGCCTCGCGGGTGTGGCTGACGGCCTCCTGGGTGTGCTCGAAGGCCCGCAGGAGTTTTTCCAGGCGCACCTCGGGGTCGTCGTGGTCGAACACGGTGAAGTCCGGACTGGCGAGGGCCACGTAGACCGGGCGGTGCGCGGTGAGCAGGCGGCGCAGTTCGCTCACGCGCCGCCGCAGGCCCACCAGGGTCTCCAGGTGGCGCCGTTCCCGGCGGGGTTCTTGCAGGATCCGTTCGTCCAGCCGGTCGATGTTGTCCTCGATGGGCGAGAGGGGCTGGTGAAAGCCCTCGACGTGATGGGCGAGCACCACGGCCAGGAACGCGGCGGCGTCCAGCTGGCCCAGTTTCGTGTCGGTGTCCAGCCGTTCCCGGAAGCTCTCCAGGAAACTGGCCGGGCCGTCGTGCGCGGTGTACACGACGTTCCGCCCGGCCACGAACGCCACGGGGGACGCGTGGTAGTGGTGCGCGCCCTTTTCGATGCTGTTCACGCGCAGGTGCACGGCCTGCTCGTGGCGGTGCAGGGCCGGGTGCGGTCCAGTCGCGTCCAGCCACGCGCGGGTGGGCGCGTCGAGGTCCAGGGCGGCCAGCTGCTCGAGGCGGTCCTGTGCGGTGTCGGCCTGCACGTCCACCCACAGCAGCTGGTGGGGCCCGAGCCGGGTCAGGGTGCCGGGCAGGGCGCCGGGTTCGACGGCGCAGTCCTGACCTGCCGCGTCAAACAGCAGGATCCGGGTGCGCATGCCCTCACTGTACGCGGGTCAGTGCTGGCCCTGTACCCGGCGGATCAGGGGGGGCAGGGCGCGGCGCGGCAGCAGCCGGGGCAGCAGGGTCTGGAGGCGGTTGAAGGTCCCGATGACGTGGACGGCCTCACCACGCAGCATGGCGGTCACGGCCTGCGCGGCGACCTCGCGGGCGGGGAGGATCGCGGCACGGGTCAGGCGGTCGCGCAGCAGGCGGCTGCCGCCCATGTTCGCGGCAGTCTGGAAGCCGGTCTCGACCGGGCCGGGGCAGGCGGCGGTGACGCTGACGCCAGTGCCGCGCAGTTCCTCGTGCAGGGCCTCGCTGAAGCTCAGGACGTAGGCCTTGGTGGCGTAGTACACGGCCATGAGGGGTCCGGGGAGGAACGCGGCGGTGCTGGCGATGTTCAGGACGCGGCCCCGGCCCCGCGCGCGCATGCCGGGCAGGTACGCGTGGGTGAGTTCGGTCAGGGCGGTGATGTTCACCTGGATCATGTCGAGCTGCTTCTGGACGTCCAGTTCGGTGAACTCGCCGTAGTCGGCGAAGCCCGCGTTGTTCACGAGGATGTCCACGTTCAGGTTCAGCTCCTGGGTGCGCGTCAGGAGGTCGCGGGCGGCGTGGGGCCGGGTGAGGTCCTGCGGGAGGACGTGGACCTGCACGCCGTGCCGGGCGCGGAGGGTGTCGGCCAGGGCGTTCAGGGGCCCTTCGCTGCGGGCGACGAGGATGAGGTGACTGCCGCGCGCGGCGAGTGCCATGGCGATCTGTTCGCCGATGCCGCTGCTGGCGCCGGTGATCAGGGCGGTGCTGGGGGTGGGGGCATGCTGTGTCATAGGGGGCTCCTCTGGCGGATCACTTAAGCAACCGCCGGTAACTAAAGGTTATTTACCCTTGGTCAGCCTGTCAAGAGTCAACAGGTGCAGGCTTCTGCGAATAACCACGATAGGCCTTCAGCTATAATTAACCTATGGTTACCCAAATGCGCGCCCGCAGTGACGCTGCAAAACAGGAACGCCGCGCGCAGATCCTCACGGCTGCCCGCACCCTGTGGCAGACCCACCGCTACCCCGACCTCACCCTCAGCGCCATCGCCGACCGCGTCGGCCTCACCAAGGCCGCGCTGTTCGCGTATTTCCCCAGCAAGGAGGACCTCTTCCTCAGCCTGTACGAGGACCTGCTGGACGACTTCTTCCGCGACCTGAACCGCCACCTCGACCTGGGGGGCACCCACACCCCCGCCACGCTGGCCCGCACCCTGAGTAGCCTCACCCTGGGGCACCCGGACCTCGCGCGGCTGATCCCGCTGCTGGCGGGCCTCCTGGAACACAACATCAGCGCCGAACGCGCCCATGCCCATAAAACCCGCGTCGCGGCGCACCTGAACGCCACCGCGCCCCGCCTCCAGCGCGCGCTGCCTGGCCTGTGCGGTGACGCCCCCGCCCGGCTGCTGACCTACACCCAGGCACTCATCGCGGGCCTGCAACCCATGAGCGACCCCTCCCCCGCCGTGCGCGAGGCCCTGCGCGACTCCCCGCTGGGCGCGCTGCACCTCCGCCTGGACACCGCGCTGCCCGACGCCCTGACCGCCCTGATCACCGGCCTGAGCACCGAACAGGAGGCATGAAACAGGGAGAGGCCCCACGCCTCCCCCTGAACCTTCATACGCATTCCGTTTGTTTCGTTAACAGATCGGAAGATCACCGATCTGCCAACTCCACGCCCGGAACCCGTTTCTCTCCTGCTCGCTCCGCTCGGGTTGAAAGATTTTGCAAACCTTTCAACCGGAGTCCGTATCAGTTCATTTCCTGAAATCGTGCGGGTGCCCCCTGTGCCAGTTCCAGGCGGTCTGCACGATGTCCTTCAGGTCCGTGAACTGCGGCTTGAAGCCCAGTTCCTCGCGGATGCGGGTGGCGTCCGCCACGAGGCGGGGCGGGTCCCCGGCGCGGCGGGGGGCGAGTTCGCGGTTCAGGGGCGTGCCGACGACCTCGTCCACGGTGTCGAGCACCTCCTTGACGCTGAAGCCGTGGCCCAGGCCCACGTTGAAGGTGCCGTCGCTGCGTTTCCCGCTCAGCAGAGCCTCGACGGCGAGGACGTGCGCGTCGGCGAGGTCCTGCACATGCACGTAGTCGCGGATGCAGGTGCCGTCGGGGGTGGGGTAGTCGTCGCCAAAGATGAGCATCTTCTCGCGCTGGCCCAGGGCGGTCAGGGCGGCCATCTCGATCAGGTGGCTCTTGCCCGCGTGCGCCTCGCCGATATCACCTTCGGGGGCAGCGCCGCACACGTTGAAGTAGCGCAGCACCGTGTACGGCAGGCCGTGCGCGGTGTGGAAGGCGTGGATCATGTGCTCGGTCATGAGTTTCGTCTCGCCGTACACGCTCTCGGGCTGCATCGCGGCGTTCTCGGGGATGGGGACGAGGTCGGTGGTGCCGTACACGGCGGCCGTGGAGGAGAACACCAGCGGGATCTTGCGGGTCTCCACGATGCCCTGCAGCAGGTTCAGGCTGCCCACCACGTTGTTGCGGTAGTAGCGGGCGGGGGCGCGCATACTCTCGCCCACCTCGATCAGCGCGGCGAAGTGGATGACGGCGTCGGGCTGGTGGGCGTTCAGCGCGGCGCGCACGGCGTCCGCGTCCAGCAGGTCGCCGCGCACCAGGGGCACGTCGGCGGGCAGGGCCTCGGCGTGCCCGCTCGACAGGTTGTCGAACACGACGACCTCATGCCCGGCGCGGCGCAGCTGCCGCACCGTGTGAGACCCGATGTACCCCGCGCCACCCACGACCAGAATCTTCATGGGCGCCAGCGTAGCGCGCTTCAGGCGGTGGGGGCGGCGGGCGATCTGGGTGGGGCGGTGCTGCCGCGCACGACCAGCCGGGTCGGGAGGGTGACCGGGGCGGGCTCCTGCCCGTCCAGCAGGTCGAGGATGGCCGCGCCGACCGCCGCGCCCTTGTCCGGGGTGGGCTGCCACACGGTCGTGAGGTTCAGCGCGCCGGAGCTGGGCAGGTCGTCGTAGCCGATCACGCTGAGGTCGCCGGGGACGCGCAGGCCCAGGGTGGCGGCGGCCCGCAGCGCCCCCTGCGCGAGGACGTCACTCATGCACACGACGCCCGTGACCTCCGGGTGGGCGCGCAGCAGGTCCAGGGTCAGGGCCTCGCCGTCGGCGGGGGTGTTCTGCCCGGCCTCCATGAGGTGCAGCGCGGCGTCCGGGTGCCCGGCCGTGGCGGCGCGGTAACCGCGGATGCGCTGCGCGGTGGTGCGGTACGCGACCTGCGTTTCGCGCGCGGCGCTGACCGGACCGGGGTGGCGGTCCCCGGCGAGTTCCAGGCACAGCGCGCCCAGCTGCCGGTGCCCGAGGTCCAGCAGGTGCGCGGCGGCGGCCTGCGCGCCCCCGGCGTCGTCGATGCCGACGTGGGCGCTGCCCCCCTGCGGGTCCTGATCGACGAGCACGGTGGGCAGAGCGCGGTCCAGCACGGCGCGCAGCAGCGGGCTGCCCTCGGCGGCGCAGTACACTATGAAGCCGTCCACGCTGGCGTTCCGGACGGCCAGGGTCGCGTCGGCCTGCGGGTCGTGCGGCGCGGCCAGCAGCAGGACGTTCAGGTCGCGGTCGTGAACGGCGCGTGTGACGCTGCCGAGGAACAGCGCGGCGGCCGGGTCGGCGAAGGCGTAGTCCAGCGGCGCGTCGTACACGACGCCCAGCACGCCGGTGCGGCCCCGGCGCAGGCTGCGCGCCAGGGGGTCGGGGCCCTGGTAGCCCAGGTCGCGGGCGGCGGCCAGGATGCGGCCCCGCAGGTCCTCGCTGAGCTGGTCGGGTCGGTTGTAGGCGTTGCTGACGGTGGCGACGCTGACGCCCAGCGTGCGTGCCACGTCCCGCAGGGTGGGTCGGCTGGCGGCGCGCGGCCCGGTGGGGACTGGCTTGGCGGGGGGCATGCCTGAATGGTAGCGTATGGAGACCCGATCTGAATCGTTTCAGATTGCTGATGGCCCCCACCGCCGCGCCCTCCCCCCACCCCCGAGGTTCCGCATGACCACCGCCGCCCCCACCACCCTCCAGCCCCGCGCCGAGGCCGCCCGCCGCGCCCTGAACACCATCTTCATGGTGAACGGCGCCGTGTTCGCCACCTGGGCCGTGAACATCCCCGGCGTGCGCGACGGCCTGGAACTCACCCCCGCGCAGATCGGCGTGGCCCTCCTCGCCAGCGGCCTGGGCGGCGTGACCAGCATGAGCCTCGTGGGCCGCTGGATCGCCCGCTGGGGCAGCGCCCCCGTCACCCGCGTCGCCACCGTGCTGTTCCTCCTCAGCCTGCTGCTGCCCGTCCTCGCGCCCAGCCTCCCCACCCTGATCGCCGCGCTGGCTCTCCTGGGTGCCGCGAACGGCGTCATGGACGTCGCCATGAACGCCCAGGGCGTCACGGTCGAACGCACCCTGGGCCGCCCGATCATGAGCCGCCTGCACGCCTACTTCAGCCTCGGCAGCCTGCTCGGCGCCGGGGCCGGCAGCCTCCTGATCGGCCGGGTGTCCATCCCCCTGCACGCCGGTCTCGTGGTCGCCACGACCCTCCTGCTGGCCGCCGTCACGCTGCGCCTCCTGATCCCCGACCCCGCCGGGGACACCCCGCAGGACGACACTCAGACCACCGCCACCCCAGCGGGCCCGGTGCTGACCCTCCCGGTGCTGCTGCTGGGCCTGCTGTGCTTCCTGGGCATGCTCGCCGAGGGCGCCAACTACGACTGGGCCGCGCTGTACTTCCGCGACGTCCTGAACGTCCCCGGCGGCGCCGCCGGACTCGGCTACGCCGCGTTCGTCGCCACCATGACCCTGGGCCGCTGGTTCGGCGACCTGGGCCGCGCCCGCCTCGGCGACGAGCAGATCGTCCGCATCGGCTCCCTGGTCACCGCCGTCGGCCTCGCCGTGGCGCTGCTGTGGCGCGACCCGGTGCCCGCCACGCTCGGCTTCGCCCTCTCGGGCCTGGGCCTGAGCAACGTCGTGCCCGTCATGTACGGCACCGCCGGGCACGCCCTCGCCGGGCGCGGCATCGCCGCCGTCGCCGCCATCGGATACGGCGGCTTCCTGCTCGGACCGCCCGCCATCGGCTTCGTCGCCGACCACGTCGGCCTCGGCTGGGCGCTCGGCATCGCCCTGGGCAGCGCCGCGCTGATCACCCTGCTCGGCGGACGCGCCTTCGCGCTGATCCGCCGCTAACGCGGACTTCAGGCCAGGCCGACGTAGCGGGCGCGGGGGCGGATGAACTGCCCCCCGCCGCGGGTTTCCAGCGCGTGCGCCAGCCAGCCGGTCGCGCGGGCCAGCGCGAACAGCGTGACGGCGTCCCCGGCGGGGCGGCCCAGCACGAGGGTCAGCGCGGCCAGCGCCAGGTCCACGTTGGGGGGTTCGGCGGTGTCCCCCGCGTGCGCGTGGATGACCGCGTGGATGGCGCGCGTGACGGGATGCTCGGGGAACTGCGCGGCAAGTGCGTTCAGCAGTGCGCGGGCGCGCGGGTCGCCGTGGGGGTAGAGGGGGTGGCCGAAGCCCGGCGCGTGCCCGGCCCGGCGGGTGGCGTCGCGCAGGGCCGCGCGGGCGTCGCCGTTCAGGGCGCCCCTCAGGAGGTCGTGGGCGTGCAGCGCGCCCAGGCCGTGCCGGGGCCCCTGGAGTGCACTCAACGCCGCCAGGGTGCAGTGCGCGAGGCTCGCGCCGCCGCTGGCCGTGACGCGCGCGGTGAAGGCGCTGACGTTCAGTTCGTGATCGGCCAGGAGGATCAGCGCGCGGCGCAGCAGGTCCGCGCCGTCCGGGCGGCCCCAGGTGCGGGCCAGCCGGGCGTGCAGCGGCAGATCCGGCGCGGGGGGCAGTCCGGCGTGCCGCTCGGCGGTGGCGTGCAGCAGCGTCAGGATGCGCGCGGCCTGCCGGGGGCCGGTTTCCGGGCGGGTGTCGAGGGCGTCCGGGTCGTGCGCGCCCGCGTACGTCAGCGCGTACCCCAGCGCTTCCAACGGCGTGTCGGCGCGTGGGTGGCGGCTGAGGTTTAGCCGGGCGCGCAGCGGCAGTGTGGGCCGCGTGCCGGGGTCGCCGGTCCACAGCAGCGCGGCGACCTCCTCGACGGTGGCGGTGTCGGCGAGGCCCAGCGCGTCCATGCCCCGGTAGGCCAGCGCGCCGTCCTCGATGCGGGTCAGGGCGCTGTCGAGGATGGGCGTCACGCCTCCTGTCCCCCCGGCGCGCAGTCCGTTGAGGCTGCCCTGCACGGCGGCCTGCACGCCTGCCTGTGGGTCTCGGCGGGTGGCCTGCCGCCCGGCGAGGGCCTGCACGTCACCCGCGTCGTAGCGGCGCTGCCGGGTGCCGGGGGGGCCGGGGACGCTGCGGATCAGGCCGCGGGAGACGTAGGCGTACAGCGTGGCGGGTTTCACACCCAGCTGCTCGCAGGCCTGCGATGTGGTGAGGGAGGTGGTCATTTCATCCAGCCTAACATTGATTTCAGAATCAAGATTGACGATATTGACGGTGTGGGACTAGCGTGCAGCCATGACCCAGGATGCCCCCGCTGTGCGTGACGTGCCGACACCCGACCTCTTCCCCACCGCGTTCCCAGCGGAGACTTTCCCGCGGGTGATCTGGGAGGACGGCGAGCGCCCCGCCTCACTGCCCGTGCAGGCCTGGACGACCGAGACCACCCACCGCGACGGGCAGCAGGGCGGCCTGCCCCTGACGACCGCGGCGGGCCTGCGGATCTACGACCTGATGGGCCGCTTCACGGGGAGCAGCGGCGCGCTGCGGCAGGCGGAGTTCTTCGTGTACCGTCCCGCCGACCGCGCCATGCTGGAGGGGGCCCTGGAGCGCTGGCGGGGCGGGCACCCGGTCGAGCCGACCACCTGGATCCGCGCCACCCGCCGCGACGCCGATCTGGTCGCCGGGCTGGGCGTGCGCGAGACCGGGATGCTCGCCAGTGCCAGCGATTACCACACCTTCCACAAGTTCACGCCGGGCGGCCGCTCCCAGGCGGCCCGCACGTACCTGGACGCGGTGCAGGCCGTGCTGGACGCGGGGCTGCGCCCGAGGCTGCACCTGGAGGACGCCACCCGCGCGCCCCGCGAGTTCATCCTCCCGTTCGTGGAGGCCGTGCAGACCCTCGCCGCGCCGTTCCCCGACTCGCAGGCGCCGAAGTTCCGGGTGTGCGACACCATGGGCGTCGGCCTCCCGCTGGAGGGGGCGGCGTGGCCCCGCAGCGTGCCCCGCATGATCCGCGAGTTGCGCGCCGCCGGGCTGAGCGCCGAATCCCTGGAGTTCCACCCGCACAACGACACGCACCTGGTCGTGGCGAATAGCCTCGCGGCGGTGCTGGCCGGGTGCGCGGCGATCAACGGCACGCTGCTCGGTAAGGGCGAACGCACCGGGAACGCCCCGCTGGAGGGCGTGCTGCTGCACCTAAGCGGCCTGGGCCTGACGGGCGACGCGGACTTCACGGTGCTGAACGACCTGAACGACCTGTACGAGGAGCTGGGGCAGGGCGTCCCGGCCAAGTACCCGCTGTTTGGACGGGACGCGCACCGCACCCGCGCCGGTATTCACGCGGACGGACTGAACAAGTTCTGGCCGATGTACGCGCCGTTCAACGTACCTGCCCTGCTGGGCCGCCCCCTCGACCTGTCCCTGACGAAGGACAGCGGCGTGGCGGGCCTGATCTTCCTGATCCGCCAGCACACCGGCACCGAACTGGGCAAGGACCACGCGGGCCTGCGTGCCCTGCATGAGTCCCTGACCGCCGAGTTCGACGCGGGCCGCCAGACCGCCGTGGAGTGGGAGGAGATTGCTGAACGAGCCCTCAAGCTGAGCACGGGGGGGCCGGTGGTACGCTCCGGGGCATGAACCCCGACCAGTACCGCGTCAAACCCGGCAAGATCGTCCGCCTGAAGGACTGGCACACCGACGACGACGGCGGCCTCAGCAAGGACGAGGGGAAGGACCTCACCGACGAGCTCCTGGAGGGCCTCGCCGAATGGCAGGAGCGACTGTTCGCCGAGAGCAAGCAGTCGCTCCTGATCGTGTTGCAGGCCCGCGACGCCGGGGGCAAGGACGGCACCGTCAAGCACGTCCTGGGCGCATTGAATCCGAACGGGGTGCGCATCTCGAACTTCAAGGTGCCCACCGACGAGGAACGCGCGCACGACTTCCTGTGGCGGGTGCACGCGCAGGCGCCCCGCGCCGGGCAGGTCGGCGTGTTCAACCGCAGCCACTACGAGGACGTCCTCGTCACGCGGGTGGACGGCCTGATCGACAACAAGACCGCCAAGGCCCGCCTGAAACACATCGAGAACTTCGAGGCGCTCCTGACCGACAGCGGCACCCGCATCCTGAAGTTCTACCTGCACGTCAGCCCCGACGAGCAGCGCCAGCGCCTGCAGGACCGCCTGACCGATCCCAGCAAACACTGGAAGTTCAACCCCGGCGATCTGGAGGCCCGAGCCAAGTGGGACGCCTACACCGAGGCGTACGAGGCAGCGCTGGGTACCAGTACCGCCGCCGCACCCTGGTACGTGATCCCCGCGGACCGCAAGTGGTACCGCAACCTGCTGATCACGCGGATCGTGCTGAACACCATGAAAGAGATGAACCCGCAGTACCCGCACGTGTCGTTCGACCCGCTGGAGGTCGAGATCAAGTAAATGCAGCGAGAGAAAGCGGTCCGCCCTCCAGATGAGTGGAGGCGGCCCGCTCAATGTCAACAATGAAAAAACCCCCTCCGGGGTGGGGGTGAATGTGGAGCGGGAGACGAGATTCGAACTCGCGACATCTACCTTGGCAAGGTAGTGCTCTACCAGCTGAGCTACTCCCGCACGTGCGCGCCGCTTGCGGCGCGTTCGGTGCACGTCACTCGTGAGTGACGGTGATGATA
>CALPYF020000032.1 GCA_943327755.2 Deinococcus hopiensis KR-140
GGGGCGTGCTTGTTGCCGCTGTGGACGCCAGTAAGGAATATGGACCGCTGACCGTCCTGCAGGACGTGACCTTCGCCGTGCAGCCCGGCGACCGCGTGGGCCTTGTCGGGCGCAACGGGGCGGGGAAGAGCACGCTGCTGAAACTCCTGACCGGGCAGCTTCACCCCGACGGGGGCGTCGTGAAGCGCGCGCCGGGCGTGCGGGTGCGCTCCCTGCAGCAGGATCCGGTCTTCCCGCAGGGGGCCACGGTGGACAGCGTGCTCGACGCGGCCTTCCATGACCTCGATCAGCTGGAGGCGGAACTGAACGCGGCGGCCGAGGCGATGGGCAGCGGCACGCCCGAGAGCATCCTGCATCACGAGGCCGTGCTGGAGCACTACCAGCGGCGCGGGGGCTTCGAGCGGCGCAGCCGCAAGGACGCCGTGACCCTGGCGTTTGGCTTCCGCGGCCGCGAGAGCGACCTGGCCGCCAGCCTCAGCGGCGGCGAGCGCACCCGGCTGGGGCTGGCGGCGCTGCTCGTGGAGAACCCGGACGTGCTGCTGCTGGACGAGCCGACCAACCACCTGGACATCGTGATGGTCGAGTGGCTGGAGGGCTTCCTGGGCCGCTACCCGGGCGCGGTGCTGGTGATCAGCCACGACCGCGCGTTCCTGGACACCGTCACCCGCGAGACGGCGTACCTGCGCGGCGGGACCATGAAGGTGTACGCCGGGAACTACACGACCTTCCGCGAGACGCTGGCCGCCGAACTGGAGCAACAGGCGGCGCGCTTCGCGGTGGAAAGCCGCCAGATCGCCTCCCTGCAGGCCAGTGCGGACCGCATGAAGATCTGGGGCCTGGGCATGAGCAAGCTCGCCCGGCGCGCCAAGGCCATGCAGGCCCGCGTGGACCGCATGCAGGCCCGCGCCACGAGCGCCCCGCCGCCCGAGCAGCGCACCACCCGCATCACCTTCCACGCGCCCGAGAGCGGCGAGGTCGTGCTGGACGCCCGGCACGTCACGCGCGTGCTGCCCGGCGGGCGGCAGCTGTTCCGGGACGTAAACGTGCAGATCCGTCAGGGGGAACGCGTGGCGATCATCGGCCGCAACGGCGCGGGCAAGACCACCTTCCTGCGCACCCTGCTGGGCCTGGAACCGGGTGACGACCCACGCACCCGCATCCTGACCGGGGCGCGCGTCACCGTGGGGTACTACGATCAGGCGCTGCGCGGCGTGGAACCCAGCGAGACGCTGTACGACGTGGCCCGCGCCTACACTCAGAAGGACCCGGAAGCGCACGACCTGCTGGGCACCTTCATGTTCCCGTACGACCAGCACGACAAGCAGGCGCGCATCCTCTCGGGCGGCGAGCGGGCGCGGCTGGCGCTGCTGAAACTCGCGCAGGAGGACCACAACCTCCTGATCATGGACGAGCCCACCAACCACCTCGACATGGAGATGGTCGAGGCGCTGGAGGCCGCGCTGGACGACTTCTCGGGCACGCTGGTGATGGTCAGCCACGACCGCGCGTTCATCGAGGGCCTCGCGGACCGCATCTGGCTGATCGAGGACGGGCAGTTCTACGAGTACCCCGGCTGGGAGGACTACAAGGCCAAGCACCGCACCGCCGCCGAACTGAAGGCCGAGGCCCTGGCCGCCGCGCCGAAGGTCAGCGCGAAACCTGCCGCGCCGAAGGGCAAGGGCCTGTGGCACCTCAAGCGCGAGGTGGAGGCCATCGAGGCCGACATCGCCCGTCTGGAGGGCGAACTGGAGGCCGCGCAGGCCGCGCTGAGCGCCGCACCCGCGGACGCGGACTTCGTGGCGCTGGGGCAGGCCGCGCACGACCTGGAAGTGCAGCTGGAAGCGAAGATGGAGGCCTGGGGCGCCAAGCAGGCCGAGGTGGAGGCGAAGGGCGGCTGACCCCGCGCGCCTGATGGCGGGGTCCCACTGTTCTGGACAGCGGGTCATGCGTCTCATGCCTCCCGGCCTATCCTGAGTCCGGAAGTCAGGATTATGACCAGCCCCCACCCCACCCCCCACGCGCCCGACGCCCTCACGCCCGACCCCACGGCCGCCGCCCTGACCTGGGCCGCCGAGGCCTACCTGGCGCACACCCACCCCCGCGCGCCGCTGCGCCTGGACCGGGTCACCCTGAGCGGCGTCACGTACGCCTGCGCGCCCGACCCCGCCGCGCTGCGCCTCAACCGCGCGCTGGCCGAGGAGGTCGTCATGGTCGCCCTGGCCGCCCGCGAGGCCGCCGCCCTGACCGGCACGCCCGCCCCGACCACCGGACGCGACGCGCGGATGCTGCTGGACTGCGCCCTGACCGACCCGGACGAACGCGAGACCCTCGACGCGTACCTGAGCGTCCTGCGGGGCCGCGCCCGCGCGAGACTGCGCCGCGCCTGGAGCGAGGTACAGGTCATCGCCGCCGGGCTGCGCGAACACGGCGAACTGGACGCCGCGCAGATCGCGCACCGCGTCGCCTGCGCCCAGGGCATCCGCGCCACACTGCTGAACTGATCCGGTCCCCGCTGTGAGGGTGCGCTGAGGTCCGTCGCCGCAGGTGCCGCACCCTCCGCCCTGCCGGGGCCCGATCAGCACGGCCTCCGCTTCCCGCTGCCACGTAATCGGAGCGGCTCACTGCGGTTTTGAAGCCTCCCTTCACCTTGCAGCGCGCCTCACGTTCCCGCCGCGCCCGGGCAGGCACGCTGACGGTCACGGAGGTTCACATGGACGACGACAAGAGCATGGTCAGCCGCTGCGACGCCACCACCTGCCGCTTCAACGACGACATGAACTGCACCGCCGGGCAGATCGAGGTCAGCATGAGCGGCCAGACCGCGCAGTGCCTCACCTTCAGCCCGACGGAAAGCATGAGTGATACGCAGGGCCTCAGCGCCGACAATCACTGAACCGTCACGATCAGGGCCGCCCCCATCTGGAGGCGGCCCTGACTGTCTTCACCGGGCTACGACCACCCTGGGGGCGTCCAGGTTCGTGTAGTCCAGCACCACGCCCGCCTGCGCTTCCGGGTCCGCCTCGCGGAAGTACAGTTCGTTGCCTGCCACGTAGCGGCGGTTGCTGGCGGCCGCCGGGTCGGGCGAGCCGAAGCCCGGCCCGCGCGCCGCGCCACGCGGCACCGACACCGCGAACGGCACGCGCAGGAACACCGAGTCGTGCCACCAGCCGCGTAGTTCCGGGCGGTGCAGGAACAGCCCGTCCACGATCAGGAGGCTGCCCGGCGCGGCCGCCAGCGCGGGGCCGGACACGGGTTCGTCGCGGGTCACGTCGAACACCTGTGGGCGGTAACGCAGGTGCCGGCGGGCGAGAGGGGAGAGAGCACCTCGCGCGCCAGCGCCGCCAGATCGTACGAGTCGCGGTAGAACCCCTCCGGCGACGTGCGCCCCCGCGCGTACCGGGCGGCGCGGGGCTGGTGAAAGCCGTCGATGCTCACGCGGATGACCGGCCGCCCCAGCGCCCGCACCCGCCCGGCCAGCTCGTCGGCCAGGGTGGTCTTGCCCGCCCCGTCCACGCCGTCCACCGCCACCCGCGCGACGGGGTCTGCCGGGAGGGCCACCCAGTGGGCCGCGAGCCACGCCAGCACTTCCTCCCGGTCCTGCGATTGCGGCGCGTTCAGAGCTTCAGGTCGCCTTTCTCGGTGACGTTCAGGCCCTGCGCGACCTCCCGCGCGGCGTTCTGGCGTTCGCGGTCCAGGTACGTCTGCGCCTGCGCGACCTCCTTGTCCAGCACGGTCATCGTCTCGCGGAAGCGGTCCAGGGCCTGCGTGCGGTACGCACTGATGGCGTCCAGCGCGCCGTACACGTCCCGGAACGCCGCCTGGATGATCTGCGGGTCCACGGTGGCGCTGCCCGCCTGCCGCTGGATCTCGGTGCTCTGCTGCTTCAGCAGTTGCGCGGTCGAGCCGATCATGCGCCCCGTCGTGTCGTTCAGCGCCGTGACCTGCCCCAGCACCGCCTGCTGCGTCCCGAGCGCCTGCGAGACCATCAGTGCGGTCTTCAGGGCGCTGACTGTGGTGGTCGTGGCGCGGTCCACGCCCTTGATGAGTTCCATGTTGTTGCGCCGCACGAGATCCAGCGCGAGGTACCCCTGGATGCTCACCGCCAGCTGCGTCAGGAGGTCCGTGACGCGCTGCCGCACCGCGAACAGCAGTTCCTCGCTGACCATCCGGGCCTTCTCCGGGTCGGTCACCTGCAGCTCGGTCAGGCGGCGGGTCAGGGCCTCGTCCACGGCCTTCCCGACGTGCGCGTACTGCCGGAGTTTCTGCATGGTGTCCCACAGGTGGACCTTCTCGGTCTCGATGGTGGCGTTGTCGCGCCGCAGTTCGTCCTGCCCGCGGTACAGCGCCTCCAGGATGCCGTTCAGGTGCGACTGCGCGCTCTGGTAGCGGTCGAGGTGGTTCTGCACCTTCTTCCCGCCCGGCAGCTTCCCGAACAGGCGCCGGGGGGTGGGGGCGCGGCTGGGGTCGAGGTCCTCGACGGTGCGGCGCAGGTCGGTCAGGCCGCGCAGGATGTCACTGCCCTCGGCGAGCGCCCCGGCCCGCGTGGCGCGCAGCGGGCGGTCGAGCATACGGTTGCTGCTCTGCGCCGCGGCGCGCTGCTCGGGGAGCCCCAGTTCATGCACGGCGTCCAGCTTGCGCTTGAACTCCGGGCTGTGCGCGCCCGCGCTGAGGACGTCCTGCGCGAAGGCCTGCGCCATCGCCTCCAGCCGCGCGCGGTCCTCGGGGGACAGCGGCACCATCTCGGGCGCCTGCACGGGCTGCACGCTCGGGACGGCCTCCGGCGCTTTCAGCATCGAATCGGGCGGCGTCAGCGGTCCGGGGGTTCCATCACTCATGCCCCCCATTACGCGCCCCCCACGGGCGGGGTTGCATCCGGCAAAAGGCGCATCCCACGGGTGGGGCACGCCGCTACGCTGGGGGCCGATGCGCGATGCCCCCGACCTGCCCCTGCACCCCCTGACCCTGCGTGGGCGTCTCCCGGACGACCTGCCGGTCCTCTGGCGCTGGCTGCACGCCGAGCCGGACCCCGAGTGGCAGCGCTGGGACGCCCCGTACTTCCACACCGGCCAGCCGGAGCCGCTGCCCTTCGACACCTACCGCGAGCAGACCCTGACCCGTCCTGTCAGTCCAGACCTGCGGGTGATCGCGCTGGACGGCGTGTGTATCGGGCAGGTCAGCCGCACCGAGGAAGCCCCGGCGGGCGGCGGCTGGTGGGAGCTGGGCATCCTGATCTTCGACCCGGGGCACTGGGGCGGCGGACTGGGCACGCGGACGCTGGACCTGTGGGCGGCGGCGACGTTCGCCGAGACGGACGCACACGTGCTGACGCTGACCACCTGGGGCGGCAACGAGCGCCTGATCCGCGCGGCAGCCCGCGTTGGGTTCCACGAGTGCGCCCGCATCCCGCAGGCGCGGTTGTGGGCGGGCCAGCGCTGGGACAGCGTGAAACTCGCCCGGCTGCGCGGCTGAACCAGGGAAGAGGCGCGGCGATGACAGCACGCCGCGCCCCTTCCCTGTCCTGCGTCAGTTCTCGATGGTGACCGGGAACTCCTCGGCCATGATCCGCACACCGGCGCCGCTGAACACCGCGCGGATGGTGTAGTCCCCGGCGGGCAGGGCCTTCCCGGCGCTGTCGCGGCCATCCCAGCGGATGTCCTGCACGTCCATCGTCTCGCCGGGCACGACGTCCGTGATGACCAGCTGCATGGTGCACACCGTGTTCGTGGGGTTGGCGCGCACGACCTTCCCGGCGGCGTCGAGCACCTCGAAGCGCACGTCGCACGCCCCGTGCTGGAGGTTGATGGCCTGCTCGCCCTGGTTGGTCAGGGTGAAGGTCCAGGTGGTGGCCTGCCCGGCGCGCAGGCTGCCCGGGCCATTCAGATTGGCGCTGTGCGCGGTGCCCAGCATGGGGTTGGTCATGGGCAGGGTGCTGCCGGTGGCCGGGGTGGTGGGCGTGGCGGGCGCCGGGGTGGTCGGCGTGGGCGCGGGGGTCGTGGGCGTGGCCGCGCTGCTCTTCGGGGGCAGGGCCGGGATGGTGAAGATCGTCGTCTGCGCCTGGGCCAGCGAGGACGTCAGGACGGCAGCGGTCAGCAGGATGCGCAGGGTCATGCCATCCACTGTTCGCCACGGCAGCTGACGCTGCGTGAGGCCCGCTGAAGGAAACGTGAGGGTTCCCCCGCGGCTCACTCGCCCCGCCCGGCGCGGTGTGGGTATGCTGCCGGACATGAACCGCAGCGCCGTCCTCGCCCGCACCTTCCAGGCCCACCGTTCCGCCCTGCTCGACCTGCTCGAGCAGCTGCCCGAGGATCAGGGCACGTTCGCCGCGTGGGACGGCGGCATGAGCTTCATCGGGCTGTCCGACCACCTGTCCGCCAGCGCCGACCGTTTCCTGAACATGGTGCAGGGCCAGGCGCCCGGCGTGATGCCGGAGCCGAGCGCCACGCTGACCGAGGCGCGCGGCCGCCTGTGGGACTCACAGGAACGCGCCCTGAGCGCCATCAGCGCCCTGAGTGACGAGGACCTGTCGCGCCGCGTGCCCGCCTTCGGGGGCCGCGAGATGCCGGTCGCGGCGCTGATCGACACGATCATCACGCACGAGGCGCACCACAAGGGGCAGGTGTGGCTGATGGCCCGCATGATCGGCGTGAAACCCCCCATGTTCATCAAGATGGGCTGAGGGCCCGCGTGGACGCGCTGCTGCTGATCCTGCTGCTGGCAGCGTTCGTGTGGGCGCTGCTGCACGTCACGCGGCACCTGCGCGGCGCCCGGTCGGCGTCGCGGGGCAGTGGACCGCGCGCCGAGCGGGCGCTGGAGGAGGAACTCCTGCGCCTCACGCGCGGCAACCGCGGCGCCATCGAGCGGGGCGTGACCGCGCAGCGCCTCCGCCACCCGGACGCCAGCCGCGCGGACCTGCTGCGCCGCGTGCGTGACGAGTACCTGCGCGACCGCACCCGCTAGGCCCTCTGGCCTACGCGGGCACCTGCGGCACCCCACAGACTGCGGGGGTGCTAGCGTGCCGTATACCCACTGTTCACCGGAGGTCCCATGAAACGAAACCTGCCTGCTGCACTGATCGTTCCCACCGGGGCCCCAGCCTGATCCTGTCCGGCGGACGCCCCGGCCCCCGCCGAGGTTCCCCACGTGAACACCTACACCCTTGAAGCGGCCACGCACGACACGCTGGCCGATGTCGTCGCCCTGATTCCCGATCCCGCCGAGGCCGGGCGGCGCCTGACCTTCACCCGCTCGCGGGTCGAGGCCGGGGCGCTGCGCCCGGAACAGTTCCTCCTCCTGCGGTCGCACCGTGGAGTGGAGGGCGTCTGCCTGCGTCCCGCCAGCCCGCAGATTCCGCTGCTCCCGCGGCTGCGGGAGGACGTGCCCGCCGACGCGCTGCTCGCCTTCCTGCGGGAACTGCGCGCGGCGGCCCCGCGCCTGATCCTCGTGTCCACCCAGGCGCCCCTGCGCCGCGAGGAGGCCGAGGCCGCCGGGTGGGCCCTTCAGGAGGTGAACGTCGTGTACGAGACGCCCGACCTCCGCGCCCGGTCGTACCCGGCCGACCCGCACGTTCAGCCCGTGACCGTGCATGATCCCGGCGTGGCAGAGGCCCTGACTGCGCTGGGCCGCGAAGCCTGGGTGCCGGGAGAGGACTGGACGCTGCATGCCCTGACCCACGCGGGCGAGGTGGTGGCCCTGGCGGCCCTGGGAGCCAGCGGGCCGCCCGACACGGCCGGGATCGACCTGATCGGCGTCCTGCCCCACAGGCGCGGCCAGGGCTTCGGGGGGCGGCTGCACGCGCACCTGCTGCATCTGGCCGCGCAGACCTTCGGGACGCACGTGGGCGGCACGGAAGCCGACAATCACGCCATGCGCCGTCTGTTCGAGCGGCACGGCGCGCGGCTGGTGTCCACGCAGCTGGACTTCCGCGCCCCTGCCGCCTCTGCGCCTTGACCAGCCCTGGCGGGCTCGCGTAGAATTCTCTCTTGGTCAAGCGGGGCAGGGCGACCAACAGCCTACTTGCGGCGCGTACGCGCCCGCCCAGGCGGCCCGAACCCCAGACGGAAGCCGTCCCAGACGAGTGACCGGACTACGAAGGAGGCACTCACATGCCCAAGATGAAGACACTGAAAGCGGCCAGCCGCCGGGTGAAGATCACCGGGACCGGCAAGGTCATGGCGTTCAAGAGTGGCAAGCGCCACCAGAACACCGGCAAGAGCGGCAACGAAATCCGCGGCAAGGGCAAGGGCTTCGTCCTCGCCAAGAGTGAATGGGCCCGCATGAAACTCATGCTGCCGAAGGGGAAGTGAAGTAGATGCCTCGCGCCAAAACCGGTATCATCCGTCGCCGCCGTCACAAGAAGGTCCTGAAGCGCGCCAAGGGCTTCTGGGGCTCCCGCAGCAAGCAGTACCGCAACGCGTTCCAGACCCTGCTGAACGCCGCGACCTACGAGTACCGCGACCGCCGCAACAAGAAGCGTGACTTCCGCCGCCTGTGGATCCAGCGTATCAACGCCGGCGCCCGCCTGCACGGCATGAACTACAGCACCTTCATCGGTGGCCTGAAGAAGGCGAACATCAACCTGAACCGCAAGGTCCTGGCCGACATCGCCGCGCGCGAGCCCGAGGCCTTCAAGGCCCTCGTGGACGCCGCCAAGAACGCCAAGTAAGACCCCCGTTCAGGAGGCCCGCGCTCCCCGTGAGTGCGGGCCTCCTGCTGTGGGTGCACAGAGAGGGTGCACAGGGAACGGGCCGGGCGCTGATGCCCGCCCCGCTCCGCTGTCTGGCTTCAGGGTTCGAAGGTGTCCTGGAAGGCGTAGCGGTCGCCACGCACCCAGTAGTTCACGTAACTGGCGCGTTTCTGGCCGCTGTAGGTGGTGCGGCGCAGCAGGAACGCGGCGGTGCCCAGCGGCACGCGCAGCAGGTCGGCTTCCTCCTGGCGGAGGTTGACGGCCTCGAGGTTCTGCTCAACGCGCTGCAGGGGCACGCCCAGGCCGATCATGATCTCGTGGATGCTCTCGGCGCCCAGGTTGTGGTCGAGCAGGTTCGGGACGAGGTTGCCGTTGATGTAGCGCTTCTCGATCACCAGGGCTTCGTCCCCGGCGGTGCGCAGGCGGTGTACGAAGATGACGGGGTCGCCGGGCTGGATCTGCAGCACGATGGCGATCTCGGGGGTGGCCTCAATCTGCATGGCGCGCAGGACCGTGGTGCGGTGGTCGGGGTGGCGGGCCCATTCCTTGAAGGGCCGGACGCGGAACATGCCCTGCCGGAAGCGTTTGCCGGTGGGGAAGGTGCCGGCGCCCTGGACGCGGTAGACGTAGCCTTCGCGTTCCAGTTCGTCGATGGCGCGGCGGGCGGTCATGCGGGAGACTTCGAATTCGCGGGCGAGCTGCGGTTCGCTGGGCAGGGGAAGCCCCTCGGCGTAGTGGCCGCCGAGCAGGCGGTCTTTCAGGGTCGTCTTGATGAGCGGGTACTTCGCCATGCATCCCTCCGGGCGTTCCGCTGGCGGGCGGTGCCTTCTGTCATCTTAAGTTTAGTGTCCAGAGTACACAAGCTTGTCTAGCTGTCACGCGACCCGGGACAACGAGCGTTAGGCACGCCAGGGCCACCCCCGACCTGTCATCTGACAGGCGTCAGCCGCCGATATGCGACATCTCCACCTTCGGGCGCAGGGCCGCCGTGGCCTCGCCACGCTCCTCGCTGTAGCGGTCGTTCCGGCCCGCCCACACGCCCGCGATCAGGTCCCGCAGCGCCGCGTCCGAGGCCCCGCCCCGCAGCGCCGCGCGCAGGTCCGTCCCGCCCGACGCGAACAGACAGGTGTACAGCACCCCCACCGCCGAGATCCGCGCCCGCGAGCAGTCCCCGCAGAACGGCGCCGTCACGGAACTGATCAGCCCCACCTCGCGCCCCTGCGGGTCGGCGTAGCGCGAGGCCACCTCGCCCCGGTAGTCCGCGCGCACCGGCTGGAAGTGCGCGGCCCCCGCCTCCCCGCCCAGCCGGGCCAGGACCTCGCGGCTGGGCACCACGCTGTCCAGGTTCCAGCCGTTGTGGTTCCCCACGTCCATGAACTCTATGAACCGCACCGGGGCCAGTTCGCGCAGCGCCAGCCACAGCTCGCGCAGGCCCGTATCGTTCACGCCGCGCTGCACCACCGTGTTCACCTTCACGCCCAGCCCCGCCGTCAGGGCCGCCTCGATCCCGTCCATGACCTTCTGCGGATGCGTGCCCAGGCCGTTCATGCGCCCGAAGACCTCCGGGTCGAGGCTGTCGATGCTGACCGTCACCCGCCGCAGGCCCGCCGCCTTCAGGTCCGCCGCCACGCGCGGCAACAGCAGGCCGTTCGTGGTCATCGCCACGTCCTCCACGTCCGGAATGGCCGCCAGCGCCGCGATCAGGGTCGGCAGGTCCCGCCGCAGGGTCGGCTCGCCGCCCGTCACGCGCAGCTTGCGCACGCCCAGCGCCACGAACGCGCGCGCCAGCCGCTCGATCTCCTCGAAACTCAGCAGTTCGGCGCGCGGCAGGAAGGCGTAGTCCGGCCCGAACACGTCCGCCGGCATGCAGTACGTGCAGCGCAGGTTGCAGCGGTCCGTGACGCTGATGCGCAGGTCGCGCAGGGGCCTTCCCAGCAGGTCGAGCATTGTCCCGCAGGATAGCGGGCGGCGGGTGGGAACTTGGCGGGACGCCTCTCAATCCGCGTCAGGTTGGAATCCGGTTGTTCTGTACGCCGGCACACCCACCTGGACCGGTCCGGTTGCGCGGCCCCGGGCAGGAGCGTACGCTGACCCTGATCACACAAGTCAGTGTCACGCCGCGACCCAGGTTCCACGCATCCCCACAGGAGGCCGTATGACCGTATCCCGCGTTCCGTCCGCCACGCGTAACGCCGCGTACCAGCAACTGGTCGCGCAGCGCAACGCCTTCACCCTCACCATGACGCTGACGTTCCTGGTGCTGTACTTCCTGCTGCCCGTCCTGGCCGGGTACAACAAACCCCTGATGGCGCAGAAGGTCCTCGGGAACGTCACCTTCGGGTACGTCCTGGCCTTCGCGGAATTCATCATGGGCTGGGTCATGGCGTACATCTACGTCGTCAAGGCCCGCACCTTCGACCGGCTGGCGCAGGAGGCACGCGCGTGACCTTCCTGCTCGCCGCGATGATCGTGGCCGTCACGCTGGCCGTCACCTTCTGGGCCAGCAAGCGCAACACCAGCGCCGGGGACTTCTACGTCGCGGGCGGCCGCATCAGCGCCAGTCAGAACGGCATCGCCATCGCCGGCGATTACATGAGCGCCGCCAGCTTCCTGGGCATCACCGGACTGATCGCCCTGAACGGCTACGACGGCTTCATGTACTCGGTCGGGTGGTTCATCGCGTACCTGACCGTGCTGTTCATCGTCGCCGAACCGCTGCGCAACCTCGGCAAGTACACCCTGGCCGACATGCTCGTGTACCGCCTGAAAGATCCCCGCGTGCGCACCTACGCCGCTGTGAGCACCATCGTGATCAGCACCTTCTACATGATCGCGCAGGTCGTCGGCGCCGGAAGCCTGATCAGCCTGCTCTCCCGGGGCGCGATCAGCGCCGATCTCGCCATCCCGCTCGTCGGCGTGCTGATGATCATCTACGTCGTCGTGGGCGGCATGCTCGCCACCACCTGGGTGCAGATCATCAAGGCCATGCTGCTGATGTTCGCCACCATCGTCATGACCGTCCTGATCCTGAACCGCTTCGGCTGGAGTTTCTCGAACCTGCTGGGACAGGTCGAAGCCAAGAACGGCGCGGAATTCCTCGGCGCGGGCGTGAAATACAAGAACCCCATCGACCTGATCAGCCTGTGCCTTGCGCTGGTGCTCGGCACCGCCGGACTGCCTCACATCCTCGTGCGCTTCTTCACCGTCCCCACCGCGCAGGACGCCCGCAAGAGCGTCGTGTGGGCCATGGCCCTGATCGGCGCGTTCTACGTCATGACCGCCTTCATGGGCAACGCCGCCAACGCCCTGCTCGGCAAGGACGCCATTGAGGCCGCGAACAAGGCCGGGAACATGGCCGCGCCGCTGCTCGCCGAGAATCTCTTCGGCGGGGCGGGCACGCTGGGCGGCGAGTTCGGCCTGGCCTTCGTCACCGCCGTCGCCTTCGCCACCATCCTCGCGGTCGTCGCGGGGCTGACCATCAGCGCGTCCACGAGCTTCACGCACGACATCTACAACGGCGTCCTGAAGGGCGGACAGGCCAGCGAGAAGGACCAGTTCCGCGTCGCCCGCCTCGCCACCGTCGCCGTGGGCGTCGCCGCGATCCTGCTCGGTCTGGCCGCCAAGACCCAGAACGTCGCGTTCCTGGTCGCGCTGGCCTTCGCGCTGGCCGCCAGCGCCAACCTGCCGGTCATCCTGTTCACGCTGTTCTGGCGCCGCTTCAACGCCACCGGCGCCATGTGGGGCATCGTGGGCGGCATCCTGTTCACACTGCTGCTCATCGCCATCAGCCCCAACATCATGAAGATAGACCCGGACACCCTGACCACCGGCCGCCACCTGATCCAGGCCAACGCGATCTTCCCGCTGGAGAACCCCGGCCTGATCAGCATTCCCGCCGGATTCCTGTTCGCGTACCTGGGCACCCTGATCGGCGCCCGCCGCCACACCCCTGAAGACGACCGCATCTTCGAGGACATGCAGTTCCGCGCCTACACCGGCGCCGGCGTGGACGGCACCGTCGCCGCGCACGACTGACGCGCAGATACAGGGGGTCCGGACGCCACGCGGCAGCCGGGCCCCCTGCTGCCGTGCAGGGCCGCAGCCGGGCCGCCGCCCGATCCACCGGACCGGCGGCGAGGATGTGCGTCCCACCTGAACTGACGGCCCGTACAATTGACACATTCATGACATTCACAACCCACGCTCATCCTGGGCGGTGGATCTGCGCCGCGCAGGCCCACGCCGGGACCACCCCACCGGGCCGCCCGGCCCCACACCGTATTCCCACCGTCCAGCGTCCGGGACGCCCGACGTGACCAGCCTCGTGCGCGCCGCCCCGACCCCCGCCTACCCGGCGGGCTTCTGGGTGCTGTGGTGGACCACCCTGATCAACCGCCTGGGCGACTTCGTCATTCCGCTGCTGGGGTTCTACCTGACGTCCAGCATGCACCTGACCGTCACGCAGGTCAGCGTCGTATTCGCCCTGCTGGGCCTGGGCCGCTTCCTGTCCGAGGGCCTCAGCGGCCAGCTGATCGACCGGCGCGGCCCGGCCTTCACCATGACCCTCGCCCTGACCGGCGGCGCCGTCATGACCGTCCTGCTGTCCTGCGCGCAGGGTTTCGCGTGGACCGCCGCCGCCGCGCTGGGCTTCGCGCTGTGCGTCTCGCTGTACAAACCCGCCGCCGTCACGGCCGTGGCCGACCTGCTGCCCGGCCCGCGCCGCACCCACGCCTACAACCTGCTGTACTGGGTGATCAACGTCGGCGCCGCCGTCGCCCCCGTGCTGGGCGGCTGGCTGGCCAGCTGGTCCCTGCGCCTGCTGTTCTGGCTGGACGCGCTGAGCATGCTCACGGCCGCTACAGTCCTGTTCCTGCGGTTTCCCCGCGCCCGCCCGCCCGCCGCCCCGGCGCGCCGCGCCCTGCTGCCCCGCGACCGGCTGCTGTGGCAGTTCTGCCTCGCCACCCTGCTGCTGGGCCTGACCGCCCAGAGCTACAAGCTGCTGTCCGTGGTCTTCGCCCAGCAGGGCTTCACTGCCCTGCAGTACGGACAGGTCCTGGCCGTGAACGGCGCGCTGGTCGTGCTGCTGGGCCTTCCCGTCGGGCACCTGATCGCGCGCCGCGCCCACCCCCGCTGGCAGGCCCTAGGCGCTCTGCTACAGGCCCTGGGCTTCCTGGGGCACGCCCTGGCCCACACCCTCGGGGCGCACATGCTGGCCATCGCCGTCTGGTCCGTGGGCGAGATCGTCGCGTACAGCGTTACCAAGGTCATCGTCAGCGAACTGGGCCCGCCCGCCCAGCGCGGCACGTACATCGGCCTGACCGGCAGCATGATCGGCCTGGCGGCCCTCCTGGCTCCCCTGGCCGGCGGCGCGCTCCTCCAGCACGCGGGACAGGGGGGCCTGTGGAGCGGCGCCGCCGGGCTGGCCGTGACCACCGCCCTGCTGCTGCTGACGCTGGAACGGCGGGTGCAGGCTCGCCTGACCCCCGGCGTCGCCGGGTGAGCCGGGGGGCGCGTTGCCCCGCAGCGCCGCCCCCGCCCGCGCTGTGGCCTAGCATGACGCGCGTGACTGCCCCGACCCGCGCCGCCGCCTACCCGACCGGGTTCTGGGTGCTGTGGTGGGGCACCCTGATCAACCGCCTGGGTGAGTTCGTGGTGCCGCTGCTGGGCTTCTACCTGACCGCGCACGCGCACCTGGGCGTCACGCAGGTCAGCGTGATCCTGGCGATGCTGGGCCTGGGCCGTTTCGTGTCCGAGGGCCTCAGCGGGCCGCTGACCGACCGGCGCGGCCCGGCCTTCACCATGATCCTGGCGTTGACCGGCGGCGCGGTCATGATCCTGGCACTGTCCTTCGCGCAGGGGTTCTGGTGGACGGCGGCGGGCGTGCTGGGGTTCTCGCTGCTGTCCGCGCTGTACAAACCTGCCGCGAGCACCGCCGTGGCCGAACTCACGCAGGGCCCGCAGCGGACCCGCGCGTACAACCTGCTGTACTGGGCGATCAACGTCGGGGCCGCCACCGCGCCCATCCTGGGCGGCTGGCTGGCCGGGCGGTCCCTGCGGCTGCTGTTCTGGCTGGACGCCGCGACCATGGCCGCGTACGCGCTGCTGCTGACGCTGCTGTACCCGCGCACGCCCCGCACCGCGCCGCAGGGCGACGCCCGGACCCGCCGACTGCTGCCCCGCGACGCGCTGCTGTGGCAGTTCTGCCTCGCCTCGCTGCTGTTCGGCCTGACGTACCAGAGTTACAAGGTGCTGGCCGTGGTGTTCGCGCAGCAGGGCTTCAGCGCCGCGCAGTACGGCCAGGTGCTCGCCGTGAACGGCGCGCTGGTCGTCCTGCTGGGCCTGCCGCTGGGGCACCTGATCGCCCGCAGCGGCCACCCCCGCTGGCAGGCACTGGGCGCCGCGCTGTTGGGCGCGGGCTTCCTGGGGCACGCCCTGGCGCACACGCTGTGGGCGCACATGCTGGCCGTGGCGGTCTGGACGGTGGGGGAGATCATCGCGTACGGCATCAGCAAGACGATCATCAGCGAACTGGGCCTGCCCGCGCAGCGCGGCACGTACATCGGGCTGGTGGGGAGCATGGCGGGCCTCGCGACCCTGCTGGCCCCGCTGCTGGGCGGCGCGCTGCTGCAGTCGCTCGGCGCGGGCCGCATGTGGGTCGTGATCGCCGGACTGGCCCTCCTGGCCGCGCTGCTGCTGTTGGCCCTGGAAGGCCGCGTGCAGACCCGGCTGGCGCGGGCGCCGGGGACCGCCGGGCCCGCTACCGGGTGATGCTCAGGGTGTTCGGCCCCTGCCGCCGCGCGCGGTAGTACTCGGCGTCCGCCGCGTCGATCAGCAGGTTCACGCCCTGCACGAACCCGCGCCCCACCAGCCCCACCCCGACGCTGACCGCGCCCTGCATGCCCGGCACGCCCCAGTCGTACGTGCGGACCTGCTCGATCACCCGCTCCAGCGGATGCGCTGCCCCTTCCGTCGCCGTTTCCGGGAAGATCACCATGAACTTGAACCGGTCGAAGCGCGCCACCGTATCCATCGCCCGCACCTGACCCTCCAGCACGCGCGCCACGGCACTCAGGACGTTGCTGGTGAACAGGTCCGCCGGGCCGTCCGTGGGGGGCGCCTGCACCTCGATGCCCACGATCGCCAGGGCCAGGGGCGCGCGCAGCCGCACGCAGCGGCTGTAGTGCAGGCCCAGCACCTCCATCCCGAAGGGCCGCGAGTGCGCGCCGCTCTCGGTGTCCAGCATGGAGGAACTGCGCCAGCGTTCCAGCATGATCTGCATGGCGGCCAGCCGGGTACTGGCGTCCTGCACGGTACCCTCAAGCAGGTGCAGCGTATCGCGCCGCGCCGCGCGGCACGCCAGGGCCTCCTGCGCGTCCCGCCGCGCCTGCTCGGTCCGCTGCGCGTCCGCGACCTGCGCCGCCCAGTGCGCCTCACGCGCGTACCCCCACGCCCGCAGCTGCGCCGCCGTCTCCGCCGCGTCCCCCTGCGCCTCGGCCAGATCGGCCAGGGCCTGATGGGCCGCCGCGACCAGCGCAGGATGCTGCCGTTCCAGGCCGAACTGCACGGCCCAGCGCAGGGTCTGCGCCGCCTGCGGCGCGCGGTCACGGCTGCGGTCCAGCGCGGCGAGCTGCAGCAGGGTCAGGCCCTGGCGCGCGGGCCAGTCCTGGGCGCTCAGGTCGAGGCTCTGCCGCAGCAGGGCGTCCGCAGCGTCCGGTTCGCCCTGGGTGGCGTGCGTGTCGGCGCGGGCGTCCAGCAGCGCGGCGTGCTCGTCGGGGCGCCCGTGCCGGGCCATCAGCGGCAGGGCGGCGTCCAGGAACCGGGCGGAGCGCGCCGCGTCCCCCAGAAGCAGGTACGTGCGGCCCAGGCCCCCCAGGGCGCGCGCCTGCGCCGCCGTGCCCTCGCCGTGCGTCAGGTGTCCGGCGGCCCGCAGGTGCTCCAGCGCCGCCTGAGGCTCGTGCGCGTCCAGGGCCAGTTCACCCAGGCCCAGCAGCACCTCGGCCGCCCCGGTGCGCGCGCCCTGCCGGTCGGCGAGTTCCAGGGCGCGCGTGAAGGCCGCGCGGGCCGCTTCAGGGTCGTTCAGCTGGCGCAGCAGCGTGCCCAGCCCGGTGCGCAGCGCCTGCTCCGTGCCGGGCTGGGCGGCCTGCTCGGCCAGATCGGCGGCGCGCAGCAGCGCGGTCAGCTGCCCGTGCGGGTCACGCAGCAGCTCGACTTCCCGCGTCACGCAGGCCAGTTCCTGCGGGGCGTCGTTCAGTTCCTCGAAACGCCGGGCCGCCGCTCGAACGAGCGCCAGGGCCTCCGGGCCGTCCAGCAGGGCGCCCAGCCTCAGCTCGGCGCGGGCCGTGCGGGCCGGGTCGTTCAGGCTGCTGGCCAGATTGCGCGCCTGCTCGGCCAGCGCCACCTGCTCGGGCAGCGGGTGAGGCTGGGCGGACAGGGCCAGCAGGGCGTCCACGCGGGCCGGGCCGGGCTCCTGCGGCAGCAGCGCCTCGAAGGGTTGCAGGTGCGCGGGCAGGTTCACGGGCGCCGGCCCGTATGGGGTGCGGGTGACATGCTTCACAGTACGCGCCGCCGGTCACGCCGGTAAACAGACCGCCGGGGGGGAAAAGCGTGCCCACCGGTCTGGAGGTGCTGTCAGAGGCTCCCCATTCCCCCGCAGGGCGTACCGCCGGGACCCGACCTGTGGGCTCAGAGCCGCCGGTAGTACAGGCGCGTGCCGGTCAGGCCCCCGTGGGGTTTCAGGGCGTAGTCGGGGATCTCCCCGGCGAACACGTACCCGGCGCGTTCGTACAGGCCTGACGCGCCGCCCTCGCTGGCGGTGTCCAGCACGAGCAGCGTGCGGCCGTGCGTGCGGGCCAGCGCCTCGGCCTCGCGCAGCAGGGTCAGGGCCAGCCCGCGCCCCCGCGCGTCCGGGGCGGTCATCATCTTGGCGATCTCGGCGCGGTGCGGCTGGTTGGGCGGGCAGTCGAGGATCAGCGTGACGGTGGACAGCAGCCTCGCGCCCTGCCACGCGCCCAGCACGACGCGTTCGCCGCGCGCGGCGGCGGCCAGCGAACCCGCCCAGAACGCGCGGGCCTGCGCCGGGTCGAGGGGATGCATGAAGCTCACGGACCCCCCGGCGGCGACGGTCTCGACCAGCAGGTCGCTCAGGGCGTCCAGGGTGGCGGGGGCAGCGCTCAGCGCTTCGGTGCGGACGGATTCAGTCATGCCTCGGACCTCCGGGCGACGAGGACGGCGTACGTGCAGGGCTGCCCTGTGGGGTTTTCGAAGGTCACGTCACAGGGCGGGCCGAAGCCCAGACAATCACCCGCTGTCAGCGTCCAGGTCAGGTCGGGCGCGCGATGCTCGGTCAGACGTAGTTCGCCCGCCTGCACCCACAGCAGCTGCTGGATGTGCGCGTAGGAACGGGCGGGCAGCGTGACGCTCGCCCCGGCCGGCAGGGTGACCTGCACGGTTTCCAGCGGGTGGGTGGGCGCGGCGAACAACTGGCGGCGGGTGTAGCCGGTGTCAGGGTCACGCCACTCGGGCTGCTGCGCGGCGCGGCTCAGGCGCTCATGCTCGCCTCCTCCGGCGCTCTCGGCGCGCAGGAGCAGGCCCGCCAGCGTCAGGTCGAACGCCCCGGCGAGGCGCAGCAGCGTGACGGCGGTGGGGCTCATCTCGCCGCGCTCGATGCGGCTCACGGCGGCCTTCGACACCCCGGCGCGCCCCGCGAGGGTCGCCTGCGTCCAGCCGCGCGCCTCCCGCTCGGCCGTGATCTGCCGGGCCAGCTGCCCGGCCGCCTGCTCGGCCGTGACATCGGGCGAGTTGCTGATCGTGGTCATGCGTTGATTTTCCGCAACGACGCTTTCCCGTGTCAAGGCCGAACCTGACCGCTTGAACCGGGTGCAGTACCGCCGCGGTACCCGCGCAGTCAGCCCACCCGGAATCCCACCTTCACGCGAGTACAGTGGACACACAACCACAGCCCAGAACCCGCGCTCGGCGCCCTGACGGCGGCCCCCGCCCCACCCACCCGGAGGTGTCCCATGACCCAGACCCCCATCCAACCCAGCGACCACCCGGCCAGCGACCATATCGACGCGATGCTCCACGAGAACCGCGTGATCGAGCCCAGCGCCGCCTTCCGCGCGCAGGCCCGCGTGACCCGCGAGGACTACGAGCGCCGCTACCGCCAGAGCCTCGACGCCCCCGACACCTTCTGGTCGGAGGTCGCTGGGGAACTCCACTGGTTCAGCCCCTGGACGCAGGTGCTCGACTGGCAGCCCCCCCACGCGCAGTGGTTCGTGGGCGGCCAGACGAACATCGCCTTCAACGCCCTGGACCGCAACGTCGCGCGCGGGCTGGGCGGCAAGACGGCGATCATCTGGGAAGCCGAGGACGGCGAGGTCCGCACCTACACCTACGCCGAACTCCTGCGCGAGGTGAAGAAGGCCGCCAATGCCCTGCGCGACCTGGGCGTGCAGCCCGGCGACCGCGTGACCCTCTACCTGCCCCTGACGCCCGAGGCGGCCATCGCCATGCTCGCCTGCGCCCGCATCGGCGCCGTGCATTCCGTGGTGTTCGGCGGGTTCTCGGTCAGCGCGCTGGCTGACCGGATCAACGACGCGCAGAGCAAGGTCCTGATCACCGCCGACGCCGGGCAGCGGCGCGGCTCCCTGGTGAACCTCAAGGCGAACGCCGACGAGGCCGCGAAACTCACCCCCAGCCTGGAGAAGATCCTCGTGGTGTGCCGCGCCGACTGCGACGCGCCCATGCAGGAGGGCCGCGACGTCTGGTGGCACGACGCCCTGAACGCCGCCAGCGACGAGCACGACGCCCTGCCCGTGGACAGCGAACACCCGCTGTTCGTGCTGTACACCTCCGGCAGCACGGGCAAACCCAAGGGCGTGCAGCACACCACCGGCGGGTACATGATCGGCACGTACCTCACCACCCAGACCGTCTTTGATCTGAAAGACGACGACATCTACTGGTGCACCGCCGACGTCGGCTGGATCACCGGCCACAGCTACAGCGTGTACGGCCCCCTCCTGAACGGCGCGACCGTCCTCATGTACGAGGGCGCGCCCAACCACCCCGACTGGGGCCGCTTCTGGCACCTGATCCAGAAGCACCGCGTCACGATCCTGTACACCGCGCCCACCGCCATCCGCTCCTTCATGCGCCAGGGCGACGCCATCCCCGCGGCGTACGACCTGAGCAGCCTGCGCCTGCTCGGCTCGGTCGGGGAACCCATCAACCCCGAAGCGTGGATGTGGTACTGGCGCACCATCGGAGGCGAACGCTGCCCCGTCGTGGACACCTGGTGGCAGACCGAGACCGGCAGCATCATGCTGACCACCCTGCCCGGCGCGCACGCCAGCAAACCCGGCAGCGCGGGCCTCCCCATGTTCGGCGTGGAGCCCGCCATCATGACCCACCAGGGCGAGGAACTCGGCCCCGACGACGGCGGCCTGCTCGTCATCAAACGCCCCTGGCCCAGCATGCTCCGCACCGTGTACGGCGACGACGAGCGCTACCGCAAGACCTACTGGGGCGAGATCGAAGGCGTGTACTTCGCCGGGGACGGCGCCCGCCGCGACGCCGACGGGTACGTCACCGTCATCGGCCGCGTGGACGACGTCCTGAACGTCAGCGGCCACCGCCTGGGCACCATGGAGATCGAATCCGCCCTCGTCGCCCACCCCAGCGTCGCCGAGGCCGCCGTGGTCGGCAAACCCGACGACGTGAAAGGCGAATGCGTCGTCGCGTTCGTCCTCCCCCAGAGCGGCTACGCGGTCGACCCGAAGGAACTGCGCGCCCACGTCAGCCGCGAAATCGGCGCCCTCGCCCGCCCCGACGCCATCTACGTCGCCGACGCGCTCCCCAAGACCCGCAGCGGGAAGATCATGCGCCGCTTCCTGAGGCAGATCGCCGCCGGAAAAGACATCCAGGGCGACACCAGCACCCTGGAAGACCCCGGTGTGCTCGACCGGCTGGCCGCCACCGACCCCGTGTAAGGCAGGCCAGGGGCCGCGACACCGCCACGGCTGGGGTGTCGCGGCCCGCTGCTGAATTCACGTGGCGCTGATCGCGTACTCCGGCGCGTCCGCCCGCAATTCCAGGTGATCCCCGCACCACAGCGGGTGCAGGTCCACGCTGGCGGTGCGGCCCCAGCGCGCCCCGTCATGCGCGGCCCGGACCGTCAGAGTGACCGTGCCGCTGGGTTTCGCGGATACCTGAATGTCCAGGTGCCGCAGCGGGTCCGGGCGGTACCCCCCGAGCAACTGGGTCTGAAGTTCCGGAAGCAGGGGCCGCAGCGCCTGATGCAGGTCAGCAGGAAGCATGCCCGCAGCATGCGCCCCACCGCCCAGGGGAGACACTGGCCGCGTGGCGCGCCGACTGGCCAGCTGACCGGACACGAACTCCGATTGGACGGGCTGCCAAGTCCTTTTCATCCGAACCAAGCGAGAAGGAGAGAAGCGGGCTCCGGGTTGTCGGCGAACCGGATGGCAGTCCGCTTCACGGGGCCAGGGACCAGACCAGCAACTGCGCGGCGTCCTGAACAGGGAAGAGGTGGGGGGAAACCTCCGCTTCTTCCCCATATGTGCCCAGCAGGAAGCGGGCGTCGTCACCAGTCACCGTGAGGGGGCAGGTGATGGTCGACGCGGATTCCGGCGGCGTGTCTCCCGGTGCGAGGGACTGCCCCAGCGCCGCCCAGGTGGCCCGCAGGTGTGCCGGGCCGTGCGCGGCGCCCCACACCTGTCCGCCGGGCCGCAGCACGCGCCGCGCTTCCGCCAGTGCCCGCGCCTGATCCGGCAGGTGCGCGAGGACCCGCATGAACAGCACCACGTTGAAGCTCGCGTCCGGGAACGGCAACGCCTCCGCCGACGCGGCCAGCACGCCCGGTCCCGGCGTGGGGTCAACCCCTGCCACCCGGCCCGCGTGCCCCCGCCGTGACAGCTCCCGCACCAGCCGACCATCTCCTGCGCCCACATCCAGCACATCCAGGGCAGGGGAGAGGCGCAGCGCGTCCAGCAGCACCCCCTCCGGCCAGGATTTCCCGGACAGGTGCGAGAGCCACGCATCCCGCGCCCGCAAACAGGTAGAGGCAGATGCAGGGCGAACCCCAGCCATCTGCCTCCGACCATCTGCCATCAGCTCTTACATGTCCATCCGAGTTTTGAGGAAGTTCGTCATGACCGCTCCGCGCTTGTAGAACGGGTTGTCCATGATCTTCACGTACAGCGGAATGGTCGTCTTCGGGCCCTGGATGACTGTTTCTTCCAGCGCGCGCTTCATGCGGGCAATGGCCTGCTCGCGCGTGTCGTGGTGCACGATCAGCTTGCCGATCAGGCTGTCGTAGTGCGGGGGGATCATGTAGCCGGTGTAGCAGTGGCTGTCCACGCGCACGCCGGGACCGCCCGCGAAGTGCACGTCGTCGATCTTCCCGGCGGCCGGGCGGAAGTCCTTGTCGGGGTCCTCGGCGTTCAGGCGGCACTCGATGGCGTGCCCGCGCAGGACCACGTCCTCCTGCTGGAGTTTCAGGCCGTACCCGGCGGCGATCTCCAGTTGCAGCTTCACGAAGTCCAGGCCCGAGATCTCCTCGGAGACGCAGTGTTCCACCTGGATGCGGGTGTTCATCTCCATGAAGTAGTAGTTCCCGTCGCGGTCCACGATGAATTCCAGCGTGCCCGCCCCGGCGTAGTTCACGTGCTTGGCGAGGCGCACGCCCGCCGCGAGGATCTCCTGACGCAGAGTGTCCGGCAGGGTGCTGGGCGCCTCCTCGATCAGTTTCTGGTTGCGCCGCTGGATGGAGCAGTCGCGTTCGCCGATGTGGATGACGTGACCCTGCCCGTCGCCCATGACCTGCACCTCGACGTGCCGGAACTCCTCCAGGAACTTCTCCATGATGATCGCCGGATCACCGAAGTACAGCCGGGCTTCCTCCTGCGCCTGCGCGAAGCCCTTGGCGAGTTCCTCCTGCGTGCGGATGACCTTCTGCCCGCGCCCGCCGCCGCCCGCGCTGGCCTTGAGCAGCACCGGGTACCCGATCTGCTTCGCGGCCAGCAGCGCGTCGTCCACCGTGTCCAGCACGCCGGTGCCCGGCACGACCGGGACGCTACTCATCGCGGCGATCTCGCGCCCACCGGCCTTGCTGCCCAGGGCCCGCATGCTCTCGGGCGTCGGCCCGATGAACGTGATGCCGTGCTCGCGGCACATCTCCGCGAAATCCGGATTCTCCGCCATGAAGCCGTACCCCGGGTGAATCCCCTCCGCGCCGGTCATGAGCGCCGCCGAGAGGATGTTCGGGATGTTCAGGTACGACTGGTTGCTCGCGGGCGGCCCCACGCACACCGACTCGTCGGCCAGCAGCACCGGCAGGCTCTTCTCGTCCGCCGTGGAGTACACCACGACCGTCTTCACGCCCATCTCCCGCGCCGTCCGGATGACGCGCAGGGCAATCTCGCCACGGTTGGCGATCAGGATCTTCTTGAACATGAACTTCGCTCCTTGCAGATGGCAGAAGGCTCAGGGCCGGATGGCGAGAGCACAGACGCGAGGTGGCCTTCTGCCTTCTTCCATCGGCCTTCTGCCGCTTATTCGATGATGAAGAGGGTCTGGCCGTACTCGACGGGTTCGGCGTTCTTCACGAGGATCTCGCGGATGGTGCCGCCCTGCTCGGCTTCGATCTCGTTCATGAGTTTCATCGCCTCGATGATGCACAGCACCTGCCCGGCGGCCACGGTGTCCCCGACCTTCACGTAGGGGGCAGCGTCGGGGCTGCTGGACGCGTAGAAGGTGCCGACGATGGGCGCCTTGACGGGCGTGCCCTTGCTGGCGGGCTTCTCGGCGGGCGCTTCGGCGGCGGGCGTGGGGGCCGGGGCGGTGGCCTGCGCGGGCGCGGCGGGGGCGCTGTCCTGCACCTGGGGGGCAGGCGCGGCGTGCATGGGCATGGTGGGCGCGGGCATGGGCGCGAACGCGGGGGCGGGCATGGGGGCCGCGACCGGGGCGGGGCCGGGGGCGGGCATGGGTGCGGGCGCTGCGAAGGCCTGCGGGCCGCGCTTGAGGCTCAGGTCGAAGCTGCCGGTGCGCAGGCTGAATTCACGCACGTCGGCGTACGTGAGGGCATCGAGAATCTGTTTCAGGTCGTTCGGGTTCATGGCCCCTCCTTGAAGTTCGGGTGTTCTGCGGGTGACGCTGCTCCCAATCATGCCCTGTGCCGGGTGAGAGGGGTGTTCCCCGCAGCCTAACGCTCGTTTGGCTGCGCCCAGTCTAGCGGCAATCGCGGCGCAGGGGCGCTCCGGGCCGCCGGGCGCGGACTGAACTCAGTCCAAGGGCAAACGTGCGCGCCGCCCGCCGGGGAAACCGGGGGCGGCGCAGTCACGTCATGTCATTTACGCGCGGCTGAGGTACTGACCCGTACGGGTGTCCACCTTCACGTTGGTGTCCTGTTCGACGAACAGGGGCACCTGCACCACGGCGCCGGTCTCCAGCGTGGCGGGCTTGGTGCCGCCGGACACGGTGTCGCCGCGCACGCCGGGGTCGGTCTGCACGATCTTCAGGATGACCTGGTTGGGCAGCGTGATGCTCAGGGGCTTCTCGCCGTACATGGCGACTTCCACCTCGGTGTTCTCCTTCATGAACTTCGCCGCGTCACTGACCAGGGTCTTGCCCAGCGTGATCTGGTCGAAGGTGTCCAGATCCATGAACACGTAGTCCTCACCGTCGGGGTAGAGGTACTGCATCTTCTTGCCTTCCACGTAGATGTCCTGCAGCTTCTCACCGCTGTTGAAGGTGCGGTCCACGATCGAGCCGCTTTCCATGTTGCGGAACTTCGTGACGACCTTCGCGCCGCCGCGGCCCATCTTCAGGTGCGAGTACTCCAGGCACTCCCAGAGGCCGCCGTCCATCTCCACTTTCGTGCCGTTGCGCAGTTCAGTCACACTGATCATGTCTTCTCCTTGTCCTCGTCCGGGGCCATCTCCACACCCGCTGGGTGGGGCGGCCGCGCGGCAACGCCACAGAGTCTAGCAGAGGCCCGCATGACCCTTCCACCCGCCTATGCGCGTTTGCTATGCTGTCACGGTTGCACGCCCGCCCCCCGCCCCGCCCCGAGCGGAACAGCGCGGCGAGAGTGAGGCGGCGAAGAACGTCCCCGAAGGAGAAAGAGCACATGGAACTGAACGCCAAACCCCGCAAGAGCCAGGAAAAGCTCGCTGAAGGCCTGATCCCCGCCGTCGCCTACAACAAGGAGAAGAACGTCTCCTTCACGATCGACAAGAAGGCCTTCGACCGCGCCTTCCGCCAGACCAGCACCACCGGTCTGTTCGACATCACCATCGAAGGCGGCGAGACCTTCCCCGCGCTCGTCAAGACCGTGCAGATGGACAAGCGCAAGCGCACCCCCATCCACGTGGACTTCTACATGGTCACCTACGGTGAACCCGTCGAAGTGAACGTCCCCGTGCACACCAAAGGCAAGAGCCAGGGCGAAGTCATGGGCGGCCTCGTGGACATCGTCGTTCACAACCTGAGCGTCATCGCCCCCGGCCCCCGCCGCATCCCCCAGGAACTCGTCGTGGACGTCACCAAGCTGAACATCGGTGACCACGTCACCGCCGGTCAGGTCAAACTGCCCGACGGCGTGACGCTCGCCGGCGACGCCGAGCAGGTCGTCATCAGCGTCCTGCCGCCCCGCCTCAGCGAAGGCGAAGCCGCCGCCGAGCAGCAGGCCGCCCAGGTGGCCGGTCTGGTCGCCGCTGGCGAGATCAGCGAGGAAGCCGCCGCCGCGATCCTCGAAGGCGAGGCCACCGTCGAGGAAGCCAAGGCCGACGCCGCCAGCGAGACCGAAGGCGAAGCCGAGAGCACCGAAGAGAAGAGCGAAGAGTAATCCTCTTCCCGAGCGCCGCCCCTCCCACCGGAGGGGCGGCGCTTCTGCGTACCCGGCACTCCAACCCTGGGTGTCCGGCTGCGGCCCTCCGACCTGCGACCGGCGTTCCACATGCCCGGCGCTGCATCCCGTACCCTGGGCGGCATGTGGACCCGGATTCCTTCCAGCAGCCTGCGCGTGACCGGCGCCGACCGTGTGGATTTCGTGCACGGTCAGATGACGAACAACCTGCGTGCCGCCCCCACGCCCGGACTGGTGCCCTGCGCCTTCCTGAACGTGCGCGGTCAGATCGAGCAGTTCGCCCGCGTCTACAAACGCGAGCAGGACGTCTATCTGCACCTCGATGAAGGTCAGGCCGGGGCGCTGGCCGCGAGGCTGCGGCGCTACATCATCTTCGATCAGGTGGAGGTGCAGGACGTCACCGACGAGCTGCGCACCGTGCACGTCTGGCCCGGTACGCAGCTGCCCGGCTGGCAGGCGGACGGTGGGGACGCGCAGACGTTCACGCTGGCCGGCAGCGCGGTACTGGCCGGGCGCGTGAACCGGACCGGCACGCCCGGCGTGGACCTGCACTACCTGGCGCGGCATGAGGCCGAGGTGCTGGCCACCCTGCCGGGCCAGGACACCCCCCTGGCGGAACTGGACGCCGCGCGCGTCGCTGCGGGGATTCCGGACATTACCCGTGACGCCCTGACCGGCACCCTCCCGCAGGAGGTGGGCCTGGATCTGGGCGGTCCGCTGCCCGCGATCAGCTACCGCAAGGGCTGTTACGTGGGGCAGGAGATCATGGCCCGGTTGGAGGCGCGGGGCAACGCCCGCTATCACCTCGTGCGCCTGACAGGTACAGGGACGTGGCCCGCCGGGGCGGAGGTCACGGCCGACGGCAAGGTCATCGGTCAGGCAGGCCTGTACGCCGGAACGGGCAGTGTGGCCCGCGTTCGCAAGGAACTCGCCGAGGGAGCAGCGGTGCAGGTGGCCGGGCAGCCCGCCACCGTCCACCTCGGTGCCCCGCAGGGCACGCATGCTTGACGCCCTGACCCGCGACCTGCGGGCCGGGGACGCCCACGGCCGCGTCCGTGCCGCACGCCGCGCCCATCAGCTGGCCTTCCTGACACTGGCCGTTCCCGGCCTGCCGCTGGGAGCGCTGCTGGCCCTGCTGCGCCCCCAGCGGGTGCAAGAACCCGTCATCTTCCTGGTCGTCCTGCTGCTGGCGCTGCTGCTGGCCGGTGTGGCGTGGCAGCTGGCCCGCCGCACGGCGCGCGACGAGCAGCTGGCCCAGCCTCAGCGCCAGCTGGCGGGGGCCATGCAGGCGGCCACAGTGCCCGCCGTGCCCTTCCTGATCGGTTGCGCGTTCCTGGCCAGTCCACTGGCCGCGGCGGTGCTGTGGGGGACGGCACTGACGCTGTTCCTGCTGACCCGGCCGCGCCGCCGCGCCTGAGTCGAACGCGCTCTGGGGCTCAAGATCATCGGCATCAACGGTGTGCTCTCCGCTCAGGGCAGACGGCCTCAGCCCCACGAAACACCCCGCTCGGGCTCCCGGGCGGGGTGTCGTCTTCAGCTGGCCTGCGTCGTGCAGGGGCTGCCAGTGGTCAGCGTGACTTGGGATCCAGCGCGTCGCGCAGTCCGTCACCGAACAGGTTGAACGCGAGGCTGAACAGCACGATGAACACGGATGGGTACACCAGCACGTACCAGTACTCGGGTTTCAGCCAGGCGCGCGCGGCGTCGACAAGCTGACCCCATTCGGAGAAACCAGGTTCGAAGCCCAGGCCCAGGAAGGACAGACCGGCGATGCCCAGCGGCACGGTGGCCAGATCCAGCACGGCGATGGTGAACACGGCGGCGATGCTGTTGGGCACCACGTGCTTCATGATCAGGCGGAAATCACGCGCGCCCAGGCCGCGGGCCGCGTCCACGTATTCCAGCTGGCGGGTGCGCAGCACCTCACCGCGGATCAGGCGGGCGTAGCCGGCCCAGCCGGTCACGCAGGACGCCACGATGATCGGCAGGGTCGGGTCGTAGTCCCCGGCGCCGCTCTGGAAGCGGGCGCGCAGGATCGTCAGGATCACCACCGTCAGGATCAGGGGCGGCAGCGAGAACAGCACATCAATGAAGCGCTGGATCAGGTTGTCGATCCACCCGCCGTAGTACCCGCTGATCGCGCCGATGATCACGCCGAGCACCAGGGTCACGCCCACGATGATGAACGCCATCTTCAGGGCAGTGCGGGTGCCCCAGATCAGACCGTAGAAGATGTTGTAGCCGTTCACCGTGCCGAAGGGGGCCTCGGCGCTGGGCTTGGTCGGCTGCTGCTGGAAGCTCAGGCGCTCGTTCAGGTAGCAGCTTTCGGGCGGGGCGAACACGGCCGTCCAGAAGGCGGCGCCGGCCGGGTTGTAGACCTCGCTGGCCTGGGTGATGTTCAGGTCCCGCAGGCAGTTGCCGCTGGGCTTGGCGATCAGCGGCGCGAACAGCGCGACCAGGCCGAAGAGCAGGGTGATCACCAGCCCGGTGATCGCCAGCGGGTTGCGGCGCAGTTTCCGGGTGGCAGGGCTCGTCCAGAACTCCTGGAAGCGGGTGCGTTCCTTGGATTTGGGGGCAGCGGCGACGGTCATGCGTTCCTCCGGGGCAGGGTGGTGCGGGGCATCAGTCGAACCTCACGCGCGGATCGATCACACCGTACAGGATGTCCACTACTGTGCTGACGACCACGACGATCACGGCGGTCAGCATGGCGAAGCCCAGCACGGCGGCCAGGTCGACCCCGCGGGCCGCGTCCACGACCCACTGGCCCACGCCAGGGAAGGCGAAAATCGTCTCGGTGATGAGTGAGCCGCCCAGCAGTCCGATGATCAGGAAGCCGCCCAGGGTGACGATGCTCAGCAGGGCGTTGCGGCGCGCATGCTTGCGGTTCACGACGCCTGGGGCCAGGCCCTTGGCACGCGCCGTACGCACGTAGTCGCTGGTGAGCGCTTCGAGCATGTTGTTGCGCATCACCTTGATGATGTTCGCGCTGAGCACGATGACCAGGGTCAGGGCAGGCAGGATCATGTGTTGCAGGGCGTCCCAGGCAATGTCCCAGCGGCCGTTCAGGGCGGCGTCAACGGTCAGCAGACCGGTATAGGTCCTGACGTCGCCCAGCGCGAACGTGTTCACCACGTTCAGCTGACCTGAACCGGGCAGCCAGCCCAGGTAGGCGTAGAACACGGCGAGCAGCAGAATGCCCACCACGAAGCTGGGCAGGGAGTAACCCAAGACGACCAGGACACGCAGGAACTGGTCGATGAACTTGTCCTTGTGCAGGGCGCTCAGGGTGCCCAGCCACACGCTGATCAGCAGGATCGGGATGGCGGTCAGGATGGTCAGTTCGATGGTGCGGGGCAGCCGCTCCTTGATGGTGGCGATGACGTCCTGGTTGCTGGCCTTAGAGTAGCCCAGGTCGCCGTGCAGGGTGCTGTTCAGCCAGCGGCCGTACTGGACAGGGAAGGGGTCTCGCAGGCCACGCTGTTCGATGATCTGCTCCAGGCGGGCGGCCTGCTGTTCGCTGCGGATGTACGGTGCCGCACGCTGCTCTGGGGTGAGCAGCTGGGTCAGGCCGACGATCATCAGGGAGAGAACGAGCATCACCACAGGAATCTGGATGAGTCGTTTCACGATGAAATTGAGCATGAGAGCCTCGGGGTGGGAATGCTCCCGGCGCTGCGTGGAGGCAGCGGGGAGAAACGAAGGGTAAAAACGAACGTTGGTTTGGGGTGACGCCTGAGCTGTAGTCCGCTCGCTAGACTAGTCCAAATCGCATGTGTAACGCAAAGGTCACCGGGCGCTTGTCCCGGCATGAAGAACCTGTCTATGCGTGTCAGCCGAGCAATTTGCCATGTCACGGGAGGCCGTGGCCCCAATACAGTGGGGGCAGTTCCCGCCATGGGAACTGCCCCTCGCTGCATTGACGCTTACTTCTTGCTCAGTTCCTTCCAGTAGGTACCGGTGTAGCTGAACGAGATCATGGGGTTGAAGTTTTTCTGCTCGGCGCCCACCAGGCTGTCGCGCATGAAGCTGTAGCCCACGGGGGCAGGCATCAGGATGTAGGGGGCCTGCTCGTAGGCTTTCTTGCCCACGAGGCTGTACAGGCGGTTACGCTCGGCGGTGTTCACCGTGTTGCGGGCCTGCTCGAGCCACTTGTCGACCTGGGTGTCCTTCCAGTTGCTGCGGGGGAAGTAGTACCCGTTGCTGCTGTAGAAGGTGTACATGAAGTTGTCCGGGTCGGCGTAGTCCGGCGCCCAGCCGATGACGATCATGGCTTCCTCGCCCTTCTTGGAGGAGGCGAGCATCTCGCTCCACTGCTTGGCCTGGATGTTCACGCGGAACTTGGGGTTCAGCGCTTCGATGTTCTTCTTCAGGATTTCCATGGCGGTCTGCGCGGGCACGCTACCGGCGCGGTAGTTGGCCGTCAGGACGAAGCCGTTTTTCCAGGCCTGGCCGCCCCAGGCGCGCTGGAAGAACTGCTTGGCCTTGGCCGCGTCGAAGGTGTAGGTGTTCACCTTGGCGTCGTAGCCGGGGAAGGTGTCGGGCAGCAGCATGGTGCGCTGTTTGCCCTTGCCCTTCTGGACGTCCTGGATGTACTGGTCGTAGTTGAAGGCGTAGCTGAAGCCGCGGCGGATGTTGGCGTCCTTGAAGAAGTTGGCGGGGATGCCCTTACCGTCCAGTTTGCCGCTGCCCAGCAGGCCGGTGGCCTTGATATTCTCGTTCATGAAGAACGCGGTGGCGCTGGTGCTGGGGAAGCCGTCCTGCCAGACGACGCCGGGCTTGCCCTTGATCTGCTCTTCGTCCACGGCGCGGCCGCCGCCTTCGATCAGGTCGGCGTCGCCCTTCAGGAAGGCCTGCTGACGCGCGGCCAGCTCGCTGACCTTCTGGATCACGATGTTCTTGATGGCGGGCTTCTTGCCCCAGTAGCCGTCGAAGGCGGTGGCCAGGAAGGCGTTGGCGTCCTTGCGGACGAACTTGTACGCGCCGGTGCCGCTGGGCTGCTTGCTGAGGTTGCTGTTGGTCAGGTCCTTGCCGACCCAGGCTTTCCAGTCGGCTTCCTTGCCGCTCCACTCGCCGATCTTGGCGGCGTGCTTACTGTCCACAACGCTCTGGCCGGTGTAGGCCAGCTTGGCGAGGAACGCGGGGTCGACGGCGGGCAGCGTGAAGACCAGCTGGCCAGCGTTGTTGCACTCGACGGCCTTGTCGATGCGGGCCCAGGTGATGGTCTTGTCGTCGTTGGCGTTGGCGCCGGTGCCCAGCAGCGACTCGGAGATGAACCAGTTGCCGGACTCGGCGCTGTTGGTGACCAGGTTGCGCTCGAAGCTGTACTCGGCGTCGGCGCAGGTCATGGCGTTGCCGCTGTGGAACTTCACGCCCTTACGCAGGTCGAAGGTGTAGGTCTTGCCGCCGTTGCTGATCGTCCACTTGGTGGCGAGCAGGGGCTCAAGCTTGGTGAGGCTGGCGCCGCTGTAGGTCAGCAGGGTCTCGTACAGGTTCTCGGTGATGGCGCCGGAGGCCGTGTCGTAGGTCACGCCTGGGTCCATGGTGGGGATGTCTGCGGACTCCTGAATGACCAGGGTGTCTTTGGGCGCGACGGCCAGGGCGGTCGTCAGGGCCAGCAGGGTGGCGAGAGCAGCAACTTTTTTCATTGTTCCTCCGGATTGGTACTTTGACAGTCTGTGCGAGGTCGCCCGTCTGGGCGGCTCGTGTGGGCTGTCTGTGGGTTGATCGGCGGCATCATAGCGCACGTCTGGGTGGGCGGATGTGACTTTCGTCCGGTTGACAGGCCCGGGCATCAGGGATACGACGTGGCTGTGCTGAGAAAACGCACCTGTCTATATTTATGCATGTTCGGTAGGGCTGGACGCAGCGTCTGGTGAGCGCTGTCCTCATGTGGTGGCTGTTGAGCATCGTGTGTAGCCGGGCCAGCGTGGCATACTGCGCCGCGTGAAGAAGCGCATCCTGCTGCTGGCCGGCGGCCAGTCCGGTGAACACGAGGTCAGCCTCATGAGTGCCCGCAGCGTCCTGAACGCCCTGCCCCGCGACCAGTTCGACGTGACGCCCGTGGTCATCAGCAAGCAGGGCCGCTGGCTGCCCCCCACCGAGACGCAGCGCGCCCTGGAATCCGGTGAGGCCCCGGCCGGCGGCGACCTCGTGCTGCACCGCGCCGCGAGCGCCGAGGGCTACGACGCGGTGTTCCCGCTGCTGCACGGCCCAATGGGCGAGGACGGCACCGTGCAGGGCCTGCTGACCCTGGCCGGGATTCCCTTCGTGGGGAGCGGCGTGCTGGGCTCGGCGGTCAGCATGGACAAGATCATGACCAAGCAGGTGCTCGCCTCGGCCGGCATTCCGCAGGTCGCGTGGGCACTGGCGGTGCGCCGCGAATGGCAGCAGGACCCTCACGCCGTGCGCGAGCGCGCCGCGCAACTGGGCTACCCGCTGTTCGTGAAGCCCGCCAACCTGGGCTCCAGTGTGGGCATCAGCAAGGTCGCCCGCGCCGAGGACCTGGACGGCGCGCTGAACCTGGCGTTCAGCCTGGACCGCCGCGTGATCCTGGAGGCCATGACCGCCCACAAGCCCCGCGAGGTCGAGGTCGGCATCCTGGGCAACGACGCGCCCATCGCCAGTCCGGTCGGCGAACTGCGCTTCGACGCGGACTTCTACGACTACGAGACGAAGTACACCGAGGGCCGCGCCAGCATGCACATTCCCGCGCCGCTGCCCCCCGAGGTCGCCGAGCAGGTCCGGACGCTGGCCCTGAGGGCCTTCCGCGCGCTGGACTGTGCGGGGCTGGCCCGCGTGGACTTCTTCTACGTCGAGGAGACCGGTGAGCTGCTGCTGAACGAGGTGAACACCATGCCGGGCTTCACGACGACCAGCATGTACCCCAAGCTGTTCGAGGCGGCGGGCCTGAACTACAGCGCGCTGGTGACCCGGCTGGTCGAACTGGCCCTCGAAGACCGCTGACAGCAGAGTTCAGAGGTATCGAGGGATGCCCTCCATACCTCTGAATTGAGCGAAGCGAGCACCTGAGAAGGGAAGCGGTTGGAAGTGGAATTGAGGGGCGTGCTGTTGGCCCTGCGATGCAACTGGAAACCGCTGTGAGTGGTCTGAGCTGAGGGCGGCCGGTCCCCCGGGGTGGTGGGGCCGGCTGCTCTTTACTTCCTGTTAATCCGTATCTGTATACTCGGGTATATGCCGGATGTGCCCCTCGATTCACTGGCTCCCGGTCAGACCGCGCACGTCGTGGCCCTCGACCCCGCCCACCCGCTGCGCCGCCGCCTGATGGAACTGGGCTTCGTGCGCGGCGCGCCCGTCACGGTCGTGCGCCGCGCCCCGCTGGGTGACCCGGTGGAACTGCGCATCGGCGCGACCCTGCTGGCCCTGCGCGCGGATGACCTGCGTCTGATACGGGTGCGCGCATGACCGCCCCCGCCGTGACCCGGCCCCCCACCCTGATTCCCGACGAGGCCGCCTGCGCCGACACCCTGGCCCGACTGAAGGCCGCGCGGGAGCCGCGCGTGGTGGTCGTCGGAAACCCCAACGTGGGCAAGACCACCCTGATCAACGCCCTGGCCGGCACCAACCTGAAGGTCGGCAACTGGAGCGGCGTGACCGTCGAGAAGCGCGAGGCGCACCTGAACCACGCCGGGCGGCGCGTGCACCTCCTCGACCTGCCCGGCGCGTACTCGCTGAGCCCGCACACCCCCGAGGAACTCATCACCCGCACCGCGCTGCTCGACGAGGCCCCGGACGCCGTGCTGAACGTCCTGGACGCCGGGAACCTGGAGCGCAACCTCTACCTGACGCTCCAGCTCATGGACTACCGCCTGCCGGTCGCCGTGGCCCTGAACCTCGTGGACGAGGCGCGCGAGAAGGGCGTGCAGGTGGACTCGCGCGCGCTGTCGCGCCTGCTGGGCGTGCCGGTCGTCGAGACGGTCGCCAGCCGCGCGCGCGGCACGGACACCGTTCTCGACAGCGCCCTGGGCCACGCCACGCTGGGTATCGGCGTGCGCTACCCCGAGGCCATCGAACGGGCCGTGGAGGCCCTGAGCACCCGCATGGTCGGCGTGGACACCCTGCCGCCCCACGCGCACCGCTACCTCGCCCTGACCCTGCTGGAGGGGGACCCCAGCGTCCGCGGTCGCCTGAACGCCACCGGGCACGCGGCGCTCGTGCAGGCGGCCAACGCGCAACTGCTCGAACTGGACACCCAGGGCCTCGACCCGCTCATCGAGATCGCCGAGGCCCGCTACGCGCTGGCCGGGGACATCGCCCGCGCCGCCGCCCCGCAGGCCCAGGCGCGCCGCACCGTCACCGAACGCCTGGACGCGCTGGCGCTGCATCCGTGGCTGGGCATCCCGCTGTTCCTGGCGCTCGTGCTGCTGGTGTTCCGCCTGACCTTCACGGTCGCCGCGCCCTTCGTGGATCTGATCGGCGGTCCCCTTCAGGACACCCTGACCGGCTGGGCCAGCGCCGCGTTGAGCTGGTTCCCGCTGGCCCGCGACCTCGTGACCGGCGCGATCATTCCCGGCGTGGGCACCGTCCTGAGCTTCCTGCCCACCCTGCTCGTGCTGTACCTCGCCATGAGCTTCCTGGAAGACAGTGGCTACATGGCCCGCGCGGCGTTCCTGATGGACCGTGCCATGCGCAGCGTCGGTCTGGACGGCCGCGCGTTCATTCCCCTGATCCTGGGCTTCGGCTGCAACGTGCCCGCCGTGTACGCCACCCGGACCCTGGAGCGCCGCAGCGACCGCCTGCTCGTCAGCATGATCCTGCCGTTCATGAGCTGCTCGGCGCGGCTGCCGGTGTACGTGGTGTTCGCCGCCGCGCTGTTCCCCCGGCAGGCCAGCCTGCTCGTGTGGGCCATGTACACCCTGGGCATGCTGGTCGCCCTGGCGTTCGCGTTCGTGCTGCGCCGCACCAGCTACCCCGCCGAGGGCAGCGGCGTGCTGCTGGAACTCCCCCCGTACCGCTTCCCCACCGCGCAGGTCCTGTGGAAGCACGCGTGGCGCCGCACCGCCAGCTTCGCGCGGCGCGCCCGCACCACGGTGCTGGCCACGGTGGCGGGCGTGTGGCTGCTGCTCGCCATTCCCGCCGTGAGCGGCGCCAGCTTCGCCACGGTCGCCCCGCAGGACAGCCTGTTCGGGCGCGTCAGTCAGGCCATGTCCCCGATCTTCGCGCCGCTGGGCTTCGGCACGTGGCAGGCGACCGGCGCGCTCGTCCCCGGCTTCATCGCCAAGGAGGTCGTCGTCGGGACGCTCGGGCAGATCTACCTGGGGGAACAGGCCGCCCGTCCTGCCGCCCTCGGGCTCGTGGACGGTGTCGTGCAGGCGGGCAGGGCCACCTGGGACGCCGTGGTCGCCAGCGTCAGCGCCATTCCCACCATCCTCGCGCTGCCCAGCCTGAACGCCGACGCCACCGGGGACCTGAACACCCCCCTGGCCACCGCGCTGGCCCGCGCCTTCACGCCCGCCAGCGGCCTGAGCTACCTCGTGTTCGTGCTGCTCTACACCCCGTGCATCGCCACGGTCGGTGCGCTGGCGCAGGAACACGGGCGCCGATTCGCGTGGACGACCGTCGCGTACCAGCTCGCCACCGCCTGGGTCGCCGCGTTCCTCGTGTACCTGATCGCACGGGCCGTCCTGTGACCGCCCACCCCCCATCCAGCCCCCTGGGCGCGCTGCTGCACGCCATCGGCATCCAGCCGCGCACCCCGGATGAACTCGCCCGCGCGCTCGGCAGCACCCCGGACGCCCTGAGCGGCATGCTCCGCACCCTCAGAAGCGGCGGGTACGTGCAGGACGCCACCCCGCAGCAGGACGGCTGCGCGTGCGGCCCCTGCGCCCTGAAAAGCATGTGCCGCAACGCCGACAGCGCCGAACCCGCCCTGCATCTGCTGCGCCTCACCCCACGCGGCGAGACGTACCTGCGCCGCCTGAGTTGAAGGCACGCCACGCTGAAGAAACTCCACTGCAAAGCCTAAAGGTCAGATCAGCCGTCCAGCACGCGCCCCTTCCTACAATGACGGCATCAACAGTGGACGGCACTCGCGGGCGCACACCCCGTCACCTCCTCTGAATTCAAGCAGCGTCAAAGGGGCAGGGTATGGACTGGAAGAATCTTCCCGGCAGTGGTGGGAACGCAGAGAACCGCAGCGGTGGCGGAGGGCTGCCCGGTGGCGGCATCGCCGTGGGTGGCGTGGGTGGCCTGATCATCGCCCTGATCGCCATGTTCTTCGGCATCAACCCAGGGGACATCCTGGGTGGTGGGAACGACACGCAGACCCAGAATCAGTCCTCCCAGACGCAGCCTGCCGCCAACGACGAGGCGTACCAGTTCGTCAACCAGATCTACCGGAACACCAACCTCGTGTGGGGCAACGTCTTCAAGCAGGCCGGACGCACCTACAACGATCCGCGTCTCGTGCGGTACGTGCGCGGCACGGGCACCGAGTGCGGCACGGCGAACAGTGCCGTCGGCCCCTTCTACTGTCCCGCCGACCAGACGATCTACCTCGACACCAGTTTCTTCACGCAGATGGACCGTCAGCTCGGTGGTGGCGGGGACTTCGCGTACGCCTACGTGATCGCCCACGAGGTTGGCCACCACGTGCAGAACGAACTGGGCATCAGCGATCAGGTCGAACGCCGTCAGCGCAGCGCCCGTACCGAGGCCGAGGCGAACAGCTACAGCGTGCGACTGGAACTCCAGGCCGACTGCTTCGCCGGGGTGTGGGGCAACAAGACCCAGCAGGACGCCAAGATCACCCAGGCGGACGTGCAGGAAGCCGTCGCGACCGCCGAGGCCATCGGGGACGACAACCTTCAGCGCCAGGGTCAGGGCTACGTCGCCCCGGACTCCTTCACGCACGGCAGCGCCGCGCAGCGCGTCAAATGGTTCATGACCGGCTTCAAGAGCGGCAACCCGAACGGCTGCGACACCTTCAACGTGAACTACAACCAGCTGTAAGGCAGCTGGTAGGCGGGGCGCGGCAGGGGAGACCCGGCACGCCCCGCCGTTCTGCTGCGTGACGGCGCTCACCACACCCCGGCGTTCCATGCGCTTTCCTGGGTGCATGACGGGATGGGAGGTCGCGGGTGTACCCGTGCAGATCAGACGCAGCGCGCGGCGCCGGACGGTGGCGGTGCAGGTCACGCCGGGCGCCGTGACGCTCTTCGCCCCGACCCGCGTCCCGCTGTCCCAGCTGCGCGCCATTCTGGACGCCCGCCGCGACTGGGTGGCCGGGCACCTCGCCGGGTACGCCGCCCGGCCCCCGCAGCGCCCCGACGCGCAGACCGGGCAGCGCGTGCCGTTCCTGGGACAGGACCTGACCCTGCACCTGGACCCGGCCCGCACCCGCCCGGACCACGACGGGATCACCCTGCACCTGCCCGCGCAGAACGCCGAGGCGGCCCTGACCGCCTGGACGCGCCGCGCCTGCGCCGCCCCCTACCGCGCGCTGGTGGAGGACTACGCCGCGAGGCTCGGCGCTGCCGACCGCCTGAGCGCCGTGCACGTCAGCGACACCCGCACCCGCTGGGGCAGCTGCTCCGCCGACGGGAGTATCCGCCTGCACTGGAAACTGACCCGCGCGCCCACCGAGGTCCTGCACTACGTCGCGCTGCACGAGGCCGCCCACCTCCTCGAACTGAACCACTCCGCGCGCTACTGGGCGCACGTCACCCGCCTGATGCCCGACTGGCAGACGCACCGGGCGTGGCTCAAGGAGTACGGGCATACCCTCTGAGGGTCAAAGGGCCGAGGGTCGAAGCGTTCAAGGGATTCATCTCCTTAGACTCTTCGACCCTCGGCCCCTGGACCCCCTCTACATCGCGGGCATCGGCTCCGGCATGCCGGGCGTGTCCGGATTGGGCGTGGGGTGTGGCTCGGGCATCCCGGGGGTATCCGGGTTCACCGGGGGGTCCATCACAGGGCCGCTGTCACCCGTGCCGGGCATCTGCTCGGGCATCGGGGTGGGCATGTCGGTGGGTTCGGATGCGGGGGCGGGCGGACGGTCGTACGGTCCAGTCATCGGGGCACCTCCTGAGTGGGAATGACCGTCAGTCTGCCGCGCGACGGTGCGAGCAACCCCCGAGGTGCATGAAGCGGGCTTCAGGGTCGGTACTCGACCAGCAGCGGCCGGTGGTCGCTGAGCGTCCACGACAGCACGCGGGCGCGGGCGGGGCACAGGTCACGGCTGAACTGGTGGTCGATCCGCAGGCGCAGGCCAGGGTACGTCCAGCCGGGGCCGCGCCCGGCACGCTGGAAGGCGTCGGGGCCGACCGCCTGCCGCAGCGCCCGGTACGCCGGTCCGCGCGGCGGGGTGTTCAGGTCGCCGCCCAGGATCAGGGGGCCGGGGGTGGCGCGCGCCAGGGCCGTCAGGACGTCCAGCTGCGCGGCGCGCAGGTCACGGGAGCGGCGCAGCCGGGCCGGGTCGTGCAGGGCGGCACTGACCTGCGTGGCTCCCGGGTGGGCGTTCACGACCGTCAGCGGGCGGCCCTCCCAGCGCAGGCGGGTCACCAGCGCGGCGCGGTCCAGGCCGGGCAGGGGCCGCGTGTCGGTGCCCAGCAGCGGCAGCCGGGTGAGGGTCATGACCTCCTGCGCCCGCACGGCGCGGTAGGCGGGCAGGGCGGCCCGCAGCCGCGCCTCGAAGGTGGGGTCGTGGAAGCGGGCTTCCTGTAGGAGGATCACGTCGGCGTTCAGGGCGCGCAGGGCTGCACCCAGCCCGGCCGGGGAGGTGCGCGCGCCGCCCAGCACGTTGAACGTCACGACCCGCAGCGTGCCCGGCTGCTGCGGCCGCCAGTGGAAAAGGCCCGCGCCCCACGCGGCCAGCAGCAGCGCGGCCAGCGCCACACCCCGGCCCCGGCGACGCCACGCCGCCCAGGCCAGCGCGGGCAGGCACAGCAGGACCCACAGCAGCGGCGGCGCGTACGCGAGCAGCAGGGTGGGCAGCGTCCGCTCGCCGATCAGGTCGCCCAGCGCCCAGGCGAGTGCCACGAGGATCAGCGTCAGGATCGGCAGGGCAGGCAGGTGGACACGCACAGCGCGCAGTGTGCCGCCTGCCGCTGCCCCGCGCGTCCACACAAAAGGGGAGAGGGTGGACGCCCCACGACACCCACCCTCCACCTGAACAGGTCCGTTAGCGGTACTGCGCGGCCAGGGCGCGAGCTTCCTCCTGGCGGGCCAGTTCGGCGCGCTGCACGCCCGACACGGCGTCGGCCAGGGCCTCCTTCAGTTCGGCCAGCCCGCGGTTCTTCAGGGCGCTGACGGCAATGCCGCCCGTGCGTTCCAGTTCACGGTCCAGCGCCTCCGGGTCGGCGGCGTCGGCCTTGTTCAGCGCGACGACGGTCGGCATGTCGCGGAAGCCCAGGTCCTCCAGGATGCGGTTCACGGCGTCCAGGCGGGTGTCCGCGCCGGGGCTGGCGGCGTCCACGACGTGCAGCAGGACGTCCGCGTCCCCGATTTCCTCCAGCGTGCTGCGGAAGGCGCGGGTCAGGTCCTTCGGCAGGTCGCGGATGAAGCCCACCGTGTCGGTCAGGACGACCGGCCCGATGCCTTCCAGGTACCCCTGGCGGCTGGTGGGGCGCAGCGTGGCGAACAGTTTGTTCTCCGCCAGCACGCGGCGGGGTTCCTCGGCGGCGTGCGTGAACGCGTTCAGCAGCGTGCTTTTGCCCGCGTTCGTGTACCCCACGATGCTGATCACGGGCACGGCGTTGCGTTCGCGGCCCTTGCGGCGTTCCTCGCGGCGCTGCGCGACACCCTCCAGCTGCTTCTCCAGGAAGCTCAGGCGGTCGTTGATGCGGCGGCGGTCCAGCTCCAGCTTCGTTTCCCCCGGGCCGCGCGTGCCGATGGCGCCGCCGCCCGCGCTGCCCCCGCCCCCGCCGATGCGGGACAGGGCCGCCCCCGCCCCCAGCAGGCGCGGTTTCATGTAGCGCAGCTGCGCCAGTTCCACCTGCAGGCGCGACTCCACACCCTGCGCGTGCAGCGCGAAGATGTCCAGGATCAGCTGCGTCCGGTCGATGATCTTCAGGCCGGTGGCGGCCTCGATCTCACGCGCCTGGGCCGGGCCGAGTTCCTGCCCGAAGATCAGCAGGTCCGCGTCCAGGTGGTACGCGCGGCTCGTCAGCTCCTCCAGTTTCCCCGCGCCGACCAGCGTGCCGGGCTTCAGGTTGCGGCGGAACACCAGTTCGCGGTGCACGACCTCCGCCCCGGCGGTGCGGGCCAGTTCGGCCAGCTCGTCCAGGCGATCCTCGGCGTCGAATTCACCCTGGTCGATCTGCACCAGAATGGCGCGCTCGTGGTCCTTCTTCGCCACGCGCGTGCGGGCCGCGCGGGCAATCTCTTCTTCCAGCGCCTGCACCTGCGCGCCCAGGTCGAACTCGTCGATCTGGAAGGTCGGCACGGGCGGCAGGATGCGCCAGTCCTCCTCCTCCCCGACCGTGCCGGGCGGCGTCAGGTGCGCCGTGTGCACCAGCCCCGGCTGGCCCTCGTTCCGGACCTCGATGGCGGACACGGCGTCCAGGCGCTTCAGGAACAGCGTGGAGAGGTCGCCCTTGCTCAGCGCCCCGCCGCGCGGGTGGGTGTGCAGCAGGTGGAAGCCGCTCAGGCGGTTCTCGCCCATGCGCAGGTCCGGGAACTCGGTCCCTTTGGCGTCCGCCACGCTGACGGAGATCACGCGGCCCCGCCGGTCGATCAGGACGCCCACCTCGCGCCGCACGTCGTTCGACAGCTCCGCGAGGTTGCGCGCGAGTTCCGGCGAGCCCACCCGGCCGGGTTCGATCCGGCGGCGGTACAGGTTCCCGAGGGCCTTCATCTGCGCCGGGCGGAGGCCCGACGTATTGCCATGCACTTTATCGATAGCTGGTCACTTCCTTGAATACGCGCCCCACCCGCCGCGCAGGCGGCCGGACAGGGGAGAGGGGGTGAAGGGCACACTGCCGGGCCGTCAGCAGCCCCGCCCAGCCTTCACGCTGGAACTGGGGGCGCGGCCATGCCTGCATTGACATCATGGTACCGCCGCAGGTCACAGGCAAACGTGTGGGTTCACTTGAAGATCTTGATCATCGTGCCCCCAGGGTACCCGGCAGGCAGGGGCGGGCGCATCGGCCACCTGACGTAGGGGGAGATGGTTGATGGTTGATAGGAGAAGGAAACGACCCCACTCCCCACGGCCTACCTCCCGCTCCCCCTCTCGCGCCAGTACCCCGTGGCGAAGTCCACCAGGGCGCGCTGCGACATCAACTTGGCGGTCGCGGAGCCCACCATGCCCACGGTCACTGCGCCGGTCGCCTCGAACGCGGCCTTGACGGGCGGGAAGGCCTGCTCGTGGTAGTCCGCCTCGTCGAAGGTCAGCCAGTGCCGCTCGCCCCCAACCGTGACCGGGCCGCTGAAGGGCACGGTGGGCCGCTGCCCGGCCCGCACCTCGGCGAGGTGCAGGCTGGTGTTCACGTCCGTCCCCAGCAGGAGCACCCGGCCGTTCAGGTCGTACACGCGCGCCAGCGGCGAGCCCTCACCCAGCGAGAACGCCAGCGGGTGATCCGCCGTGACCGACTCGGCGTGGCGGCCCCACGCGGCAAAGGAACTGTGCGGGTGATCGCTGCGCCGCGCGCCCGGCCAGGTCCGCAGCGTCTCCGCGACACGGCCCATGCCCCGGCTGGGCGTCACCGCCGGATCGAAGGCGGGCAACCCGGCGCGGATGACCGGCCACCACGTCTCGGGCACCTTCGTCCGGCCCCACCCGACTGGGTCGGTCAGGTTCAGCGTGAAGGTCGGCACGACCAGCGTGCCCTGCGGCCCGACCACGTCCTGCAGCGCCTGCACGACGGCTGCCGCGCCGCCCGCCACCCAGCCCAGACGGCTGAGGCTGGCGTGCACGATCAGCGTGTCGCCCGGCTGCACCCCCAGGCGGCGCAGGTCGCCCGCCAGGGTCGCGCGGGTGCGCGGCGTGTCCGTCCGGGCAATGATCTCGGCCTCACTCATGCTGTTCCCCGCTGCATGTCCGAAGCGTACGCGCGCTGGCCGGGAACGCGCATCGGCCAGGGCGCGTACTGGGCGGCGATGTCGGACCTGCTGCGTGACACCCTGCGTGAAGTCCTGTACGGCCCGGACGGCCTCTCGGGTCTGTTCAGCGTGCCCGGCGACGGCCTGCTGCGCGCCGTCCACGCGCTGACCCCGGACGACCTGCGCGCCGCCCCCGCGCTGGCCGGGCGGATCATGGCGCTGCGGCACACGCTGGAACTCACCGCGCTGCGCCTCGCCGACCCGCACGCGCTCCTCAGTGACCCGACCGACCCGCAGGGCTGGCAGCCGGCGGGCGCGCAGGCGTGGCGGGACGAACTCGTGAACCTCGCCCGCGCTGGGCAGGCGCTCTATGATGCGCTGTTCCTGCCCCTCTCTGCTGCCGCGCAGCGCGAGGCCCACGGGGCGGTCCTGCACGCCGCGCGGGAGGCGGCGCTCCTGCAACACTGGCGCGGCCTGCGCCCAGATTGATGGCCTGCCGATGGACCAAAGGAAGAACCCCCAGGCATTGACCTGGGGGCTTTCTGTTGGCGAAGAGGGTGGGATTCGAACCCACGGTAGCCTTGCGACTACTTCGGTTTTCGAGACCGACCCATTCAACCACTCTGGCACCTCTCCGCACCTTGATGATTGCCTGAACGGGCGACGGGGAGCATAGCACGCCCTCCCGGCGGCGCGCTACTCCCGGGGCTTCACGCCCCGCTTGCACTTGCCTGCGCGGAAGGCGTATGCTTTCAAGGTTGAAAACTGCCCCGGTACCGGGTTGCACCAGGGGGGTTTTTCGGCATGCCACCACCGGCGCGCGCAGCCCAGTGTGGTGCGTGATTACCTCCAAGCCCGCACGAGTCAACCCAGCGCCGCCCCGTACGCGTGGGTGGCCACCCGCCCCCCGGCCCGCGCCGCCATCCGGCGCGCTGCGGCCGAACCAGATGAGGAGTGATTTCCCCTGCCTACTACCCAGCAACTGCTCCGTAAGGGTCGCAAGACGATCCAGAAGAAGAGCAAGGTTCCTGCCCTGAAGGGCAGCCCCTTCCGCCGCGGCGTGTGCACGGTCGTCAAGACCACCACCCCCAAGAAGCCGAACTCCGCGCTTCGTAAGATCGCCCGCGTGCGTCTGTCCAGCGCCTTCGAAGTCACCGCGTACATCCCCGGTGAAGGCCACAACCTGCAGGAGCACAGCGTCGTGCTGATCCGCGGCGGCCGTGTGAAGGACCTTCCCGGTGTGCGTTACCACATCGTGCGCGGCAGCCTCGACACCCAGGGCGTCAAGGACCGCAACAAGAGCCGTTCCAAGTACGGCACCAAGAAGCCCAAGGCCGGCGCTGCCGCGGGCGCGAAGAAGAAGTAAGGCCGCCGCGCCGCACCGCGGCGTACGCCCGAACCCATCCCCCACAGGGGTGATGCCAATGAAGCAGCATATTCGCGCCTGAAGTGCGCGCGCTCACCCCACCGCGTGTGGGGCCTGAGCCTCAAGGGAGTCAACCATGGCACGTCGCCGCCAAGCTGAAGTGCGCGTCATCCAGCCCGACCTGGTCTACCAGGACGTTCTGGTGAGCGCTTTGATCAACCGCATCATGCGTGATGGTAAGAAGAACCTCGCCAGCCGCATCTTCTACGGAGCCATGAAGCTCGTGCAGGAGCGCACCGGCCAGGAGTCCCTGAAGATCTTCCGCCAGGCGTACGACAACGTCAAACCCCGCGTGGAAGTCCGCAGCCGCCGCGTGGGCGGCAGCACCTACCAGGTGCCCGTCGAGCCCAGCGAGCGCCGCAAGCAGAGCCTGACCCTGCGCTGGCTGATCAGCGCCGTGGACAGCCGTCCCGAGCGCACTGCCGTCGAGCGTCTGGCCGGCGAGATCATGGACGCCGCCCAGGGCCGTGGCGGCGCCATCAAGAAGAAAGACGACGTGGAGCGCATGGCGGAAGCCAACCGCGCCTACGCGCACTACCGCTGGTAATCCCCGGTTGATGGCCCCCCAGGGGCCAGCCAACCCGAGCGGAGCGAGCAGGGACGACCGCACCGTTCGTGAAGTGAAGCCGCCAGTCGGTGAATTGTGCGACTGGCGGCGGAATGGAATGAACGGTGCGGCCCGGATACACCCGGCAAGCCGCGATGACCGGACGGTAGGTTCGCCCTGCCGTCCATGTCGCGTGAAGCGAAACCCAGCGTAACTGACGGTGACGAGACACGTCACCCGCCACAATAGGGAGTCTTATGACCACCAAAGCCCAGCAGTACCTCACCCACTTCCGTAACATCGGGATTGCCGCGCACATCGACGCCGGTAAGACCACCACCACCGAGCGCATCCTGTACTACACCGGCCGTACGCACAACATCGGTGAAGTGCACGACGGCGCCGCCACCATGGACTGGATGGAGCAGGAGCGCGAGCGCGGCATCACCATCACGGCCGCCGCCACGACCGCCAAGTGGAAGCGCAGCGGCACCGACCAGGAATACGTCGTGAACATCATCGACACCCCCGGTCACGTGGACTTCACGATCGAAGTGGAGCGTTCCATGCGCGTGCTCGACGGCGCCGTCGCCGTGTTCGACAGCAGCCAGGGCGTGGAGCCCCAGAGTGAAACCGTGTGGCGTCAGGCCGACCGTTACGGCGTGCCCCGCATCGCGTTCAGCAACAAGATGGACAAGACCGGCGCCAGCTTCGAGCTCGTGCTGAACGACATCAAGGAGCGCCTCGGTGCCGTCGCCGCGCCCGTCCAGTACCCCATGGGTGCCGAGAACGAGTTCAAGGGCATCATCGACATCGTGCGTCAGCGCGCCCACTTCTACACCAACGACCTGGGCACCGACATCGAGGAGACCGACATCCCGGCCGAGTACCTCGACAAGGTCGCCGAGATGCGCGCCCAGCTGATCGAAGCGGCCGCTGAAGTCGACGAAGACCTGATGATGATGTACCTCGAAGGCGAGGAACCCAGCGTGGAGCAGCTCGTGGCCGCCCTGCGCAAGGGCACCATCGAGAAGCGCATCTTCCCCGTGCTCTGCGGCAGCGCCCTGAAGAACAAGGGTGTGCAGCTGCTCCTCGACGCCGTCATCGACTACCTGCCCAGCCCCCTGGAAGTGCCCGCCATCAAGGGCAAGGTCGAGGACAGCGAGGACACCATCGAGTTCCCCGCCGATCCCGAAGGCAAGCTGGCCGCGCTGGCGTTCAAGATCATGGCTGATCCCTACGTGGGCCGCCTGACCTTCGTGCGCATCTACTCGGGCACCCTGCAGTCCGGCAGCTACGTGTACAACGCCAGCAAGGAGAAGCGCGAGCGCGTGGGCCGTCTGCTGAAGATGCACGCCAACAGCCGCGAGGAAGTCACCGAACTGAAGGCCGGGGAACTCGGCGCCGTGATCGGCCTGAAGGACGCCGGCACCGGCAACACCCTGATCGGCGACGGCGACGACAAGGTCCTGCTGGAGAGCATCGACGTGCCCGAGCCCGTCATCAAGCTCGCCATCGAGCCCAAGACCAAGGCCGACCAGGAGAAGATGGGCATCGGCCTGCAGAAGCTCGCCGAAGAGGATCCCACCTTCAAGGTCGAAACCGACCAGGAAAGCGGCCAGACCACCATCGCCGGGATGGGCGAACTCCACCTGGAAATCCTGGTGGACCGCCTGAAGCGCGAGTACAAAGTCGACGCGAACGTCGGCGCGCCCCAGGTTGCCTACCGTGAAACCATCACCAAGCAGGTCGAGGTGGACAGCAAGTTCGCCCGCCAGTCCGGTGGTCGCGGTCAGTACGGTCACGTCAAACTGCGCGTGGAACCCCTGGAACCCGGCGCTGGCTTCATCTTCGAGAACGCCGTCGTCGGCGGCACCGTGCCCAAGGAGTACATCGGGCCGGCCCAGAAGGGTATCGAGGAAGCCATGCAGAGCGGCCCCATGCTGGGCTTCCCCGTGGTCGACCTGAAAGTCACCATTTACGACGGCAGCTACCACGAAGTCGACTCCAGCGAAATGGCGTTCAAGATCGCCGGTTCGATGGGTCTGAAGGAAGCCGTCCAGAAGGGCAGCCCCGCCATCCTGGAACCCGTCATGCGCGTCGAGGTCACCACCCCCGAGGACTACATGGGTGACATCATCGGCGACCTGAACAGCCGCCGTGGCCAGATCCAGGGCATGGAAGCCCGTGGCAACGCGCAGATCGTGAAGGCCTTCGTGCCCCTGAGCGAGATGTTCGGCTACGCGACCGACATGCGTTCCAAGACGCAGGGCCGCGCCAGCTACTCCATGTTCTTCGACCACTACACCCAGCTGCCCAACAACATCGCCCAGCAGCTGATGAAGAAGTAAACCCGCCTCGCCCCGCACCGGGGTGACGCCAGAGGAAGCCCCCACAGTGGGGCTTCCTTTTTTTTCGCTTCAGGCACGGGTGGGAACAGGCACGCTAAGCTGCGTCCATGACGGTGCCCACCCCCAACCCGGCCGCCCCGAGCGGCCCGCTTCCTCCCCGGATCGGTTTCCTGACCGTGCCGCTGATGATCAACCTGATCTACTCGGCGATCACCCTGCTGTTCCTGCCGTTTGCCGGACCTACCCTGACTGAGACGACGGGCGAGATGGTCCGGCAGATGGGCGTCCCAGACCTGACGGTGACGCCCGCGCAGATTCAGGTGGCGCTATGGATCTCGTTCGTACTGACCATGATCCAGATCCTGTGGGTGTACTACACCCGCCGCGCTGTCCTGGATGGCCGAAACTGGGGGCGTGTCTCGAGCATCGTCCTGGGTGTGTTCAGCCTGCTGATTCCCCCCATCTTCACCATTTTGGGCATCGTGATGCTGATCGGGGCGTTCGACAAGCAGGTGGTGGCCTACACCCGCCGCTGAACTGTCAGTTCCCGAGCGGTCTGTCACATGATGCGTGACAGACCGCTGCTCTCTGGTGCCGGTAGTCCACTGGGCGGGCATTTCCCAGGATGACCCACCTCTTCATCCCCACTTGCCCTTTGACAGGTGATCCTGTAACATACTTCTTCGGTACGCCGTGGACTCACGGCTCTGCCCCGCGGCCTAACCCACCGCCGGAGCGGAACGCAGAGGCGGCGTAGCGTGGCCAGCACGGTGGGACACTACCCTGGCGAGAATCAACCCAATGTGGTTCAGCACCATCAGAACCCTGCGACATGCGCGGGGGAGCCCCGATCAAAGGGCCGCTTTTGCGTGCAGGTCCACCTCTTGGAGGGAGTAAGAACATGGCTAAAGGAACGTTCGAGCGCACGAAGCCCCACGTGAACGTGGGCACCATCGGTCACGTCGACCACGGCAAGACCACCCTGACCGCCGCGATCACCTTCACGGCCGCCGCGATGGACCCCACCATCGAAAAACTGGCCTACGACC
>CALPYF020000033.1 GCA_943327755.2 Deinococcus hopiensis KR-140
CATGAGCCTCGTGCGGTACGGCGCGGAGCGGCTGTGCCATGCCCTGCGGTGGAATCTCCCCGAGTTACCCGCACTGATCAGGCTGCTGAGCACGCCATTTCACGCGCCAGGCGCGACTTGAAGGCAAGATGTCCGGTACAGAGGTCAGGAAGTAACTGAACATAATCACGTAGGAAGCAGGTCGATTTCATCCCCTCCCAGATCGGTTCCGTCTGGTCACGCATCCGTATGCTGTCATTCATGGGCAGGTATCGATGGGCGTGAACTGAAAGGCACTCCGCAGATTGCCCGTGTCATGGGTGCGTTCACACGTCACGCGGCCAGCCGAATTGAGTTTACGGGTGGTGAGTGTTCCGGCGAAGCTCTGGAACACATCGAGTGCGCCTTCACGCGGTAATGAACCTGCAAAGGTGCGAAGTGGAAAGATCAAGGCTCGCTCAACGGGAGTGGAGTAGGTCCATGCATCTGATGGAACATTCACGAACCTCGCACACCAGACGAGATGCGCTACCCCACCAGTGATCTGGTAGCCACGCGCTGTGCCGTTAGAAAAGATGTACAGCCGCGCCGCACTACTGGCGGGGAAGGCCAGGACATCCGTTTTCCATTCTCCACCGGGGTCGCTGCATTGTTGCAGATGAAGGGGATGAGCCTTCGCATGAGCGTCCACGGCCTTCAAGGTGAGTTGACGTCGGTCAAATAGAGTTCCCGTCGCCTCCGCTGCGCCTGTCAGCGTCAAGAGAATTAGGAAGAGTAGCCGCATGTCCGAGACTGTAGAGGACGACGATGACTCAGTGCTGAACTTCCGTGACAGCGGGTTGCAGGCGGAAGGACAGAGCCGCCAACGCCCATGCCGCGCGGGAATGCTGTCGCCGTGTGGGGGTGTCTTCTCAGCGGGCGAGAATGTTTCCCCGGTTTGACACCGGGGAAGTGGGCAGGGCGGGGGTGTGGCGGCGTGACGGTGCGTGTTCAGCCTGCAACCGGGATCCGTTTCAGGGCATGTTCATCCGGTGGCAGGTATGGCTGATCAGTTCAGCGCGCCGGTCTGGAACGTGAAGTTCGTGCCGTCGTAGTCGACGTTCAGGCTGCTGCTGTCGGGCACGTTGCCCTGGAGGATCTCGCGGGCCAGGGGCGTTTCGATCTCGCGGCTGATGGCGCGCTTGAGGGGACGGGCACCGAAGGCCGGGTCGTACCCGATCTGCGCCAGTCGGTCCTTCGCGGCGGCGCTCAGATGCAGGCTCACGCGGCGTTCGGCGAGGCGGCGGATCAGGCCGCGCATCTGGATGTCCACGATGCGGTGCAGGTCGGCGGCGGTCAGCGCGTCGAACACGATGATGTCGTCCACGCGGTTCAGGAACTCCGGGCGGAAGTGGCCCTGCAACTCGCCCATCACGGCGTCGCGGATCGCGGTGGCGTCCTCACCGCGGTGCTGCATCTCCAGGATCAGAGGGGAGCCGATGTTGCTCGTCAGGATGATCAGGGTGTTGCGGAAGTCCACGGTGCGGCCCTGCCCGTCGGTCAGGCGGCCGTCGTCGAGCACCTGCAGCAGCACGTTGAACACGTCCGGGTGGGCCTTCTCGATCTCGTCGAACAGCAGCACGGCGTAGGGGCGGCGGCGGACGGCCTCGGTCAGCTGCCCGCCCTCCTCGAAGCCCACGTATCCGGGAGGCGCGCCGATCAGGCGGGCGACGGTGTGCTTCTCCATGTACTCGCTCATGTCGATGCGGACCATGGCGTCCTGACTGTCGAACAGGAACTCCGCGAGGGCCTTGGCCAGCTCGGTCTTCCCGACGCCCGTCGGCCCGAGGAACATGAAGCTGCCCAGCGGGCGGTTCGGGTCGCTGAGGCCCGCGCGGCTGCGGCGGATGGCGTCCGCGACGCTCACGATGGCGCGGTCCTGCCCGATCACGCGGCCATGCAGCTGCTCTTCGAGCTTCAGGAGCTTCTCGCGTTCGCCCTCCATGAGCTTGTTCACGGGAATCCCGGTCCAGCGGCTCACGACAGACGCGATGTCCTCCTCGGTCACCTGGGTGTGCGCGAACTCGGCGCCCTTGAGCTTCTGTTCCAGCTCGGTGACTTCCTTTTCCAGCTGCGGGAGGCGGCCGTACTCCAGTTCGGCGGCGCGTTGCAGGTCGTAGTCGCGCTTGGCTTTCTCTATGTCGGTGCGCACCTGATCGAGCGCCTCGCGCTTCTCGCGCAGCGCGGCGACCTCGTGCCGCTCACCCTCCCAGCGGGCGCGGACGTCGGCCAGCTCGTCGGTGATGCCCTTCAGGGCGTCCTCGATGTCCAGCAGGCGGTTCTGGCTGTCCTGATCCTTCTCGCGCTTCAATGCCTCGCGTTCGATCTCCAGTTGCAGCTTGCGGCGTTCGAGCTGGTCGATGCGCTCGGGGCTGCTCTCCAGCGCCATGCGCAGCCGGGCGGCGGACTCGTCGATCAGGTCGATGGCCTTGTCCGGCAGCTGCCGGTCGGTGATGTAGCGGTGCGAGAGCTGCGCGGCGGCGACCAGTGCCGGGTCGGTGATCTCCACGTTGTGGTGGACCTGATAGCGCTCCTTGATGCCGCGCAGGATGCTGATCGTGTCCTCCACGCTGGGTTCGTTCACGAACACCGGCTGGAAACGGCGTTCCAGGGCGGGGTCCTTCTCGATCTCGCGGTACTCGCTCAGGGTCGTCGCGCCGATCAGGTGCAGTTCACCGCGCGCCAGGGCGGGCTTGAGCATGTTGCCCGCGTCGGGGCTGCCCTCGGTCTTGCCCGCGCCGACGATGGTGTGGATCTCGTCTACGAACAGGATCACCTCGCCCGCCGAGCCGATGACCTCGTCGATGACGCCCTTGAGGCGTTCCTCGAACTCCCCGCGGAACTTCGCGCCCGCGAGCAGGCTGCCCATCTCCAGGCTGACGATGCGTTTGTTCTTCAGGCCGTCCGGCACGTCGCCCTTCACGATGCGGATCGCGAGCCCCTCGGCGATGGCGGTCTTACCCACGCCGGGTTCGCCGATCAGGACGGGGTTGTTCTTCGTGCGGCGCAGGAGGATCTGCATGGCGCGGCGGATCTCCTCGTCGCGGCCGATCACGGGGTCGAACTTGCCGTCGCGGGCGCGCTGCGTGAGGTCGGTGCCGTACTTGGCGAGGGCGTCGAACTGCTGTTCACTGGTCTTGGTCGTCACGGTCTTTCCTTTGCGCTGCTCGGTCACGGCGCGGTTCAGGTCGATTTCGGTGGGCAGCCCCCTGCCGCGGTACTCGCCGCGCAGGGCGAGCAGGAGGGCGTCGGCGGCCACGAACGAGTCGCCGAGCTGCCCGGCCAGGGTGTCGGCCTTCTGAAAGGCGCGGGCCAGGGCGGGGTCGAGGTACAGCTGACCCTCGCCGCCCTGCACACGCGGGAGTTTGGCGAGTTCGGCGTCCAACGCGGCGCGGATCAGCGTCAGGTCGCCGCCCGCCAGGGTCAGGGCGCGCGCGGCGGTGTCGTTGTCGGTCAGGGTGCGCAGCAGGTGCGCGGGGGTGAGGTTCTGGTGCCCGCTCTGCTGCGCGAGCGTCTGCGCCTGCTGCACGGCCTGGGTGGTGGCTTCGGTGAAGCGTTCGGGGTTCAAGGGTGGGCCTCCGTGGGGTGAAGATCTGGGGCGTTCAATCTGCCACCATTCTGAAACTTGAGTGCGGTCGTGTCAAGTTTATTGCGGCTTAAGAATGGTGCCGTGGCTCCCGTCCCGCACGCAACGCCCCTGCAACGCTCCCCGCCGCACACTCGGCCTACGACACCACCCCACAGGAGGTCCACCCATGACCCGTACCATCAGGAAGATGCTCCTCGCCACCCTCAGCCTCACCGCGGCCAGCACGGCCGCCGCGCAGAAGACCACACTCACCATCGGCGGGCAGCCCACCACCCTCGACACCGTCAAGGTCGGCGGCCGCACCTACGTCGCCCTGGACCAGCTGCAGAAAGCCCTGACCACCGCGGGCGGCAGCACCCAGCTCGGCGCGGCGGAAGGGTGCCTGAACGACTGGCTGTTCAACGGCACCTGGCGACTGCGCGTCACCGCCGTGAAGTACGTCCCGGACGCCGGGAACGGCAACTCCTACGGCTGGGTCGTCACCACCGAGTTCCGCAACGGCAGTAAACAGCTCCTGAACCTGTCCAATACTGGCATAGAGAAGGGCGTCAGCCTCGCCCTCAAGGACGGCAGCACCAAGGACCTCGGCCTCGGCGGCATCGCCTCCGCGTTCAGGACCGGCACCGACCTGCCGCCCGGCGCGGGTCTGGTCATGGACCTGCCGTTCTCCTGGCAGGGCGGCGCGCCCACCAACGCCCAGTTGCAGGCCAACCCACCGGTCAAGCTGATCGTCCCGGTGGATGTCAGCGCCCTGCGCCGGGGCGGCAGTACCCTGTACAAGACCGTCAACTACATCAAGGACCCCAGCTTCCGCGTGAACCTCACCTGCCGGAAGTGAGCCCCGTGACCTCAGGCCGAACGCCCCGATGAGCCTCACGGGGACCACGTCCCACTGACGAGTTCCATTATGCCGGTCCCCGCAGCGGGCGCGGCAGCCCAGGTGCCCGTCACCTCGATGGGTCCCTCCCAGTACGCGATCCGCGTGCTGCGGCTCAGGAGCTCCTGTTCGCGCCGCGCTGCCCGCACACTCAGGTCGAACTCGTCGGACACCAGCCGCCAGCCCAGCGTGTAGGTACGCCCGGTGGGACTGGTCCACACCTCGCCCGGCTCGGCCCGCAGGCCCGGCACGGCCCGCACCCGCCCGTCCGGTTCCACCACGCTGCCGATCAGCTGCGCCACGCTCCCGTCCGGGCGGCGCACCCGGTACACCATCAGGTCCCGCCCACCGTCCAGGTGCACGCTGAACCAGTCCCACAGCGCCGACCGGCCCGGAATCTGGTTGCCCCACTGGTGATCCAGCCACGCCTGCCCCCGCACCGCGCGCCCGTTCACGGTCCCGGTCAGATCCAGCCGCGTGATCCCCTGGTAGAACAGCACGCCCGTATCGGCACTGCCACTGAACCCCGGCGGGTGCAGCACCGGCCCCTTCACCGGGGTCAGCGTCAGGTCCAGCGGCCCGGCCTTCAGGCTCAGCGGCGCGGTCGGCTCGGGGCCCGCCTGCGTCAGCGTCCACGCCCCTTGCTTCACCCGCAGCGGGGGAGAGGCCACCTCACCCGACCCGGCGGGCTGCTCCAGGAACGTCAGCTGCCCCGTACGCAGATCCGTGACCGCCACGTGCGAGATCATCAGCGGGACCGGCACGCGGCGGTCCTGCACCCGGAACTGCGCCCAGTGCAGCGCCAGCCCCTCTGCGGGCAGGTACGCGCTCACGTACCACCACTCCATCGGGTTCGCGTGCGCCCCGAAATCCGTGGCAGGAGGCAGCTGGGCCGGGTTCACGACCGTCTGCACCGGCGCGCACCCGCTCAGGAGGGCCGCCAGCACCGGAATGACCTTGAGACGCATCGGCACCCAGCCTAACCGACCGGGCGTTCACCTGATGCCGCAGATGGCGGATGGCGGATGGCCGCGAACACCACTGCCTCCCGAACAACGAACCGACCCCCCAGTCTCCCGGAGGGTCGGCCCAGCGTCGCGGGGTTACTCGTCGCCGAGGTACGCCTTGCGGACGCTCTCGTCCTGCGCGATATCGGCGGCGTTCCCGGAGAGTTTGATCTCGCCGGTCTGCAGCACGTAAGCGCGGTGCGCGATCTGCAGGGCCATGTTCGCGTTCTGCTCGACCAGCAGCACGGTCGTGCCGCGCTCCTTGTTCAGCTTCACGATGATGTCGAAGATCGCCTCCACGAACAGCGGGGACAGGCCCATGCTGGGCTCGTCCAGCAGCAGGAGTCTCGGCGCGACCATCAGCGCGCGGGCAATGGCGAGCATCTGCTGCTCCCCGCCGGACATCGTGCCGCCCAGCTGGTGCTCGCGTTCCTTCAGGCGCGGGAAGAACCCGAAGCCCTCCTGAATGCGGCTCTCGATCAGCGTGCGGTCGGTGACGGTGTACGCGCCCACGTCGAGGTTCTCGCGGACACTCATGTCCTTGAAGATCCGGCGGCCCTCCGGCACGTGGCTGATCCCCTTCTGCATGATGTGGTGCGCGGGAATCCCGGCGATGGTCTGCCCCTCGAAGGTCATGCTGCCGGTGCGGGGTTTCATCATGCCGCTGATGGTGCGCAGCGTGGTGGTCTTCCCGGCGCCGTTCCCGCCGATCAGGGCGACGATCTCACCCTCGTTGACGGTCAGGCTGATGCCTTTCAGGGCGTGGATGTGGTCGTAGTACGTGTGGACATTGTCGAGTTCGAGCATGGGCTTAGGCATGGGGGCGTTCTTCCTTCCCGTAGTCGCCGGCGGCGGCGCCGCGGCCCAGGTACGCTTCCATCACACGCGGGTCGTTCCGCACCTGATGCGGTTTCCCCTCGGCGATCTTCGTGCCGTAGTCCAGTACGGTGATGTGCTCGGACAGGGTCATCACGAGGCGCATGTCGTGCTCGATCAGGCACACCGTCACGCCCAGCTCGTCACGCACGCGGCGGATCAGGGCCTTCAGGTCCTCGGTCTCGCGGGGGTTCATCCCGGCGGCCGGTTCGTCCAGCAGGATCAGTTTCGGCGTGGTGGCCAGCGCGCGGGCGATCTCCAGCTTGCGCTGATCCCCGTACGGGAGGTTGGTGGCCAGTTCGCTCCGCCACTTGCCCAGCCCCACGAAGTCCAGCATGATCCGCGCGGCGTCCCGGGCCTCCTGCTCGCCGTCGTGGAACTTCTTGGTGCGCAGCACGGCGTCCAGGAAGCCGCTCTTCAGGCGGCTGTGGCGGCCCACCATGATGTTCTCCTCGCTGGTCATGGTGGAGAACAGGCGGATGTTCTGGAAGGTGCGCGCGATCCCGGCTTCCGTCACCTGATCGGGCCGCAGGCCCACCAGTTCACGCCCGGCCAGGCGGATGGTGCCCCGGGTGGGTTCGTAGATGCCGGTGATCATGTTGAAGAAGGTGGTCTTCCCGGCGCCGTTCGGGCCGATCACGCTGACGATGCTGCGCTCGGGGATGTTCATGGTCACGTCGTTCACGGCCGTCAGACCGCCGAAGACCTTCGTGACGCCTGCCACTTCGAGGATGTTGCCGCTCACCTGCTGCCCCCTGCCTTGTCGTCTTCCTTGGCCGGGGCGTACCCGGCGCTGTACACGTCGCCGCTGGCCGTGCCGAGCGCGCCCGCGTTGCCCTGGGCACTCTCGTCTTCCTGGTTGTCGTCGTGGTGCAGTTCCAGCTGCCGCCTGCGGTTGGGCAGCAGGCCCTCGGGCCGCAGGAGCATCATGGCGACCAGGATCGCGCCGAAGATCAGGCGCTGCAGCTGGCCGGGGTTGGCCTGCTGCGGAATCCAGGAGATGTTCGCGGTGGCCTCGCCCAGGCCGGGCAGGATGCGCAGGTTCAGCAGGGTCACGACCGCCGCGCCCAGGATCACGCCGGGGAAGGACCCCATGCCGCCCAGGATGACCATGGACAGGATCGCGATGCTCTGGTTCAGCACGAAGCTCTCGGGGCTGATGAACTGCTGCTTCGCGGCGAAGATCATGCCCATGACCCCGGCGAAGCTCGCGCCGGTCGCGAAGGCGATCAGTTTGGTCTGCATCAGCGGCACGCCCATGGCCTGCGCGGCGACCTCGTCGTCACGGATGGCGATCCAGGCGCGGCCGATGCGGCTGCGGTCCAGGCGGACGTTCACGGTCAGGATCAGGCCGATCATGACGAGCACCAGGGCGTACAGGAACAGCAGGTAGTACTGGTCCGGCGCGAAGCCCAGGGCGCCCGCCGCCGCGTCAAACCATGGCACCGAGGCGCTCTTGATGGGCGTGATGCCCTGCGAACCCGCCGAGTACAGGTCGAGGTTGTTCGCCAGCACGCGGATCACTTCGCCCAGGCCCAGCGTGATGATCGCCAGGTAGTCGCCCTTGAGTTTCAGGACGGGCAGACCGATCAGGACGCCCACGGCGGCCGCGGCGAAGATGCTCAGCGCCAGGAACAGCCAGAAGAACCCGGCGTTCAGGCCGTTCGCCAGACCGTCCGCCTGCGGCGCGAGCAGCACCAGCAGGGCGCGCACGGTCAGGATGACGCCCGCCACCACGCCGACGCTGGCCAGCCGGAAACTCCAGGTGGTCGCGGCGGTCGGGGCGGTGCGGGCGGTCAGGCGGCTGATGTACAGCATGCTCGCGGCCGTCACGGCGGTCAGCACCAGCCCGATGGCGAGTGTGCCGGAGTTCGTGCCGCCCGGGTTCTCCCCGAAGTACTTCAGGATCTCCGCGAAGCGCGGGCTGCCCACGATGCCCCAGGTGTACGCGCCGACCGCGAAGAAGGCCACGTAGCCCAGGTCGAGCAGGCCCGCGAGGCCCACCACGATGTTCAGGCCGAGTGCCAGCGCGGCGAAGATCATGATCTGGATGCTCAGGTCAAGCAGGCTGGTGTCCTCGCGGCCCGCGGCGGGCAGCACGAACAGCAGGCTGCCGACGCTCACCAGGGCGCGGGCCCACGGCGCGGCCTTCCACAGGTACGCGAAGAGGATGTTCGCCAGGAACAGGCTGACCATCAGGGCTTCCACGATGGGGTTCTTCAGCGCGGTGCCGACCGGGCCCATCTGGCCCAGCAGGTCACCGTTGTGCGAGACGAGCAGGAACGCGCTGGTCACGATGAAGAACAGCACCAGCAGGATCGTGCGGTCCGGCGCGCTGGCCCTGGGCTTTTGCTGAAGCGCGGCGGTCATACTTTCTCCACGTTGCTCTTGCCGAGCAGACCGGTGGGTTTGAAGATCAGGATCAACACCAGCGCGATGAACGCGCCCAGTTTGCTGTACGAGTCGTCGATCACGGCGAGGTTCTTGATGCCCAGCAGCTCACCGAACACGTTGGACACGCCGATCAGTTTCTCCAGCACGCCCAGCAGCAGGCCGCCCAGCACCGCGCCGGGAATCGAGCCGATACCGCCCAGCACGGCGGCCGTGAAGGCGGTCACGCCGGGAATGAAGCCGCTGTATGCGTTTACCGTGCCGAACTTCATGCCGAACAGCACGCCGCTGATGCCGCCCAGCGCCCCGCCGATCAGGAAGGTGGCGCTGATCATGCGGTTGCCGTCGATGCCCATCAGTCCGGCGGTCACGCGGTCCTGCGCGACGGCGCGGATGGCCTTGCCCATGCGGGTGCGGTTCACGATGTAGTTCAGCACCGCGAGGCTCAGCAGCGACACGACGATCAGGATGACGTCCTTGAGCTGCAGGCTCACGCCGATGCCGGTCAGGAACTTCCCGAAGCCCACGCAGCTGCTCTCAGGGCCGCAGAAGGGCGCGGCGAACCCGGTGGGAAGGGTGTAGGTCAGGTCGAAGCGGCCCTGGAAGCCCTCAATGACGCGCAGGACGTCCTGGAGGATCAGGGATACCCCGATGGCGGTGATCAGGGGTACCAGTTTCGGGGCGCCGCGCAGGGGGCGGTAGGCGAGACGTTCGATGATCACGTTCAGCAGGCCCGAGATGGTCATGGCGGCCAGCAGCGCGATCAGGAGTTTCAGGTACCCGTTCATGCTTACGGGAGCCAGGACACGGAAGACTTCGAAGCCGACGACGGCTCCGGTAACGAACACTTCGCTGTGCGCGAAGTTGATGAGCTGGAGCACGCCGTACACCATGGTGTAACCCAGGGCGATGATGGCGTACACGAAGCCCAGCACGAGCCCGCCGACGATCACGTTCGCCAGGAAGGGCAGCAGAGTGGACAGTTCCAAGGCAGCTCAACTCCTTTCGTGGGGTGGGGGCGCAGATCCCGGCAGAGACGGGGCGGGGTGGGGCAGCGCCGCAGGAGGCGGAAATACGGAGGGTGGACGTCACGGACAGGGGCCGTGATGGTCTAGCTGTGCAAGGGGTCAGTTTTGCGTCAGTTATCCCGGATGGTAATGCATTTCACGAAGAGACGCGGGTGTGCTGTCCGGCCCCGCCGATCAAACAGGCGTTTGAATCAAGGCAAGGGGCCGGGCGCGCGGCCCGGCCCCAGGATGGTACGGGGAGGAAGATTGCCCGGCAGGACGCGCGTCTATACACGCGCCCCGCGATCATTTACTGCTTGACGGGCTTGACGGGGATGCTGGTGCTCAGCTTGAACTTCCCGGCGGTGACGTTCATCACGTACAGGGTCGCGGCCTTGCGGTCACCGGCGGAGTTGAAGCTCACGTTACCGGACAGCAGGCCCGTGAAGCTGCCCTTGCGGATGGCGCTCTCGACCTGGGCGCGGCTGGGGGCCTTGTTGCCGTTGGCGCGCACGGCGTTCAGTACGCCCTGCACGACGACCTTGGCGGCGTCGTAGCCGAAGGCGCCGAAGCCCTGGGCATCGTCGTTGAAGGTCTTCTTGTAGTTGGTGGCGAACACCTTCGCGGCGGGCAGCGCGCTCAGGGGCGCGGCGACGGTCGTGAAGTAGATGTTGTTCGCGTTGGCCTCGCCGACGATCACGGGCAGCTCGCCGCTGTCCAGGCCGTCGCCGCCGACCACGGGGGTCTGCACGCCCGCTTCACGCAGCTGCTTGATGAACACGCCCACCTGGTTGTAGATGCCGCCGAAGTAGATGGCGTCGGGGTTGGCGAGCTTGATCTTGGCGACGATGCTGGAGAAGTCGCTCTTCTCCTCGGTGCCTTCGTTGGCGCTGACGGTCACGCCCTTGGCCTTCAGGGCCTTCTCGACTTCCTTGGCCAGACCTTCGCCGTAGGCGGTCTTGTCGTTCAGGACGTAGACCTTCTTGGCTTTCAGGTTGCCGCTGATGAAGTTGGCGCCGGCGGGGCCCTGCGCGTCGTCACGGGCGACGATGCGGTTCATGTTGCTCAGGCCGCGGTCGGTCACGCCGTTGGCGGTGTTGGCGGGGGAGACCATGGCGACCTTGCTGGACACCAGCGCGGCGCTGGCGGGGATGGCCACGCCGCTGTTCAGGGTGCCGACGACCGCGAGGATCTGGCGGTCAGCGGCGATCTTGCGGGCGGCGGCGGTGCCGGTGGCGGGGTCGGCCTGGTCGTCGTAGGGCACGAGAACGAGGTCGAAGCCGAGCTTCTTGAACTGGGCCTTGTACTCGTTGACGGCCAGCTGGGCGCCGTTGCGGATCTGGGTCCCCAGGTCGCTCTGGCCGCCGGACAGCGGGCTGAGGCTGGCGATCTTGATGGTCGTCTGCGCGGAGGCGGTGCCCAGGGCGAGGGCGGCAAGAACGGTCAGGCTGAGCGCGGATTTCTTCATGTGTCCTCCGGATATGGGTCACCCGCGGGCCACGCTGTGCCCGGGGGTTGGGTGTTGAGATGCGGCAATTCTAGGTGGGCCTTGATGGTCTGTCAATGCGTTGCTCATGAAAGAACTTGAAATCTTTACGGTTATTCGCCTCTTGCCTGTCTATATCATTGCCAGAATGAGTGACGTTCCAACAATACTGTTGCGCCTTCTTGATTTCAGCGGACGTGAACGAGCATGGCCCTGCGGTCCCGGCGCAAGTGACCTCCCGTCACTCCCCCCCCCACCGGACTGCCCGGGGGTACACCCGAAGGCGCTCTATCCTGACCGGCACCATGCTCAGATCCGCCCGGCACCTCGCCCTCCTGCTGGCCCTGCTGACAGGCGGTTCCCACGCCACTTCCCTGCCGGATCCGCTGTATCCCGGTCTGGGTCAACCCGGGCTGGACGTGCTGCACTACGACCTGGCTCTCACGGTGCCGCGCCCCGGCACCCCCTGGCTCCAGGTCACGACGACTGCCACCCTGCGCGCCGAGCAGGCACTGGACACCGTACAACTCGACTACAGCGGCCCGGACATCCTGACCGTTCAGGTGGATGGCGCGACGGTGCCCTACACGCGGCAGGCGGCGCCCCCCAAACTCGTGATCCACCACGCCCTGCGCCCCGGCACTGAGGCCCGCGTGACCGTGACCGCCGCCGGCACCGTGACCGGCATTCAGGACGCGACGCTGCCCCTCCGGCTCGGCTGGCAGAGCGTTCCCGCCACCAGTACCCAGCCGGGCGCGAACTTCGCCTTCAACGAACCCGACGGCGCCCGCAGTTTCGTGCCCGTCAACGACCACCCGGCCGACCCGGCCACCTTCACCACCCACCTGACCGTTCCAGTCGGCGTGAGCGCCGTGGCCAGCGGCACCCGCCTCGACGACCGCACCCAGGGTGCCACCCACACCGTCACGTACGACCTCACCGTCCCTGTGCCCACCTACGCCCTGGCCATCCACGTCGGCACCCTGGACGAGGTCCGTCGCCCGGCCATCCACACGCCCGGACAGACGATCAGCTGGACGGACTACTTCCCGACCTCCACCCCGGCCGACCTGCGTGCCCCCTACGCCCGAACGGGTGACATTCTGCGCACCCTGAGCGACTGGTTCGGCCCGTACCCGTTTACCAGTTACGGCTCGGTGGTCGTCACCCCCGCGTTGCCCGCGCTGGAAACCGCAACCCTGAGCACCATGCCCGTCCGCTCCAGCCGCGAACGCGTCATCACGCACGAACTCGCCCACCAGTGGTTCGGGAACGCCGTGCCGCTCGGGGCCTGGAGCGACACCTGGCTGAACGAGGGCTTCGCCACCTACGCCGAACTGCTCTGGGCGCAGGCCAAGAGTCAAGACCCCCAGCCCCTGCTGGACGCCTGGCGAGCCCGCCTGACCGGTGGCACCCGCCCCCTGATCGCCACCAGCCCGGCGCACCTGTTCGACGACAGCGCCTACGCCCGCGGCGCCCTGGCCCTGCACGCCCTGCGCACCCAGGTCGGCGACGCCGCGTTCCGGGCCTTCCTGCACACCTACACCCGCACCCGGCAGGGCCACCCCACCCGGACCGCCGACCTGCTGGATCTGGCCCGCACGCAACTGGGTCTCCGGGCCGCCGACACCCTGACGCGCTGGGTGACGCAGCCCGACCTGCCCTGAGTCATCCGGGGAGGTGATGATTGCCCCTCCAGCTCGGCGCGCACGCTGCTGCGCTCCAGCTGCGCGCAGGTTCATCAATCGTCAACGCACCGCTTCCCGGCCCGGACTGCGGGGTACGCTCACCGCATGTGGCCATTCGGAAAGAGCACAGCGGACCGCGTCAAAGACGCATTTAACGATGATTCCCACCTGAAGAACCTCGGGCTGCAGGTGCAGGAACGCGGCGGCACCGTCAGCGTCAGTGGCATGGTCCCCAACTCGCGGTACCTGAACCTCATCCGCGTGATCGCGGAAGGGATCAACGGCGTCAAGTCCGTTAACCTGTCCGGCGTGACCGCCCAGGAGGAGGCCGCCGCTCCCGCCCAGCCTGCCCCGGCTGCGCCTGACGCCACCGTCACCGAGATCGCCCCCACCACCGGCAACATGAACGCCGGTAGCGCGGACATGGACGCCGAGATCAAACAGGCCGAGGACCGCAGCCGCGTGGCTAAGGCTGTCCTGAGCGCCATCCGCAGCAACGGCGAACTGGCCGACGATCCCATAGATGTTCTGCAGAGTGGCAGCAGCGTCATCCTGCGCGGCGTCGTGGACAATGACCATGAGAAGCGTCTGCTGGAACAGGTGGCGCGCGGCGTGAGCGGCGTCAGCGGTGTGGATATCAGCGGCGTGCGCGTCGCCCAGGGTGTCAAGGAGATGGCCAAGGAGAAGGACCAGGACAGTGGCGACACCGTGTACGTCGTCAAACCTGGCGACAGCCTCTCGGCGATTGCCGAGCGGTACTACGGTGATCCCATGCAGTACAAGAAGATCGCGCACTACAACAACATCAGCAACCCCGATCTGATCCACCCCGGCGACCGCATTCGCATTCCGGGCTGAGTCACCTCAGCCGGCGGGCGGCCCCAACCAGCCGAGCGTTGGGGCCGCCCGCCTGCGTACGTTCAGTCTGTAGCGGCCAGGGTGGGGGCCGGCAGATCCTCCAGGCCCGACAGCTGCCGGCGCACCTCGCGCATGGCGGAGTGAATCACCGCGACGGCCACGCTCATGGTCAGCATGCTGGAAAAGCCGTAGCTGACGAGGGGCAGAGGGACGCCGGTCACCGGGAACAGACCGGCCGCCACGCACAGGTTCACGAACGCCTGTCCCACGATCATGAACATCGCGCCGATGGCCAGGATGCTCGCACCGTGAATTTCCGGCGTCATGGGCCGCACGCGGCTGGCGAGGTGCGCCACGTCCAGCGCCGTGATCACGATCAGCCAGTACGCGAACAGCAGCATCGCCACGCCGAGCAGTCCCGACGTGAAGCCCACGGAGGCCACGATCAGGTCGGTGTGCTCCCCGAAGTAGGTGTACCGCAGGCCGTCCGGGCCCTGGCCGGGAATCCCGCCGAAACTCAGGTCGCGGTGCGCCTTGCCGATCTGATCGAGGCCCTGCTCGCGGATCTGTTCCACCTGCCGGTGGGTGTTCAGGCGATCCAGGATGTACGGGTGCCGCTCCAGGTACGAGCCCACCAGGGGCAGCATCAGCATGGTGATCGCCAAGATCAGGCCACTGATGTTGCTGATCCGCACGCCCGCTGCGTACATCACGATGATGCCCAGGCCGAACATCAGGACGCTGGTGCCCAGATCCGGTTCAATCAGGACGAGCAGGGTGGTCAGCAGGATCATGCCGGTCGCGCTGATCAGTTTCTTGTGCACGCCCCGCCGCGCGAAGAACGACGCCAGCATGAGCACCAGCCCCAGCTTGGCCATCTCGGACGGCTGGAAACGGATCGGGCCGAACTGCAGCCAGCGGCGCGTCGCCTCGCTTTCCGCCGTGCCCACGCCCAGGAACGGCACGAGCAGCAGCAGGAACAGCGTGAATCCCCACACGACCGGGCCCAGTTTCAGGAACGCCCGGGGGCGCAGGCGCGAGACCGCCAAGGTCACGCCCAGCGCCAGCAGCGCCTTCAGGCCGTGGTCGGCGATCTTGTCCGGTTCGACCGCCGCGATGCCCAGTACGCCCAGGCACAGCAGCATGACTTGCGCGATGATCAGCTGGATGCTCACGCCCGCACCTCCTCTGCCGTGATCGCCTGGGCCGCGCGGCGGAACGCCTCGCCCCGCGCCCTGTAATCCCTGAACTGATCGAAGCTCGTGCCGATCGGGGCGAGGAGCACGCTGCCCTCACCCTCCGGTCCACCCAGGGCGTCCAGGCCCGCCTGCGCCGCTTCGCGCAGGGTCGCCTCGCCGTCCGCGCCCGACACGACGCGGTAGGGGAGACCCAGCCCGCGGGCCAGCGCCTCGCCGTCCTCACCGAACGCGATGACCTGCGCCACCCGCCCGGCCGCCGCCGCCCGCAGTGGGGCGAGGTCCGCGCCCTTGTCCCGGCCGCCCACCAGCCACGCGACCGGTGGCACGGCGCGCTCCAGGGCCGCCTGCACGGCGATGGTGCGCGTGGCGATCGAGTCCTCCACGAAGCGCACCTTGCCGATGCGGGCGACCGTCTCGAAGCGCCCGGACACCGGCTGCGCCGCGCGCAGCGCCCCGGCCAGCACGCCCGATTCCACCGGGCGGCCCAGGTGACGCAGCAGGGCCTCGGCGGCCAGGACTGCCGCCGCCGCGTTCGCCGGGTGGACCCCCTCGGGCAGTTCGGAGGTGGGTAGCACCGGCGTTCCATCGGCCAGCGCGATCCGGTCCGACGAGAAGGGCCGCACCTGCGCCCGGGTCGGCACACTCAGTCCTTCCGGGACGACCAGTACGTCCCCGCCCTGCTGACCTGCCGTGATGTTCCGCTTCGCCGCGTGATACGCCTCCACCGTTCCGTGCCGGTCGAGATGATCCACGCCCAGGTTCGTGACCACCGCGACCGGCAGCCTCAGCCCAGGCACGCGCTCCAGCTGGAAACTCGACAGTTCCACCACCGCCACCTCGGCGCTGTCCACGACATCCAGCAGCGGTGGGTCGATGTTTCCGCCCTCGCGGGCGTTCAGGCCCGCCGCGCGCAAAAATCCCACCACTAGGACGGTCGTGCTGCCCTTCCCGGCCGTTCCGGTGATCCCCACCATCGGCAGCGCCGGGCGCAGGCGGGCCGCCAGGACCACCTCGCCGATCACTTCCGCGCCCCGCGCCTGCAGGGCCTGCAGATCCGGATGATCGATCGGCACGCCCGGCGCGGCCACCACCACGTCGTACACGCCACCCGCGTCCCCGCGTGCCCAGCCCAGCTCCGCCATCAGCGCCTCGTCCTCCGCGCCCGGCCGCGCGTCGAGCCACTCGCCCCGCACGCCCGCGCGTGCCAGGAACCGCGCTGCGCCCCGCCCACTGCGCCCCAACCCGTACACCAGCACCCTGTCAAGCTTCACGCCCACACCATAGAACACCGTCCGCCCCTTGTGGTGCGTGCAGCACGTGAGAAACAATCCGGTCAGCCCACCCCGCCCCCGGAGGTTCCCCATGCCCCGCCCCGCGCGATTCCTGCCTGCCCTGCTCCTCGCCTCCGCCCTGGCCGGGGGCGGCGAGCCCCCCGCCCGGTCCCTCCTGCCGCCGGACACCCGCGCGCCGGTGCGTGAACTCGCGGTCGCCGCCCGGCCCGACGGCAGCTTGCTCCTGGTGGCCATCAGCGACAACGGCCGCTTCAACAGCGGGCGCGGGACCTCCACCGCCCGCGTGCTGCGCACCTGGGTGGGCGGCCCCGGCGGCTGGACGCCCACCGGGGACATCCTCAACTACCGGCAGCCGCGCCCCATCGCCAGCCTGAACCTCGCCACCGACGCGCAGGGGGGCGCGCTCCTCGCCTGGAACGAGAACTACGGCGACAACGACGTCGTGGAATTCCGCGCCCTGACTGGCGGCACCTGGACCGACTGGGGAGACCGCTACCTGGGCGACGACCTCCCGTACGCCGCCCGCACCCGCGCCGTCGCCCTGTGGAAAGGACAACCGTTCCTCGCGTGGGGCGAGTGGCTGCGCGACCCCGGCGGCAGCCAGCTGACCGTCCGCACCTGGAACGACACTCAGGAGAGCTGGGTGCGCGGCCCGCGCTTCAACGACCGCACGCAGTTCTCCCGCACGCCCGCCCTGACCGTCACCCGCGCCGGGCAGCCTATCGTCGCGTGGCTTCAGGGCGAGGTCACCGTCAGCCGCGTCCTCGCCGCCCGCTGGGACGGGCAGACATGGCACCCGCTCGGCGGACCGCTGAACCGCCACGCGCCCGGGTACGTGGCTGCCACGCGCCTCGTGCTGGACGGGCAGGACCGCCCCATCGCCGCGTGGATCGAGGACCACGCCGGGCAGGACACCCTCTACACCGCCCGCTGGGACGGCCAGCGCTGGTACCCCATGGGCGCGCAGGTCAGCCAGGGCTTCGCCACCGCCCCCAGCCTCAGCACCGACGCTGCCGGGCACGCCGCCCTCGCCTGGGTGGAGGAGGTGAACGGCACCGGGCAGGTGCACCTCGCCCGCTGGACCGGCCAGTCATGGACCGACCAGGGCGTCCAGAACCGCGACCCGCGCCGCGACGCCCGCAGCCCCAGCCTCACCACCGCGCCCGACGGGACCCTCACGCTCGCGTGGCGGGAGGACAAGGCGGGCACGTACCGGATTGAACTGCGGCAGTACCCGGGGCTGTAAGACGCGGAAGCCGGAGCAGTCGCCCCGGCCTCCCTGACGGTCTGGCGATCAGCCCTCTGCGCCCACGGTTTCCGGTTCGCGCACCGGTGGCGGCGTGACGGTCACGCCCGCCTCTGCCTGCGCCCACGCCATGAACGCGTTCAGGCCCCGGCGGAACATCACAGGGCGTTTCTCGCGCTTGCCGAGCTTGCGGGGCTTGCCGGTCTTCTCGTTGATCTCGGCGGGCAGTTCCGGCACGAGCGCCCAGTTCACGTTCATGGGCTGGAAACCCTTCGGGTTCGCACTGGCGAGGTACCGGGTCAGGCCGCCCAGCATGCTCTCCGCGGGCGGCGTCAGGGGTTGGAGGCCCAGCGCAAGACGCGCCGCGTTCGTGCCCGCCAGCCAGCCGGTCGCCGCGGACTCCAGGTACCCCTCGGTGCCCGCCAGGACGCCCGCGACCAGTTTCGTCGGGTCGGCCTTGAGTTGCAGCGTGGACTCCAGCACCAGCGGCGCATTCAGGTACGTGTTGCGGTGCATCACGCCGTACCGGACGATCTCCGCCCCCTCCAGGCCCGGGATGAGGTTCACGACCGCCTTCTGATCGCCCCACTTCAGGCCCGTCTGGAAGCCCACCAGGGACCACATGCGGCCCTCGCGGTCCTCCTGACGCAGCTGCGCCACCGCGTACGGCCAGCGCCCCGTCTTCGGATCGTCCAGACCCTTCGGAGACATCGGCCCGAACCGGGGCGTGTCGATCCCGCGGCGGGCGATCTCCTCGATGGGCATGCAGCCCTCGAAGAACTCCAGCTTCTCCCAGTCGTGCGGCGTGTGACTGCGCGCCTGCTCCAGCGCCCCGAAGAACGCCAGGTACTCGTCCTTCGTGAACGGGCAGTTGATGTAATCCGCGCTCTGCTCGTACCGCCCCGCGCGCCACGCCACGTCCATGTTGATGCTGTCGAACGCAATCACGGGCGCCGCCGCGTCGTAGAAGCTCAGGCGCTCACTGCCGGTCAGGCGCGCCACGTCCGCCGCCAGCGCGTCCGACGTGAGCGGCCCCGACGCGATCACCACGATCCCGTCCGGCACGGCCTCCACCTCACCTTCCACGACCTCGATCAGCGGATGCTCACGTACCGCCGCCGTCACGCGCGCGCTGAACTCGTCCCGCTCCACCGCCAGCGCGTTCCCGGCGGGCAGCTTGGACGCGTCCGCCGCGCCCACGATCGCGCCGCCCACACTCCGCAGCTCGGCCTGCAGCAGACCCTTGCTCTGCAACTCCCCCTCGCCGCCCAGCGAGTTGCTGCACACCAGCTCAGCGAAATTCCCACTGCGGTGCGCTGGCGTCATCTTCACGGGCCGCATCTCGTGCAGGCGCACCTGCACGCCCAGCCGCGCCGCCGCCAGTGCCGCCTCCGACCCCGCCAGACCCCCACCGATCACCGTCACACGCTCACTCACAACCGCGCAGTGTACGGGAAGCAGGGGCGGGCAAGTGTGCGCTGAGGCCTCAGCGTTCCGGCGTGCCGCCCAGCGCGGCCTTCGCGCGCGACAGGACTTCGTAGGTCAGGATGCGCAGGGCGCGCAGGCGGTCGTGTGGAGAGGGGAGGGTGCCGTCCAGCAGGGGTTCCGGCGCAGGGACACTGACGACGCTCACGCCCTGCACGCGGAACAGCGCGGCGGCGCGGCGCGAGTGACTGGGCGACGTGACGAGCAGCACCCGCGTCCAGCCGCGCGCCCGGGCCAGGTCACGCACGCGGGCCGCCTCGTCGCGGGTGGTGGTCACGTTCTTCAGCGTGACCAGGGTGGGGCCGCCCGAGGGGTACAGCGCGCGGATCAACTCGCGTTCCACCACATCGATTTTCGGGCAGTCGCGCGGCCCGATCAGCCCCGACTGCTCCGAGAGGGTCAGGACGGAAGCGTACCCGGCCCGCCACAGCTCCACGCCCCGCAGCAGGCGCGCCTGACTGCTGACGTCCAGCGTGCGCGTACCGCACTGCACGCCGCCGCCCAGCACCACGATGGCGTCCGCCCGGCCGGGGGGTTCGCTCAGGGTCAGTGACGCCAGTGGGCCGCGCAGCACGGGCGTGACGAGGCAGGCGGCGATCAGCACGGCGAGGACACCCGACCCGACACGCAGGGCCAACCAACTCGGCCGGAACGCCCCCGCCACGCCGCCCGCCACGATCACGCCCAGCAGCACCCCTGCCGGGGCGCGCACCTCGCCCAGGAACGCGGCCAGTACGGCCAGTCCCGCACCTACCGCCACGCCGCCCGCCACGTTCCGCCACCTCTCACCGGTCATCCGGGGCAGTGTAGCGGGCTGCGGGAACAGCACCGGGCCTCATGGACGCCCCCCTATACTCGCGGGCGTGAACCTGCGCCGCGCCCTCCCGTTCATTGCCGTCCTGCTCGCCGCCGTAGCCGCCGCGCTGCTGCTCGTGCCCCGGTTGATCATGCCCGCCGAGGACAGCCGCGAGGTGCGCTTCGTGCGCGAGATGATCCAGCACCACACCCAGGCGATCGACATGGCCACCCGCATCCGCGACGCCACCACGGACCCGGAACTGCGCACCCTGGCGCTGGACATCATGCTGGGCCAGCAGGAACAGATCGGGCAGATGCGCGGCTGGCTGACCCTCTGGGGCCGCCCCTGGGCCGGGGACGGCATGACCGCCGAGCACGCCCGCATGATGGGCATGGCCACCCAGGCCGAGGTGGCGACGATCAGTACCCAGCCCGAGAAGCAGGCCGAGGTGACCTTCCTGCAACTCATGACCCGCCACCACCAGGGCGCGCTGGCCATGGTGCCCCCCGCGCTGGAGAGCGGCGTGCGGCCCGAGGTGCAGGCCCTCGCCCGGCAGATCGGGGCGGCGCAGAGTGCCGAGATCACCCTCATGACCCGCCTGCTGAAGGACCGGGGTGCGCAGCCTCTTCCTGCCCCGGGCGCAGCTGGCGGGAGCATGCCCGGCATGGACATGGGTGAGCATCAGCACTGAACCGGACGCCTGCAGGATGAGGGGGACGCGCACTGGGCCGTCCCCCTCACTGTTCTGGCTTTTACTCTTCGTCCACGCTCAGGTCGCCGATCTCCCGGTCCAGGAAGTGCAGGTATCCCTGTCGCCCACCGGCGCGCGTCCAGGTCCTGACGCTGCTGCGAAGGCGGTTCACGCCCAGGCGCAGATCCTCCGGGCCCGGGTGATCGCCGGGCTGGGACAGGCGCAGTGTCAGGGTCCGCAGCGCCGCGTCGTGCACCTCGGCGCGCAGCCCGTCCAGCTTCCCCGGGGTGAAGGGGTGGTTCGTGGCCTCGGCGCGGTACCGGCGCGTCAGTTCCTCGTAGGCGCTGTCCACCATCGCGTCCGTCAGGTCCGGGTGCGCGGCGTACACGCCCAGCACCGCGAGTTCCACGGCACTCAGGTACGGCAGGAGGTGATCGGCGGGCATGCTCACCGCAGTTTCGCCTGCAGGTACGCGCTGAGGTCGCTGATCTTCACGCGTTCCTGCGCCAGCGTGTCGCGGTCGCGGATGGTGACGGTGTCGGTCAGGCTGGCATCCTCGCCCTTGCCGACGGTGTCGAAGTCCACGGTGACGCAGTAGGGCGTACCGACCTCGTCGTGGCGGCGGTACGCCTTGCCGATGTTCCCGCTGTCCTCCAGCAGGATGCGGCCCAGGCCGAGCTTCTGCAGGTCGTTCTTGATGGAGCGGGCCAGGTCGACCAGTTCCGCCTTGTTGCGCGCCAGCGGAATCACGGCCACCTTGATGGGCGCCAGGTGTGGCTTCAGCTTCAGCACGATGCGTTCGTTGCCGTTCTCCAGCGTCTCCTTCGTGAACGCCTCGCTCAGGACGGCCAGCATGGCGCGGTCCACCCCGGCGGACGGCTCGATCACGAACGGCACGACCGGCTTGTTCGTCTCCGGGTGGGGAATGGTCAGCTTGGCGATGGAGTCGAGGTTCTCCTCCACGCGCGCCACGAGGCCCAGTTCCGATTGGTTCTTCGTGTGCGACCCGAGGTCGTAGTCGCTGCGGTTGGCGATCCCCTCAATCTCCTCGTGCCCGAGGGTGGGGTAGTCGTACATCAGGTCGTACGTGCGCTTCGAATAGTGCGCCAGATCCTCCTTTGGTACGTCAAGGATCTCGATCTTGCTGCGGGGCACGCCCTGCGCCTCCCACCAGCTCAGGCGCTTTTCCAGCCAGTGCTCGTGCCACTCCTCGTCGGTGCCAGGCGCGCAGAAGAACTCGATCTCCATCTGCTCGAGTTCCCGCACGCGGAAGATGAAGTTGCGGGGCGTGATCTCGTTCCGGAACGCCTTGCCGATCTGCGCGATGCCGAACGGCAGGCGGCGGCTGGTGCTGTCCACGACGTTCTTGAAGTTCGTGAAGATCCCCTGGGCGGTCTCGGGACGCAGGTAGCCGTAGCTCTCGTCGTCCGCGACCGGGCCGATGGTCGTCTTGAACATCATGTTGAACGGCTTCGGCTCCGTCCACTCGCCGACCTCGCCGCTGAACGGGTCGCGCACGCCCGCGTCCTTAAGCGCCTGCGACGCCTGAGTGGGGTTCGCGTTCAGCGCCGCCACGACCGCCGGGAAGTTCTCCGCACTCTGCCCCATCGCCTCGGCGACTTTGGCGATCACGTCCGCCTTCTGATCCTTCACGAGGTGGTCCAGACGGTAGCGCTTGTTGTTCTTCTTGTTGTCCACCATCGGGTCGCTGAAGGTCGCCTCGTGCCCGCTGTGGCGCAGCACCTGCCGGTGCATGATGATGCTGGCGTCCAGGCCCTCCATATCGTCACGCTCGTACACGTTCGTGCGCCACCACGCGGCCTTGATGTTGTTCTTCAGTTCCACGCCCAGCGGGCCGTAATCGTAGAAACCCTGAAGGCCCCCGTAGATCTCCGAGCCCTGGAAAATGAAGCCCCGGCGTTTACACAGGCTGACGAGTTCTTCCATCGACGTTGCAGGCATCACGTGCTCCTTTCGGGCAGGCGACGGGAAACAGCCCCAGACGGCGGCCAGTTCCCGGCACTCGCTCGTCTGGGGACGCATGAGGACACGCGCGGTTCCACCCCAGTTCCAGCCCCGGAATCCCCGGCCGACTGGCACTTTTGTCTGTGATCAGCTCCCCGCTGCCCTTCCCGCGCCGCCTGACCGCCCGACTCTCACCGTCACGGGCTCGCTCACTGGCCGCTGCGCGCGGTACTCCTGCGGATCAACACCTGAAGCACAGTGTGGAACACGGCAGGGGAGAGGGTCAAGGGCGCCGCAGACCTTCAGTGCGTCAGCGCAGCGGCACGTCCACGCGCACGCCGACGATGGACAGCCCGCCGAGGCGCAGGAGGCTCTCGACGTGCACGCCGTTCACGTGGACGCCGTACACGCCGTGCACGTTCGCGCCGAGCAGTGGGCTGTACACGAACAGCGGGACGCCACCGGCTGTGCCCCCACCCGACAGCAGGACGCCGCTGCCCACGCCGAGGCCCGCGTACTGACGGCCGGACAGGGCGCGCAGGTAAGTCACGTCCGCACGGACCCACGTGGTGGGCGTGGTGGGCGCCCACGCCTCCAAGCCCAGGGTGCCGCGCCCCGCCCCGCCGCCTCACCAGTCGGACCGGACGGAGGTATGCGCGCCGCCCGGCCCACTCAGGCCTAGGGCGACCTCGGCGGAGGCGGTCGAGCAGATGAGAGACGCGGCGGTCAGGAGGCGTCGGATCATCCGTCGACATTAAGACTTCATAAATTAGAGGGCATGCTTCATGTGAGGCAGGCAAGAACCATGAAGGCTGCTAACCTCCGCCGGTATGCGCACCATCGCCTTGACCGCCGCCCTCCTGACTACCCTGACCGCCTGCACCGCCGTGCAGCCCGGCACCACCGATTACGCCCCTCTGGTGCAGTCCTCGCCAGAATCGGTCACCCGCCTCGCTCCGGGGCAGACTGTCTACGTGCAGTACACGTACCCCCGCGCGCTCCTCGACGAGAACGATGCCTTTGACGCCTACTTCGACGACCTGACCTTCAACTACTCGGGTGCCTCGGCGTCGAACCCCACCGTGCCGGACGTTTCCCGTCTCGCGAACTGGCTGACCCTCAAGTCCTTCGACGCGCCCAAGGGCGTGACCATTACGCCTACGAAGGTCATGATCATGCGCAAGGTCAGCAAGACGACCGTCTCGATGGGGAGCGTAAACGTCCGCTACAACGAGCAGTTCCAAGTGCTGTACAAGGTAGCTGCGGCGGCTGACGCCGAGACCGGAGTGGACCTGGCATCGGTGACGTTCACGACCGGCAAGCAGGACGCCGATGTGAAACTGCTCCTGAACGTCAACAAGTAACCCGTATACCCGTCGCGCTGGACGGGGGCTTCGCGTGCCTCGCCCTGCGGTGGTGAGGCACGCGCTGTATTCAGGCGCAGGTTGTCACACCAGTGTCAGTGTGACGAGGCGCGTCAAGGATTCCCCAACGCACTGCTCGAGTAGGTCGTCGTCCTCTCGAACCTGTGTGTGCTGGTGCTGAGCATGCCGGAACGTCGTATCCTGTACGTTATGCCTGTTGCGGAATTGCGTCCGGAAACCCACCCGGATTTTGAACTGGAGAAGGAACACCTGTCGGGGACGGTGGCGGCCATGATCCGTCAGATCGAGTTCTGGGAGGACCGCGACCGGCAGATGGGCGCGGACCTGGAGACGAGCATCATCCTGGGGGATCAGGCCGAGGAGTTCGCGGCGATGCTCTCGCCGCACGTGCACCAGCCGTACTTCGGGAGCCTGAAGGTGCGCGTGGCGGGGCGTGAGCAGACGCTGTACGTCGGGAAGCACGGCTTTCGGGACGTGAAGGGGCCGCACACGGTGGTCAGCTGGGACAGCGAGGTGGGCAGTCTGTTCTACTCGCAGGCGCTCGGCTGGACGCCCCGGCGCGGCAGTGCGGGCGTGATCCGGCGGCGGCGGCAGCTGGACGTGAGTCAGAAGACGCTGCTGCGCGTGACGGACCTGTACGACGACGAGCAGGGCGGGGACACCGGGGGCCGCGAGGAGGTGCTGCTGCGCCGCCTGCAGGAGGGCAGCACCGCCGGGATGCGAGACGTGGTCGAGACGCTCCAGCCGGAGCAGAACGACGCGATGCGGCACCCGGCGGGCGTCCCGGTGATCATCCAGGGTGCGGCCGGGTCCGGGAAGACGACCATCGGCTTCCACCGGCTGGCGTGGATGACGAACGCGGACCGGGGGGCGCACCGGGCGCGGCCCGAGGCGTGCATGGTCCTCATGCCGAACCGGGTGCTGGCGACGTACGCGGCGCGCATCCTGCCGGAACTCGGGATCGAACGCGTGGTCGTCACCACGCCGGAAGCCTGGGCGACCGGGCTGCTGGGCTTGGAGAAGCTGGAGGTCACGGACCGCACCCTCAGCCTGCTGCTGACCGACCGGGACAACACCCGCCGGGCGCTGGCGTGGCGCAAGGCGAAACTGCTGGGCGACGCGCGGATGCTGGACGTGGTCCGCACGCACCTCTGGAACCGCTTTAACGCGGCGCTGGCCGGGCAGGTCCTGCGCGAGTCGGTGGCGCTGCGCGGGCGGGAGGATCAGGTGTTCACACTGGACGAGGCGGCCCTGGCGGGCCTGCTCCGCGACGTGTTCGCCGCCGATCCCCTGGACGGGTACCGGGCCGGGATGCGCCGCGCGATCGAGGCCCTCGCGCTGTCCACGATGCGCGTCCCCGAGGACGAGGAGGCCAGCGTGCGCCGCCAGCTGTCGTCCCCGCTGACGAACCTGCTGGGCCGCATCTTCGCCACGACCACGCCCATCACGGAGGCGCGGCGCCTGCTGGGCAGCCCGGCGGAACTCGCCGCGAGCGGCCTGCTGACCGAGCGGGAGATCGCGCTGCTGGGCACCGATCCCCTCAGCGGGATTCCCACGCCCCGCCGCGCGCACGCGGACGTCACCGAACTGCCCCTGATGCTCGCCGTGCAGGCGTTCACGGGCGGCATCGGTCGACTGGACGGGCGCACGCTGGAACCCTTCGATCACGTCGTGCTGGACGAGGCGCAGGACTACTCGCCGCTGTTGTATGCGCTGCTGGGCCGCGCCACCCGCCCCGGGCACATCACCGCGCTGGGCGACATGAACCAGGGCATGCACGGCTACAAGGGCCCCAGCTCCTGGGAGGCCGTGCAGGCGCAACTGCCCGGCGCGCAGGTCCTCACGCTGGGCCGCACGTACCGGTCCACGCGGCAGATCACGGAACTGGGCGCGCGGATCGCCGCGACGTACAACCGCGCCGCCGCCGTGCAGGGCGTCGACCGTGATGGCGCCGAGGTGCAGCGCTACACGGCGCCCGCCGGGCCGGACGGGGAACTCCCGCTGATCGCGCGGGCCGTGAAGGACGCGCAGGCGGCCGGGCACACCAACATCGCCATCGTCACCCGCCGCGGCGTGGACGCCGACCGCATGGCCGAAGCCCTGCGCGAGTTCGACACGGACGCGCAGCCCATCACCACGCAGGAGCACCGCTTCCGGGGCGGCCTGGTGATCCTTCCCGTGAACCTCGCCAAGGGCCTGGAGTTCAGCGCCGCGATCGTCGCCAGCGCGAACGCCGACACGTACGACGAGAGCACTGAGTACGAACGCCGCCTGCTGTACGTGTCCGCCAGCCGCGCGTTGCACTGGCTGGCCCTGGTCAGCACGGGCGAACTGCATCCGCTGATCGCCTGAGCCGGGGTCGCGCATCAAGGTTCCCGCACGCCCCGCTCATCCCCGCCCGGCAGGTGGTGGGGGAGAGTGGGGCATGAGCGACGACACGAAACAGGTTGGCCTACCCGCCGATGCCGGGAACGGCATGAGCGACCGCAGCGGCTACATGGACAACTCCGAGAGCGGCATGACCGACACGGACACCGGCACCGCGCACGTCACCGACGGGCAGGATCAGGCGGACGCGACCACGCCCGCGACCGGCACCAGCTTCGGCACGACCGGCAACGACGACACCCGTCAGTAAAAGAGAAACAGGGGACACCGGCTGCCCCTGTCTCTCTGTCGCACTGTCCACCGACCACTACGAGGGACGTCGCCTGATACGGATTCCGTTTGTTTCGTTAACAGATCGGAAGACCACCGATCTGTTAACTCCACGCCCGGAACCCGCTTCTCTCCCGCTCGCTCCGCTCGGGTTGAAAGATTTTGCAAACCTTTCAACCGGAGTCCGTATGAGTTCCGCTCTGCCCCTCCCCCTTGAGGGGGGAGGCTGGGAGGGGGTGGTCAGCAGGCGGCAGCCTCTCTCAGATCAGGTCGAGGTACCGTTCCAGTTCCCAGGCGTGCACGGTGGCGTTGTACTCGCGCCACTCGGCGCGTTTGGCTTCCACGAAGTGGTCGAGGACGTGTTCGCCCAGTGCGCGGCGCAGCACGTCGTCCTTTTCCAGTTCGTCCACGGCTTCGCGCAGGTCGCTGGGGAGTTCCTTGACGCGGTGGTGGCGTTTTTCGCGCACGGTCATCTTGAAGATGTTGCGCTGGATGGCGGGTGCGGGTTCCATGTCCTGTTCGATGCCGTCGAGTCCGGCGGCCAGCATGACGGCCAGCGCGAGGTACGGGTTGCAGCTCGGGTCGGGCATGCGGACTTCGGCGCGGGTGGAGTTGCCGCGCTTGGCGGGAATGCGGATCAGCGCGGAGCGGTTGCTGGTGCTCCAGGCGACGTTCACGGGGGCTTCGAAGCCCGGCACGAGCCGCTTGTAGCTGTTCACGAGGGGGTTCGTGATGGCGACCATCGCGCCCGCGTGGTCGAGCAGCCCGGCGATGAACTGCTGCGCGGTGCGGGACAGGCCGTGCTCGCCGCCGGGGTCCGCGAAGGCGTTCGTGCCGCCCTTGAACAGGCTGAGGTGGCAGTGCATGCCGCTGCCGTTCACGCCCGGGAGCGGTTTGGGCAGGAAGCTGGCGAGCAGGCCGTACTCCAGCGCGACGCGTTTCACGACGAACTTGAAGGTGGCGATCCGGTCGGCGGTTTCCAGCGCGGGGGCGTAGCGGAAGTCGATCTCGTGCTGGCCGGGGGAGACCTCGTGGTGCGCGGCCTCGATCTCGAAGCCCATCTCGACGAGTTTGTTGGTGATCTCCCGGCGGATGCGTTCGCCCTTGTCGATCGGGGCGAGGTCGAAGTACCCGGCCTTGTCGTGCGTGACGGTGGTGCCGACGCCGCTGGGGGAACGTTCGAACAGGAAGAATTCGGGTTCGGTGCCGACGAACATCTCGAAGCCCATCGCCTGCGCGCGCGCGATCTGCCGCTTGAGGACCTGCCGGGGGTCGCCGTCGAAGGGCGTGCCGTCGGGCAGCGCCACGTCGCAGATGAGGCGGGCGACCTTGCCGCGTTCGCCTTCCTCGCGGGAGAACTGCGGGTAGATCAGGAAGGTGCCCAGGTCCGGGCGCAGGAGCATGTCGCTTTCCTCGACGCGGGTGAAGCCCTCCACGGCGCTGCCGTCGAAGGTCACGTCGCCGTTCAGGGCCTTGGCGAACTGGCTTTTGGGCACCTCGACGTTCTTGGTGGTGCCGAGGATGTCGGTGAACTGGAGGCGCAGGAACTTGACTTCCGCTTCCTGCAGCTGCTGCAGGATCTGGTCGCGGGTGGGGGGCGTGGTGGACTGGGGGGACATGACTGGGAAACCTCCGGTGGCGCTGGGCGGCGCGTCCAGAAATGCTACGACCTCCGGCCCGTGCCGGGGTGGCGGTGCAGAGTGTTGCGCGTCGGATTCCAGTGTGGCAGATCCGCGGTGTACAAACTGCACGTCCCTGCGTGTCAAGCCCTGCCCCGTCCCGCTATTCCGGCATGTTGTGCAGAAGTATTCGTTGACCGCCTTCAGGCTGGGCTCATATACTCCGGGCGTAGTGATGCCCGGTGGAACTACGGGAGCGGCGTGAAATCAGGGATGCCAAGCGCGCCGCGCACCCCCCAGCCACCGCGCACAGGGAGCGACATGAACCATGACTTCGACGTGATCTCCGCCGCCCGCAACTGGCGCACGGACGCCGTGGACACCGCCACGCCCGACCAGATCATCAGCAGTGTGTACTCCAGCGACGTCCTGACCCTGGAACAGCTCAAGGCCCGCCTGAGCAAGCCCACCTTCAAGAGCCTCCAGGCGACCCTGGAACGCGGCGCGACCCTCGACCCCAGCATCGCCGACACCGTCGCCCTGGCCATGAAGACCTGGGCCATGGAGAAGGGCGCCACGCACTACACCCACTGGTTCCACCCCCTGACCGGCGCGACCGCCGAGAAGCACGACTCGTTCGTGTCCCCCAACGGTGACGGCAGCGCCATCGCGGCGTTCAGCGGCAAGGAACTCATCCAGGCCGAACCCGACGCCAGCTCCTTCCCGTCCGGCGGCCTGCGCGCGACCTTCGAGGCGCGCGGCTACACCGCCTGGGACGCCAGCAGCCCGGCGTTCATCATGCGCCACGCCAACGGCGCGACCCTGTGCATCCCCACCGCATTCGCCAGCTGGACCGGCGAGGCGCTGGACACCAAGACCCCCCTGCTGCGCTCCGTCGAGGCGCTGAACAAGGCCGTCACGCCCGCCCTGAAACTCTTCGGGGCCAGCGAGGGCACCCGCGTGAGCAGCACCCTGGGCGCCGAGCAGGAATACTTCCTGATCGCCGAGGAATACTACTACCGCCGCCCCGACCTCGTCATGACCGGCCGCACCCTGTTCGGCGCGCAGCCCCCGCGCGGCCAGGAACTCGAAGACCACTACTTCGGTGCGATTCCCGACCGCGTCCTGAGCTACATGACCGACGCCGAGCAGCAGCTGTACGCGCTGGGCATCCCGGTCAAGACCCGCCACAACGAGGTCGCGCCCGGCCAGTTCGAGATCGCCCCGATCTTCGAGGACAGCAACATCGCCGCCGACCACCAGCAGCTCACCATGCAGGTCCTGCGCAACACCGCCCGCAAGTACGGCCTCGTCGCCCTGCTGCACGAGAAGCCCTTCGCGGGCGTGAACGGCTCGGGCAAGCACTGCAACTGGAGCATGAGCACCAACGCCGGTGAGAACCTGCTGGAGCCCGGCGACACCCCGCACGAGAACCTGCAGTTCCTGTTCTTCACGTCGGCCGTCATCAAGGCCGTGGACGAGCACCAGGACCTGCTGCGCATCAGCGTCGCCAGCGCCAGCAACGACCACCGCCTGGGCGCCAACGAGGCGCCGCCCGCGATCATCAGCATCTTCCTGGGCAGCGAACTGAGCGACATCTTCGACCGCCTGGAAAGCGGCCAGGGTGGCCGCGGCGCCGAGGCCGGCCTGCTGGGCCTGGGCACCAGCGTGCTGCCCCCGCTGCCCCGTCATGCCGGGGACCGCAACCGCACCAGCCCCTTTGCGTTCACCGGGAACAAGTTCGAGTTCCGCGCGGCGGGCAGCAGCCAGAGCATCTCCTTCCCGATCACGGTCCTGAACACCATCGTCGCGGACGCCGTGAGCGCCCTGGCCGCCGAGCTGAAGGCCAAGCTGGACGCCGGAACCGAGCTGGACACCGCCGTCGCCGAGATCGTCAAGGCCACCTACAGCGCCCACAAGCGCATCGTCTTCAACGGTGACGGCTACAGCGACGAGTGGCACCAGGAAGCCGAGCACGGCCGGAAGCTGCTGAACCTGCGCACCACCCTGGACGCCGTGCACCACCTGACCGACGCGAAGAACGGCGCGCTGTTCGAGAAGTTCAAGGTGCTGTCCGACCGCGAACTGGCCGCCCGCCAGGAAATCATGTACGACATCTACTTCAAGACGGTGAACATCGAGGGCGAGACCACCGAGTACATGGCCCGCACCATGATCCTCCCCGCCGCCGTGAAGTACCTGTCCGAACTGCACGCCGCGGGCGGCAGCAAGGCCGTCAGGGGTGTCGCCGCCGAGGTCGAGGCCGCCGCGGACGAACTGTTCGACGCCGTGCAGGCCCTCAGCGCCCAGAACGCCGCCACCGGCGGGGACGAGGTGCACGAGAAGGCCCACCACATGCGCGACCAGGTGCTGCCCGCCATGAGCGCCGTGCGCAAGGCCGCCGACAAGCTGGAGAAGGTCGTCGCCGAGCAGCACTGGCCGCTGCCCACCTACCGCCAGATGCTCTTCGTCAAGTAACGCACTCCGGCTGAATGGTTCGCCAGAACCGTTCAGTCCGAGCGGAGCGAGCAGGAGGGAACCGGGTTCCGGGCGTGAAGTGGGCAATCCGGTGAAGTTCCGGATTGTCAACGGAACAGACGGAATCCGGATAAACCCAGTCCTGCATGGGGGCGGCGCGTGGGGTGACCTGCGCGCCGCCCCCCTGTGGGTGGCCCGGCGGGCAGGCAAGGGACTGTGCGCCTTTCCTCCCGCCCAGGAGGCCTGCCGGAGTAGACTGGGGGCGTGCTGAACCTGCTGCGCCGACCCGCCGTGACCCCCGCCGAACTGGACGAGGGGCTGCGCGCACTGGGACTGGACGGCACCGGGCACGTGATCGTGCATGCCAGCCTGAAATCCTTCGGGCAGCTTGAGGGTGGGGCGCGCACGGTCGTGGACGCCCTGGAACGCGCGAGCGCCACGGTGGTCGCCCCGGCCTTCACGTACTCCACGCTGCTCTCGCGGCCCACCGCGGCTGCCCACGCGCGCTTCCACCGGGACTCGCGGGTCAGCCGGGACATCGGGCGGGTGCCGCAGGAACTCGTGGAACGAGCCGACGCGCTGCGCTCCTTCCACCCCACCCTGAGTTTCATCGCGCTGGGGCAGGAGGCGCGCCGCATCACCGAGGCGCAGTCCCTGAGCAGCCCGTACCAGCCCATCGGGGCGCTGTACGACCTGGACGGCTTCGCGCTGCTGATGGGCGTGGATTTCGGCAGCAACACCAGCGTCCACTACGGCGAGCACCTCGCGGGCCTGCCGCTCCTGACGCGGTACGTGCCGCTGGACGGACAGGTCGTGCCGACCGCGTTCCCGAACTGCTCGGCGGACTTCGACAACCTCGCGCCCGAGGTGCACGCCCGCGCCCGCAGCGTGCAGGTCGGCCAGAGCACCCTGCGCCTGTACCGCGTGCGGGACCTCGTGGACAGCACCGTGCGCCTCCTGAACCGCGACCCGGAAGGACTGCTGTGCACCTACCGGGGCTGCCGTTGCCAGGAGGTCCGGACCCTCGTGCGGCAGCAGGGCCTCCGGCCGCGCGTGCACACCGGCCTGATCAGCTGAAGCCGCCCGTCACTACAGGCCGGACGCCTGGGGGTGACCCGACGTCCGGCCCATGTGATTCCGGTCAGAATTCGACGCGGCAGTTGTTCTCCTGCTGCCGTTTGCCGCCCGCGAGAAGCACCGCGTCACCGCTGAGGCTGCCGCCCAGGGCCCCCTGGGCTTGTTCGGGCAGGACGCAGCTGAAGGTCGCGCCGCCCAGCGTCACGTCCAGTTTCAGGCCGGTCGCGAGCCACGTCAGGCGGTACGTCCAGTCGGCGGGGAGTTTCTCGGCGGTGCCGTTCCCGGTCAGGGTGGCGCGGCCACTCCAGCCGTCGGGTTCGGCCCGGTCGAAGCTCAGGCGGTACGTGAGCTGGAAGGTGCTGAACGTCCAGGTCTGCCCGGCCTTCGGGACGCGGTTCACGCCGTCCAGCCAGCGGGGCGGTTGCGCCGCGCCGACGCTGCTGCCGGGTGCCAGGGCGCCCAGCGTGAGTTCGCACAGCGTGTCGGTCAGCAGGGCGCGGCCCAGCACGGTGCGGCCCGGCGTGTACCCGTTGCTGGCGAAGCTGAACAGGCACACGAACGCGCGCGGGTCGCGGTCCTCGCCGATCTGCACGGCCAGCGTGTCCGGGTACTGCCGGTCGCTGCGGTCGAAGTACTTGAACTCGGCGGGCGCGCTGCTCAGCCCGGTCGCCTGCCCCTGCCCGGCGCCGCCGCTGGCCGTGTCCACCCGGACGTTCCATTTCGCTGTGGGCGCTGAGAAGGCCGGGCGGGTCTGGAGTGTCCAGTTCTGCCCCGCCTGCGGCAGCACCGGCCACCCCAGCGCCTGGGGCGTGGCGGGCCGCGTGAAGCTGGTGGGTGTACCGGTCTCCCGGGTGGCGGTGCAGCCGACGCCGGTGTCCTGCGCGGGGCGGTTCAGGCTGGCGGCGTACGCGCGGCCCGTCAGGGTGTTCGGTGCGCTGCCGGGGGCGGGCGGCCCGGACACGACGCACAGCAGGCGGTAGTAGGCGCCGCTGCCGATGATCTGACCGTTCTCGGGTTCCACGGCGAACAGCGCGTACTGGTTCAGTTTCGGCAGGCCGTCCACGATTCCGGTGGCGCGGTCCCGTCCGGCCTTCAGGTCGTCCGGGGTGAACATGAAGGCCGCGGCGCGGTTCCCGGCGGTGCGGCTGGTGGCTGTGCCGGTCAGCTGGCGGCCCTTCACGGCGCCGGGGGTGGTCAGCCCGAACGTCCAGTTGCCGATGCCCTCGTCGAACCGCACCTGCCAGGTCTGCGGGCTGTCGAAGGTGAGTGGCAGGCTGAGCGTCTGGGCGTGCGCGGCCCCCAGCGTGAGGCTGGCCGCGGCGGTCAGGGAGGTCAGGAGTCTCATCGACCTCCATCTAAATCACATTCCTGGGCGGCTGGCCAGCCTGAATGGGGCGTGCCGCCCCGGCACCCGCCAGGACGGTACGTCGGGGGGGGACGGGTTAGCCCTTGCGGTGGCCGAGCATCAGCTCGCGGTGCACGACCTTGGCGCGCGGGCGGCCCTGTGCCTGCCCCTCGGCGAGTTCGTGCGCGTCGAGGACCTGCCAGTCGTGGAAGGAGTAGACCTGCACGCCCTTCCCGGCCAGCAGGGCGTCCACGGCCTCGCGGGTGGGGTGGGCGGCGCCGGGCAGCTTGCCTTCCTTCGCGTCGGCCAGCAGGTGGGCGACGGTGTCGGTGGCGTCCTTGCGGTTCGTGCCGACCACGCCGCTGGGGCCGCGTTTGATCCACCCGGCGGTGTACTCGCCCACGCGGCCCGTCACGCGGCCCTCGTCGTTGGCGATCACGCCGCGTTTCTCGTCGAAGGGCACGCCGGGCAGCGCCACGCCGCGGTACCCGACCGAGCGCAGCACCATCTGGACGGGCAGCACCTCGAACTCGCCGGTGCCGACGGCGTTGCCGTTCTCGTCCAGGCGGTTGCGTTCGACCTTCAGGCCGCCCACGCGCCCCTGGCCGTCGTCGAGAATCTCGACGGGGGAGGTCAGGAAGCGCAGGTGCACGCGCCGCGCCTTGCCCTCGGCTTCGCGGGCGGCGAAGTCCCGCAGGACCTCCACGTTCTTCTTCTTGGTGTTGTCGGTGATCGCGGCCTCCTCGGCCTCGTTCAGCGCGATCTCCTCCGGTTTCACGACGGGTTCGGCGGCGTGCAGTTCCCCGAACTCGCGTAGTTCCTTGGTGGTGAAGGCGGCCTGCGCGGGCCCGCGGCGGCCCAGCACCCACACGTCCTGCACGTGGCTGGCGTCCAGCGCGGTCAGGGCGTGCGCGGCGATGTCGCTCTCGTGGAGTTCCTGCGCGGTCTTCACGAGGATGCGGCTCACGTCCAGCGCCACGTTCCCCACGCCGACCACGGCGACCCCGCTGGCATTCAGGACCATCTCGCGCGCGGCGGCGTCCGGGTGGCCGTTGTACCACGCGACGAACTCCGTGGCGCTCATGCTGCCGGTCAGGTCCTCGCCGGGGATGCCCAGGCGGCGGTCGCTGCTGGCCCCGACGGTGTACAGCACGGCGTCGTAGTGGGCCAGGGCGTCCTCGTGGGTGAGGTCGGTGCCGAATTCCACGTTGCCCAGGAAGCGCACGCGCGGGTCGCCGAGGGTCTTCTCGAAGCCACGCGTGACGCTCTTGATGGTCAGGTGGTCGGGCGCCACGCCGTAGCGCACCAGGCCGTACGGGGTGGGGAGGCGGTCGTAGACGTCCACCTGGGCGGGCAGGTCGGTCTGTTTCAGGAGGGCCTCGGTGGCGAAGATGCCGCTGGGGCCGCTGCCGATCACGGCGACGCGCAGGGGGCGGTCGGGGGTGTAGGTCTGGGTCATCGCCCGAGTCTATGCACAGGCGGGGCGCGCTGGGAATGCCAACCGTCCAGGATTCGTGTCACATGTACAGAAACACGGCTGGACAGGGGAGGGGATGCACGGGAAACCGCCGCCCCCGGGTGTGGAGGCGGCGGTGCGGTGCAGCTTGGGGTTACGCGGCGGCGATGTCGGCCAGGGCCGATTCGTTCTTCAGGGTGATCTTGCCGTACCCGGCGCTGATCACGCCCTCGCGGGACAGTTCCCCAACGACCTTGGTGACGGTCTCGCGGACCGACCCGACGGCGGCGGCCAGTTCGTCGTGCGTCGCGTAGATCATGGTCTCGCCGCTGTCGAGCTGGGTGGCCAGCGCGGTGTCCTTGAGTTCCAGCAGTTCCCCGGCGATGCGGGCGCGCAGCCGCTTGCCGACCAGGCGGTAGATGCTCTCGTAGGCGCGTTCCAGTGTCCGCACGAGGTGGGTGGTGACGTGCAGGTTGTCCTCGGCGCTCATCAGGGCGGGGTTGATCACGTCGATGCTGGAGTCGGTGACGGCCTCGGCGAAGTAGGCGCGGTTCACGCCGGCCAGGGCTTCCTCGCCGAAGTACTCGCCGGGCTTGACGTAGCGCAGGGTCAGGCCGTTGCCGTCGTCGTCCATGGTGTGCACGCGCACGAGGCCGGTGGAGACGCGGTAGAGCATGTCGCTCTTGCCGGGGTAGAGGATGACGGCGCCGGGGCGGTAGGTCACGGTGTCCACGAAGGTCCGGGTGCTGGTGCGGGTGTTGGTAAGCATTCGTTTCGCCTCCTTGGGCGGGTGTGAGGTGTGGTCGCGGGTGCCGGGTGATGGGGTGGTGCCCCTTTCCCGACGTGCTCACAGTGTAACCCAATCTCACTTTTTTGTAAACAGTTTTGTTTCTTTAATCTGGCTTTAGATTACAGATCCTCGCCTGGGCCTCCGTCACACGGACACGCACCAGCACGGCGTCCACCACCGCAGTGTGCGCCGCCGCGCCTCACCGACCCCTCACGGCCCGGCGGATAAAGACAGCGGGAATAAAGAAACCGGGGTGAGGCGTCACCGCCCACCCCGGTTCTGGCGTCAGGGGGTTACAGTTCGTCCTCGCGGCGGATCGGGAAGGCGCTGATCACGCAGTCCTTGTCCCCGATGTTGATCACCTTCACGCCCTGCGCGTTGCGGCCCGTCACGCGGACCTCCTCCACGCGGGTGCGGATCACGGTGCCCTTCTCGGTCAGGACCATCAGTTCCTCGTTCCCGCCCACGCGGGCCAGGGTCACGAGCTTGCCGGTCTTGTCGGTCACGTCCAGCGTGATCACGCCCATCCCGCCGCGCCCCTTGGCCGGGTAGTCGCCCACCGGGGTGCGCTTGCCCAGACCGCACTCGCTGACCGCGAGCAGTTCGCTGTCCACGTCACTGCCGGGCACCAGCGCCATGCTGACCACCGCGTCGTCCTCGCCGTCGCGCAGGCGGATGCCGATCACGCCCTGCGTCGCGCGGCCCGTCTCGCGCACCTCGCCGCTCTCGAAGCGCATCGCCTTGCCGTTGCGGGTCGCCAGGACCACATGGTCGCCGTCCTGCACGATGCCCACCCCGATCAGTTCGTCACCGGGCTGCAGGTTGATGGCGATCAGACCGGCGGACGTGATGTTGCCGTACTCGGTGATCAGGGTCTTCTTCACGATGCCGTTCTTCGTGGCGAAGATGAAGCACCCGGCCTCCTCGAAGCCCTTCACGCTCAGCACGCTGGCGACGTTCTCCTCTTCACGCAGGCTGGGCAGCAGGTTGCGGATGTGCGTGCCCTTCGCGTCACGGCCCGCCTCGGGCAGATCGTAGATCTTCTCGTGGAACACGCGGCCCTGATCGGTGAAGAACAGCAGGTAATCGTGCGTGGAGCCCACGAACACGCGGGTGTTCACGTCCTCCTCGCGCAGCTTGCCGCCGCTCGCGCCGCGCCCGCCACGGCTCTGGGCGCGGTAGGCGTCCAGCTTCGTGCGCTTGAGGTACCCGGCCTTGGTCATGGTGATGACCATGTCCTCCACGGCGATCAGGTCCTCTTTGGTGATGTCCTCCTCCAGCAGCGTGATCGCGCTGCGGCGCTCGTCACCGTAGTTGTCGCGCACCGCGCGGATCTCCTTCTTGATCTCGCGCCACAGCAGCTTCTCGTCACCCAGGATCGACTGCAGGAACGCGATGGTCTTCTGCAGCTCGTCGTACTCGCCCTGGAGCTTCTCGCGTTCCAGGCCCACCAGACGCTGCAGTCGCATGTCCAGGATCGCCTGGGCCTGCACCTCGGTCAGACCGAAGCGGACCATCAGCGAGTCGCGCGCCTCGGCGCCCGTATTGCTCGCGCGGATCAGGCTGATGACCTCGTCGATGTGATCCAGCGCCTTCAGCAGCCCTTCGAGGATATGGGCGCGTTCCTGCGCCTTGTCCAGGTCGTACTGCGTGCGGCGGGTCACGACGTCCTGGCGGTGCTCCAGGAAGTAACGCATGGTGTCGATCAGGGGCAGCACGCGCGGCTCGCCGTGCACGATGCTCAGGTTGATGATCGTGAAGGTGCTCTGGAGCTGCGTGTACTTGTACAGCTGGTTCAGCACCAGGGTGGGTATCGCGCCGCGCTTGAGGTCGATCACGATGCGCACCGGGTCCTTGCGGTCGGACTCGTCGCGCAGCGCGCTGATGTCCGGGATCTTCCCGGCCTTGTACATCGCGCTGATCGTCTGGATCAGGTTGGTCTTGTTCACCTGATACGGGATCTCGCTGATGATGATCTGGTTGCGGCCGTTCTTCTCGTCGATGCGGGCCTTGCCGCGCACCTTCAGGCCGCCGTGCCCGGTCGCGTAGGCCTCCCGGATGCCCGCGCGGCTGATGCGCCCGCCGGTGGGGAAGTCCGGGCCCTGCACGTGCGTCATCATCTCGTCCAGGCCGATGGTCGGGTCCTCGATCAGCGCGAGCAGGCCGTTGCAGATCTCGGTGAGGTTGTGCGGCGGGATGTTCGTCGCCATGCCCACCGCGATGCCCGACGCCCCGTTGATGAGCAGGTTCGGCACGGCGCTGGGCAGCACCGTGGGTTCCTCGGTGGTCTCGTCGTAGTTGGGCTTGAGATCCACCGTCTTCTTTTCCAGGTCAGCCAGGACTTCCTCGGCGACCTTGGTCATGCGGGCCTCGGTGTAACGCATCGCGGCGGGCGGGTCGCCGTCAATGGACCCGAAGTTGCCCTGGGGGTGCACCATCGGGTAACGCATGTTCCACCACTGGCCCAGGCGCACCATCGCGTCGTAGATGCTGCTGTCACCGTGCGGGTGGTACTTCTTCATGACCTCGCCCACGACGGATGCGGACTTGGCGTGCTTGACGTTCGAGTACAGGCCCTCGAGCATCATCGCGTACATGATGCGGCGCTGCACGGGCTTGAGACCGTCGCGCACGTCGGGCAGCGCGCGGTCCACGATCACGTTCATGGCGTAGTTGATGAAGTTGGTCTTGACTTCACTGGTGATGTCAACGGGGTGAATTCCAGTCATGTGGCTCCAGTCGTGAGGCTGCTGCGGCCCGGCAGTGGCGCCGCTTCAACCTGAAATGTCGAGGCCCGGCCTGTCCGGGGATGGATTGATTCTATCACACTCATTATGCTCTTGGCGTAATAGAACCGGCTCCCTCAATGACCCCATTGTACCCCAGAATTCCCGCACCACACCGTCACTCCCGCCACCCCGACCCCGGCAGCCGACCCGCCAGACTGCACCCTCCATGACCACCTCCGAACAGCCACCCGGCGGGCTCCTCAATTTCCGCCGCAGCCTCCCCGGCCTGTGCCGCAGCGACACCCTCAGCCGCCTCACGCCAGACGGTCGGCGCGACCTGAAGGCCCTGAACCTCAGCCGCATCATCGACCTGCGCAGCCGCACCGAACGCGCGGCCGATCCACCCCCGTTCCTGGGCCACCCCGCCGACCTGAACCTGCCCCTGCTCCCGTGGCACCACCGCGCCCTTAACGAAGCCAGCGCCGCCGCCCGCAGCAACGCCGACCACATGACCGCCATGCTCGACCACGCGCCCAACCAGATCGTGACCGTCCTGGGCGCGATCCTCGACGCCCCACCCGGCCCGGTCCTCATTCACTGCCACGCGGGCAAGGACCGCACCGGCCTGATCGCCGCCCTGTGCAGTGAACTCGCCGGACGGACCCGCGACCAGACGGCCGCCGACTACGCCGCCAGCGGTCCCGCCCTGCGCGATTTCTACCTGGACCAGCAGGCCCGCCGCACGCCCGAGGAGTGGGCGCACCTCGCCCCGTTCGCCGTGACCCGCGCCGACGTCATCCTGCAGGCCCTGACCCACCTCGATCACACCTGGGGTGGCCCGCACCCCTACCTGACCGCTCACGGCCTGACCCGGGCTGATATCGGGGCGCTCCGGAACCGGCTCCTCGACGTGAAAAAACCCGCATCGGGCGGGGGTGTCGTCGCCCCCACCACCGGGGCAGACGTGAGCCCACATTCCACCGCGCGCGACATATGATGCAAAGCACATGCTCGATCACCTCACCCAACTGATCCGTGACGTCGACGGAGCCTGGGCCGCCGCGATTGCTGGCCTCGACGGCCTCCTGATCGAAGGGCACGCCACGCTCGACGCCGACCTGAGCCTGCTCGTCGCCGAACACGCCGGGCTGTACCGCGCCGCGCACACCGTCTACACCGACACCCTCCAGGGCGGCGCGCCCCGCGAACTGTACCTGCGCGGCGAGCGCCTGAGCGTGTACCTGCATCCCATCAAGACCGAGTACTTCCTGCTGCTGGCCGTGGACGGCCGCAGCAACCTCGGGCAGGCGCGCCTGTACGGCCGCGACGCCGCCCGTAAACTGGAGGCCACGCTGTGATCCTCGATCCCCTGCGCACCCTGCCCGGCGTGATCGCCGCCGCCCTGGTCGGCTCTGACGGCCTCGCCGTAGAATCCTACGGTGACGGCGGTGACGGGCTGGCCGCCGAACTCGCCTCGCTGCGCCAGGGCATGGACCGCACCGGCCGCCGCCTCGGTACGGGCGAGGTCACCCGACTGGCCTTCACCAGCGAGCGCGTGGAGGTCGTGGCCGTCACCACCGGGCCCTACACCCTGGGCGCCGCCATGACGCGCGGCAGCGACACCCGCACCGCCCAGCAGAGCCTCGCGCGGCTGGCCGTCGATCTGGTCATGCCCCGGGAAACTCCATGATCGAGGGGCTCATGGACGTGCGCGGTGTGCGCCACACCGCCCTGGTCGGCCCGGACGGCAAGGTCATCGCCAAGGCGGGCCTGAAGGAAGCGGAACTGCCCGCCGAACTGACCCTGGTCGCGGCCGGGCGCGCCGTGATCGGCAGTCTCCAGAGCAACCTGAACACCGAGGGCTGGCAGGAACTCCTCCTCGACGTGGACGGCGGCCCCGTACTGCTCACCCCGCACGGCAATCAGGTGCTGCTCACCGCGTTCGACGACGTGTCCAGCCTGGGCCGGGTGCGGTACGCGGTGCGCCGCCTGCTCGGCGCGGTCTGACGTCCAGCGGCTCCGGATGGCCCTCCAGCGATGGGGGGCCTTCTGCCTGCCGTCCAGGGGCAGGGGGAAGAGGGGCGTTGCATTCGTCCCGCCGCGCGCGCGGTAGCGTACGGGCATGGACCGTCCCCGCCGCCTGCGCCGCACGCCCGCCCTGCGCGCCCTGACCCGCGAGGTGCACCTGCACCCCAGCCAGTTCATCCACCCGATCTTCGTGCACGAGCGGGATACCGTGACCGACATCGCCACCATGCCCGGCGTGCAGCGCCACTCCATCGAGAGTGCCGTCCAGCAGGCCCGCGAGGCCCTGGCCCTGGGCATCCCCAGCGTGATCCTCTTCGGTATCCCCGACCACAAGGACGCCGTGGGCACCCAGGCGTACGCCGACGAGGGCATCATCCAGCGGGCCACGCGCGCCATCAAGGCCAGCGTGCCCGGCATCAACGTCATCGCCGACACCTGCCTGTGCGAGTACACCGACCACGGCCACTGCGGGCCGCTGTGCGAGGTGCCCGGCCAGAGCGGCGCGGACGCCTGGACGGTCGACAACGACCCCAGCCTGGACCTGCTGGCCCGCACTGCCGTCTCGCAGGCCCGCGCCGGAGCGGACGTCGTGGCCCCCAGCGCCATGATGGACGGACAGGTCGCCGCCATCCGCGCCGCACTGGACGGGGCGGGCTTCACGCACACCCCGATCATGAGTTACGCCGTGAAGTACGCCAGCGCCTACTACGGCCCCTTCCGCGACGCCGCCGGGTCCACCCCCAGCGTCGGCAACCGCGCCACCTACCAGATGGACCCCGCCGGCGGCTACCGCGAGGCCCTGCGCGAGGCCCGCCTGGACGCCGAACAGGGCGCCGACACCCTGATGGTCAAACCCGCCCTGGCCTACCTGGACGTCCTGAACCTCCTGAAGCGCGAATTCGACCTGCCCGTCGTGGCGTACAACGTCAGCGGCGAGTACTCGTTGATCAAGGCCGCCGCCGCCGCCGGATTCATGGACGAACGCCGCACCGTGCTGGAAACCCTGACCGGCATGCGCCGCGCCGGCGCGGACGCGATCATCACCTACCACGCCATGGACGCCGCCCGCTGGCTGGCCGAGGACGCGCGGGCATGACCAGCGCCGTCAACCCCATCCGCGTGGACTGGATTCCCACCGGAGTGTGGCCGGGCCGCCTGGGCCTGACCTTCGCGCCCGGCAAGAAGGGCGGCAGCGTGTACCAGCCCGGCGTGACGCACGACCGCAGCGTCACGGAGGACATGCGCACCCTCGCGCAGCAGGGCACGAACGTCATCGCGCCCCTCATCGAGGACTTCGAGTTCGACCTGCTCGGCATGGACGGGTACCACGACGCCGCCTCCGAGTACAGCATCGAGGTCGCCCCGTACCCCATCCCCGACCAGCACGCGCCGCACGACCCGCGTGACTTCGCCGCGTACGTGGACGAACTCATGACCCACCTGCTCGACGGGCGCAGCGTCGTCGTGCACTGCCGGGGCGGCCTGGGCCGCGCGGGCCTGACCGCCGCGTGCCTGCTCGTGCAGGGCGGCCTGACCGCCGACGGCGCCATTGCCCTGGTCCGCGAGACCCGCAGCCCGCACGCCATCGAAACGGCGCAGCAGGAACAGTTCATCCACGACTTCGCCCGGTGACTGGAGGTTCCCCATGATCAGCGTCGCCAACCGCATCCACGTGAAACCCGAGTACCACGACGCCTTCGAGGCACGCTTTCGCGAGCGGGCCGGACTGGTGGACGGCATGCCGGGGTTCATCGCCAACCACGTCCTGCGCCCCACCCGCGATGGGGACCCGTTCGTGGTGCTCACCTTCTGGGAGTCCCGCGAGGCGTTTGAGGCCTGGACGACCAGCGACGCCTTCCGTCAGGGGCACGCCCGCAGCGGCACCCTCCCGAAGGACGCCTTCAGCGGCCCGAACGTCCTGGAAATCCACGAGGTCGTCGCCCGCTGACGGCAGCGGGCCGGACTACACTGGACGCATGAAGCCTCTTGCCCTGCTCGGCGTGGCCCTGCTGGCCTCCGTCCTCGGTGCGTGCGCGCCCTCCGTGACCGCCCTGCAGACCGGGCGGATCGTGAATGCCGTGACGGGCGAGGAGGGCACCGTGACGTTCCGGCGCGGAACCCTCTCGCCCCGGTTGGGTGATCCGTTCGCGCCAGACAACGCCACCATCCGCATCGGCGGGCGTACCTACTCGGGCCGGACGTACCTGATCGGGGGCGGCGCGCTTCCGGGCGGGCTGGGGTTCAGCGTGGCGTTCGGTGCGGGCAGTGGCACGGACGGCAGCACCTTCACGGGTGGCAGCACCCGCGTGGAGGGGGGCCGCCCCGTCCCCGCCTACACCGGGAACCTGATCGCCCGTGCCGAGGGAGCCCCGCCCGCCCTGCTGACCTGCACCCTGACCGTGGACGCGCAGGAACGCGGCGTCGGCGAGTGCTTCGACGGGGCTGGCACCCGCTACGCCCTGCAGTTCTGAATGTTCCAGTGGGGGAGAGGCCGCGCGTGGTGTGCCTGTGCGGCAGCGTGCGTTTCCTGGCCGAGTTCGACGCGGCGGCGCTGGCCGAGACGCTGGCGGGGCGGATCGTCCTGAGTGTCGGCAGTCACCGCCAGCGGGACGAGGACGCCCTCGCGCACCTGAGCAGCGCGGAGCGGGCCGCTGCCTTGAACCGCCTGGGTGAGTTGCACCTGCGCAAGATCGATCTCGCGGACGAGGTTCTGATCATCAACCCCGGCGGGTACGTGGGGGAGTCCACCCGCCGGGAGATCGCGTACGCGCGGCAGACCGGGAAACCGGTGCGGAGCCTTGAGCCGCTGACGTGACAGGACAGCGCCCCGCCGACCGACTGGCGGGGCGGGGCTTCACGGTGCTTTGGTTTACGCCTGACCGTACATGACGGCGCGTTTGACTTCCTCGATCAGCTGCGTGATCGGGATGTCGCGCGGGCAGGCTTCCGTGCAGTTGTACGCGGTGCGGCAGCGCCACACGCCGGTGTTCTGGTTCATGATGCCCAGGCGCTGCTGCGTGGCCTCGTCGCGGGTGTCGAAGATGAAGCGGTGGGCCTGCACGATCGCGGCGGGGCCCAGGTACGAGCCGTTCACCCAGAAGATCGGGCATGAGGTGGTGCAGCACGCGCACAGGATGCAGTTGCTGGAGTGCGCCATGCGCTCGGCTTCTTCCTCGGACTGGATGCGTTCGGCGGCGGGGGCCGGGGACTCGTTGATGAAGTACGGCATGATCGCCTTGTACGAGTCGAAGAACGGCTCCATGTCCACCAGCAGGTCCTTCTCGACCTTCAGGCCGCGGATGGGTTCCACAGTGATGGTCCCGCCGCTCTTGGCGACGTCGCGGACCAGGGTCTTGCAGGCGAGGCGGTTGCGGCCGTTGATGAGCATGGCGTCGCTGCCGCAGATGCCGTGCATGCAGGAGCGGCGGAACGTCAGGCTGGGTTCGAGGTACCACTTGATGTGGTTGATGACGTCCAGCACGCGGTCGCCTGCCTGGGCTTCCACGTCGTACGTCGTCCAGTACGCCTTCTTGTCCTTTTCGGGGTCGAAGCGCAGGACTTTGACTTTCAGTTGCAGCATGGGCACGCTCGCGCTGACGGGCGCGCTGCTGGCTTGTGCATGGGTCTGGGTCATGGAGATTCCTTCCGCCGCGTCAGTACACGCGGGGTTTGGGTTCGAAGGCGCGCGTGAAGCCTTTCAGCGCCACGGGCTTGTACCCGATGATGACGTCGTCGGCCTTGTTCAGGTTCTTGTACGCCATGGTGTGCTTCAGCCACTCCGCGTCGTTGCGCTCGGTGAAGTCCTCGCGGTCGTGCGCGCCGCGCGACTCGGTGCGGTTCAGCGCACTGGCGGTCATGGCCTCGGCGCAGTCGAGCATGAAGCCCAGTTCCATCGCCTCGATCAGCTCGCTGTTGTAGCGGCGGCTCGGGTCGGAGACCGTCACGCCCTGGTAGCGGGCCTTGAGTTCCTTGATGATGTCGACCTGCGCGGCCATGTCCTTCCCGTTGCGGAAGATGCCCACGTTGTTCATCATGGATTCCTGCAGTTCCTTGCGGATCGCGGCGGCGTTTTCCTTGCCGCTGCCGTTGCGCAGGCGCTCGAACAGGTCCACGCTCTCGCGCTGGGCGTCCCCGGTTTCGGGCATGTCGGGGTACTCGACCTGACGGGCGTACTTCGCGGCGGCGATTCCGGCGCGGCGGCCGAACACCACGAGGTCACCCAGGCTGTTCGTGCCCAGGCGGTTGGCGCCGTGCAGGGACACGCAGGCCTGCTCGCCGGCCGCGTACAGCCCTTCCACGGTGCCGCCGGACCCGTCACTGAGGCACAGGCCGTCGAGGTTCGTGGGAATGCCGCCCATCGCGTAGTGCGCGGTCGGCTGGATCGGCACGAGGTCCTTGACGGGGTCCATGCCCAGGTACGTGCGGGCCAGGTCGGTGATCTCGGCCAGTTTGCCCTCGATCACTTCACGCGGCAGGTGCGTCAGGTCGATGTTCACGGCGTCCTTGTCACGGCCCACGCCGCGGCCCTCGCGGATCTCGGTGATGATGCTGCGCGACACGATGTCACGCGGCGCGAGGTCCTTGATGGTCGGCGCGTAGCGTTCCATGAACCGCTCGCCGCTGTCGTTGCGCAGGATGCCGCCCTCGCCGCGGATGCCTTCCGTGACCAGGATGCCCAGCTTCGCCAGACCGGTCGGGTGGAACTGGTAGAACTCCATGTCCTCCAGCGGCAGGCCCTTGCGGTAGTAGATGCTCATCAGGTCGCCCGTCAGGGTCAGGGCGTTCGAGGTGATCTTGAACACGCGCCCGTATCCGCCCGCCGCGAGAATCACGGCCTTCGCGTGGAAGGTGTGCAGCTCGCCGGTCGAGAGTTCGTACGCGACGAGACCCTGGCAGCGCCCGTCCTCGATCAGCAGGTCCGTGACGTGGAACTCGTTGAAGAACGTCGTCCCCGCCTTCACGTTCTGTTGGTACAGGGTCTGCAGGATCATGTGACCCGTGCGGTCCTTCGCGTAGCAGCTGCGCTCCACGGCGGCCTTGCCGAAGTCACGGGTGTGCCCGCCGAACTTGCGCTGCGCGATCTTGCCTTCCGGCGTGCGCGAGAACGGCAGACCCATGTGCTCGAGCTCGTACACGGCGTCGATGATGTCCTTGGCGAACACCTCGGCGGCGTCCTGGTCGGTCAGGTAGTCGCCGCCCTTGACGGTGTCGAACATGTGCCATTCCCAGTGGTCTTCCTGCACGTTCCCGAGCGCCGCGCCGATCCCGCCCTGCGCCGCGCCGGTGTGCGACCGCGTGGGGTACAGCTTGCTGATGCAGGCCACGCTCACGTCGCCTTTCGCGGCGTACAGCGCCGCCATCAGGCCTGCGCCGCCCGCACCCACCACCAGAACGTCATAACGATGATGCATAGTCAACTTCCTTTACGGGCTGCGCCGCATGGCGGCAGCCCAGAACAAGAACTCAGATAGAGAACAGGCCCACCGTGCCCAGCGTGAACAGCAGCGCGATGACAGTGAAGAATACGCCCTTCACCCACGCGCGGTTCGGGCGGCTGCGCACATAGTCCTCAATGGAGTACCGCGCGCCGTTCGCGCCGTGCAGCAGCGACAGGGCCAGGATCAGCCAGTCGTAGAACTTCCACGCAGGGTTCGCGAGCTTGTTCACGACCGCATCGAAGGTCGCGTCGGATTCACTGACCTGAATGAACGTCATGTAGATGTGCCCCAGGATCAGGAACACCAGGATCAGGCCGCTGATCCGCATGAAGATCCACCAGTTCAGTTCGGCGTTGCTGTGCGCCTGCTGGCGCGCGTCCGTGAAGGTTCGGGCGCGGATCATCAGTACCCTCCCAGGATGCGCGGCATGACCACCCACGCTGCGCCCACGAAGGCCAGCAGGCTGATCGCCATCACGCCGTACCACATCTGCCGCTGGTACGCCACGCCGAAGCCCGTGAAGTCCATCACGATGATGCGCAGACCGTTGAACGCGTGGTACACCACGCCCGCGGTCACGAACAGCAGCCCGATCCGGAACGGCCACAGGTCGTAGGTCTCGTGAATCGCCATGTAGAAGCGCTCACCGAAGATGAACGACCCGATGCTGAACACGTGCAGCATCAGGTACAACAGAATTGCCAGCCCCGACAGGCGGTGAAGCAGGAACGCCCACTGCCCCTCTCTTCCTCGGTACATCCAAACCTCCTCGACGTCTCAGCCCCGTCTCGCCAACACACTAGGGCGAACGTTATGCCGTGTGGGTGACCATTCACACCACGCTTTCAGACAGAAACCAGAATACCACCCGTGCGGTAAGCTGCGCCCCCTCCCGGCCCGCAGCGCAGAACGCCCCGATGTCACCGCGTGGGGGGCATGCAGGCGCTACCCTGCAGGGCATGACCGGCCCGAAGAAGGACACCCCGAAAGACCCCGCCGTGGAGACCGAATTCCTCCGCAAGACCGTCCTCGGCATCCTCAGTGTCCTGGAAACCAAGGGCCTGCTGAGCACCCAGGAGGTCGACGGCATCCTCCGCGCCGCCCGGGCCGCCGCCACCCCACCCCCCACCCCCCGCCTCGGCGGCCCGGCCGCCACCACCCAGTGGGTGCGCCCCGGCCAGCCGCATCAGCCGGTGGACCGCAGCGCGCCCATCGCCATTCCCAACGTCCTGCGCCGCACGCCGGCCAGCTCGGCGCACCAGGCCGAACCCAGCCTGCCCGGCCAGCAGGACGAGCCCGAGAAGCCCGCTGCGGCGCAGAAACCACCCGTCATGGACTTCGACCTGCAATAAGAGGCAGGCGAGAAGGGGCG
>CALPYF020000034.1 GCA_943327755.2 Deinococcus hopiensis KR-140
CTGCGCAACGCCCTCATCCCGATCATCACGGTCGTGGCGCTCGACTTCGCGACCATCCTGTCCGGCGCCGTGATCACCGAGACCATTTTCGCGTGGCCCGGCATCGGGCGGCTCTTCATCGAGAGCATGAACGGCCGCGACTACCCGGTCCTGATGGCCCTGATGATGGCCAGCTCGTTCGCGCTGGTGATCAGCAACCTTCTCGCCGACCTGGCCTACGCCGCCGTCGACCCCCGGATCCGCTATGAGTAACCCTGCCCTGCCCGCCCGCGCCCCCCTGGCCGACACCCCCTGGCGGCTGTTCCTGCGCCGCTTCCTGCGTCACCGACTCGCGGTCACGGGCCTCGTGGTGCTGTGCCTGCTCGGCCTGCTCGCCCTGTTCGCCCCGCAGATCGCGCCGTACAGCTTCGACGAGCAGGACCTCGCCATCATGGGCGAACCCCAGCCGCCCAGCCCCGCGCACCTGATGGGCACCGACCAGCTCGGCCGGGACGCCTTCACGCGCGTCCTGTACGGCGCGCGGGTCTCGCTGGCCGTGGGCCTGGCGAGCGCGCTGCTCGCCACGCTGCTCGGCACGCTGATCGGCGCGCTCGCCGGGTACTACCGCGGCGTGATCGACAGCCTCTTGATGCGCCTGACCGACATGGTGCTGTGTATTCCGCTGCTGCCGCTGGTGATCCTGCTCTCGGGCATGCTGCGCCCCACCGTGCCCCTGCTGGTCGGGATCATCGGCGTGCTGGGCTGGATGGGCACCGCCCGGCTGGTGCGCGGGCAGTTCCTGAGCCTGCGCGAACGGGAGTTCGTGGAAGCCTCGCGCGCGCTGGGCGGCACGAACAACCGCATCATGTTCCGCCACATGCTCCCCAACGCCCTCGGGCCGATCATCGTCGCCACCACCCTCGCGGTGGGCAGCGGGATCATGCTCGAGTCCGCCCTGTCCTTCCTGGGCTTGGGCGTCCAGCCCCCCACGCCCACCTGGGGCAACCTCCTGAACTACGCCAGCCAGTGGCTGCAGAGCGCCCCGTGGCTGGCGGTCTTCCCCGGCCTGATGATCCTGATCACCGTCCTGGCCGTGAACTTCCTCGGGGACGGTCTGCGCGACGCGCTCGACCCCCGCCCCTGACCCCCGCCCCTTCCCCCACCCAGGAGACCTCATGAAGATCACGATTATTGGCGCGGGCGCCATCGGCGGACTCGCCGGCGCCTGGATGACGCAGGCCGGTCACGACGTGACCCTGGTCGACCGCTGGCCCGAACATATCGAGGCCATGAAACGCGGCGGCATCCGCGTGGACGGCGTGCGCGGCGAGCAGCACTTCACCGTCAAGGCGCTGCACCCGCACGAGTTGCAGGGCCCACTGGAGGCCGTGCTGATCGCCACGAAATCCCAGCATGCCGTCGAGGCCCTTGAGAGCGTGCTGCCGCACTTCGGTCCGGACATCTTCGTGGTGTCCTTCCAGAACGGCTTCAACGAACCCGACCTGATCGCGCGCCTGCAGGCCGCCGGTCTGGGCGGCGCCGAGCGGGTCATGGGCTCCATTCCCAACTACGGCGGCGCGCTCGTGGACCCCGGCTACATCGAGTTCGTGCATGAAGGCCCCATCCAGCTGGGGGAGATGACCGGGGAGCGCACGCCGCGCCTCGCAGCGCTGGCGGCGGCGCTGGGCGCCCTGACCGAGGTGCAGCTCAGCGACAACATCTGGGGGCAGATCTGGGCCAAGGAGGTCTACAGCGCCCAGGTGGTGTTCAGCGCCCTGGCCGACGCGCCGGTCACCGAGACGCTCGGCGTAGAACGCTACGCCCGGGTGGCGGGCGCCGTGGTGCGCGAAGCGCTGGAGATCGCCGAGGCGAACGGCATCACGGTCGAGGCCTTCGACTTCTTCGACCCCGCCAACTACAAGCCCGGCACGCCCGACGAGACGCGCAAGCTGCTCGACAACGTCCAGCACGCCATCTGGCTGCTGAAAAAGGACCAGAAGCCCGCCACGCACCAGTTCAAGAAGAAAGGCTCGGGCATCTGGTGGGACATCGTGTACCGCAACCGCCCGTCCGAGGTGCGCTCCTCGAATGGCAAACTGATCGCCTACGCCGAGCAGGCCGGCGCGGACTCACGCCTGAACGCGAAGCTCTGCGAGATGATCTACGAGATCGAGGACGGCCGGCGCCCGCTGGGCTTCCAGAACTTCGAGGAACTCGAAGGGTACGTCCAGAGCCTCGGCAAGGCGCTGCCATGAGCGCCCCAAGACTCGGCGTCGGCGTGATCGGCGCGCACGCCTGGGCGGAATCCGCGCACCTGCCCGGCTACCACGCCTACGACCGCGCGCGGCTCGTGGCGATCTGCGACACGGTGGAGGAGCGCGCCCGGGCCATGGCGGAGAAGTTCGGCATCGAGCGGGTGTACACTGACCACCGCGAGATGCTGCGCGACCCGGACGTGCAGATGGTGGACGTCTGCACGCCCACCGACACGCACCTCCCGCTGAGCCTGGACGCCATCCGCGCGGGCAAGCATGTGCTCTCCGAAAAACCGCTGGCGCACGACGCGGCCGACGCGTTCATGGCCGCCCGCGAGGCCGAGCGGGCCGGCGTGCGTACCAAGCTGGGCTTCACGTTCCGCTACTCCCCGGCGATCCGGCAGATCCAGGCGTGGATCAAAGGCGGCACGCTCGGCGAGATCTTCCACGTGCACGGCCTGGAGCAGAACTCGCAGTTCCTCGACCCGCACTTCCCGCTGCGGCAGGTGCCGCAGGGCGCGGACTTCGGCACGCTGATCCCCTCGTCCATCGTGGGGTACGGCTCGCACCTGATTGACCTCGTGCGCTGGTGCGCCGGGGAGTACGCGCAGGTGATCGGCAGCATGCGCAACTTCATTCCCGAACGCGTCGTGCGCGGGTACGAGGGGATGCAGCGCATCCAGGTGGAGGACGGCACGGTCGCGCTGGTCGAGTTCGAGAGCGGCGCGCAGGGCATGCTGCAGACCTCGTACATCGCGGTGGGCAACTACCCCGGCGTGGAACTGCGGGTGTACGGCAGCCGCGGCGCGGCCGTCGCGCGGCTCGTGGAGGAAAACGGCGTGGCCGAGACGCTGCGCTTCGCCACGCCGGACGCCGTGGAATTCCAGGAAGTGAAGCTCCCGGAGAGCGCCCTGCCGCCCGGCACGACCCTGCACACACCCTGGCCGGAACTGTACTACCGCAACCTCGTGCGGCACTTCGTGGACGAGATTCTCGACGGCACGCCCGCCGAGTGCACCTTCTACGACGGCGCCAAGAGCCAGGAGGCCGTGAACGCCATCGTGCAGTCGCACCGCGAGCGCCGCTGGGTGTCCCTGCCGCTCTACCCGCAGGAGACGCCGGCCCCCGAGGAGACGCGGGCGTGACCGACGCGCACGACCAGGCCCGGGCGTACCTGCGCGCGCACGCCCAGCTGCGCCCGGTGGACGCCACCTTCATGGGCCTGACCGGTCACGACCACCAGCTGCCGCCCGCCGGGCCGGACGCGGTCAGCGCCGAACGCGCCATGCTGGAGGCCCTCCAGGCGGACCTGACACACATGCGCGCGCCGCAGACGCCCGCCGAGCGCCTCGACGCGCAGCTCCTGTCGGCGCAGCTCACGACCGCGCTGACCGAACTGGACCGCGCGCCGCGCCAGCAGAGTCCCGCGTGGTACACCGGCGAGGCCGCGTTCGGCGTGATCTCCCTGCTGCTGCCCGGCCACCTGGACGACCCGGACGTCACCCGCGACGCGCTGCGCGTGCGGCTGGAGGCCATCCCAGCGTTCCTGGCGCAGGCCCGCACGCACCTGCAGGGCCGCGCCCGCCCGGACGACGTGGCCGAGCGCGCGCGGCGCGAGGCGCGCGCCGCCGCGCACCTGCTCAGCACCGGACTGCCCAGGCACCCCCTCTGGAACGACACGCTGCGCCTCCCGGCGGGCCGCGCCGCCCGCGCCCTCCTGACCTACGCCGAGGACCTCGCCGGCCCGGACGCGCCCGTGGCCTGCGGCGAGGCGCACCTCGACCTACTCATGCGGGTCACGCACGCCCTGCCGTTCGGGCCGCGCGAGGCGCTGGAGCGCGCCACGGAAGCGTTCGCGCGCCTCACCGCCCGGCTCGAAGCCCAGGCCCGGCGGCTGCCCGGGGACCTGCACTGGACTGAGCACCTCGCCCGGCTGGAGGCGCGTGTCCCAGAGGGCGACCTGCTCGGCACCTACCGCGAGCTGCATGAGCGCGCCCTGAACGCCGCGCGGCCCCTCCTGACACCTGCGGACGACTACGGGCTGGACTTCACCTTTCTGCCCGAGTGGGCCAAGGGCACCGGGGACCTGTACTTCCTGTTCTACCGGTCGCCCGCGCCGCTGCGGCCCGGCAGCGGCAGCCGCTACTGGGTCACGCCGCCCGGCCCGGACCCCGCGGACCGGCGCGCGCACAACTGCGCGTTCGTGAAGCTCGTACACGCCGTACACCATGGCAGCATCGGGCACCACACCCACAACGCCCGCGCCCGGCAGGCGGACTCGGTCCTGGCGCGCGTGGCCGGCACCGACTGCGCCTCGGGCATCGCGCTGCTCGGGGCGGGCACCATGGTCGAGGGCTGGGCCTGCTACGCCGAGGACCTGCTCGCCGAGATTCCCGGGTTCTACACCCCGGCCGAGGAGCTGCTGCTCACGCAGTTCGAGCGGCGCAACGCCGCCTCGTGCATCGTGGACCTCAAGCTGCACCTCGGCGAGTGGAACCTGGCGCAGGCCCGCGCGTTCTACCGCGACGAGGCGCACTTCGCGCCCGCGCGCATCTGGGCCGAGACCACCCGCAACGCCCTGTTCCCTGCCAGCCGCCTGATGTACTGGCTGGGCACCGAGACCATCAAGGCGCTGCGCGCCGAACTCGCCCTGCCACCTCGCACCTTTCACGACGCCCTGCTCGCCCACGGCCACGCGCCCGCGACGGTCGTGGCCGACGAGCTGCGCGCCCAGCACCGACAAGGAGCCCTGCACCGATGACCCTCACCGCCGACCGTAAACTCGCCCTGCGCGAGCGTTTCATGACTGTCGACACCGCCAACGTCGCGGACGTCCTCGACGAGCTGGGTCTGCCCGACTGCGGGCTGTCCAGCGACCTGTGGCCCATCAAGTCCCGCCTGGAGAAGATGGGCGGCTGGGCGTACACCATCCGCGGCCAGATGACCCCCTACCCCGGCACCGGCGACCCGAAGAAGATGGAGGCGGTGAGCGGCCTGACGCCCGGGCACCTGAGCGTCTGGAGCGGCGGCGGGGCCGAGGGCGTGTGCTTCTTCGGGGAACTCATCGCGCGCGGCATGCAGTACCGCGGCTGCGTGGGCGCCCTGGTGGACGGCGGCATCCGCGACATCGAGTGGCTCGACCGCATGAACTTCCCCGTGTACACCCGCTACCGCACGCCGGTGCAGTCCATCGGCCGCTGGGAGGTCAACGCCTGGCAGGTCGAGGTGTACCTCCCGGGCGCCACGTCCGCGCGCGTGCGCGTCCGGCCGGACGACTTCATTCTCGCGGACGTGGACGGCGCCATCCTGATTCCGCAGGAGGTGGCCGAGGAGGTGCTGGCGCGCGCCGAGGCCCTGACGGAGAAGGAGCGCCTGATCCGCGCGGACCTCGAGGCCGGCGCCACCCTCCCCGACGTGCTCGCCAAGTACGGACACGTCTGAGATGGACCTCGGACTGAAGGACCAGCCGGCCGTGGTGCTCGCCGCCAGCGCGGGCCTCGGCTACGCCACCGCGCACGCCCTGGCCCGCGAGGGCGCCCGCGTGGCCCTGTGCGCCCGCACGCTGGAGCGCGCCCAGGCCGCCGCGCAGCGCATCGAAACCGACACGGGTGTGCCCACGCTGGGCTACGCCGCCGACGTGGCCGACGCCGAGAGCCTGCGCGGCTTCATCGACGCGGCCGCCCGTGACCTCGGCGGCCTGCGCATCCTCGTGTGCAACGCCGGGGGGCCCCCGCCGGGGAACTTCACGGCCCTCGGAGAGGCGCAGTGGGCAGTGGCGTACCAGCTGACGCTGATGAGCGTGGTGCGCAGCGTCCACTCGGCGCTGCCGCACCTGCGCGCCGGGGGCGGCGGCCGCATCCTGGCGCTGCTCAGCAGCAGCATCAAACGCCCCCTGGACAACCTCACGCTCTCGAACGCGCTGCGCCCGGCCGTGCACGGCCTGTGCAAATCACTGAGCGTCGAGTTCGGTCCGGACAACATCCAGGTCAACGGCCTGGCCCCCGGCCGGGTGCTCACCGAGCGCATCCAGCAGCTCGACGAGGCCGCCGCTGCCCGGCGCGGCACGAACTGGCAGGCCGTGCGCGAGGCGTCTGAACGCGAGGTCCCGATGGGCCGCCTGGGCACACCTGACGAGTTCGGCCGGGTCGCCGCGTTCCTGTGTTCTCCGGCTGCGCAGTACGTGAACGGCAGCACCCTGCTCGTCGACGGCGGCGCCGTCACCGCGCTGTGATGAGCGCCCAGGAGCCACCCATGACCTATGACCCCGAACGGCACGCGACCCTGCTCGCCGACTACTGCGTGAGCGTGCGCCCCGGCGACCGCGTCCTCGTGGCCGGCAGCACCCTGGCCCTGCCCCTGATCGAGGCGCTGCACCGCGCGCTGCTCGGGCGCGGCGCGCGCCCCGTGCTGAAACTCAGCTACCCCACGCAGGTGGAGGACGTGCAGCGCCTCGCGTCCGAGGAGGTGCTCAGCTCGCTGCACCCGGTCGAGATCGAGGACGCCCGGGCGCTCGACGCGTCCATCCGCATCCTCACGCCCACCGCGCCCGTCCCGGGCCTCGACGCCGCCCGCGCCGCCCGCTGGCGCGCCGCGCAGGCCCCCACCGCCATGAGCACCCTGCACCCCCGCTGGAACCTCACGCTGTACCCCACCCCGTTCGGCGCCGAGGCCGCCGGCATGACCCTCAGCGAGTACGAGGCGTTCGTGGCCCGCGCGATGTTCCTGGACGCCCCGGACCCCGTGCAGAAATGGGGTGAGGTCCGCGCCTTCCAGGCCGGGCTGATCGAGCGCCTCGCGGCGGCGGACGACGTTCACATCGAGGCGGCCGGCACCGACCTGCACCTGAGCGTGCGCGGGCGCAGCTGGAGCAACAGCGACGCCAGACGCAACATGCCCTCGGGCGAGGTGTGCACCGCGCCGCTCGAACGCAGCGCGAACGGCGCGGTGCACTTTGACCTGCCCACCCTGTACGGCGGGCGCGTCGTGCGCGGCATCGACCTCGTGTTCCGGGACGGCGAGGTCGTCGAGGCCCGCGCCGAGGAAGGCGAGGACGTCCTGCGGGCCGCGCTGGCCACCGATGGCGGCGCCCGATTCCTGGGGGAACTCGGGATCGGCACGAACTTCGGCATTCAGCAGCCCAGCATGAACATCCTCTTCGACGAGAAGATCGGCGGCACCGTGCACCTGGCCGTGGGGCAGGCGTACGCCGAGAACGGCGGCTCGAATCGCAGCGCCGTGCACTGGGACATGATCTGCGACCTGCGCCAGGGCGGGACCCTGAGTCTCGATGGTCAGCCTTTCCTCGTCGGTGGCCGCTTCATCTAGCGGGTCCCACATCAGGAAGGCGAGTGGACTCGGACGCCACTCGCCTTCACGTCAGCCTGACCGGGCAGAGCGGTCCCGTCCGTGGGCCTGACGCGGCGCCTCCTGGACTGACGCCGGCGCTGCCGTCGGCGGGCCCCGGGGGAGCTCTGCCGGGGGCCTGAGCGACCTGCGTGACCGTGACGTGCGGCTTCCCGTCCGGACGACCCCGGGTACACTGGCGCTGGGTGCCCCAGCCGCGACGTTCATGTTGCGCCGTGTCAGTTCCCCGTGAGGGTTCCCACACTTGAATGAGTGACTCCGGATTCTGTATCCCTCCCGAGTCTCCCAGGACGGCCGCCATGCTGGTATCCACCCCCAATCCACTTCCTGTCCTCGCCGCCAGCGTCAGCGTGACGGTCCTGATCGTGGCCCTGATGACCCTCCTGGTCGCCTGGTGGCGCCCGTCCTACCCGGGCTGGCGTGGGTGGGCTGCGGGGCACACCCTGGTGGTGCTGGGCATGCTGGTCGGCACCTACCGCCCACCCGAACTGGAATACACGTCGGTTCTCGTCGGCAACGGACTGGTCATGGTCGGCGCGGCCCTGTTCGTCAGCGCCTACTACCGGTTTGCCGGTCAGGCGGTGCCGGCGGCGCTGCTGGTCCTTCACCGCGTCAGCGTTCCCCTGGTGCTCGGGGCGCTGTACTGGTTCACGGCCGGGCACAACAACATCACCGTCCGGTTCCTGCTGGTCAGTCTCTATCTCACCCTGTGCCTGGGCGCTCTCCTGACCCTCTTCGTGCGGCAGATGCGGCGCGAACCGCGCCTGCGTACCTCCTACGCCCTGCAGCTGTGGCTGTTCGCGGCCGTCTTTCTGCTGACGGTGCCGCGGAGCGTGACCCTGGGCCCCGGGACCCGGCCGGACCTCACGTACGCCTTCACGCTGCCCAACGTCCTGATGTTCGTCGGGGCGCTGGTCCTTTCAGTGGGCGGCGCGTTCACGTTCTGGCTGCTGCACGACGACCGGCGCCGGGCCGATATGCAGGCCCTGCAGGACGATCTGGCGGGACTGGCGTTCCGCGACACGCTCACCGGGGTGCTCAACCGGCGCGGCCTGGAAGGGGGGTACGCCCGCTGGCGGGACTGCCCGCACAGCAGCGCGGCCACCCTGGTTGTGCTGGATGTCGATCAGTTCAAGGAGCTCAACGATCAACATGGGCACGCGGTCGGCGACGCGCATCTGGCGGCCCTGGGGCAGCTGATGAATCAGGTCGCGCGGCCTGATGATCTGGCCGGCCGCATCGGAGGCGACGAGTTTGCGATGCTGCTCACCGACGCCCCGCACCGCGTGCATGAGCAGCTGACGCGCCTCACGTCGGCGCTGAGCGGGGGCGGGGACGCGCTCGACCTTCGCGTCAGTGCCGGGTGGACGACCGTCTCACCCTTCGAGTCGTGGACTGAGGCGCTCTCCAGGGCAGATGAGGCGATGTACGCGCGGAAGGCCAGCCGCCTGGCCACGACGCTCAAGTTCGTGCCGAGAGCGGCCCGCTGACCCCTGGAGGGTGCGTGGCGGGGTCAGCCTGCCGGGTTCACGCGTCGTAGGTGGCCCGCAGCTGCTGGGCAAATTCCGGGAGGCGCAGTTCGCTGGCGGCCTTCACCACTTCACGCTGCACGACGTTGGGATCGACCGTACCGTCCAGCATGTCCGCGAGCAGCGCGCGCAGGTGACTGTCGCGCAGTTCGCGGCCCACGAACATCCTCACCTGGGTCAGGGCCCGGGCGGCCTGCTCCTCGCGCGGGAGAGCCAGGAATTCGGCCTGCAACCGGTCAGTGTGGACCTCAGGGGCCTCGGACGCCACGGCGGCCCTTCTAGGGCCCTCTCCGGGCCGGGCCGGGCCATCGCCCTTCGGCTCGACCAGGGCAACGGACGAGTATTTTCCTTCTTCGTCCTTGATGACGTCCACCAGCAGGGCCGAGCGCTTCTTGGGGGCGTACCCTTCCCTCAGGAGGGTATGAAACCGTTCCAGGCGCGTCGTCACGTGGAGATCACCGTACTGCTGCACGAGTTTGCGGGCGACAGGCGGCACCACCCCCTCCTGACAGAGCGCCTCGACCAGCGGCGTGTCGGCGATCACCTGAAGGCTGGGTTCCGGGGCAGGGGAGGGGGTGACGTCACCGAACTCATACACGATGACCGTGCTGGCCCGCGCGCCCTCGTACGTGACGGAGCGGAGGTAGCCCCGTTCGATCAGTTCCTGATGGGCCCCTTCGAGGTTGCGTTTGATGCGCGCCGGCATCGTTTCGAGCAGTTTGCATTCCCGCGCCCACTGCTGCAGGGGCAGGCGCACGACGGCGGCCGGATCGGACAACTGCACCGGATCGTACCGACGCGCATCGAGAATGCGGTACAGGCTGCGCGTCAGCGCCCGGTTCAGGCTCTGCACGAAGGTCATGTCGAGCGGTTTGACGTACTGGGCGCGCAGGCTCTGCACGACGGGCCGCGCCAGGCGGACGCGCAGGATCGTGCCGGACCCATAGGCGAGTCCGGCTTCGGTATCCGCGTCGATCTGCTCGATGATGTTGAATTTCACGGTGGTCCAGCGGTCGTGCCGCTTGTCCCGCCACGACTCACTGGCCGTGTAGGTCGCTCCTTTCAGCCGGTCCAGCGAGTCTTGCAGGGCCTGGTAGTACTGACCGCTGTCCGGGAACCCGGAGCGGTTGAGCAGCTGATAGGCGGTGACATTGATCTCCCCACTCTCGGGCGCGCCCTGCTCCAGGAACATCATGTTGAGCGTGGTGGCGAAGTCGCCGTCAAGGCCGTGGGGCACGCCGCCGTATTCGCTGGGGGAGATGCAAGTGAGCCGGGCCGAGCGGCCATCGACGGTCCACTCCTGATCCCAGCGGGTGTAGTCGCTCGGAATGCGTTCCTGCACGCAGATCAGGCCCAGACGAGCCGAGTTGGCCTCGTCGAACCGTTCGATTTCTCCGGGACGCTGGGGCGTCACGGTCGCTTTCCTGCGGGGGCGGGCCATCGGTCAGGAGTCCTCTCTGATCATTCTATCAAAGTGACAGGAGCAGCGCAGACCCGTTGACCTGTTGTTTGTTTTGTTTTTAAAGAAGTAAAAACATATTGATCAACAACAACAAGCGGCTAGGGCGACTCGCGTGCAGGACGGCGTTTTTCGTCGCAACCTGCCGAGTAAATCGGGCAAAACCTGTGGATAACTCGCCACAACCTGCCGAGTAAATCGGGAAACCTGCCGAGTAAATCGGGCCCATGAAGGCTCAACCTGCCGAGTAAATCGGGCTTTGGACCCTGAGCAACCTGCCGAGTAAATCGGGCTTTGCCTCCCGAACCTACCGAGTAAATCGGGGGGTGACGCGCTGCAACCTGCCGAGTAAATCGGGGGTGGGGGTGTGGATAACCTGCCAACCTACCGAGTAAATCGGGCCAGGTCCTGCCCCTACAGCCCGATTTACTCGGTAGGTCTGAAAATCCACAGAGAATGCCGCCAGGACGAAAAATATCCGGTGGGTCTCCTCACAACCTGCCGAGTAAAGCGGGAGGCGCAGCGCCACAACCTGCCGAGTAAATCGGGCCTGCTGGTAGAGCGGCTGCTGTGCCGACCGGCCAGCCTTCACGCACGTCGCCCGGACGCCTGAATATCGCCGTGCAGAACGTCCTAGAAGCGGTCGATGACGTTCACGCCCGTTCCCGTGAACTGATTCATGGTGACCAGGGCCTCGATCCCCTCCTCAAGCGAGAGGCGCTCGCCGATCAGCGCGGCCGGATTCAGCAGGCCGGATTCGATCATGCTCAGCATCTGCGGGTAGGTGTGGGCGGCCATGCCGTGACTGCCGTAGATCTCCAGTTCGCGGGCGATCACGGCGTCCATCGGCAGGGCCGGGCGACTCTGATCGCCCAGCAGCAGCCCCACCTGCACGTGCCGCCCGCGCCGCCGCAGGTTCGCGACCGAGTTGAACGCCGTCTGCGGGTGCCCCAGCGCGTCCAGCGACACGTGCGCGCCACCACCTGTGAGGTCCCGCACCGCCTGCACCGTATCGGACACGTGGCGGCTGTTCACGGTGACCTCCGCGCCCAGTTCGCGCGCGCGGGTCAGTGTCGCGTCGTCGATGTCCACGGCCACCACGCGCGCCCCCAGCGCCCGGCCGATCATGACCGCCGACAGGCCCACGCCGCCGCAGCCGTGCACGGCCAGCCACTCGCCGCCCCGCACGCGGCCCTGCTGCGCCACCGCCCGGAACGACGTGGCAAAGCGGCAGCCCAGGCTGGCCGCCGTCACGAAATCCAGGCTGTCGGGGAGACGCACCAGATTCTGCTCGGCGTAGTGGATGCCCACGAACGGCGCGAACGAGCCCCAGTGCGTGAAGCCCGGCTGGAACTGCTGCTCGCACACCTGCTGGTGCCCAGCCTGACACTCCGCGCAGCGCCCGCAGCCCGCCACGAACGGCAGGGTCACCCGGTCGCCGGGCCGCCAGCGGCGCACGTCCGCGCCGACTGCCACGACCGTCCCGGCGATCTCGTGTCCGGGGACGTGGGGCAGGCGAATGTCGGGGTCGTGCCCCATCCAGCCGTGCCAGTCGCTGCGGCACACGCCGGTCGCGCCGACCTCCAGCACCACGCCGTCCGGGGTGGGCACCGGATCGGGAACGGTACGGATCTCGGGGCGGGTCTGGAACTGCTCGTACACGGCGGCGCGCATACCACTCAGGGTACGGCCCCGCGGCTGGCGGCGCTCCCGATCCGTCTGGATCGTCTGCGTGCCCGCGCCACCCTGACCGGGGGCGGCCGGTCAAATGCGCGCGCGTTCCCGTCCGGTGACCGCTACGCTGCCCGGCATGACCCTGGCCGCCCTAATCCTCTGCCCGCCGACCGACCGCGCGGCCGTGCTGCTGGACGAGGCAGGCATCCTCCGCGCCGGGCCGGGCGAGGTGGGCGGCAAAGCCTGGCACCTGGCGCGCCTGCGCCGCTACGGCTTCCGGACCCCCCTCCTGCTGGCGGTCCCGGCGCAGGTGCACCGCGACTGGCTGCGGGCCGCGCCGGTCACGCGGGCGGATCTGCTGCGGGTCTGGGCGGCCAACGCTCCCCTGCCGGCCGGGCTCGCCGCGGCCCTGCGGGGTCTGGCCGCGCGGGCCGACTGCTGGGCGGTGCGCTCCTCGGCCCCCCACGAGGATCACGCCGCGCACGCCAGTGCGGGGCAGTACGTCACGCGCCTGAACGTACCGGCCGCTGACCTGCCGCAGGCCGTGCGGGCGGTCTGGGCGTCCCTGTGGGCGGAGCACGCGGTCACGTACCGCGCGTCGGCCATGGACACCGCGCCGTCCGCGCCGGAGATGGCAGTCCTGCTGACGCCGATGGTGGACGCGGTGAGCAGTGGGGTGGCCTTCACAGCCGATCCCGTCACGCACGCGCCGGAGGTGCTGAGCATTCACGCGGCGTGGGGGCTGGGCGAACGGGTCGTGCAGGGGGAAGCCGCCGACCGCTTCACCTTCCGCAGCGATCCGCTCAGGAGCCGCCTGGACCCGGCGGGCGTCCAGATCATGTACAAGGCTGCTGAGGTTCGCGCGCGCACCGGGGGCGGCGTGGGCCTCGCCGAGACGCCGGCTGCCCGGGCGGGGCAGGCGACCCTCACGCCCGCGCAGGCCCACACCCTGGCTCACCTGATCCGCCAGGCCGCCCTGAGTCTGGAGTTCAGCGCCGCGCACGATCTCGAGTGGGCGTTTGACGGTCAGCACTTCTGGATCCTGCAGGCGCGGCCACTGACCGGCCGGTCTGACGGGCCGGTCACGTGGACGCGCGGCAACATCGGCGAGGTCACGCCGCGTCCCCTGCGCGCCGTGGACTGGAGTGCGGCGCAGGTGATCATGCCGCAGGTCCTGACCGGCGCCCTGCGCGCCGCTGGCCTGCCCGGCGAGTCCGGCGCCCCGCGCTGCGCCCTGCGCGGCGGGTACCTGTACCTGGAGGCGAGCGGCCTGCAGCGGGATCTGCGCCGCGCGTTCGGCCTGACCGCCGCGGACGTCAACGCGCTGCTGGGGGGCGCGCAGCCCGCGCCGGTCGACCCTGCCCCGACCCCGGCCGAGCGGCGCACCCACGCCCTTCACCTGCTGCGGCTGGGGGTCCGCCTGCCGCTGCTGCGGCTGCTGGGCCGCGCGCAGGCCACGCGGCTCATCCGCTGGAGCGCGCGGCAGGCCGCCGCGCCGCTGCCCCTGACGGACGAGGCGCTGTCGGCGGCCCTGAGCGCGACCTTTGACGAGCTGTTGCGGCAGCGGGCGCTGTTCCTCCTGCAGGGCGCCGGGGCGGCGGCCTGGGCCCTGCGGCGCCTGCTCACGCGGCTGGACCCGGCGGGTGGGGCGGCCCTGGCCCTCGATCTGCTGCGGGGTGGACGGCCCAGCGTGAGCGCCGCGCAGGCCCGCGACCTGGCCCGGCTCGCCCGGCTGGCCCGGCGTGATCCGGCCGCTCAGGCGTGGCTGCGGGCCGGGCCCACCTGGCCGCCGCCCCTGCCAGGCCGGCACCCGCTGCGGCGCGGCCTCGACCGCTTTCTGAGGCGCTACGGGCACCGCGCGGCCGGTGAGAGCTACACCGCGCCCCCCCGCTGGCGGGACGACCCCCGCCCGCTGCTCACCCACCTGGCGCTGCTGGCCGCCCGGCCCACGCCGGCGCCGCGCCGCGCCCGGCGCCCGGTTCGCGTCACGCTGTGGTGGCCGGGCGTGGCCCTGCTGGCCGCCCTGGCCCGCCAGGAACTGCGCGACCGCGAGCTGGGCCGCAGCGCCGTCTTCAGTCCTGCGGGCGCCTACCGCCGCCTGCTGCTGCGGGCCGGGGCGACCTGGGCCGAGCAGGGCCACCTGACGCAGGCGGACGACGTGTTCGACCTGACCCTGCCGGAACTGCACGCCGCGCTGCGCGGGGAGCGGCCCCTGCGGGGCCTGCGGCAGCTCACCCGCGACCGCCAGGCGGCGCTGGCCCGCCAGGAGGCGGCGCGGCCACCGGAGGTCATCCTGGAAGGGCGGACCGGGCCGGTGGCGCCCCCGGTGCAGGCGCCCGCGGCGGCCGGGGCGCCCACCTGGCGCGGCACCTGCGCCAGTCGCGGCGCCGTCAGTGGACGCGCCTGCGTCGTGCGCCACCCGGCCGATCACGCCCACCTGCAGCCCGGTGACATCCTGATCGCGGTGAGTACCGATCCCGCCTGGGCGCCGCTGTATCTCCAGGCAGGCGGACTCGTGGTGGAGCGAGGCGGACTGCTCTCGCACGGCGCGATCATCGCCCGTGAATTCGGCCTGCCGACCCTGATCGGCGTGCCGGGCCTGCTGGAGACCGTGCGCACCGGGGACCGGCTACACCTCGACGCCACGAATGGCACGCTGACCCGGACGGCCTGGAGCGGGACGTGAACGCGCCGGCTCTGCCGGCCCGGGTCGTCCGCGCCGGACTGCTGTTTCTGGGGTTTAAGTTCGGCACGCTGCTGGTCAATGCGGTCACCATGCCGCGCCTGCGCGCGCCGGAGGCGCCCGGGCCCGGGGCGCCGGAGGTCTCGATCCTGATTCCGGCGCGGGACGAGGCCCGCCACCTCGCCGCGCTGCTGCCGGCCGCGCTGCGGCAGGGCGCGCGGGAGGTCCTGGTCCTCGACGACGGCAGCACCGACCGGACGGCGCAGGTGGCCCGCGGCGCCGGCGCGCGCGTGATCCCGGGGGCGCCCATGCCGCCGGACTGGACCGGCAAGAGCTGGGCCTGTCATCAGCTGGCCGCACAGGCGCGCGGGGAGATTCTGCTGTTCCTCGACGCGGACGTGCGCCTGCACCGGGGCGCCGCCGCCGCTCTGGCCGCCCACCTGCAGGGGAGCGGCGCCGGGCTGGTCAGCGTGCTGCCGCGCCCCCAGCAGCTCACCGTGGGCACGCGGCTGCTCGCGCCCCTGGTGGACGTCATGGTGCTCACCTGGCTGCCCTATCCCGCGCAGCGTCTGCGCTGGCCGGGCGCGACCACCGCGAACGCGCAGGTCATGGCGTTCCGCCGCGCCGCGTACGACGCGGCGGGCGGGCACCGCGCCGTGCGCGGCGAGCTGCTTGAGGGCACCTACCTCGCCCGGCGGGTGCGTGCGGCCGGCTGGCGCGTCACCAAGGTCCTCGGGGCGTCCCTGATCGGCATTCACCCGTACCGGTCCTACCCGGCGTCCGTGCGGGGGTTCAGTAAGCATGCCCTGCGCGTTCACCTGGGCTCGCGCGGTCTGATGGTCGTGCTGGGCGCCCTGCACTTCGCCGTGTACACCTGGCCCTGGCTGACGCCGGCGCGGGGCCGGGCACACTGGGCGCTGCGCCTGCTCGGCCCGGCCGAGCGCCTGGCCGTCAACCTGCTCACGGGGCGGCGCGCCCCGGCCGACCTGATGGAGAGCGCACTGGTGCCGCTGACCCTGCCCTCGGCCCTGCCCGCCTACTGGCTCGCACTGCGTGCCCAGGTGGGCTGGAAGGGCCGCACGTACGGCAACGGCGCGGCGGTGTCCGGCCCGCGCGGCGCGGCAGAGTAGTCCTGACCCCCATCAAATCAGGTTGCAAATCACTTTACAGAACAAAGCGTTGTGTCTATGGTGGCGGGCATGTCGGACCTCAGCACCCTCTTTCAGCCCTACACCTTCCGCAGCGGCGTGCAGGTACGCAACCGCCTGGCGCTCGCGCCCATGACCACCATCTCCGCCGACCCCGACGACAACGTTTCCGACGCTGAACTCGACTATGTCGCCCGCCGCGCCCTCGGCGTCGGGCTGGCCATTACCGCCGTCGCCTACGTCACACCCGGCGGGAAGGGCTTCCCCGGCCAGATCGGCGCCGAACACGACGGCCGCCTGGACAGCCTGCGCGCCCTCGCCGCGCGCATCAAGGCCGGCGGCGCCCGCGCCGTCCTGCAGATCTTCCACGCCGGGCACAACGCCCCCCCCGAACTCGTCGGCGGGGACGTCACGTCCGCCAGCGACGTGCCCTCCCCGCAGCCCGGGCGCGGCCACGTCCCGGTGCGCGCCCTGAGTGACGAGGAGATCCGCGCCATCATCCGCGACTTCGGCGACGCCACCCGCCGCGCCATCGAGGCCGGATTCGACGGCGTGGAAATCCACGGCGCGAACGGGTACCTCATCCAGCAGTTCGTCTCCGCGCACAGCAACCGCCGCAGCGACGCGTGGGGCGGCACCCCCGACAAGCGGCTCGCCTTCCCGATGGCCGTCATCGAGGAAGTCGAGCGCGCCCGGGCGCAGGCGACCACGCCCTTCCTGATCGGCTACCGGTTCTCCCCCGAAGAACCCCACGAGCAGGGCCTCACCATGCACGACACCTTCGCCCTGCTGGCCGCCCTGCGCGAACGTCACCTCGACTACGTGCACGTGTCCCTGCAGGACTACGCCGGCAGCCCGCGCCGCGGCGGTGACCCGGAACGCAGCCGCCTGCAGCAGATCGCCGAGGCGCTCGGCGACACGCCCCTGATCGGCGTGGGCAACATCTGGACAGCCGACGACGCCGCGCGCGCTCAGGCGCTCGGCGCGACCTTCGTCGCCCTCGGCCGGGCCCTGCTGCTCGAACCCGAATGGGTGCAGAAAGTCCAGGCCGGTCAGACCGCAGACCTGCGCGCCACCTTCACCCCCGCCGACCGCGAGGCCCTGACCCTGCCCGCCCCGATGTGGGGCATGCTGACCGGCGCGATGCTCAAAGACCGCCTCACGCCCGAACCCACCCGCCGCTGAGCGGCTCCCAGGTCAGGCGACCCGTTCTCCTCGGCGAAGCTGAAGACGCCTGTGGACTGGGCGCCTGTCCTGCGACGCAGTGGCGGGCGCCAGTGTCCGGCGGCCCTTCTGGTCAGTTCAGTCGACGGATCAGCCGGGGCGCCCGCTGCTCTCCCGCTCCAGGGCGTGTGGTCGGAGCTGTACGGTCCGGGCATCAGTGGATCTGCTGCAGCCACTGCCCCAGCGTGTGAGTCCGGCGACCAGCGATGACGCTCAGGGAGCACACTCGTGCTTCCCGCGTCTGACACGGACGGACGAAGCGCTGATGCCGATATGGCCGCTCAACGCTGCGGATCACGTGCAGGTGTGCTCGGCCGCTCGCTGTGCGCCGGGACACCGCAGAGGCTGAAGCGTTCACCTTGCGAGTCCCGTCTGAGAAGGTCAGGGCGTTCGTTGTCGCTTCGACCTTGAGGTCGCAACTCAGGTCGTCATTCCAGGCGGACCAGCCCCACGTGCTGGTGTTCTCCATGTGCCTCCTGGCGTGAGTCAACCGCGGCAGTCTGGCCGGCGTGCCCATCCTGGCTGAGGTGCACGTTTCGCCCTCACTGGCGGGGCCCGGCGGACGCGCGACAGCGGGCGGGTGCGCTCTGGAGTTGACCCGCACAGCCAGCGCGGCAGCGCTGCTGAGAGGTCACGGGGAGGCCGTCCTGCTCGACCGTGACAGGAACCGTGTCCGGGTACCGGTATGGACCCGGCGGGCGGGGCGCAGGGGGGGGCAGCTTCGGTGCCGGGCTCCCGAAGCTGACCGCACGAGGAGCTCCTGGGTGCTGCAGGAGGGCGCGGCTGGTGGTCCGGCGGGGCCTGCGGAATATCTGACAGGTGAGCGCCGCGGGGTGGGGTAAGCTGCGCCATCGTGGATCCGGACACTCAGGAACTGGCGCTGCTGCTGCGGGTGGGCGCTGCGCGGTTTCTGCTGCCCATCCGCCGCGTGGAGCGGCTCTACCCGATGGTGGCGCTGCCGCCGGGGCAGGGGCCGCAGGTGCATCTGCGGGGGGAGACGCTGCCGGTCGTGGACCCCCGGCCCCTGTGGGGACAGCCGCCGGTCCTGCCCGGCGCTGCGCAGCGCCTGGTCGTCCTGCGCGCCCCGGTCCGCGAGGTCTGGTGGGTGGATGAGGCCGGGCCGATCCTGCCCGTGACGCGGGACGAGGCCGCTGTCCTGAGCGGTCAGGTGGTGCAGGTGCTGTGGTGAAGGTCGGCGAACTGCTGGCCCGGACGGCCGGCCTGAACTGGAATCCTTCGCTGGACCGGCTGGCGGGCGCGCACCTGAACCGGCTGGCGCAGCCGCACGGCACGGTGGACGCGCTGCTCAGCCGCGCGGCGGGCCAGCCGGAACTCGCGCAGGCACTGGCCGTGGCCTTCACGGTGGGGGAGACGTGGTTTCACCGGTTCGGGGAGCAGCTCGATGCGGCGGCGCTGGCCCTGCGGGACCTGCGCCGGCCCGCGCGACTGTGGAGCGCCGGGTGCTCCACCGGTGAGGAGGTGTACGCGCTGCTGGAGGCCTGCCAGCGTGCCGGCGTGGACGCCCGCGCGCTCGGCACGGATCTGAATCCGGCGTCGGTGCAGGCCGCGCGACGCGGCACGTACGGGGTGCGCGCGCTGCGGGACACGCCGCAGGACCGCGTCGCGCGGGCCTTCACGGTGGACGGCGGCACCTACCACGTGAAGCCGGACCTGCGGGCCCGCGCGCAGTTTCAGGTCCATAACCTGCTGCACGCGCCGCCGGACGGCAGTTTTGACGTCATCGCCTGCCGGAACGTCCTGATCTATTTCACGCCGGACGCGGCGCAGCAGGTGTACGCGCACCTGGCGCGCGCCCTGCACCCGGGCGGCTACCTGCTGCTGGCGCCCAGCGACCCGCGGCCCGCCCCCACCCTGGGCCTGCACCCGGTGCGCCTGGGGCGCACGCTGCTGCTGCGGCGCCCGCCCGCTCGGCCGCACGCGGCAGCTGCGCGGCCGGCGCCGGTCCAGTCCAGCCCAGGGACCCCGGCGCCCCCAGACGCCGGGTCCGGTGCGGCGTCCTCGCTGCCCCGGGCGCGGCAGGCGGCGTTCGAGGCGCCGCATGATCCGCGCGCGCACCTGACGCTGGCCCGCGCGTTTCTGCTGGCCGGCCGGCCCGACCGGGCCGCGCTCAGTCTGCGCCGGGCCGAGGCGTGCCTGTCCGGGGCGCCGGACACCTGGGAGCGGGCGCACCTGCTGGCCGACTGCGCCCAGGTGCGCGGCCAGATCGCTCAGGAGTCGCCGTGAGTGACCGCCTGGTGGAGCGGGCGGCGCAGCTGGCCCGGCCACCCCGGGCGCAGCGGCCCGCCGTGGACGCCCTGCTGATTCAGGTGCGCGGGGAGACGTACGCCGCGCCGCTGCGGCACCTGCGGGCGGTGCTGCCGGCCGCCGTCACGCCGCTGCCCCTCGCGGCGGCGCACATCGCCGGTGTGCAGCCGGTGCGGGGGCAGCTGGTGGGCGTGGTGCGGGCCGACGTCCTGCTCACCGGGCACCTGGGAGCGCCCCCGGACGGTCAGGCCCGGGTGCTGCTCACGGCCGATCTACCGGGCGCGTGTGGCGTGCTCGTGGACGGCGTGGGGGACCTAATCTGGGCCGGGCCGGTCACGCAGCCCGCGACCTTTGGCACGCCGGGTGTGGCGGGCCTCACCGAGCGCGGCCTGGCCTGCCTGGATCTGGCGCGGCTCCTGCAGACCCTGCCGGCCGCGTGGCCCGGCGCGCCGCCGGACCTGACGTGAAGGCCGCCCCGTCCCACCCCCCGTCGCCCTGCCCTCAGGAGTGCTCATGTCCATCCGTCTGAAACTCATCGGCGCGCTGCTGCTGCTGCTGCTGCCCCTGCTCGTCACGGCCACCGTCTCGGTGCGCGCCCTGACCGAATCCGCGCGGGTCAACCGCGACCTGACGCGCGGCCTGACCCAGGCCAGAACCCTGACCGACCTGCGCGCCGCGGCCAACCGGGTCACGCTGCTCAGCGCCGAGCAGTTGCTGGTGCCGGGCGGCGCGTGGCCCAGTGCCCAGGACGCCCGCCGCGACGCCCTGCAGGAACTCAGTGCCCTGCCGGACAGCAGCGCGCTGAGCGCCGTGCGGCAGGACTGGGCCGTGTTCGACCAGCGGCTCACGCAGGTGCTCAGCGCGGGCGCCACGCGCGCGCAGACCCTGCAGCGCTTCGAGCGGGAACTCGAACCGGCCCGGCAGCAGTTCGCCCGCACGGTCAACGCGTACCTGGACACCCGCGAGGCGGACTTGGCCGCGCAGCAGACGCAGCTGGCCGCGCAACTGGCGCGCGCCCGGACGACCGTGCTGCTCACCAGCCTCATCGGCGCGCTGCTGGCAGCCGTGGCCGCCTGGTGGATTCTGCGGCGGCTGGTGCAGGCCGTCGACACCGCCGAGCGGGCGCTCAGCCGCCTGGCCGACGGGTACCTGGACGACGTGCCGGCCAACGACAGCCGGGACGAGGTGGGCCGCATGCTGCGCGCCCTGGCGCGGCTGGTGACGCACAAGCGGCACCTCGCGCAGACCATGGACCGGCTCAGCCGGGGCGAGCCGCAGCCGCCCTTTCCGCTGCGCCACCCGGACGACACCCTGAGTCTCGCCGTGCAGAACCTCAACCGGCACTCGCAGGAGACCGCCGCCGCGGCGCTGGCGGTGGCAGGCGGGAACCTCGCGCAGGTCGTGCCCCTCCGGTCAGACCAGGACGCCCTGGGAGGCGCCCTGCGGGACATGATCGAGCAGCTGCGCACCTTCGCGCTGCAGAGCCAGGACACCAGCGCCCAGCTGAGCCTCGCCAGCCAGAGCCTCGTGGCGGCCACGGCGCAGCAGAGCACCAGCGTGCATCAGCAGTCCGCCGCGATTGCCGAGACCACCGCCGCGGTGGAGGAGGTGCGCACCACGAGCCGGCACGCTGTGGACATCGCCGCGAACGTCGCCCGGCAGGCCGAGTCGGCGCGGCTGGTGGGAGAGCAGGGCGTGCAGGCCACCCGTGACGCCGAGCGCGGCATGCACGCCCTGCAGGGCCGCGTGGACACCATCGCGCAGAACATGCTGCACCTCTCGCGGCACTCCCGGCAGATCAGCGAGATCGTCGAGACCGTCAGTGAACTCGCCGACCAGTCGAACCTGCTGGCCCTGAACGCCGCCATCGAGGCCAACCGCGCCGGGGAGCACGGCCTGGGGTTCGCGGTGGTCGCGCAGGAAATCCGCACGCTGGCCGAACAGTCCAAGGAGGCGGCGCTGCAGATCCGCCGGACGCTGGAAGACGCCCAGCAGGCCACGAACGCCGCCGTGCTCGCCACGGAAGAGGGCAGCAAGCAGGCGCAGGTCGGCACGGCCCTGATTGACCGCGCCGGGCAGACCATTCAGGAACTGGCCCGCGTGAACGACGACGCGGCCAGGATGGCGTCCCAGATTGCCGACGCGGTCGAGCAGCACGCCCTGAGCATGGAACAGATCGCGGTGGCCATGAACGACATCAACGAGGCGACCGCGCAGCACCTGAACGTCACCCAGGACAACCAGCAGGTCGCCCGGCGCCTGCAGGATCTGGTCACGCACCTCAACCAGAATGCCGGACGCTACCGCACCTGAGCTGGCGGCGGCGCTGCGCGCGGAACTGCGCGCCGCTCAGCCGCAGCTGCGTGCCGGCGGCGCGGCCGCCGCGCGGGCCCTGCACTCCCTGCAGGCGGCCGCGGCCGCCGCCGGGGACGAGGAGCTGCGCGCGGCCCTCACGGCGGCGCAGGCGGGTCACGCGGCGGCGCCGGACGGCCCGGCGCTGCACGCCGAGCTGCGCCGCCTGCACCTGCTGCTCCCCGAGGACGCCCCGGTCGCGGACGCGCCCGCGACCGTGCGGGTGGACGTGCGCAAGCTGGACGCCCTGCTGGCCCTGGCCGGGGAACTGACGAGCGCGCGCCTGCACCTGTACGAGCGGCTGGGCCGCGCGCGCAGCGGGGAAGCGACCGCGTGGCGGGAGGTGCGCGGCGCCCAGCAGGCCCTGACGGCCCTGACCGATACCCTGGCCCGCGAGGTGCTCGCGGCCCGGCTGGAGCCCGCGCGGCCCTTCCTGAGTTCCTTCGAGCGGGTGGTGCGCGACGCCGCCCGGCAGGCCGGCAAGCGCGCCCGCCTGCACGTCACGGCCACCGACGCGGAACTCGACCGGCACGCCATGGACCGCCTGCGCAGCCCGCTGCTGCACCTCATCCGCAACGCCGTCGATCACGGCATCGACCCGCCGGAGGCCCGCCAGGCCCGCGGGCAGCCCGAAACGGGAACGGTGACCCTCGCGGCGTTCAGTGCCGCCGGGCAGGTCACGGTGACCGTGCAGGACGACGGTCCCGGCGTGGACTACGCGGCGGTCGCGCGCGCCGCCGAACGCCGCGGCCTGCAGCCGGACCTGCCGGGCGAGGCGGGCCTGAGCGAACTGCTGTTCACGCCGGGCTTCAGTTCCCGGCAGGAGGTGACGGACCTCTCGGGCCGTGGGGTGGGCCTGGACGTGGTGCGCACCCAGGCGCGGGCGCTGGGCGGCGACGTCACGCTGCGCAGTGGGCCGCAGGGCACGACCGTCACCGTGCGCTTTCCACTCACGCTGGCCACCACGCGCGTGGCGGTGGTGCGCGTCGCCGGGCACCTGCTGGCGATCCCCGTGCGGTGGGTGGAGCGCACCGGTCGCGCACACGTGCAGCTGCGGGAGGGCCGGCCCACCGTGCAGGTGGGCGCACAGGTGGTGCCCGCCACGTCCCTGGCCGCGGCCCTGCACCTGGGCGCGGCGCGCGGCGGCCTGTACCTGCTGATCCGCCAGGGCGAGGACCGGCTGGCGGCGCTGGCGGACGCCCTGGTCGGCGAGGAGGAACTGGTGATCAAGCCGCTCGGCTTCCCGCTGGGCGGCGCGCCTCACCTGGAAGGCGTGGGGCAGTTGCCGAGCGGGCAGATCGTGCCGGTGCTGGACGTGCGGGCGCTGCGGCCCGACGTGACGCCGCCGGCGCCCGCGCCGGGCGCGCCCGCGCCGCGGATCGTGCTGGCCGAGGACACGGCCGTGACCCGGCAGCTGCTGCGCGGCATCCTGAGCGGCGCGGGCTTCGAGGTCACGGCGGTGGAGAACGGCGCGCTGGCGTGGGAGGCGCTGCAGCGCGAAGCGCCCGCGCTGCTCCTGACGGACGTGGAGATGCCGGTCATGACCGGCCTGGAACTGACCCGGCAGGTGCGGCTGCACGCCACGCTGCAGCACCTGCCGGTGGTGCTGCTGACCTCCCTGGTCCACCCCGAGGACCGGGCGGGCGGCGCGGCGGCCGGTGCGGACGCGTACCTCGTCAAGGGTGAGTTCGACGAGGCCGAACTCCTGCGCACCCTGCGGAGCCTGCTGTGACGACCGTGGTGCTCCTGCCCGCCGGCGCCCTGGGCCTGGCCCGCAGCGTCCCGGCGCCCCGGCGGCTGTGCACGGGCCTGGACGCCGCGCTGCTGGAACTGCGCCGGGCGCCGCAGGGCTCCACCTTCCTCGTGATCGACCCGCCGCCGACGCTCGACTGGGCGGCGCTGCGCACGCAACTGCGGCCCCTGCGGCCCCGCGTCATCGTGGTGGGCCGCCGCGTCCCCCCTGGCGCCCTGCCCGGCGCGCTGGAATTCGCCACGCTGGAGGCCGCGGCCCCCCTGCTGGCTGCCCGCCCGGCCGAGGACCGCAGCGTCGACCCGCCTGCGGCGCCCCTGACGCTCATCGGGGCGAGTACCGGGGGCCCGCGTGCACTTCAGGAACTGCTGCCGGGCCTGCGCCCGCGCGGCACGCTCGTGATCGCCCAGCACCTCTCGGCGGGCTTCAGCGACAACCTGACGCAGTGGCTGGGAACGCTGACCCCCACCCCCGTCCGGACGGCCGTGACGGGCGCGCCCCTCACGCCCGGCGTGATCTACGTGGCGTCCGCCGCGCACGTCACGGTGCGCGCCGCGCAGCTTCACCTGCACCCCGGACAGCCGGGCCGCGAGTACCTGCCGTCCATCGACCGGCTTCTGCACTCCGCTGCCGGCTGGCGCGGCGCGCTCAACGCCGTGATCCTGACGGGCATGGGCGACGACGGCGCCGAGGGACTCGCCGCGCTGCACCGCGCCGGGGCCCGCACCGCCGTGCAGGCCCCGGGCAGCGCGACCGTCCCGTCCATGCCCGCGCAGGCCCTGGCGCGGGTCCGGCCGACCCTCACGGCCGACCTCGCTGGCTTGCGGGCCTTCCTGGAGCGGCACGCATGAATGACTTCCTGCCCCTGTTCGCCGATGAGGCGCGCACGCAACTCGAGGCGCTCACCGCGGCGCTGCACCAGCTGGAAGACGTGCCCGGCAGCGCCGACGCGGTGCGCGCCGCCTTCCAGGCCGCCCACTCCATCAAGGGCGGCGCCGCCATGCTGGACCTGCGCGGCCCACAGCTGGTGACGGCCGCGCTCGAAGACCTGCTCGCCCACCTGCGCGCCGGCGGCGCCGCGCCTGACGGCTGGTTGCCGGCCGCTTTCGCGGCGCGTGACTGCCTGCTGCGCCACCTCGACACGCTGCGGCCCGCGCAGCCCCCGGACCCCGAGGACGCGCGCGTGGCCCAGGCCATCCACGACCTGCTGCGCGCCGCCCCGCCGCCCGGGCCGCAGATGGCGGCACCCGGGGCGCAGCCGGTCAGGCGGCCCTCGCCGGGTGCCGCGCCGGATCCGGCCACGCCCGACGTCACAGGAGCTGACGCTGCAGGACCTGACGCGGTGGTCCCGCCGCCGGCCGAGGCAGCCGCTGCGCCTCACAGCCGCCCAGACCCACTGCACCTGCCGCGGCGTTCACCGGTCCCGTCTCTCCTGGACGCCGGCCCCCTGACCGGCGACGCAGTCCGCAGGAGCGCCGGCAGCCCGGACCGGCCGGCACCGGTCGCGGCGGTGTTCGACGTCAGTGACCTGAGCCGCGCCGTGCTGGGCGCGCACCTGCGCCGCCTGGGGTATCAGGTGATCACGGACGCGCAGGTCACGCCCCCGGGGCGCGCCACGCGCGCCGTCGTGTCCGCTACCCTGATCGACGCGGCCCTGCAGGCCGGGTGGCCTCCGGGCGCCCTGTGGGTGGTCAGCGAGCAGCCCGCCGCGCTCGCCGCGGCCCGGGCGCGCGGCCTGCCCGCGAGTCCCCGCCCGAGTGCCCAGACGCCCCCGCACGCGCTCCCCACCCACTGGATCCCATGAATATTCTGATTATCGACGACAGCCCCCTGATCCGCGCGATCCTGACGCGGACCCTGACGCCCATCGGCACGCCCCACGCCCCGGACACCCTCGACGGCGCGCGGCGCGCCCTGGGGTTCGGCACCGGTCAGAGCGAGATCGACGTGGTGCTGCTCGACCTGGAGATGCCCGAATGCGACGGCCTGACCTTCCTGGGTCAACTGCGCGCCCAGGCGCACCTGCAGGACCTGAGCGTGATCATGGTCACCTCCACCCAGGAGGCCGAGCGGCTCGACGACGCCTTCGCCGCCGGCGCCAACGACTACGTCACCAAACCCACCCAGGACGGCGTGCTGCGCGCCCGCACCCTGAACGCCGCGCGACTGACCCGCGCGCTGCGCGCCGCCAAACTGCGCGAACGTGACCTTGCGGCCCTCAACGCCCGCCTCGAACAGCTGTCCCTGACCGACGCCCTGACCGGCCTGGCCAACCGCCGCGCGTTCGATGAGCAGTACGCGCGGGTGCTGGCCCTGGCGGCGCGCAGCGAGGTGACGTCCGCACTGATCCTGGGGGACATCGACCTGTTCAAGCGGTACAACGACCTGCTGGGCCACCCGGCCGGGGACGCCTGCCTGCAGGCCGTGGCCGACGTCCTGCGCGGCGCGTGCCGGCGCGCCACCGACCAGGTCGCCCGTTACGGCGGTGAAGAATTCGCGCTGCTGCTGATCGACACGGACCTCAGCGGCGCGCAGCGGGTCGCGGCGCGCGTACACCAGCTGCTGGCCGAGGCGGCCCTGCCTCACCCGGATCATCCGCTGGGGCGCGTGACCCTCAGCCTGGGTGTGGCATTGACCGGCGGCGCCGACCTGAAACAGGAGGCCGATCAGGCGCTGTACCGCGCCAAGGCGCAGGGCCGCAACTGCACCGCTGTAGCTGCGCCGCCCCATTACTGAATCGCGAAGGGGGGCGTGGGGGGCCGCCCGCCGCCCGGGTTACCGCCGCACGGTCAGGGGCGCGGCCTGCCACATCTGCTGACGCAACGTCGCGCGCGCCGCCGCGAGCGCCGCGTCGAGTGCCGGCCCGCGTGCCGAGACGCCGCACAGCCACACCGCTCCGCCCGCCGACAGTCCGGAGGCCAGCAGGCCCGGGGTGGCCGGCAGGTCGGCCGGATTCGCGCCGCCCACGAACACCCCGGACGCCTGATAGTCGTGCCCGCCCCACACGCCCGGCGCGCGGGTCAGCGTGCCCGGCACGAGGCGCTGCCGGTCGAGGTACACCCGCCGCCCCGCCACGCTGACCTGCACGCGACTCTCGAACGCCGCGAAGGCCAGCCGCTCGCCGGTCTGCACCCGGCCCGACGCGAGCGTTTCGGTCAGCGCGAACTGCGCGCCTTCCTCCAGCTCGGCCGTCAGGGTCTGCGCGAATGCGCTGCCCGAGAAGGGAATCGTGCGTTCCGGGTGGAATTCCAGCCGTGCGCCTGCCGCCACCTGAAACCGGATGTCCTGCGTGGCGGGCCGCTCGTCCGGCGACGGCTGCACCCTTGTAGCGGACTGCGTAAGGATCAGCACCCGCGCCCCGGCCTCCACCGTCACGCGGATCTCGGCGTGATCGCCGCCCAGTACGCCGCCGGTCGGGTTCACCAGAAAGACCATCAGCGTCCCGCACGGCAGCTCGAAGGGCCGGATGACCATCAGCGGCGCCTTCTGCGTGTCGCGCAGCAGCGCCGTGCGCCCGCCCCTCACCCCGAAGTGCAGGTGGAGCACACCCGTGCGCGTGCGGGCCAGCAGCGTGCCGGCAGATAGGGTGGGGGTCAGGCTCAGACCGGCGCTCCCTGCCAGCCCAGCCGGGGCGGCGGCACGTCCCGGAACAGCAGGTCATGCTCGATCCACGCGATCACGTCCCCCAGCCCCTCACCGCTTTTCAGGTTCGTGAACACGAAGGGGCGCACCTCGCCGCCCACGGTGCGCCCGGCCCGCGCGTCGGCGTCCATCACGCGCAGGTCCGCCCCGACCAGCGGCGCGAGGTCCGTCTTGTTGATCACCAGCAGGTCACTGGCACGCACGCCGGGGCCGCCCTTGCGCGGCACCTTCTCGCCGCCGGACACGTCCAGCACGAACATCCACGCGTCCACCAGCTCGGGCGAGAAGCTGGAGGCGAGGTTGTCCCCGCCCGACTCGATGAACAGCAGCTCCAGGCCCGGGTACCCGGCGGTCAGCGCCTCGGCCGCCTCCTGATTCAGGGAGGTGTCCTCGCGGATCGCGGTGTGCGGGCAGCCGCCCGTCTGCACGCCCCGGATGCGGTCGGCGGGCAGCGCGGCCGCCGCCGTCAGGATCCGCTGGTCCTCGAAGGTGTAGATGTCGTTCGTGATGACGGCCAGCTCGTAGCGGTCCCGCAGCGCGCGGCACAGCGCCTCCAGCAGCGCCGTCTTGCCGCTGCCGACCGGGCCGCCCACGCCGATCCGCAGGGGAGAGGAAGGGTTGAGGTGGGTCATGGCGTCTCCTTGGGGGTCACGTCTGGAAGAGTCGCGCGTCCAGGCCGGGCTGCTCACTGGCGGCGACATCCAGGTGAGGGGTGAAGGTGAAGAGGTCGTCCGGCGTGGCGTGCAGGGCCGCGTGGACGCAGGCCTGCGCGGCCCCGTCGCAGTGGGCGGCGCAGCGCTGGGCGTCCAGCCCACCGAGTTTCATCAGGCGCGTGGCGCTGGTGGCGCGGCCCAGCAGCCAGCCGCTCACGAACGCCGTGACGGTGTCCGCGCGAGGCATGCCGAGCGCGTGCCCGAGCGCGCCGAACGTGGTGGCGTGGTGCCGGGTGGCGGGCAGGTCGCTCACGACGTCCGGCCAGAGGTGCGTGGCGGCGCGGCGCAGGTTCGCCCCGACCCGCGTGCTCGCCGCGCGCGGCCCCGGAACGAGCTTCAGGTCGTCCAGCAGCTCGTCTAGTTCCGCCAGCGTGGCGGGGTCGGCGCCCCACGCCAGCGCACAGGCAGGCGCGTCCTGCGCGCCCCACCCGTGCGTGAGCTGCCCCGCCAGGAACGCCGTCAGGTCAGCCGGTGTGCGGACCTCGCCGCGCATCGTGAGGGTCTCCAGCCCGTCACTGAAGGCGTACGCCCCGGTGGGGAACGCCGAATCCGACAGCTGCAGGAGGCGCAGCAGGCTCATCCTTCGTGCTCCCAGGACGGGCGGCCATGAAACGGGCGTTCCTCGCGCGTGAACGGCACACCCAGCCGCGTCAGCAGCAGTTCCAGCGGCGCGTCCCACAGTGCCAGGAACGCCGCGCCGTCCGGCACGAGGTCACGGTGCAGGTTGCCCACTGCGTGCCCCAGCGCCGCCGCCTCGGCCAGCGTGCGCGGCGTGACGACCGCCACGTCCTCCGGGGCAGCCGTGACCACGTAAGTCACGCTGCCCCGCACCTCCAGCGGCGTGCCCGGCGACAGCACCGTCCCGGTCGGCAGGGCCAGCAGCAGTTCCGCGCCGTCCGGGGCGCGCAGGCGGCGGCGCACCCGGCGGCGGTCGGCGGCCGTCATGGGCACGCGCACCACCTCGCCCGCCACCGCCCCGACGGCCGTGACCGTGCCCAGGACCGGGCGGCGCAGCCCCGTCAGACGGGTCACGCCCCCTGGCCCCGCACGAACGCGAACCACGCGTCCAGGCCCGCGCCGCTGCGGCTGCTCAGCTCGATGACCGGCACGCCGGGCCGCGCCCGGTCGATGTTCTCCCGGCACAGGTCCCGGTCGAAGCCCACCGCGTCCGCGAGGTCCATCTTCGTGATGACCACCACGTCCGCCGTGTTGAACATCGTCGGGTACTTCAGCGGCTTGTCCTCACCCTCGGTCGTGCTGATCAGCACCGCGCGGGCCGCCTCGCCCAGATCGTACGAACTGGGGCACACGAGGTTCCCCACGTTCTCCAGGAACAGCACCTCCAGCCCTGCCAGGTCGAACCGCGGCAGGACCCCCTGCACCATCGCCGCGTCCAGGTGGCAGACCGTCCCCGTGACGATCTGCTCGGCCTGCGCGCCGTGCTGGCGCAGCCGCGCCGCGTCGTTCTCGGTCGCGAGGTCCCCCACCGCGACTGCCATGCTCACCTGCCCCGCCAGATCCCGCAGGGTGCGCTCCAGCAGCGCCGTCTTGCCTGCACCGGGACTGCTCGCCAGATTGATGGCCCGCACGCCCGCCGCCGCGAAGGCGGCGCGGTTCTCGGCCGCCGTGTGGTCGTTCGCCTTCAGGATGTTCTGCCGCACCGTCACGATGCGTGGGTTCGTCGCCGTCATACGTCCTCCAGATCAGGTTCAGCCAGTTCGATCTCGTCCAGCTCCAGTTCGTCACCCTGCACCAGCGTCGGCGTGGGCGCGCCGCACGACGGGCAGCGCAGACCCCGCGTCACGTCCAGCGTCACGCGCCCGTGGGCCGGGCAATCGCCCACGCCCGGCACCGTCACGACGCTCAGCCGCGCGCCCTCCAGCCCCGTTCCCGCCGCGCACGCCGGAAACGCCGCCGTCAGCGCCTCCGGCACCACGCTCGACCACGCCCCCACCCGCACCGTCAGCGCCGACGCCCGCGCCGCGCCGTGCTCACGCAGCACCTCCGACGCCACGTCGATCAGCGACAGGGCAATGGACGCCTCATGCACTTGGGCTCACGGTCCCTTCTTTCCCTTCTCGCCCAGGCGGTGAACGCTCGTCACCTCACGTACCATGGGCGTCTGATCCGCGCCCCACATGGCCCGCAGGCGGAACACCTCCATGACGCGGCCCTCCATGCTGCGGGTCAGCCAGTCCTCCTGCTCGCGGGGTTCCTCGCCCAGACGGAATTTTTGAACAGTGACCCGGCGCATCAGAACAGGAAGTACCGCTGCGCGAGTGGCAGTTCGTCGAGGGGTTCGCAGGTGACCACTTCGCCGTTCACGCGGACCTCGTAGGTTTCGGGGTTGACGTGGAGGTCGGGCGTCTCGGCGTTCAGGATCATGTCCCGCTTGCCGATGTCGCGGGTGTGCGAGACGGCGCTGTAGCGGCGGCCCACGTCCGGCAGGTTTCCTTCCTGCAGGCTGGCCTGCGAGACGAAGTGCAGGCAGGTGGCGTCCGGCCCGCCCCCGTGCGCGGCGAACATCGGGCGCGGGTACACGGGCTGCGGCGTGGGGATGCTGGCGTTCGCGTCGCCCATCTGCGCGGCGACGACCAGACCGCCCTTGATAACAAGCGCGGTCTTTGCGCCGAAGAAGGCGGGTTTCCATAGCACCAGATCGGCGAGTTTCCCGACCTCGACCGAGCCGACCTCGTGCGCGACGCCGTGCGCGACGGCAGGGTTGATGGTGTACTTGGCGACGTAGCGCCGGGCGCGCAGGTTGTCCGCGCGGGTATCTGCACCCAGTCCGGGGATGCCGAGCGGGCCGCGCTGGCGTTTCATCTTGTGCGCCGTCTGCCACGTGCGGGTGATGACCTCACCCACGCGGCCCATCGCCTGACTGTCGCTGCTCATCATGGAAAAGACACCCAGGTCGTGCAGGACGTCCTCGGCGGCGATCGTCTCGGGGCGGATGCGGCTCTCGGCGAAGGACACGTCCTCGGGAATGCGCGGGCTGAGGTGATGGCAGACCATCAGCATGTCGAGGTGCTCGTGGATGGTGTTCACCGTGAACGGCATGGTCGGGTTGGTGCTGCTCGGCAGGACGTTCGGCAGCCCCGCCACCTTGATGATGTCCGGCGCGTGCCCGCCCCCCGCCCCCTCGGTGTGGAAGGTGTGGATGGTGCGGCCCGCGAACGCCCGGATGGAGTCCTCGACGAAGCCCGACTCGTTCAGCGTGTCGGTGTGAATGGCGACCTGGATGTCGTAGTCCTCCGCGACGCTCAGCGCGGCGTGGATGGCGGCGGGCGTGGTGCCCCAGTCCTCGTGCAGTTTCAGGCCCAGCGCCCCGGCGCGGATCTGCTCGGCCAGGGGTGCTTGCGTGCTGGCGTTGCCCTTGCCGAGCAGCCCGAAGTTCAGCGGCAGGCCCGCCAGGGCTTCCAGCATGCGGTGGATGTGCCACTCGCCGGGCGTGCAGGTCGTCGCCGACGTGCCGGCCGTGGGGCCAGTGCCGCCGCCGATCATGGTCGTCATGCCGGACTCCAGCGCCGTCCAGCACTGCTGCGGCGCGATGAAGTGGATGTGCGTGTCCACGCCGCCCGCCGTGAGGATGTGTCCCTCGCCCGCGACGATCTCGGTGCTCGCGCCGATCGTCAGGCCCGGACTCACGCCGTCCTGCGTGCCGGGATTCCCGGCCTTCCCGATGGCCGTGATGCGTCCGTTCTTGACGCCCACGTCGGCCTTCACGACGCCCCAGTGGTCGAGGATCAGCGCGTTCGTGATCACCAGATCCGGCACGTCCGGGTCCGCGCGGGTGGCGGCGCTGCTCTGCCCCAGGCCGTCGCGGATGACCTTTCCGCCGCCGAACTTGACCTCCTCGCCGTACGTGGTGAAATCCCGCTCGACCTCGATCAGGAGCCCCGTGTCGCCCAGGCGCACGCGGTCCCCCACGGTGGGGCCGTACAGGTCGGCGTACTGCCGGCGCGTGACCTTCATGGCGCGCCTCCGAAGTCCTGCTCGCGCGCCCGTGTCAGCGCGGCGTCCTTCATTCCGGCGCTGTCGAGTTCGCCGCTGACCAGCGCGTTCATGCCGTGCACCTCGCGCGTGCCGCCCAGCGGGACGAGGTCCACGTCCCGTTCCTCGCCGGGTTCGAAGCGCACCGCAGTGCCGGCGGGGATGTTCAGGCGCTGGCCGTAGGCGGCCGCGCGGTCGAAGTGCAGCCCGGCGTTCACCTCGAAGAAGTGGAAGTGGCTGCCGACCTGGATGGGGCGGTCGGCGCGGTTGGCCACCGTCAGGGCGGTCACGGGTCGCCCGGCGTTCAGTTCGATCTCGCCGTCTTCAAGCAGGTACTCGCCGGGCACGACGCGGCTGGCCGCGCCGCGGATGGGGTCGTGGATGGTCACCAGTTTGGTGCCGTCGGGGAAGGTCCCCTCGACCTGGATGTCGTGAATCAGTTCGGGCACGCCGTCCATGACGTCGGCCGGGGTGAGCAGGGTGGCGCCCCAGCCCATCAGGTCCTCGACGCGGCGGCCGTCCCGGATGCCCTCGAGGACGGCGGCGGTGATGAACGCCACGGCTTCCGGGTGGTTGAGTCTCAGGCCGCGTGCGCGGCGGTCACGGGCAAGCTGGGCGGCGGCGTGGATCAGGAGTTTGTCGCGTTCTCGTTCGGTGAGTTGCATCCCGGGGGGGCCTCCTGCGGTGAATCGGGTGGGGTGTGGGCGTCACGGTGCAGCGTACGCGCCGCCCCCCGGCCACTCACATGTTTTTCTAAACAACTTGCACGTCTGCCCACATCCTTCCTCATATGCTCGGTCCGTTCGTGCAGATTGATCAAAATATTTTTTACAAAATGCACGAAACGGGTAGATTTGAGTGCCGGGTAGCAGGGGTTCGCGTCACGCGTTCCCAAAAGGAGTCCACATGAGCCAGCTCCGTTCCTTCTGTGTCGTCACCCTCAGCCTCACCCTCGCCGCCGGCGCGGCCAGCGCCCAGGGCGCCGTCCGGGTCGGCGTCCTGCACTCCCTGACCGGCACCATGGCCATCAGCGAGATCACGGTCGCGAACGCCGCGCAACTGGCCATCGACGAGATCAACGCCAAGGGCGGCGTCCTGGGCAGGACCATCGAGGTCGTCAAGGAGGACGGCGCCAGCGACTGGCCCACCTTCGCCACCAAGGCCGAGAAACTGCTCACGCAGGACAAGGTCGCCGCCGTGTTCGGCGGCTGGACCAGCGCCAGCCGCAAGGCCATGCTCCCGGTCTTCGAGAAGAGCGGCGGGCTGCTCTTCTACCCCGTGCAGTTCGAGGGCAACGAGTGCTCCCCGAACATCATCTACACCGGCGCGCAACCCAACCAGCAGGCGCTCCCCGCCCTGGAGTGGGCGCTGGGGCAGGGGTACCGGAAGATCTTCTTGCTCGGCAGCGACTACGTGTACCCCCGCACCGCCAACCTCATCCTGAAAAAACACATCGCCGCGAAGAAAGCCACGCTGTCCGGTGAGGAGTACGTCGCGCTGGGCGGCACCGAATTCAGTTCCGTCATCAACAAGATCAAGGCCGCCCGACCCGACGTGATCATCAACACCCTCAACGGCGACAGCAACGTGTCGTTCTTCAAGCAGTACCAGGCCGCCGGGTACTCCGCCAAGACGCTGCCCGTCATCTCCTTCTCCATCGCCGAGCAGGAAGCGCAGGCCATCGGCACGGGGCTGCTCAACGGCCAGTACGCCACCTGGAACTACTTCCAGAGCCTGCCGAACCCCGCGAACCGGAAGTTCGTCGCGGCGTACCAGAAGAAGTACGGCGCGGGCGCCGCCATCACCGACCCCATGGCGCACGCCTACATGGACGTGTACCTCTGGAAAGCCGCCGTCGAGAAAGCCAGGTCCTTCGATCCCAAAGCGGTGCGCCGCGCCATCGTGGGCATCAGCATGGACAGCCCGCTCGGCAAGATCACCGTCGCGCCCAACGGCAGCCTCACCCAGGCCGTGTACACCGGGCTGTCGGGCGCCGGCGGGCAGTTCAAGGTCGTCGCGCAGAGTAAAGGCGTCGTGAAACCCGAGCCGTACGACGCGCTCGCCTTCCCCGGCAAGACCTGCCCCTGACCGCCTGAAGGGACGCGGCGCCGGGGCGGTCCCGGCCGCGTCCCGCCGCGCACTGTCATTCCCGAACGTCTGGAGGGACTCCAATGGACTTCACGTTTATTGCCGGGCAGCTGTTCACGGGCCTGTCCGTCGCGTCGATCCTGCTGCTCGCCGCGCTGGGCCTCGCGCTGAGCTTCGGCCTGATGCGCGTCATCAACATGGCGCACGGTGAATTCCTGATGGTCGGCGGGTACCTGACGTACCTCGCGGCGCAGTGGGCCGGTCCGACACTGGGCGACGGCTACCTGTGGGTGGCGTTTCCCCTGGCCTTTCTGGGCTCGGCGCTGCTGGGCGCCGTGATGGAATTCACCGTGATCCGCCGCCTGTACGGCCGGCCCCTCGACACCCTGCTGGCCACCTTCGGGATCAGCCTGATCCTCCAGCAGGCCGCGCGGCACCTGTTCGGCAGCACCGGCGTGCCCGTCACGGCCCCCACGTGGCTCAGCGGCGCCCTGACGGTCGGGGACGTGACCCTGCCACTCGTGCGCCTGTTCGTGATCGCGCTGGCACTAGCAGTCCTGGGCGGCATGTGGTGGCTGCTGAACCGCTCCCGGTTCGGGATGCAGGTCCGCGCCGTGAACGCAAGCCGCGAGATGGCGGCCGCCCTCGGCGTGAACACCCGAGCGCTCGACCTGCTGGTCTTCGCGCTCGGAGCGGGCGTGGCGGGCGTCGCCGGGGTGGGCCTCGCCCTGATCGCCCCCGTGAACCCCACCGTGGGCGCGGCGTACATCGTCAACGCGTTCCTGGTGGTCGTGGTCGGCGGCGTGGGCAGCGTGCTGGGCGGCGCCGCCGCAGCCGTCCTGCTGGGCTTCGTGACGGCGCTCGCCGAGGGCTTCACGAGTGTCAGCCTCGCCCAGGCCGCCCTGCTCCTGCTCGTCGTGGCCTTCTTGCAGTGGAAGCCGCGCGGCCTGATCCCCACGACGTCCCGCGCCCTGGAGGACGCGTGAAACCGTCACCGGGCGCGCTCGTCACGCTGGCACTGCTGCTGATCCTGGCGTTCGCGCCGCTGTACCTGGGCGCGTACCCGCTGACCCTGCTGGGCCGGGTGCTGGCCCTGTCGGTCGCTGCGGTCGGCGTGACGGTCGTCTGGGGCCGCGCGGGCATCCTGAGCCTCGGCCAGGGCCTGTTCTTCGGGCTGGGCGGGTACGCCCTGGCCATGCACCTGAAACTCACCGCGACCCCGCCCGGCGACCTGCCCGACTTCATGGTGTACAACGGCGTGGAGCGCCTGCCGTGGTTCTGGGCGCCGTTCGCGAGCGCGCCACTGACGCTGCTCGCCGTGCTGACCCTGCCGGCCGCCGCCGCCGGGCTGGTCGCGTGGCTGATGTTCCGCCGCCGCATCACCGGCGTGTACGTGAGCATCATCACGCAGGCGCTCCTGCTGGCGTTCGTGACGTGGCTGAACGGCGCGCAGGGCCTGACCAGCGGCACGAACGGCATCACGGACTTCCAGACGTTCCTGGGCATCGACCTGCGCAGCCCCGGGACCACGCGCGGCCTGTACTGGGTGACGCTGGCCGCCGTGGCCCTCGCGCTGGGCGGCACGGCGGCGCTGCTGCGCACCCCGTTCGGGCAGGTGCTCACCGCCATCCGCGACAACGAGAACCGCACGCGGTTCCTGGGGTTCAACCCGGCCGCGTTCAAGATCGCGGCGTTCATGCTGGGCGGCCTGCTGGCCGGCGTGTCCGGCGCGCTCTACACCCTGCACCTGGGCACCATCTCACCCGCCATGATCGGCACGGCGTTCAGTCTCGAACTCGTCGTGTGGGTCGCCCTCGGCGGCCGCGCCAGTCTGCTCGGCTCGGCCGCCGGGCTGGTCCTCGGGCAACTCGCCAAGGACCGCGTCTCCAGCGCGGCCCCCGACGCGTGGCTGTACGTCATGGGCGCCCTGTTCGTGCTCGTCGTGCTCGTCCTGCCCCAGGGCGTGGCCGGGCTGCTCGCACGCCGGCCGCGCGCGCCCCAGCCGCCCCTCCAGCCGGCCGCCCCGTCCCCCGTCCCCCGTGAGGTGAGCGATGCCCTCTGAACGAACCGAACCGCTGCTGGACGTGCGCGGCGTCACCGTCGCCTTCGGCGGCTTCAAAGCCCTCACGAACCTGAGTCTCCAGGTGCCGCCGGGCCACCTGCGCGTCCTGATCGGCCCGAACGGAGCGGGTAAGAGCACCCTGCTCGACACGATCATCGGCAAGGTGCGTCCCGACAGCGGAGAGGTGCGCTTCGCCGGCCGGGTCATCTCCCGCCTGCCCGAGCACCGCGTCGCCGGACTCGGCATCTGCCGTAAATTTCAGGCGCCAGGCGTCCTCGAGGGACTGACCGCGCGCGAGAATCTCCTCCTCGCGGCCCGGCGCGACAAGGGCGTGCTGAGCATCCTGCGGCCCCCCACCCCGGCCGAGCAGACGCGCGCCGACGAGCTGCTGGACCTGACCGGCCTGACCGGCCGCGCGGCCATCCCCGCCGCCGCGCTCGCCCACGGGGAAAAGCAGTGGCTGGAAATCGGCATGGTCGTCGCGGCCGACCCGCGCCTGCTGCTGCTGGACGAACCCACCGCCGGCATGACCGCGCAGGAAACCGCGCAGACCGCCGCCCTGATCCAGACCATGGCGGGCCGGCACACGGTGCTCGTCATCGACCACGACATGCACTTCGTGGACCTCCTGAACGCGCCGGTCACGGTGCTGCACCAGGGTCAGGTGTTCCGCGAGGGCGACCTCGCCACCCTGCGCGCCGATCCGGCCGTCATGGAAATCTACCTGGGCCGACCCAGGGAGGCCGCGCATGCTCAGGCTTGACGGCGTCACCGCCGCGTACGGACAGAGCCCCGTCCTGTTCGGCATCGACCTGACCGTCGCCGACGCCGAGGCCGTCACCCTGATCGGCCGCAACGGGGTCGGCAAGACCACGCTGCTGCGCGCCATCACGGGCCTGCACCCGGTCACCGGCGGGCACGTGCACCTGAACGGCGCGCCCATCGCGCAGGCCGCGGCATTCACGCGCGCCCGCAGCGGCCTGGCGTACGTCCCCCAGGGCCGCGGGCTCTTCGGGCACCTGACCGTCGAGGAGAACCTCCTGATGGGCTTCCCGGCCCTCTCGGGCCGACCGGTCACCCGGCGGGAGATTCCCGAACTCGTGTACGACCTGTTTCCCATCTGCCGCGACCTGGCCGGCCGCAAGGCCGGGAACCTCTCGGGCGGCCAGCAACAGCAGGTCGCCATCGGACGGGCCCTCGTCACCCAGCCCCGCTACCTGCTGCTGGACGAACCCACCGAAGGCATCCAGCCCAGCGTCGTGCAGGACATCGAATCGGCACTCCGGCGCATCCGCACGGACCTGCGCGTCGCCGTCCTCCTCGTCGAGCAGTACCTGGACTTCGCGTGGTCGTTCGCGGACCGCTACTACGTCATGCAAAAAGGCCGGATCGTCGAGACCGGCGCCACCGCCGACACGCCGGCCCACGCCGTGCAGCGCTACCTGGGTGTGTAAAGGCGGCCGCGCGGGGGTGGGGAGGCGCAGGAGGGGGCTGCGCTTCCCCACCCCACCAGACGTGAGGTGGGGCGCCGGGGCGGCGGCCGTGGTCAGTTCCCGGAGGGTGGCGTGGCGCCCGTCCAGGTGGCGCGCAGCGCGTCGGGCAGGCGTGCCGTCAGCGGCTCGTTCGCGTACAGGTCGCACACCCACGAGTTCTCGATGATGTTGCCCGCGGACCAGGACGGGAGCGTGTCCCCGCTGTTCGTCTCGATCTGCAGTGGAATGCGCGTGCCGTCCGGCGCCGTGAAGGTGACGGGGATGCTGGGGCAGACACTCTCGCCGGGACGCAGGAGGCCCGCGCTGGGAATCCGGCCGACCTGCGCCCCCTCGGCGTTCAGCACGGTCACGGGGCCCACGTTGCCCGCCTGATCGGCCACCAGGGTCCGGGCGCGCAGGTGCTCGCCGAAGCGCACGCCGAACACGGCGCACATCAGCACGCAGAGCAGCAGCGCGGCGCTCCAGGGCCGGTTCGGGCGCGTCCTGGCCGCCGGGCCTTCGCGGACCAGTCGCGCTGGGCGGTACCCGCTCAGGGGGCGGGCGAGCCGTTCGCGCCGGGTGCCGCTGCCGTCGGTCGCGATCAGGGCCGCGAGGTAGAGGGGCAGGGTCGTGATCTGCGCGAGCAGCACGTTGATGACGCCGTTGCGGCCCGGATCGGTGTACAGGGCCGCGACACTGAACACCACCGGCACGGCCATCAGGACGGCGAATGCACCGCCACAGCCGACCGTGTACAGGGCCATGATCTGCTGGTCCGCTGAGCGGCGGTACAGGACGCGGCCCACAGCGACCAGCAGGGCCGCACTGATGAAGGACACCGGGTGCAGGTATGGGAAGGTCACGGGCGCTCCGGAGCGCCCGTGATGAGTTCCGGAGTCGAGTCGAACCGGCCGGTCACGACGGTGAGGTGCGCGCCGCGCCGCAGCAGCGTGAACTCGTCGCCCGGGTTGACCGTGAACACGCCGATCTCGCAGGTGTTCACGGCGCGGTAGATCGGCGCGTAGGGCGGCTCGTCACTGTGTCCCAGGGCCGTCCCGTCCGGACGGGTGGCGTACGTGAGATCCGCGGTGGCGCTGCTGTAATACCGTTCGGCTTCCCTCAGCAGGGCCAGCGCCTCGCCTGGGTTCTTGAGCGCCTGCCAGAAGCGGGTGAGGGCGCGTACGGCGCGCGGGTCGCGCCTGAGCTGGTCGCGGATGCGGACGTCGGAGCCGCACCACGGCTCTTTCAGCCACCGGCCAGGCGTGTCCGGGGCCGCTGCGGGCGTCGCCGGGGGCGCGGCTGGGGATGGGGGGGGCGCCGGGCTCGCGGCAGGTGCCGCTGCCCTGGGGGGCGGAGGCGCGGCTGGGGTCCGGTCCAGCGCCGATGCCGGTTCGGCGGTCGTCAAGATGGGCATGGACAGCCACTGCCCCAGGCGGTAGATGTCGGCCATCAGGTTCCGGGTCCGGTCCTCAATCAGTTCGTGCAGTTCGGCCGAGGCGTTCGGGGCGTACATCTGCGTCAGGGCGCGGCTTTCGAGCTCGGTGGACGCGAACAGGGCGCGCAGGCGCGTGGCGTGCGCCGCGTGCGCCGGGAGGACCGGCTGGGCGTCGAAGGCCACCATCACGCCCGTCAGGTGCGCCTGCGCCCGTTCGAGGGCGGCCATGAGCGCCGCGAGATGCTCCCGCGGGCATGGTTCGGCCGGTGACCAGTCGGGGAGGTTCACCGGGAGGGCGACATTCAGGTCGTAGGCCGGGTCACGCTGCGCGAGGACGCTGCGTTCGAGCCAGACGGCGACCTGCGCGTAGTAGGCCCGCGCCTGATCGGTCGTGACGCGCGGCGCGAAGCCGACCGTGTCCAGGTCGGCCGCCGCGTCCGCTTCCAGCAGCGTGTCGCCGAGCGTCTGCAGGATGAACGCGTTCCACAGGCACAGGGTGGCCAGCTGCTCATGCCGGGGCTGATCCCACCAGGAGCGGTCGGTGCCGCGCAACATGAAGCGCCGCGATTCGGCCTCGTCCAGCATGGGGTGGATGCTCGCCCCGGCCCGCTGGTACGCCTCGAGGATCTCGGTGCTGATCTCGCCGCGCAGTCGGGCGCGCAGGCGGGTCATCAGGTCGGGTGGCGGGCGGGTCACGCCGCGCAGGCTAGCGCGGCTCCCGGCCGGCCGCGCGCTGATCTGACCAGCAGCATTCAGAAGTAATACGCCTGAACGAGCGGAGCGAGCACCTGATAACACCAGCGGTTGGACGTGGAATTGAAGGGCGTGGTGTTGGCCCTTCAATGAAACTGGATACCGCTGTGACCAGCGGCCTCACCGCCTCCCGTTAGTCTGGGCGGCATGGCGACCCTGGTGATTGTCGAGAGTCCCGCGAAGGCCCGCAAGATCGCGGGGCTGCTCGGGGCGGGGTTCACGGTGCGCGCGTCGCTGGGGCACGTGCGGGACCTGCCGGGCTCGAAGGCGGAGATTCCCGAGCGGTACCGGGCCGAGCCGTGGGCGCACCTGGGGGTGAATCCGGAGACGTTCGCGCCCATCTACGTCGTGCCGGCCGGCAAGCAGGCGACCGTCCGGGACCTGCGGCAGCTGGCGGCGAAGGCCGACCGGGTGCTGTTCGCGTCCGACATGGACCGTGAGGGCGAGGCGATCTCGTATCACCTCAGCCGGTTGCTCGGGGTGGCGCAGCCGGTGCGGATGGTGTTCACGGAGATCACCGGGGACGCCCTGCAGGCCGCGCTGCGGGCCACCCGGCCGCTGGACCTGCACCTCGTCGCGGCGCAGGAGGCCCGGCGGGTCATCGACCGGCTGGTGGGGTACGGGGTCAGTCCGCTCCTGTGGGGCAGCGTGGGGGGGAAACTCAGCGCGGGTCGCGTGCAGAGCGCGGCGCTGATGCTCGCCGCGCAGCGGGAGATGGCCCGCATGCGCTTCACGCCCGCGACGTTCTGGTCGATCCGCGCGGACGTCCTGACCCGCCCGAAGTTCACGGCGACCGTCACGCACGTGCGCAGCAGCGAGTTCCCGCAGGGGCGCCCCATCGCGCGGGCCGGGGACTACACGCAGGGCGGCGCGCTGAAGGGCGGCGTGCAGGTGCTGGAGATGACGGACGAGCAGGCCCGCGCCCTGAGCGCCTACCTGGACGGCCGGGAGGCCACCGTCAGCGCGGTGGAGGTCACGGAGACCCGCTCGCGGCCCGCGCCGCCCTTCATCACGAGCACGCTGCAGCAGGCGGGCGGGCGGCTGAACCTCAGCGCGAAACAGGTCATGGACACCGCCCAGCGGCTGTATGAGGGGGGCTTCATCACGTACATGCGCACCGACTCTCCGGCCCTGTCGGACGAGGCGCTGAGCGAGGCGCGCCGGGAGGCCACGCGCCTGTTCGGCCCGGCCGCCGTGCCCGCGCAGCCCAGGCAGTACGCGACCCGCAACCGGACCGCCCAGGAGGCGCACGAGGCGATCCGGCCTGCCGGGACGACCTGGCGGGCCCCGGACGCCGCAGGCCTGAGTGGCGCCGATCTGGAGGTGTACACCCTGATCTACCAGCGCACGGTGGCCTCCCAGATGACCGACGCCGTGTTCGACCGGACGGCCGTGACCCTGACCTGCGGCGCGGCCACCCTGGGCGCGCAGGGCCGCGTCCTGAAGGAGCCGGGTTTCCTGCAGCTTCTCCAGGAGGAGGACGCCGAGCCGGACGACCAGCGGCTCCCGCCTCTGCAGCCGGGGCAGCAGGTGCCCCTGAAGGCCCGGCCGCCGGAAGGCAAGAAGACGTCGGCGCCGACCCGCTTCACCGAGGCGACGCTGGTGCAGGCCATGGAGAAGGCCGGGATCGGGCGGCCCAGCACGTACGCGCAGACGCTCGCGACGCTCCAGACGCGGGAGTACGTCCGCCTGACGGGCCGGCACCTGGCCGTGACCGCCGTGGGGCTGCTCGTGGCGACGTACCTCGCGCGGCAGGTGCCGGAGGTCATGCAGAAGGACTTCACGGCGACCATGGAGGCCGGACTGGACGACGTGGCCGCTGGCGGCACCACGCGGGTGGCGTACCTGACGCGCTTCTGGACCGAGGGCCTGTCGCAGACGATCCGCCGGGCGTCCCGGGACGCGCCGTCCCTGCCGCTCCCGCACCTGGAAGGCACGCGCCTGCGCGCGACGGGCAGCGGGCCGCACCTCGTGCGGGGCGGGCAGAGCGTGCCGCTGCCCCCGGCGGTGATCCCCGCTGACCTGGACGCCGCGCAGGCGGACGCGGTCCTGCAGGGAACCTGGACGGCGAAGAAAGCCCGGCCGGCGCGGGAGCGGATCCCTGATGAGAGCGCAGTGTCCCGCAACCGCAGGACCGCGGAAGGCGCGACCCAGACCCGAAAAAAGGCAGCCAGCAGGAGCGTCCGCAAGGGAACATCCGATACCTGAACCCGGCTGGGACGTACGCCTGCCACGCGTGACGGCCCGGGAAGCTCGCGCGCTGTGCCAGCGTGTGGGGGTGGATCGTGCACTGGACTTCGTAAATAAGCGGTAAGGCAGCGGAGATGGAAGGGCCGCCCTGTCCTTGAGAGTAAGCTGGCCAGCACTCCGGTGCTGGCCAGGACGACGTACTCGAATATGTTGAGCCGCAATTCGGTGTGGTGGGCTAAACCGCCGCTGGCCGCACCCCTGTGACAGCAGTCAGAAGTCGCGGGCGAAGAAGAGCTGACGCAGGTATACGAACCGGGGGGTCAGCGGCGGCAGCCTGTCGGCTGAGTTGAAGTTGGTGTCGTATGACCAGATGCGTGTCGCGGCACTGTAGACCGCTTTGCTCCAGTCCCCCTGCGCTTTCTGCGGTTCACCCAGCGAGACGAAGCTGCCGACATAAGTGAACGGCACGCCCGCCCAGTTTTCATGGAGCCGGGGATAGTTCTCGAGGCCGCCGTTGTAGTTACCGGTCGCAGTCTTGTCCGTACCGCCAAGGAACGCTGCATGAATTTCGGTGGGCAGGGCGATGGCCGCCTTGTTGTTCTTGGACGTTTTGATCCCGTCAACCCAGGCGTTGGACAGTACATTGATCGTATCGCCCATGAGACTGGCCGCAACGTTACCGGACGCATTGTAGTCACCCTGAACGTACAGCGGCTGGTTGGTGGCGACACTCAGTCCCTTGGGCTGCGGACCGCCGACCGGTCCGAGTACGCGGCCATTCTGCATGCGGACACCGTACCGGTTGGGGACCGTACCTTCCGGCTCGAAGCTGAAATGCAGCGCGAGTCCCCCACCCGTGGTGTCACTCATGGACAGAACCTTACCGTCGTTCGCCGTGAACTTTTCGCTGCTCTGAATGCACGCCATCAACTTGGCCTGATTGACGTCCATCATCTCGATATTCCGGTTTTCCCGCGAATCGAACATGGTGTTCGAAAGGGTGACGGCCCCGCAGTCCTGTAGAGCGTTCGTGGCGGTCGTATCCAGGCTGCCGTCCGCCCGCTGCACCGTGGGTTTGTTGGTGCTCGTATTCCAGACGATACGGACATCGGCCTTGGACCACATTTCGTTGCCGTTGGTCCCGGTCCGGTCCGGCGCGAGGGTATCCAGTTTCGGAACAGTCAGCACGGGCTGCCGCGCTTTGACGTCTCCACCGAAGGCCGCGAGCTGGGCGTCCGTGATGGGATTGGTGTAGCACGGCGGCGCCGCCTTGCCAGCAAAAGTCAGCGTTCCGCCGTTACAGGTGTTGACGTCCTTACGCTGACGGCGGATATCGCCGCCGACGGTCGTCTGCCCTGTAATGTTCAGTGATACTCCGGGAGACAGGTACAGATCCTTGTTGGTATGGACACGACCGTTGAGGGTCATGGCCGCCCCGGGGTTGATTTCGAGGTCATCCGTATAGAACGCCGCAAACTGGAAGAGCGGTACGAGGCGGCTCTGAAATTCCATTTCGACGTTCGCTTCAGTCAGGTTGTCCTTGACGGCACTGCTCACGACCCGGTAGGCGTACTGCTGGTAACTCAGCCCGGCGTACGTTTCCCCGGGCGCTACGGTGCCAAACTCGACCAGGTTGCCACTGGCGTCCTTTTTGGTGGTTTCATAGACGAACGTCGTGACGTTCCGGCCGCCGATGGGATAGGTAACGCAGACGAAGTCACCCGCGCCGGCTGCGCAGTCTTTCGCGTCGAACACACTCTTGCCAGACGGCCGCTCGAAAGCGACGAATTTACTCCGGATGAGTGTGGCCCTGAGGTTGACGCCGCCTTCAGCTGCCATGAAGCCGGCGAGGCTGTTGGAATTGGCCTTGACGGTTCGAGGAGAATTCATACTGGTGAACATGTACGCCGTGGCGAGCAGCATCAGCATGGTCATTGCCAGCAGGGCGCTGATGAGGATGTAGCCATTGACCCAGGGCGTCTGCCCGCTCCGGCCGTGAGGGGTTCTGGATGTGTTCATTCAGCGGTCCTCTGAAAATACGTTGCGCGGGACGAAAGACGAGGTGTAGGTCCGCGTCACGGCCTGTGAACCTGCCCGCTGCTGGGCAGTCAGCACGATATCGAGCCTGTAGAGGTCTTTCCAGGAGAGCGGCGCTGCTGGAAATGGCCCGGTGACCGTTGTTTCCGCGCCGGCTGCGTTGAGGACGATAGGACGGATATCCAAACTCGTTACGCCGGGCAGGTAGGCAATTGCGGGCTCATTGCCCACCTGCCGCATGAGGTACGTCCCGCTCTGCTGGTAGGAGACCTGTTCCATCATGTAGACGCGGGGTTTATTGTCGACGGGATAGTCGTTGAGCCATTTGCCCCCACTGCGGTGAATGTGCTGCCCCGAACCGTCTTCAGCGTCATAGGTGAACATTTCGCCCTGGCCGGTGACCGGGTCAAAGATGAACGCATCGACTTTTCCGCCCTGCGCTTTCCGGTAGGCGATCCATTCGTTGAAGCCCACCTCCGCCGAGGAATCCTTGCAGTTGGGCGGCAGGCTGCCTCCCCCGCCGCCCTTTTTGGAGATGAAGACGACGTCAGTGGCCGTTCCACCCTTGACGTCTTTACAGACGGGAAGTACAGCGTCAAGGACGCTACGGCGCATCGTGACTCGCTCCGCGCCAGCCGCTCCGTCCACACTCAGTGCTGGGAAATCACGGGTCAGGCGCTCTCCCGCCTGCCGGAGGTCATTGGTCATCGCTGTGAGTGCCACCGTCGCGTTTTGATTGACGGTGGTGCGGGCAGAGTCGGACTGGTAGAGCCGCTGCGTGGAAAGCACCAGTTGAAGGAGGGCGGCCATGATGATGCCACCGACGGCCATGGCAATCAGGAGTTCCGTCAGGGTAAATCCATCGCGCGCAGTGGTCATTTGGCCCTCAGTTCCGTCAGGACAGTTTCCCCGGTGAACATGACCGTATTGCCCATCAGGATGTCCAGCTGGACGCTGCGCTGGTCGGCATTACAGTACGCGGCCGTCACGCAGTACCGTTTCCGGACGATGAAGTCACGGCCGTTGTAGTTCACTGTGCTGTCGGCGGTGCCGGTCGCGGGAATGTATGACAGGGCGGTCCGCTTGAGCGCATCGAATTCACGCTGCGCGAGTTGGACTGCCTGCCCCTGCGTATCGGCCTTCTGATTGACGCTAAACACACTTGACATGAGGGCAAGGATCCCCATGATCCCAATCGTGATGACACTGATAGTGACCAGAGTTTCGATCAGCGTGAAGCCTTCAGTGCGGTTCATTTGACCTCCAGAGCGCCGCCCGTATAGACCGTCAGGGTCCGGCTGCGCGCCCGTTGATCCGTCATGGTCACGCTGGGGAGCGCGGCGGCTTCATCCAGCACCCCCCGGCTGGTGAAGCAGGCAGTCCATTTTGTGGCAGGCTGGTTGACGGTGACGTCTATAGGGAGCGTAAACGTGAGCGTTGGCAGGCTGGTCCAGGTTGTGGCGCCACAGGTCGCCGCAGTCTGCACGGTGTACTGCTTGCTGGACTCGAGTCGCTGGACACGAACGGCGCTGGTCGTGGAAATTGCACGGGCGCGCGCGACGCTCAAGGTGCTGTTCAGGGCGCGCGCGGCTTCATCGGCAGGTTGCCGGAGTCGGCCGACGTTGAGGGCGGCGATGCCAGCGAGAATGCCGACAATAGCCACGACGGCAAGCAACTCAATCACCGTAAATCCGTCATCGGACCTATCAGTGCGTGCCCGCCTGTGCAGATTCAGTGGTAATTGACTTTGAGGTCGCAACATCGTGCGTCAAGTATCGCTCTGAACGTGATACTGGCGTCTTACACACAGCCGTGAGCCTGCACACCTGATTAGGTGTATTGCGCCCGTATTATTCCGAAGCTACGGGTCTCCGCCTCTGTACATCGGTGATTCTCCCTGTAGAGGTCATCCGGAAATTGGATGACAGTGTGGCGCCCATCTGGGCGGCACACTCTGCCAATGCGGCTGAGCGATGCCCAATGGGCCGTCCTTGCACCTCTTATCCCACCACCCACCACGCGCACCACCCGTGGTCGACCACGCCGCTCCGATCGCGAGGTGCTCGAAGGCATCCTCTGGGTGCTGCGCACTGGAGCGCAATGGGCTGCCCTGCCAAAAGGGGAGTACCCACCCAAGACCACCTGCCACGACCGATTCCAGGAGTGGGTTGAACGGCAGGTCTTCCTGACCATCCTCACAGCACTCTCCGAACTCAGCGAGGAGTACGCGCTCCTGGATCTCCGGGAAGCCTTCATTGACGGCACCTTCAGTGCCGCGAAAAAAGGGGCGCGGATGTCGGCCCCACCAAGAAAGGCAAAGGCACCAAGATCATGATCATGGTGGATGCGAGCGGCATGCCGCTCGCAGTGCACACCTGCAGTGCCTGTCCTGCGGAAGTGACACTCGTGCAGGACACTCTGGACGCCTCGTTCGGGATGCTGTTCCCAGAACGGCTAATCGGGGACAAAGCGTACGACAGCGATGGTCTCGATGCGGAGTTGGCTGCGCTGGGCATTAAGATGATCGCGCCCAATCGACGAAATCGTCGGAAGACGCAGGATGGCCGTCCCCTGCGCCGCTTCAAGCGGCGCTGGAAGGTCGAGCGGACGATCGCGTGGTTGCAGAGCTTCCGGA